>NZ_JBEPOA010000001.1:3025000-3442500 GCF_040546565.1 Rhizobium sp. OAE497
AGCAGGCACTCGACCTGCCCGACATGGCAAGCCTGTCCTACACGCATCCCGATCCGGTCAAAGCGGCGGCCGGCATCACTGTCAGCCGTCAGGAGCTTGCAGGTTTCCTGGCCTATCATTGATTGCGGCCGATCATTGATACTGGCATCGCAGATCATGGGTTTTTGACCCTCTAATCCTTCGTCACGGCGCCCTTCGCGCCGATACCTATTCGTGCGCGCCCGCATATCCTCATTCTCTGAAATTCTCTGGATTTCTCCGGCCCACGCTGGCGCCATCCTTCCGTTCGTGCCAAGAACCTGCTCCATGAACGCTTCAAGGATAGCGCAGTGAGGGATCGGCGCCCCCCGCAGAAGTTGCGAGACCGCGCCAAGCCCGCCGCCGACAATGGCGGCAAGCGGGTGACCCTGCCCCGCGCGCTCTCCAAGCTCGGCTTCTGCTCGCGAACCCAGGCCGAGCGGCTGATCGCCGAGGGCCGCGTCCTCGTTGATGGCCGCAAGATCACCGATACCAGCGCCTGGGTGGATATCGCCACCGCGAAGATCTCGGTCGATGGCACGGCGATCGCCGCCGAGGACAAGATCTATCTGATGCTGAACAAGCCGCGCGGCCTGGTGACCACCCGTCACGACCCCGAGGGGCGCCCGACAGTCTATGACTGCCTGAAGGATTTCGACGTTCCGCACCTGTCGCCGGTCGGCCGCCTCGACAAGGCGAGCGAGGGCCTGCTGCTTTTTACCAATGACACCAAGTTCGCCCAGACCCTGCTCGATCCGATCACCCATGTCGCCAAGACCTATCATGTGCAGGTCAACAGGATCATGGATGCAGAGCTGCTGGCCGAAATGACTTACGGCGTGCGCCACGACGGCGAGCTCCTGAAGGCGACCTCGGCGCGGCTGCTGCGCAACGGCGACCGCAACTCCTGGATCGAGGTCGAACTAGACGAGGGCCGCAACCGGCAGATCCGCCGCATGCTCGAAGCCCTCGATACCGAATGCCTGCGGCTGGTGCGCGTGGCGATCGGCGGCCTGGAACTCGGCGAACTGCCGAAGGGCGCCGTCCGCGCGCTCACAGAGACGGAGCTCCGTGATCTCAAGCGGCGCACCGGCATGGAAAAGACAAGACGGGATTGAACGGCATATGGAGATCGCTCCCCACGACTTCTGGCAGGAACTCCACCCGCCCGGCACCTTCGAGACCGCTGGCGATTTGACGCATTTCTTTGTCGCCGAACTGGATGACGGCCGCCAGCTGCGCCTGCCGATCCGCGTTCTCGCCGATGGCGAACACGCTTTGGCATCGCTGATCGTCAACCAGGCGAGCTTTGCCGTTCTCGATGCGCTGGCGACAGCGCTTGCCGCCAGGCTGCAGCAGTTCAAGCCGGACGTGATCGCCGGTCTGCCGACGCTCGGCCTGACGCTTGCCGCCGCCGTTGCCCAGAAGCTCGGCCATATCAGATATGTGCCGCTCGGCACCTCCAGAAAATTCTGGTACCGCGACGACCTCTCGGTCGCGCTTTCCTCGATCACCACGCCGGACCAGCAGAAGCGTCTCTATATAGACCCGCGCATGCTGCCGCTGCTCGAAGGACGCCGTGTCGCACTTGTCGACGACGTCATTTCCAGCGGCACGTCGATCGTCTCAGGCCTCGGCCTGCTCGATCAGTGCGGCATCGAACCGGTTGCGATCGGCGCCGCCATGCTGCAATCCGGGCGCTGGCGCGGCAAGCTCGCCGCCGCCGGTGGCCAGTGGCTGGACCGCACCACCGGCGTTTTCGCCACCCCGATCCTCGAAAAGACCGCGGATGGCCGTTGGCGCGCACCGGCGCCATGAGCGCTGACCGCTCGGCCCTAAGCTGAGGATTGTGCGATCTTTCTTCCGCCTCTCTCTATACAGCCGCCGAGACGCCGCTACATTCGGCTGACGGTTGCAACGCGAGCCTGCCCATGAATGTCGAGCAAGCCTCCCTGCTGGTTCTCCTCGCGGCGATGCTCATTCTGTTTTCCCTCGATCGCTTCCGGATCGAGGTCGTGGCGATCGGCGGCCTTCTCGCCGGTTTCCTGCTGAAGCTCTATCCCGCCGATGCGGTCTTTTCCGGCTTCGCCAGCCCCGTCGTCATCACCGTCGTCGAAATCCTGCTGATCGTGCAGGTGCTGGCGCAGGCGAAGTTCTTCGATGGACTGGCGCAGCGGTTTCAATCGGCGAAATGGTCAAACCTTGCCGTCATCGCCTCGCTGGCATCGATCACCGGCTTCATCTCCGTCTTCATGAACAATATCGGCGCCTTCGCCATCATGCTGCCGGCAACGCTGAGGGTCGGCACCGTGCTGCAGATCCCGCGCCGCCAGCTGGTGATCCCGATCTCATTCGCCGCCCTGCTCGGCGGGCTGGTGTCGCTGATCGGCACGCCGGCCAACCTGCTCGTCTCCGACGCGCTGACAAAGGCGACAGGTCAAGGCTTCCGCTTCTTCGACTTCGCCTATGCCGGCCTGCCAGTCGCGGCAGCCGGCATCCTGCTCATTTCCTTCCTCGTCACCCGCCTGTTCCCTGAAGCAGACGAGGAAATTTCCGGCCCGGCGCCCGCCGCCCGCCGCATCGTCGCCGAGCGCGAGATCCCGTTTTCCTCGCCGCTGGTCGGGACACGCCTGTCGGACTGTGCTGACAGTTTCGGGCTGCAGCCGCATGCGCTGACCCGCGACGGCAGCTTCGTGTTCGGCAGTCTCGCCAAATCGGTGATCGAACCCGGCGACACCCTGCTCGCCGAAGGCGCCGACAGCGTCTTTTCCGATCTCGAAGCCGGCGGCGCTCTGCTGGCGCCCGCGCATCCGAACGGGTTGCAGACCGATTTCGCCCGCATCGAGGCCGTCGTCATGCCGGAGAGCACGCTGATCGGCTCGCGCATCCGCTCGCTCGAAGTCTTCCGCAACCGGGGCATTACCGTCACCGCGATCTCCATGCGCTCGCCGCGCATCGAAGGCCGCTTCGAGGATCTGCAGCTGTCGATCGGCGATATCCTCGTGCTCGAAGGCACGCGCGATGCGATCGCCGAGGCGCTGGACGAATGCGAATGCCTGCCGCTTGCGACCCAGCCATCGGCGGGCAGCTCGAAAGGCTCATGGTATCCTTTCGCGATCTTCGCGGCCGGTGTGCTTCTCCCGGCCTTCGGCGTCCTGAGACCCGAGATCGCCTTCGCCATCGTCGTCTTTGCGCTCGCCGTCACCCGCTTTCTCAACATCCGCCAGGCGATGGCCGACATCAACTGGCCGATCGTCATCATGCTTGCGGCGATGATCCCGATCGGCACCGCCGTTCAGACGACGGGAACCGCCGAAGTCGTGGCGCGATGGCTGAGCCTCGTGGTGCCGATCTCGATGCCGCTCGCCGGAATGGCGGTGCTGCTCTTCGTCGCCATGGCGCTGACGCCCTTCGTCAACAATGCGACGGTGGCGATCGTGCTCAGCCCGATCGCCATCGAATTCGCAGAAGCCGCGCATCATCCGCCCGCAGCCTACCTGATCGTCGTCGCGGCCGGCGCCTCGCTCGATTTCCTGACGCCCTTCGGCCACCACAACAATACGCTCGCCATGAGCATCGGCAGCTACAGGGTTTCGGATTTCCTGCGCGCCGGTGGCCCGCTGGCGCTGCTTGGATATATAATGACAGTGCTGATTGTCGCGGCCGTCTGGCTTTGAACGCCATTTGCTTGACATCGCCCGCAATGAAACTAGAGCAGGGATAAACCTCTCCCACAAAGGAATGCTGAGCCCGTGCGAATCCTATCCGAAGCCCATTTCCCCGAATTGCCGAACTACTACCGCGGCAAGGTACGCGAGAATTACGATCTTCCGGATGGCAGCCGCATCATCATCAGCACCGACCGCCTCAGCGCTTTCGACCGTATCCTCACCTGCATTCCCTACAAGGGCCAGGTACTGACGCAGACCGCCCGCTACTGGTTCGAGGCGACCAAGGATATCTGCCCGAACCACGTCATCGCCTATCCCGATCCGAATGTCGTCGTCGGCAAGCGCCTCGACATCCTGCCTGTCGAGGTCGTCGTGCGCGGCTATCTCGCGGGAACGACCGGCACTTCGATCCTCACTCTTTACAAGAAGGGCGAGCGCCAGATGTACGGCATCACGCTGCCCGACGGCATGCGCGACAACCAGATCTTGCCGACGCCGATCATCACCCCGACCAGCAAGGAATTCGACGGCGGTCACGACGCGCCGCTGACGCCTGCCGAGATCACTGGCCGCGGACTGCTGACGCAGGAGCAGTGGGACACGCTCTCGAAATACGCGCTGGCGCTTTTTGCCCGCGGCCAGGAAATGGCGGCCAAGCGCGGCCTCATCCTCGTCGACACCAAATATGAGTTCGGCACCGACGCCGACGGCAACATCATTCTCGCCGACGAGATCCATACGCCAGACAGCAGCCGCTACTGGCTGGCCGACAGCTATCAGGCCGCCTTCGAAAGCGGAGGACGCCCCGTCAGCTTCGACAAGGATTTCGTCCGCGCCTGGGTCGCCGATCGCTGCGATCCCTATAAGGACGAGATCCCGGAAATCCCGGCCGACCTGATCGAGCAGACCTCCGCCGTCTATATCAAGGCGTTCGAGGCCATCACCGGCCAGGCCTTCATTGCCGATGACAGCGGCGAAACGCCTCTTGCCCGCGTGCGCCAGAATCTTGCGCCCTATTTCGCCTGACGATCGCCCGGCCGTACCCGCATTGCGTTTTGCACGCTTGCGGGCGCGGCCGCAGTCGCGTTAGCATTTCGGGAAATAAGGGGATGCCGGCAAAGACCGGCAGAGGGCTGAATGGCACGGAGGCCGAGACGGAAGGCCGAGGAAACGAGAGCCGACATCCTGTCGATGGCGGAGATCTTGTTTCGTCAACGCGGCTATGTGGCCGTGTCGATCGCCGATATCGCGACCGCGCTCGGCATGTCCCCCGCCAATATCTTCAAGCATTTTCATTCCAAGACGGCGCTGGTCGATGCCATCGCCGAAATTCACCTTGGCGCGGCGACCGAGCGCTTCGGCGCCGTCGATGGCGATCTGCCGGCCAAGGAGCAGCTGCAGCGCTTCGTCCTGCGCCTGCTCGATTCCCATCTGCAGGACATCCAGGATAACCCCTATATCTTCGAAATGGTGCTGACGACGATCCAGGCCAAGCTCGATGCCGGCACCCGCTACCGGGAGCGGATCGAACATCGTCTGGAGCAGATCATCCGGCAGGGTGTCGCCGCCGGAAGCTACAAATGCACCGATACCGGCCATGCGGCGGTGACCGTCGCCGACGTGCTGGCCTGCGTGCTTCATCCCGTGCTGATTGCCCGCGACGACAGGGACACGCTCGTTCACAAAGCACACGACATCGTCAGCTTTGTTGATGCCGCACTGCAAAATAGCGCTTGATAAGTGACGATTGCTGAATTACGTCACTTCAGAAAGCTTTTCTTAAATTCGGATGATGGCGTTTGATCCGGATCGCGTAGCGTCTTCCATGGCGCGTCCGGCTGTTTCCGGCTGATCCTTCATATGCCAACCGCACCAGGGAATTCAGAATGATACGGCGTGCTCTCCTCCTCTCCACGGCTCTGGTCTTCGGCGGCTTTCTGGTCGCCTGCAGCGACAGCGGCAACAAGCAGGCGGGCGCAGCAGGCGCTGGTGCCGGTGCTGCCCAGCAGGCCGCACCCGTCGGCGTCGTCGCTCTGACCAAGGACAATTATCCTGTTACGACGATCCTTCCGGGCCGCGCCGAAGCCTATCAGACGGCCGATATCCGCCCGCAGGTCAGCGGCATCATCCGCGAGATCACCTTCCGCGAAGGCGGCGAAGTAAAGAAGGGCGACGTGCTCTATCAGATCGAGGACGCGCCTTATGCCGCCGCGGTCGAACAGGCCAAGGCCGCGATCGCCAAGGCTGAGGCGAGCGTGCCGAGCGCCCAGAGCAACTTCGACCGCTACCAGCGCCTCGTCGGCAGCGGCGCGACGCAGATCGAATACGAAACCGCCAAGACGACGCTGCTGCAGGCTCAGGCGGAAGTCGAATCCGCCCGCGCGGCTCTGGCCTCGGCGCAGATCGATCTCGATCACACCAAGATCCTCGCCCCCTTCGACGGCATCATCGACCAGACCGCCTACAATATTGGCAACGTCGTCGCCGCCAACCAGACGACGGCGCTGACGACGGTACGCCAGCTCGACCCGATCTACATCTCGCTGACGGAATCGAGCACCAACCTGCTGCGAATTCGCGATGCCATGGCCGCAGGCGACATCAAGGACAAGGCGAATGTTGCCTTCCGGCTGATCCTCGAGAACGGCAAGGAATACAATCAGCAGGGCAAGCTCGACATGTCGAAGCAGATCGTCAGCGAGACGACCGGCACCTTCATCATCCGCGTGCTGTTCCCGAACCCCGATCGCGTCATCCTGCCCGGCATGTATGTCCGCGCCACGGTCGAGCTCGGCTCCGAGGACGCCTACGCGCTGCCGCAGCTGGCGACCAGCCGCGACGCCAACGGCCGCCTGACGGCGCAGTTCATTTCCGGCGACGGCAAGGTCGAGACCCGCGTCTTCGAAAATGCGACGCCCTCGAACAATTCGTGGCTCGTAAACCAGGGCGTCAAGGACGGCGACCAACTGATCGTCAGCGGTCTGCAGTCGATCGCGCCCGGCATGCCGGTGAAGCCGGTTCCCATGAAAATCAATGAAAACGGTGTGGTCGTGGCTGCCGAACAGCCTGCGGCCGGTGACGCTCAGAAGCCCGCCGCGAAGTAAGTCGCGACGCCTCTCACAGTGATCCAAGCCGCACAGGAATAAAACTGATGGCCAAGTTCTTCATCCGACGCCCGATCTTTGCGTGGGTCATCGCGATCACCATCATGCTCGCGGGTCTGCTCGGCATCTACACGCTGTCGATTTCGCAATATCCGGATATCGCTCCGACCACGGTGCGCATCAACGCCACCTATCGCGGCGCCAGCGCCGAAACCGTCGAGAAATCGGTGACGACGATCATCGAAAAGGGCATGACCGGTCTCGACGACCTGACCTACATGACCTCGACCTCGTCGACCGGTTCGGCCAGCATCTCGCTGACCTTCGGCAACAGCGTCGATGCCGACATCGCCCAGGTTCAGGTGCAGAACAAGCTGCAGCTCGTGCAGTCGCAGCTGCCGGGAGACGTCATCGACGCCGGCATCAGCGTCACCCGCTCGACGTCGAGCATCCTGCTCGTGGGATCGCTGGTCTCGACCGACGGCAAGCGCTCCTCCGTCGACCTCGGCAACATCATCTCGAACTCGATCGAAGATCAGGTGCAGCGCCTCGAAGGCGTCGGCAGCATCAACATCTTCGGCTCGGGCTACGCCATGCGCGTCTGGCTCGATCCCTACAAGCTGCAGAAGTTCCAGCTCACCCCAAGCGACGTCACTTCGGCGATCGAGGCGCAGAACACCCAGGTCTCCGTCGGTTCGCTCGGCGCTCAGCCGACGACGCAGGGCCAGCAGCTGAACGTGACGATCACCGCCCAGAGCCAGCTGACCACGGTCGACGACTTCGAGCACATCATCCTGAAGGTCGAGAAGGACGGTTCGACGGTGCGCCTCAGCGACGTCGCCCGCATCGAGATCGGCCAGGAAAGCTATGGCGGCGCCTCGCGCTATAACGGCCAGCCCTCTTCCGGCTTCGCCGTCAATCTGGCGATCGGCGCAAACGCCATCGATACCGCCGAGCGCGTCCGCGCCTCGCTGGATACGATCGGCCGCTCGCTGCCTGAAGGCGTCGAGATCACCTATCCCTACGACACCACGCCCTTCGTCGAGCTGTCGATCGAGAAGGTCATCCACACGCTGATTGAAGCGATCGTGCTGGTCTTCGTCGTTCTCCTGATCTTCCTGCAGAACCTGCGCGCCACGCTGATCCCGACGATCGCCGTGCCCGTCGTGCTGCTCGGAACGTTCGGTATCCTCGCGGCGGCCGGCTATTCGATCAACACGCTGACGATGTTCGCCATGGTTCTGGCGATCGGCCTGCTCGTCGACGACGCCATCGTCGTCGTCGAAAATGTCGAGCGCATCATGTCCGAAGAGAAGCTCTCGCCGCTCGAAGCGACCGAGAAGTCGATGGGCGAAATCACCGGCGCCATCGTCGGTATCGCGCTCGTCCTGACCGCCGTCTTCATTCCGATGGCCTTCTTCGGCGGCTCGACCGGCATCATCTACCGTCAGTTCTCGATCACCATCGTCTCGGCGATGCTGCTCTCGGCGCTCGTCGCCATCGTGCTGACGCCGGCGCTCTGCGCCACGATGCTGAAGCCCGTCGACGGTCATAAGAAGAACCGCATCGGCGACTGGTTCAACCGCAACTTCACCCGCTCGACCAACGGCTATGTCCGCAGCATCGGCTATCTTCTGAAGCGGCCGATCCGCGTCATGCTCGTCTTCCTGCTGATCGGTGCCGGCTGCGCCTATCTTTTCGCGCGCCTGCCGAGCTCCTTCCTGCCACAGGAAGACCAGGGCGTGCTGCTGACCATCGTCACGACGCCGCCGGGCTCGACGACCCAGCAGACCCAGGCCGTCGTCGAGAAGGTCGAGAACTATTATCGTGAGAACGAGAAGGACGCGGTCGATTCCGTCTTCGGCGCCCTCGGCTTCGGCTTCAACGGCTCCGGCCAGAACAGCGCGATCGTCTTTACCAAGCTCAAGGACTTCTCGCTGCGTACCGACCCGAACTTGCATGCGCAGGCTGTCGTCAACCGCGCGCTGAAGAACTTCTTCGCGATCCGCGAAGCCCAGGTCTTCGCCCTCCTGCCGCCGGCCATCCAGGGCCTCGGCGTCTCGAGCGGCTTCTCGATGTATCTCGTCGATACCGGCGGCCACGGCACGCAGGCGCTCGACGCCGCCTCCAAGCGGCTGATCCAGATGGGCAACAGCAGCGGCAAGGTCGTCGCTCTGCGCTCCAACAACAAGGAAGTCGAGCCGCAGATGAAGATCATCATCGATCAGGAAAAGATCGGTGCAATGGGCGTCGATATCGCCTCGGTCAATTCGATGCTGTCGATCATCTTCACCGGCCGCGACGTCAACGACTTCACGCTGAACGGCGAGATCAAGCCTGTCTACGTGCAGGGCGACGCGCCCTTCCGCATGCAGCCAAGCGATCTCGATCACTGGTATGCCCGCAATACGGCCGGCGAAATGGTCCCCTTCTCCGCCTTCACCAAGACGGAATGGGCGCAGGGCGCGCCGTCGCTCGCCCGCTTCAACGCCACAAGCGCCATCCCGCTCGACGGCGCCTCGGCGCCGGGCGTCAGCTCCGGTGACGCGATGAACGAGATGGAAGCGCTGACAGCGCAGCTCGGTGGCGGCTATACAGTGGCATGGCAGGGCATCTCCTATCAGGAGCGGCTCTCCGGCTCGCAGGCGCCGATGCTCTACGCGATCTCGGTCCTCGTCGTCTTCCTCTGCCTTGCAGCGCTCTATGAAAGCTGGTCGATCCCGTTCTCGGTCATCATGGCCGTGCCGGTCGGCGTGCTCGGCGCGCTTGCGGCGGCAACGCTCTTCGGCCAGGCGAACGACGTCTACTTCAAGGTCGGCCTGCTCACGACGATAGGATTGGCGGCGAAGAACGCGATTCTCATCGTCGAGTTTGCCAAGGACCGAATGGAAACGGGGATGGGCCTTTTAGAGGCGACTCTCGAAGCGGCAAGGCTGCGTCTGCGCCCGATCATCATGACCTCGCTCGCCTTCATCCTCGGCGTCGTGCCGCTGGCGATCGCGACCGGCGCAGGCTCGGCGGCGCAGAATGCCATCGGTATCGGCGTTCTCGGTGGCATGCTGGCGGCAACCGCACTCGGGATCTTCTTCGTTCCGTCCTTCTTCGTGGTCATCCGCCGGGTGTTTTCGCGGCGCAAAAATGAGGCGGGAGTGTGATAAAAATACACTGCCCGAACGCCAGACTCATTGCTACATTGCGGCCGACTGCTTCGGCATGGTGTATCTCGTTGGCACGGAGCGCGGCCGATTGCGAAGCATGATGCTTCGGACAAGAAATTTAGGACTTGGTCGAGTTACAGGAAGAACATTGCATGGTATCTCTTCGTTATGCCACACCGGCGTTGATGCTTTTGTTGGCGGGCTGCGTAAGCGGCCCGGATCATGTACCGCCGGAAATGCCGCTTCCTGCGAAGTTTGGCGAAGGCGGGGTCAAGAGCAATGGTGATGTTGCGACCGCCCAGTGGTGGACGGCCTACCGCGACCAGCAGCTGAACTCGCTGGTCTCCCAGGGTATCGGCCAGAACCTCGACGTGCTGCAGGCCCTCGAGCGCATCAATTCGGCTGAAGCCCAGGTCACCGTCGCCGGTGCCGGCGCCCTGCCGAGCCTCGTCGTCGGTGCATCGCAGACCGTCAGCGGCCAGATGGGCAACCTGCGCAACCAGCGCGGCGCTACCAACACCACCGCCGGCGAAGCCAATGTCTCCTGGCTCCTCGACCTCTTCGGCGAATACCGCCGCTCGAAGGAAAGCGCGCTGGCATCGCTGGATTCGGCTTACGCCACCGCAGATGTCGCCAAGCTCACCTTCCTCCAGGATCTGGTCAACAGCTACATCGACGCCCGCTACTACCAGGAGCGCATCGAACTCTCCAAGGGCGATCTGAAGTCTCGCCGCGAGACCTTCGATCTCACCAAGTTCCAGCTCGAAGCCGGTGCCGCCTCGCGCCTCGACGTCGTCCAGGCCGAAGGTCTGGTCCAGGCGACCCAGGCCGAAATCCCCGGTCTCGAAACCAGCTTCCGCGTTTCTGCTCACCACATCGCCACCCTGCTCGGCCTGCCGGCATCGTCGCTGATGGCCGAACTGCAGAAGGGTTCGCGCCAGCCGGTGTTCCGCGGCGGTCTGCAGGCCGGTATTCCGGCTGACCTGATCCGCAACCGTCCCGACATCCGCAAGGCCGAACGCGATCTCGCTGCTGCCACCGCCAATATCGGCGTTGCCGAAGCACAGCTCTATCCGTCGATCTCGCTGTCGGGTTCGATCTCGCCGTCCTACGTCCGCCCGGTTGGCGGCAATGGCGGCCTGACCACCTGGTCCTTCGGCCCGACGCTGAACCTGCCGATCTTCGACGGCGGCCGTCTGCGCGCCAATGTCGACATCACCAAGTCGGATGCCAAGGCTGCCTATCTCGCCTGGAAGTCGGCTGTTCTGAGCGCCGTCGAGCAGGTCGAGAATGCGCTGTCTGCCGTTCGCCGCGATGCCCAGACGGTGGAAGCCCTGCGTGCCCAGGTCAAGACGACCCAGGAATCGCTGGAGCTCTCGACCGCCAGCTACAAGGACGGCGCCTCCTCGCTGCTCGACGTTCTCGACTCGCAGCGCAACGTCTCGACCGCCCAGGCAAGCCTGGCCGCTGCCGTCCAGCAGATGGCCAAGGACTATGTCTCGCTCAACGTCGCCATCGGCGGTGGCTATGCGCCTGATGGTGCAAAGCCGGCTGCTGTAGCAAAGGTTGAGACCGTTTCGGTCAAGAAGAAGTAACGGTCGCTCCAAACGATCCGAGAAAAGCCCCGCTTTCGCGGGGCTTTTTTTATGTTCGCAACCTCTAATCCAGTGCGGAAAACCCGCATTGCGCTAAGATTCGATTCGACAACGCCACATGCTTCCTGTACACGCTGATTAAACGATTAATCAAACCGCACGGCAAACCATGGCTTCGTCACGCCCGGGACCGAATTTGAGCAGGATCGCGACGGCGCTCGGCGTCTCCGTAGCGACCGTTTCGAATGCCTTGTCGGGCAAGGGCCGCGTTTCCGAACAGCTGGCGGAAAAGATCCGCGAACATGCCGCCGAGCTCGGCTATATCCCGAGCCAGGCAGGCCGCGCCCTGCGCACCGGCCGCAGCGGCGTCCTCGGCCTCGTTCTCCCTGACATTGCCAATCCGCTCTTTCCGAAGATCGCCCAGGCCATCGAATTTGCGGCAAAGTCCGCCGATTACGGTGTCCTGATCGCCGACTCCCGCGGCGACGTGACGGCGCAGACCGAAGCGATCAACCGGCTGATCGAGCGCGGCGTCGACGGCATGGTCGTGGTGCCGCGCCGCGCCACGCGCATCTCCGCCTCCAGCTGCCCGGTCGCCGTCATCGATACGGCATCGACCCCCGGCAATACCGTCGCCGCCGACCACTGGCAGGGCGGCCAGCAGATCGCCGCCCATCTCGCAAGCCTCGGCCACAAACGCGTGCTCATCATCGGCAACAATCCGGAATCAAACGTCCAGAACGACCGCGCCGGCGGCATCCGATCGGGTCTGACCGCAGGCATGAGCTCGGAAACGCTGTGGATCGAAAAGCTTGAGCAGACCTCGGGAAGCGGCTGCCGGCTCGGCCTCGCCAGGAAGGCCGCCGAGGGCTTCACCGCCTTCGCCGCCCTCTCCGACCTTCAGGCGCTCCGCGCGCTCACCGAGCTGCAGCAGGACGGCATCAATGTGCCGACCGATGTCAGCGTCACCGGCTTCGACGACCTCATCTGGTCGCCGGTTGTCACCCCGGCGTTGACCACTGCGCGCATGGACATGGACCGGATCGCCGAGATCGCCATTTCAGCGCTGCTGAAGGTGATCATGGAGAACGGCACCCGCGAGGGGATCATCGTGAGCGCCGAGACCGATCGCGTGCCCATGCAACTGATCGTCCGCCAATCCTCCGGGCCTGTGAGCCCGGCAAAACAAAACCTGACAGATGGAGAACTCCTGACATGAAGACCCTCATCGCATCTGTAGCGCTGCTGGCGCTCTCCCCGCTCGCCGCCTCGGCGCAGGAGCGTACGCTGACGATCTCCGTCTATGCCTTCGCTCAGGACGACTTCAAGACGATCGTCTACGATCCCTTTGAGAAGCAGTGCGGCTGCAAGCTCGTCGTCGAGACCGGCAACAGCGTCGAGCGCCTCGCCAAGATGGAAGCCAACAAGGCA
The DNA here is from genome assembly GCF_040546565.1 of Rhizobium sp. OAE497. Lineage (NCBI taxonomy): Bacteria > Pseudomonadati > Pseudomonadota > Alphaproteobacteria > Hyphomicrobiales > Rhizobiaceae > Rhizobium > Rhizobium sp. OAE497. The sequence goes on from NZ_JBEPOA010000001.1 coordinate 3,037,978, forward strand.
AACCCGGTCGTCGACATGGCCGTCGTTTCGATGGCCGACGCGCTCTCCGCCACCCGCAAGGACCTGATCGAGAAGATCGACACCTCCAAGCTCACCAATTTCGGCAAGCTCTACGACATCGCCAAGGATCCGAACGGCGACGGCATGAGCGTCGGCTACACCTTCTATGCCACCTCGATCGCCTACCGTTCCGACAAGATGAAGATCGAGTCCTGGGCCGATCTCCTGAAGCCTGAATATGTCGGCCACGTCGCCTTCCCGAACGTCACGACCAACCAGGGCCCGCCGGCGCTCTTCATGCTTGGCCAAGCGCTCGGCAAGGATACGCCCGACCTGAAGGGCGCCATCGAAGCCGTCGGCGAGAAGAAGGACGACATCGTCACCTTCTACGAAAAGTCTTCGCAGCTCGTGCAGTTGATGCAGCAGGAAGAGATCTGGGCCGCCCCGATCGGCCGCTTCTCCTGGGCGGGCTTCACCAAGCTCGACGTTCCCGTTGCCTGGGCAACCCCGAAGGAAGGCCAGACCGGCGGCATGAACGTCATGATCCTCGCGAAGGGTTCCAAGAACCAGGATCTGGCGCTGCAGTTCATGGATTTCTGGCTCTCGACCGACATCCAGACCAAGCTTGCCGAAAAGCTCGTCGACAGCCCCGCCAACAAGGAAGTGAAGCTGTCGGAAGCCGCCGCCAACAATCTCACCTATGGCGAAGAAACGGCCAAGAGCCTGAAGCTCATTCCCTCGGCCGTGGCGCTCGACAACCGCGACACCTGGCTGAAGGAATGGAACAACACCGTCGGCCAGTAAGCCATCCATCGCCGGTCCCGGCCTGCCGGGACCGTTTCCTTCCCGCCTGAGAAAAGGCTCCCGATGTTTCAGAACCGAGCAGAAGCTTTGGCGCTTGCGCTGCCGGCGGCGATCTTCGCCGCCGTGGTCTTCCTGCTGCCCGTCGCCATTCTTCTCTCCGAAGGCTTTCATGCCGATGGCGCCTGGACGCTATCGGCCTATACCGGCTTCTTCTCCGAGCAGCTGAACCGCACGGTCTTCATCCGCACCTTCAAGCTCGGGCTCGAAGTCACCGCCGTCTCCGCCATCATCGGCTATGCCGCGGCCTTTGCGATCGTCAACCTGCCGCCGAAGGGCAAGGGCCGGATGATCGGCCTCGTCACGCTGCCGCTGATGATCTCGCCGGTCGCCCGCACCTATGCCTGGATCGTCATCCTCGGCCGCACCGGCATCGTCAATCAGGCGATCACCGGCCTCGGCCTCAGCGCCGAGCCGCTGCGCCTGCTCTTCACCGAGACCGCCGTCTTCATCGGCCTCCTGCAGCTCTTCCTGCCGTTGATGATCCTGTCGCTGATCAGCGCGCTCGAGAACATGCCGAAGGATGCGATCCCGGCGGCCCGCGTGCTCGGCGCCAACTGGTTCCAGGTGTTCTGGAAGGTGATCCTGCCGTTGACCAAGGAAGGTCTCGTCGTTGGCGGCACGCTCGTGTTCACCGGCTCGCTGACCGCCTATATCACCCCCGCCGTCCTCGGCGGCTCCAAGGTGTTGATGCTGGAAACCCTGCTCTACCAGCAGGTTTCCGTCTCCAACAACTTCGTCTCGGCCAGCGTCATCGCCTTCATGCTGATCGTCATGAGCTTTGCCGCCAACATCCTCTTGAAACGCCTGGCGACCGCGAGGAACAAGCGATGACATCCCGCCTCTTCCCGCCCATCGTCCTCGGCCTACTGTTGACTTTCCTGATCGGTCCGTTCCTGATCATCATCGCCGCCTCGCTTTCGGCCGGCGATACGCTGGCCTTCCCGCCGCAGGGCCTGTCGCTGAAATGGGTCGCCAAGGTCTTCACCATCGACAGCTTCCGCGAGAGCTTCGCCATGTCGATGTTCCTCGCCGTCTTCGGCACGCTGTCGGCGCTCATCCTCGGCATTCCCGCCGCCTACGCCCTGTCGCGCTACAAGCTTCCTTTCGGCGAGACCGTGCGCACCATCGTTTCCCTGCCGATCATCGTGCCCGGCATCATCGTCGGCCTGGCGCTGCTGCGCTATCTCGTGGTGCCCTTCGGCTTCAACATCACGCTGGCGCTGTTCTTTGCGCACACGGCGCTGGTGCTGCCCTATGCCGTGCGCGTCGTCTCGGCGAGCCTCAACAACCTGCGCTCGGATATCGAGGAAGCGGCCGTGCTGCTCGGCTCCTCGCGCACCGGCGCCTTCTTCCGTGTCGTCATGCCGAATATCCGCGGCGGCATTCTCGCCGCCTTCATCCTCGGTTTCGTCACCAGCTTCAATCAGGTGCCGGTCTCGCTGTTCCTCTCCGGCCCCGGCGTGCGCACCCTGCCGATCGACATGCTGGGCTACATGGAAACCACCTACGATCCGTCGATCTCAGCGCTCTCCTCGCTGCTCGCCTTCCTGTCCATCGGCATCGTCTTCCTTGCCGAACGCTTCCTGGGATTCTCGCGTTATGTCTGATGCCTATCTTCAACTCGACAAGCTGACGCTGGCTTACGGCGATACGGTCGCGGTGAAGGACCTCGACCTCACGATCGAAAAGGGTGAGCTCGTCGCCCTGCTCGGTCCCTCCGGCTGCGGCAAGACGACGACGATGCGCTCGATCGCCGGCCTGCTGACGCCCGCCTCCGGCCGCATCAATCTCGACGGCGACGACATCACCCGCGTTTCCGCCAACAAGCGCAATGTCGGCCTGGTCTTCCAGTCCTACGCCCTCTTCCCGCATCTGACCGTCTACGAAAACGTCGCCTTCGGCCTGCGCCTCAAGGGCGTTTCCGGCCAGAATCTCGACAAGCGCGTCACCTCCGGCCTGAAATCGGTCGGCCTTTCGAGCTTCGCCAGCCGCAAGCCCGCCGAACTATCCGGCGGCCAGCAGCAGCGCGTGGCGCTCGCCCGCTCTATGGTCATGGAGCCGAAGGTGCTGCTGCTCGACGAGCCGCTGTCAAACCTTGACGCCCGCCTGCGCCTGGAAATGCGCGCCGAGCTGCAGCGTGTCCAGAAGGAGACCGGCGTGACGATGATCTTCGTCACCCATGATCAGGTGGAGGCGCTGGCGCTTGCCGACCGGATCGTCGTGATGCTGAACGGCGGCATCGAGCAGATCGGCACGCCTGAAGATATCTACAACCGCCCCGTCTCCGCCTTCGTCGCCGATTTCGTCGGTTTCGAGAACGTCTTCAAGCTCGAAGGCGGCAAGCTCGTTACACCAAACGGTCCAGTCGATTTGCCGGCTCCTGCGCCACAGGCGGCAGGACTGGCCTGGCGGCCGCGCACGGTCATCCTTGGTTCCGGTCCTTTCCAGGGAACTGTGCGCGGCACCTCCTATGCCGGCAACACGCGGGAATACCTGCTCGATACGCCGCTCGGGCCGATCAAGGCGGAGGTCGACGCAGGCCTCGCGGCCCATGCGATCGGCACAGCACTTTCCTTCGACCTGCCGCTTGCCGCGGCAGCCAGCCTCTCGCGTTTCGGGTGATATGATGGGTGTCTGGATCGATACCGACATGGGCTTCGACGATATCGCCGCCATTCTGGTGGTGGCGCAGTCGAAGCTTGACATAGACGGCATTTCGCTGGTTTTCGGCAACACGCCGCTGCCGCAGGTGAAGGTCAATGCGGCAGGCGCCGCAGACGCGTTCGGCTGGACCTTCCCCATCCATAGCGGCCGCGCCAATCCCGTGATCGGCAAGATCGAGACGGCCCAGGCGATCCTAGGCGATACCGGCATCCCGACGGCAGGCCGCACGCTGCCGCAAGGAGCGGCGCTGCCCGATAGCGACGCTTTCCTCGCCCTCTGCCGCTGGCTCGAAACGGATGGCCCGCACCGCATTCTGGCGCTCGGACCGCTGACCAATATCGCCGCCCTCGCGCTGGCCCGCCCCGATCTCGCCGCCCGCATCACCGAACTCACCTGGATGGGCGGCGGCGTCACCATCGGCAACCACACGGCCTCCGCCGAGTTCAACGCCCTTGCAGATCCCGAAGCGCTGGCAATCGTCATCAGCCACGGCCTGCCGCTGAAGATAATCGACCTCGATCTCTGCCGCAAAGTCCTGGCGCGGCCGGATGACGTCACGCCGATCCGCCAGGCAGGCGGCGCCAACGCCGAACTGATCGCCGACATGCTGGCCGGCTATATTGATATCGGCATCAGCCGCGGCCGCGCCGCCATGGCGATCTACGATCCCTCGGCCGCCGTCGCCTTCGCGGCACCCGAGCTCGTCACCTTCCGCGCCGCGCGCATCGATGTCGAGCTCGCCGGCCAGTTCACCCGCGGCCGCACCGTCGTCGAGACCCGCGCCACCCATGCCGCGCCCAATGCCGAATTCGCTGTCGATATCGATGTCGAAGCCGCCCGCGTAATGATCCTCGGCGCGCTCGCAAGCGAGGCCGGCAGATGAGCTCTCCATTGCGACCGGAACCCGCCGACCTCAACGATCCCCAGCTGCGCGCCCGCGCCGTGGCCGCCGCCCGCGGCGACCTGCCCTTCGACGTGCTGATATCGGGCGGAAAGCTCCTCGACGCGGTCACCGGCCTGATCCGCGAAGCCGACATCGGCCTCACGGGACCGTTGATCGCAAGCGTCCACGCGCCGGGAAGCCGCGCCGATGCGCTGGAGATGATCGACGCCACGGGCGCCGTCATCACCCCGGGCCTGATCGATACGCATATGCATGTCGAGAGCTCGATGGTGACGCCTGCCGAATATGCCCGGGCAGTGCTGCCGCGCGGCGTGACGACGATCCTCTGGGATCCGCATGAATTCGGCAATGTCCACGGCCTTGATGGCGTTCGCTGGGCGATCGAGGCATCGTCAGGCCTGCCGCTCCGGATGATCCTGCTGGCGCCCTCCTGCGTGCCCTCCGCACCCGGCCTCGAACGCGCCGGTGCGGATTTCGATGCATCCGTGATCACCGAAATGCTGCGCTCGCCCGCCGTTGGCGGCGTTGCCGAAGTCATGAACATGCGCGGCGTCATCGAGGGCGATCCGCGGATGACGGCGATCGTCAATGCCGGGCTCGCATCCGGCAAGCTCGTCTGCGGCCATGCCCGCGGCCTCGAAGGCGCCGATCTCAACGCCTTCATGGCCTCCGGCATCACCTCCGACCACGAGCTGACCTCCGGCGCCGACCTCCTGCAGAAGCTTGCCGCCGGAATGACCATCGAGCTCCGCGGTTCGCACGATCACCTGCTGCGCGAATTCGTCGAAGCGCTGGATGGCATCGGCCACCTGCCGCCGACCGTGACGCTCTGCACCGACGATGTCTTCCCCGACGAACTGCTCGATGGCGGCGGCCTCGATGACGTGATCCGCCGCCTTGTGCGCTACGGCATGAGGCCGGAATGGGCTCTGCGCGCCGCCACCTTCAACGCCGCCCAGCGCCTGAAACGCAGCGATCTCGGCCTCATCGCCGCAGGACGGCGCGCCGATATCGTGCTCTTCGACGACCTCACCGATTTCAGGGCACGGCTGGTGATCGCTAACGGCCGCACCATCGCGCAGGACGGCGCAATGACCGTGCCGCTGAAGCCGCTCGACACCGCGCCGCTGATGAACTCGGTCAAGCTTCCGGCACTCGGCGCAGACGATTTCAAGGTCCGCTCCGAGGGCAACCGTGTCCGCGTCGCGACCATCGACCGCCCGCGCTTCACGCAATGGGGCGAAGCGGAAACCGGCGTGGAGCACGGCTTCGTCGTGCCGCCTGAGAGCAGCACGATGATCTCCGTCGCCCACCGGCACGGCCTCGCCGCCCCTCGCCCGCGCACCGGGTTCCTCACCGGCTGGGGCGAATGGCACGGCGCCTTCTGCACCACCGTCTCGCATGACAGCCACAACCTCACCGTCTTCGGCGGCAACACCGCCGACATGGCAGCCGCCGCGAATGCGGTGATTGCAGCAGGCGGCGGCATGGCAGTCGCCAGGGACGGCGTCATCCTTGTGCTGCTGCCGCTGCCGCTTTCTGGATTGGTGACCGAGGCCTCGCTTGCCGAGACGGCAAAGGGTTTCCGCGATATCCGCCAGGCGATGGAAAAGATCGTCACCTGGCAGCCGCCCTACCTCGTCTTCAAGGCCTGCTTCGGCGCCACGCTCGCCTGTAATATCGGCCCGCATCAGACGGATATGGGGATTGCCGATGTGCTGACGGGGAAGGTGCTGGAAACGCCGGTGCTGGAGATAGTGTCGTAAGGATCGCTTGGAGGGTGTAGCCCCCTCATCCCCGGTGCAACGAGTTGCACCTGAAACCTTCGGGCCACCTTCTCCCCGCTGGGGAGAAGGGAAACGCGGAGCGGGCCGCACGTCCCTTCTCCCCTGGGGGAGAAGGTGCCCGAAGGGCGGATGAGGGGCCCCCGGGCGAGGCCTAAGCCGCCAACTCCCGCTCCACCAACTTCACCCAATAAGCCGCCCCGAACCCAAGCGCCCCGTCATTGAAGTCATAAGCCGTATTGTGGTGCAGCGCCCCATCCACAGCCGGCCCGTTGCCGAGCCACACATAGCACCCCGGCGCATTCTGCCCGAAGAAGGCGAAGTCATCCCCCGCCGTCGATGGCGGAAAGCTGGTGCGGACCTTCGCGCCGAACACCTCGCCCGCAGCGCCCAGCGCCCGCGCCGTCGCATCGGCATCGTTGACCACAGGCGGAATACGCCGCTCGAAGCCGTAGTCGGCTGATATCCCGAACATCTGCGCCGTGCCCTGCGCCAGACGGCCGATCTCTGCTTCCAGCTGGTCGCGCACTTCGGGCGAATAGGCCCGCGCCGTACCGCCGATCTCGACGGTATCGGGGATGACGTTCAGCGCCTTTGGATCGCCCGCCTGCAGCGAGCAGGCGCTGACGACGGCCGGCTGCAGCGGATCGACGACGCGGCCGACGATGGTCTGCAGCGAGGCGAGGAAGGTGCCTGCCGCTGTGATCGGGTCGCGGCCGAGATGCGGCTTGGCGCCATGCGTGCCGGTACCGCGGAAGGTGACGCGCCAGCTGTCGGATGAGGCAAGCTGCGGCCCCTCGACGACGGCGATCTCATCGACCTCAAGCCCCGGCATGTTGTGCAGACCATAGACGGCATCGCAGGGGAAGAGCTTGAACAGCCCCTCCTCGACCATCCGGCGCGCCCCACCGCGTCCCTCTTCGGCCGGCTGGAAGATGAAATGCACCGTGCCGGAAAAGCCCTTGGTTTCAGCCAGATAGCGCGCGGCACCGAGCAGCATCGTCGTGTGCCCGTCATGACCGCACGCATGCATCTTTCCCTGAACCGTTGACTTGTACGGCCGCTCGGCAATCTCGGGCATCGCCAGTGCATCCATATCCGCCCTGAGGCCGATGCTGCGCGTGCCGTTGCCGACCTGCAGCGTGCCGACGACGCCGGTGGTGCCAAGCCCGCGATGAACCTTGATACCGGCCTCCTCCAGCAGCTTGGCGACGATGCCGCTGGTGCGCTCCTCTTCGAAGCCGAGCTCGGGATGCGCGTGAAGATCACGGCGAAGCGAGGTGAGGAAGGGTAGATCGTCCTTGATCCGGGCGGGAATGGTCATGAGCCGGGATGTCCTGTGCATGCGAAAACGGGCGCCAGAACGGCGCCCGTCTCAGGTATCCCTTTGTTCTACAAAGAGGCAGTGAGTTCAACCCCTCACGTTTCCTCGACGAAGACCTCCTCGCGCTTCTTCTTCACGCTCGGCAGGAAGACGATGATGAGAACGGCGAGCGCGATGGCGAGCAGCGTGGCGCTGATCGGCCGGGTCAGGAAGGTCGTCGGATCGCCGCGCGACAGGATCATCGCACGCCGCAGGTTCTCTTCCAGCAGCGGCCCGAGCACGAAGCCAAGCAGCAACGGCGCCGGCTCGCAGCGCAGCTTCGCCAGCACGTAGCCGATCAGGCCGAAGAAGGCGACGGCATAGAGATCGTAGACATTGGAATTGACGCTGTAGACCCCGATCGAGCAGAAGGCCATGATCACGGGGAAGAGCACGTAATAGGGCACAGTCAGCAGCTTCACCCAGAGGCCGATCAGCGGCAGGTTCAGGATGACGAGCATCAGGTTGCCGATCCACATCGAGGCGATGATGCCCCAGAACAGCGCCGGCTGTTCGGTCGCGACATTCGGACCGGGCACGATGCCCTGGATGATCATCGCACCGACCATCAGCGCCATGACCGGATTGGCCGGAATACCGAGCGTCAGGAGCGGAATGAACGAGGTCTGCGCGCCTGCATTGTTGGCCGATTCAGGACCGGCAACACCCGCAACCGCACCATGCCCGAATTCCTCCGGCTTCTTCGACGAGCGCTTTTCCACCGTGTAGGAGGCGAAGGATGCCAGGATGGCGCCGCCACCCGGCAGGATACCGAGCGCCGAGCCAATCGCCGTGCCGCGAAGGACCGGCGCGATCATCTCCTTGAATTCCTGCTTCGAAGGCAGAAGACCGGTCACCTTGTTCATCAGCACCGTGCGCGTCGACTCGCCTTCGAGATTGCGCAGGATTTCGGCGACGCCGAAGACACCGACGGCGAGCGCCACGAAGTTCAGCCCGTCGGCATATTCGCGGATGCCGAGCGTGAAGCGCGGCGTGCCGGTATAGATATCGGTGCCGACGAGGCCGAGCAGCAGGCCGAGCGCCACCATCGCCAGCGCCTTGATGACCGAGCCATGCGCCAGCGCGATCGACGAGACGAGACCGACGATCATCAGCGAGAAATATTCGGGCGCGCCGAATTTCAGCGCGATCTCGGTCAGCGGGGGCGCGAAGATGGCGACGAGGAAGGTCGAGACCGTTCCCGCGAAGAACGAGCCGAGTGCGGCGATCGCAAGTGCGGCCCCCGCCCTGCCCTTGCGGGCCATCTGGTATCCGTCGATCGCCGTCACCGCAGAGGAGGACTCACCCGGCATGTTGATCAGGATCGCAGTGGTCGAGCCGCCATATTGGGCGCCGTAATAGATGCCGGCGAGCATGATCAGCGAGGAGACCGGCTCCAGCTGGAAGGTGATCGGCAGCAGCATGGCAATCGTCGCCGTGGCACCGATGCCGGGGAGAACGCCGATCAGCGTGCCGAGCAGGACGCCGATAAGGCAGAAGAGCAGGTTTGCCGGCGTGGCCGCCGTTGCAAAACCGAGCGCGAGATTGCTGAAAAGTTCCATCGCGGTCTCCTTAGAACCGGGTCCACGGGCCGAAGCGCTCGAACGGCAGGCCGAGGCCGTAGCTGAACACTGCAACCGAGAACACCGTGAGCCCAAGCGACAGGATCAGCGCGTAGAAGACGTTCATCTTCTGCGACGCGAAACAGGCGACGAAGGCCGCGAGGAACAGCGACGGCGCAAAGCCGAGGCCGCGAACCGTCAGCCCAAACAGGATGGGTGCCGGAAGAATGAAGAGCATCCCGCGCCAGGCAAAGGGATCGATCGGCTCGCCCTCGACGCGCAGCGCCTGGATGAAGACGATGGCGCCGAGGATGACCAGCACCACCGAAAGCACCAGCGGGAAATAGCCCGGCCCCATGCGCAGCGCTGTGCCGAGTTCGAGCGTGAAGGACTGATAGGCGAAGAATGCGCCGGTCGCGACCAGAAGCGCGCCGCAGATCGCATTTGTCGTGTCGAATGTGACAGATTTCATGGTGTCTCCGTGGGGTTGGAGAGAGTTGGCGTCGAAGCGGGTAGCCCCCTCATCCGCCCTGACGGGCACCTTCTCCCCAAGGGGAGAAGGGAAGCCGCGTCCCCTCTCCCCAGCGGGGAGAGGGTTAGGGTGAGGGGGCTCCGCACTCGACGTTGGCGGCCAATCAGTCGGCGTATTCGCCGGCAGCCTCGATCACCGGCTTCCAGCGGGCGATTTCGGTCTCGAGCTTGGTCTTCAGCGCAGCCGGCGTCGCATCGGCATCCGGCGACGGCGCGGTGCCGAGTTCGGCGAAGCGCTTGACGACGTTCTCGTCCTTCAGCGCCACCTGCAGCGACTTCGACAGGCGCTCGTTGATTTCGGCAGGCGTGCCCTTCGGCGTGTAGACACCGTGCCAGATGCCGACTTCAAAGCCCGGCAGGCCACCTTCGACGGCCGTCGGAACGTCCTTCAGAACGTCGAGGCGCTTCGGAGAGGTCACGGCATAGGCCTTGATCGTGCCACCCTGGATCTGCTTCGTGGTGTTGGTGGTCTGGTCGCACATGATATCGACCTGGCCGCCGAGCAGATCGGTCATCGCCGGACCGGTGCCCTTGTAGGGAACGGTCGTCAGCGGCGTCTGGATGGCGCTCATGAACATCATGCCGCAGAGATGCGAGGCAGCGCCGATACCGGCATTGGCGTAGGTGACCTTGTCCTTGTTCGCCTTGACGTATTCGACGAGGCTCTTGAGATCGGCCGGTTCGAAATCCTTGCGGGCAACGATCGTCATCGGAACGTCGGTGACGAGGCCGACATATTCGAAGGCGTTCAGCGTATCGTAGGCGAGCTTGCGGTAGAGCGTGGCGGATGTCGCCATACCGATGTGATGCAGCAGGATGGTGTAGCCATCGGGATCGGCAGCGGCAACGCGGCCGGCGCCGAGCGTGCCACCGGCGCCGCCGACGTTTTCGACCACGATCTGCTGCCCGAGATCCTTCGACATGGACTCGGCGACGAGGCGCGCGACGGTATCCGTCGGGCCACCGGCCGCGAACGGCACGACCATGGTGATGGTGCGTTCGGGATAGCCCTGTGCGGATGCACCGGCAGCGAAAAGAGAGACGGCAGCAGCCGCCGTCATGCCAAGCATGGCCTTGAAGAGTTTCATCGTTTTCCTCCCTGATGAAAACAGGCTCCGCCGGCGCTTCCCATGCGCCGGTGAGATGAGGCCATTAACAGGTGGTAAACGCGCGGGCGGCAATCGGCCGGGCATGCCATCGGGCAGAGATTTCGCCTGCGTGCGATGCAGCATGGGTCGATTTGGAAACAAAGGCGGATAGCGATGGGTGGAAATCCACCCATCTGGCTATTCAGAAACCAGCAGCTTCTTGTCGAGCCCGTATTTCTGCATCTTCTCGTACAGCGTCTTGCGCGAGATCTGCAGCGACTCGTAGACCGGCTTGAGACTGCCGCCATGGGCAACCAGCGCGCTGGCGATGACGCCGCGCTCGAATTCGGCGACACGATCGGCGAGCCCCGTCGCCTCGCCATTCGGCCGCTCGCCGCCATCGAGACCAAGCACGAAACGGTCGGCCGCATTGCGCAACTCGCGCACATTGCCCGGCCAGTCGCGCTGGGCGATATCGGAGATCAGATCCGGCGAAACCGGCATGTCGTCCCGCCCGTATCGCGCGGCCGCCTCGCGCACCAGCTGGAGAAAGAGCAGCGGAATATCCGGCCGCCGCTGCGCCAGCGCCGGCACATGCAGCGTCGCGACATTCAGCCGGTAGAAGAGATCGGCGCGGAACCGTCCCGCGGCGACCTCCTCCTCCAAGTCCACCTTGCTGGTGGCGATGAAGCGCACGTCGAGCGGCACGACCTCGTTGGAGCCGAGGCGCGAGATCACCCGCTCCTGCAGCACGCGCAGAAACTTCGCCTGCAGATCGAAGGGCATCGAGCCGATCTCGTCGAGCAGGATCGTCCCGCCGCGGCCATGTTCGAACTTGCCGTAGCGTGGACGCACGGCACCTGGAAAGGCGCCTGCCTCATGGCCGAAAAGCTCGCTCTCGATCAGGTTTGCCGGAAGCGCGGCGCAATTGATGGCGATGAACGGGCGGCTTGCCCGGGCGCTAATGTCATGCAGCGCCCGCGCCACCACTTCCTTGCCGGCGCCGGTCTCGCCGACGATCAGCGTATCGGCATCGCTCGCCCCGATCGCCCGGATGCGATAGCGCAGGTCGACCATCACCTGCGTGCGTCCCGGCAGCCGCGCCTCGATATCGTCCCGCTTGCCGGCAACCGCCTTCAGCAGCCGGTTTTCGAGCACGAGGCTGCGCCGCTCGAAGGCGCGCTTGATGACGCCTGCCAGCATCTGCGGCGTGAACGGCTTCTCGATGAAATCATAGGCACCCTCGCGCATCGCCTTCACCGCCAGCTGCACGTCGCCATGGCCGGTGACGAGGATGACGGGCACTTCGGCGTCGATCTCACGGATCCGGCTCATCAGCGTCATGCCGTCGGTGCCGGGCATGCGGATATCGCTGACGACGACGCCCGGAAAGCTGTAGCCGATCAGCTCCAGCACATGATCGGCATTGGAGAAGGTCTCGACGCTGAAGCCCGAGAGCTCCAGCGCCTGCGCCGTCGAGCGGCGCAGTTCCTCCTCGTCATCAACGAGCAGGATCTTCTGTTCGCTCATTCCGCCGCCTCCGGCATGGCGCCTGCGGCCGATTGCAGCTCGATGCGGAACTCCGCCCCGCCATCCGGGTGATTGGCAACGGTCAGGCTGCCGCCGAAGTCCTTGATGATGTTGTAGGAGATCGAAAGCCCGAGGCCGAGTCCCTTGCCGACGCCCTTCGTCGTGAAGAACGGATCGAAGATGCGCTCGGCAATCGCCGCCGGCACGCCGGGGCCGAAGTCGCGAACCGTCAGCACCACCCTGCCCGCCTCCTCCGAGGCCCGCACCTCGATGCGCCGGTCGTCCAGCCCCTCGACGGCATCGGCCGCATTGGAGATGACATTGACGAGCACCTGTTGCAGACGGACGGAGCCTGCCCGAACGACAGGCGGATGCAGGCCGAGATCAAGCCTGAGATCGGCGTCCGCCGCTTTCAGCCTCCAGGCGATGATTTCCAGCGTATCGCGGATCGCCTCGTCGAGCGGCACCGGGCCGAGCTTCTCGTTGGGCTTGCGGGCAAAGTTGCGCAGATGCTTGCTGATCGACGCCATCCGATCGATCAGACCGCCGATCCGGCGGATATTGTCCTGCGCCTCGTCCGTGCGCCCGCGATCGAGCAGAACGGTGGCGCTATCGGTATAGGTCTTGGCGGCCGCCAGCGGCTGGTTGAACTCGTGGGAGAGCGCGGCCGACATCTGGCCGAGACCTGCAAGCTTGCCCGCCTGAATGAGATCGGCCTGTGTCTGGCGCAGCTGCTTTTCCGTCAGCCGGCGCTCGGCGATTTCCTCCTCGATGCGGCTGTTGACGCGGGCGAGATCCGCGGTGCGCTCCTCGACCCGCCGCTCCAGCTCGTTGCGCGCTTCGGCCTGCAGATGCATGCGTTCGTTCAGCCGCATGCGCCGCTGGCGCAGCACCGCGAAGGCGAGCCCGGCAATGCAGAGGAACAGGAAGACCGCGGCAAGCGCCGTGCGCGCCTGCGCCCGGACGGAGCCGGTGTCGAGCAACACGTTGACCGTCCAGTCCTCGGCCGTCATGTAGCTGGAGAGCACCAGATATTCTTTCTCGACGCCCTCCTCGACCAGCCCCATCAGATTGTGATCCTCGAAGCGGCTGCGGTTCAGCGGCAATGCCGCGAGCGTCGCATTGGCGTAGCGCCGCGACGCCTCGGTGCGCTGCAGGCGGTCGGTGGTCAGCGGCAGGATGCTGTTATAGAGCCATTCCGGCTTGCCGGACATGAAGATGATGCCCTCGGGGTCGGAGACGAAGATGCGGTATTCCCCGCCCGTCCAGGAGGATTCGATCATGTCGATATCGACCTTGAAGACGATGACCCCGCGAATGTCATCGCCCACCCTGATCGGCGAACCGAAATAATAGCCGCGCTTCAGCGATGTCGTGCCGAGCGCGTAGAAGCGCGACTGCTTGCCGGCGATCGCCTCCTGGAAATAGGGACGGTAGCTGAAATTCTCGCCGACGAAGCTGTCGGGCAGATCGAAATTGCTGGCCGCGATCGTCTCGCCGTCGGGGGTGATCACGTAGATGTCTGAGGATTTCAGGAGATGGTTGATCTCCTTGAGATAGAGGTTGGCGGCATCCCGCAACGCCTTGTCTTCGGGGTGGGCCACCAGTTCCTTGATATCGTCGTGATCGGCAATCAGCGCCGGCAGCGCCTCGTAGCGGTTGAGATGGCCGCTGAGCGCCGAGACGGCAAGACGCAGCGCCGTTCCCGCCTGGGCCGAAGCCTCGCCCATATAGGCGCGCGTCGCCACCGATCCGCCGTAGTAGAAAAAGGCGAATACGACGAAAGGCACTGAAAACAGCGCGAATATAAGCCTGTGCCTCTGAGACAGCGGCGGCTCCTCCCATTCTGCCTCCCTCCCCAGGAAGGCATCCCCGACGGCCTGATTGTAATGAGCACGGAGGAGGATTCCAAGAGGCGCGGCTGCCTTGACAGCTGAGGCTCCAGATTGTCCTATCGCTGCACTGCGAGAGGACGAATGTGATGACCGACGAGCAGACTCCCGACGACAGCAAACTGACCGCCTCCAAGCGCCGCTGGGCCGCCGAAGGAAAGTTCCTGACCGGCCGCGTCGCCCGCCCGGAAACCGACCGCCTGCCGCCCGGCCAGCATCTGGTGAAGAACTGGCCGGTGCTCGATCTCGGCCAGCAGCCGTCGATTGCGCTCGACACATGGAAGCTGGAGGTCCGTGGCCTGGTGGAAACGCCGCTGACGCTCTCCTGGCGCGACTTCCATGCGCTGGAGCAGAGCACCTTCGTCTCCGACATCCACTGCGTCACGACATGGTCGCGCTATGACAACAAATGGAAGGGCGTCGCGACCCGCGACCTGCTCGACCGCGCCATGCCGAAGGCAGAAGCGAATTACGTCATGCTGACGAGCTATGACGGCTACACGACCAACCTGCCGCTCGCCGATTTCGCCGCGGAGGACGCGATCCTGGCGACCGCCTGGGAAGGCCAGCCGCTCACAGCAGAGCACGGCGGCCCGATGCGCCTCATCGTTCCGCATCTCTATTTCTGGAAAAGCGCCAAATGGCTGCGCCGCATCGATCTGATGCCCGCCGACCGGGCGGGTTTCTGGGAAATGAACGGCTATCACATGTTTGGCGATCCCTGGCGGGAACAGCGCTACTCCGAAGACTGAACCTTCAGCCACCGGCGCCCTGCAAGGAAGACGCCGAAGATTACGGCGAAGAACCCGGTCAGCGACGCCATGCTTGCGGTATGGAGCGGTATCTCGCTCCAGCGCGGCCGGATGATATCGGCCGTATTGAACGCCTCGCCGCTGAAGCGGCAGGTGATCAGCGACAGCCCTCGCCTGATCATATCGGCATCGGCCTCGGAGACGATCGCACTCGCTGCCGCGGCCTCCCGCGGCATCTCCCGCAGGGACATCAGCACCGCCTTGGTCGCCGCCAGATAGGCGTGGGCGCATTCGTTGAACGGACTTTCCTCATCCGTCACGCTGCCGGGCATGCGGCCCCAGAGACAGTAGGAATACTGGATCTGCGCATAGTTCAGCACCCGGCGGAACGGCTCGTCGGTATCCGTGGCTCCGGATGCAAGCGCGATGATCCGGTCACGATAATCGGCCATCACGGCCATTTCGCCGTGGGAGATTTCTGGGACGGGGATGCCGGTGTGATTGGCAGCGGATGTGCGGCTGTGGGCCATGGCACCGCCGCTCGTCAGCGCGAGCGCAGCCATGCCGGTCATCAAATGGAACAGAGGCCTGTTCATCGCAGCCTTCACCAATCCCTCATTCCTGTGCTTGTCACAGGAATCCAGTGCGTCCATGTCCATGGACGCGGGAAACTGTAGAGTCATTCACCGCGCCGACGCGCGGTGGCTGGATTCCTGTGACAAGCACAGGAATGAGGGGAGCGTTTGGCTCCCCTCACCCAATACTCACCGAAACGCCGGACGCCCGACAGCACCCTGCGAGGCCAGCCGCTTCTCGGCCAGCATCCCGAAGACCACAGCCAGCACCGACCAGAGCACGACATGCATGCCGAGCGAGGTGATGCGAAAGCGCCAGAGGACGATGGCCGAATAGTTTTCCGGCACCTCGTTGATCGGCGGCAGCAGATACTGCACGAGGCCGATGAAGACGATATAGGCGATGCCGGCGATGATCGCGCCGTTCCAGATGCCGAAGCGGTGAGCGAGGCTGCGCGCAAAGGCGATCGCCGCGATCAGCGCCGCGACGGAGACGACGATCATCAGGAAGAACAGCTCGGTGCGAACGCCGATCGTATCGCCATTGCCGACAGCCGGCGGATTGGCCGGATACTTGATGCCGGGAACGAGGATGATGGCGACGAAAGCGGCAAGAGCGATGACCGCAGCGGTGCCGCGGGCGCTGAGCGTGCTGAACCGGCCATGCACGAAGGCAAAGGTCAGCGCGAAGAGACCGCCGACGGCGATGCCATAGGCCATTGCGCCGGTGAAGAGACCGATGCCGGCCTGTGTGGCGCGGCTGACGATCTCGGGCTCTGCGGCCTCGCCGGCTGCCTGTGCCGCGGCTTCCTCGAAAGCGATCGCCTGGTCGACGAGTGGCTCACCGAAGAAATGGGCGAAGACAAACACCAGGATGCCAGCAATCGCCCCCGCGATCATGCCGCGAAGTAGAAGGTTTCCAACCATGTCAGTCGTCCTTTAGTGGCAGGGGAAGCCGAGAAGGTGGCGAGCGTCATGCACGAATTCGTGGACGTAGCCGCCGGAGAACAGCGCCATGGCGCCCTCTTCCGTGCCGACGAAATAGATGGCGATGATCATCAGCAGGCCGCCGAAGATCGCCCAGGGCAGGATCTCGCCAACCGGAATCGGCTGCGGTGCTGCGATGGGCTTGAAAGTGATATCAGACATGTATTCCTCCGGGAATGACGCGTTCAGTCGAAAGAGTGTTACGGCAAGGTCTGACTTCCAGTTCGCTTTCGCATCCTGGTCACAGTGGCGCGACCGCGCCGGATTTACACCGGCTTCCAAACCCGCAACATGCCCGTTATATCTCTAGGCTTCGAACTGTCAACGAAACTTCATCTGCCGAAGAGGCAGCCCGGAGGCTCTCCTGTGCATACCCGGCTGACCTGGATCTGCCACGGCCCGACAAGCGCCAACCGTGAGGGCCGCTTCCCACTGAACGAGCCACTCGAACAGAGCGCCGTCGCTGATACCGCAGCTCTCGCGGAGAGGCTTCAGCGTGCCGATCACGTCAAAAGCAGCCCGGCGATCGCCGCGCTGCAGACCGCCGAAGTCCTGAACCTGACGGCCGCGGCCGATCCGAAGCTCGCCGATATGGATTACGGCCGCTGGAAGGGCCGCCCGCTTGCCGATCTGCAGGCCAAGGAGCCGGATGCTCTGATCCAGTGGATGACCGATCCGGACGCCGCCCCGCATGGCGGCGAGAGCCTGTCGAGACTTCAGGCCCGCATTGCCGGCTGGATGGAAGATCAACAGGCATTCGACGGCCATATCATCGCCATCACCAACGCCACTGTCATCCGCGCCGCGATCCTGCATGTGATGAGGGCCCCGCCGAGTTCTTTCTGGCTGGCGGATATCGAGCCGCTTGCCCTGCTGCGGATGAGTTTCGACGGCCGCCGCTGGGCGCTGCGCTTCAGCCGCTGATTGCAGCAAACCTCTGTTTTCACCGCATAATTTAGATAAGCCTTACGCAAGCAAGTTGCGCCATACCTATTGAACCCGGCATGCCGGGCTCTAAGTGCATGCCCCGTGGAGACCAACCATGACGTATGATTGGAGTGGGGAGCGGACGCGGCGTGTGCGCCTTCTGAAGGTCGCAACCGCCATTGTTCTCATAGCTATCGTCATCGGCATTCCGCTGCTGATGCGCTGAACGAAGGGCGAGCAGGATGACTGCTCGCCTTTTCTCGTTACTGCTGCGGAATCTGGATCACCGCGAAGAACAGGCCAAGCTGGCGGATCGCATGGGCGAAGCCGTCGTAATCGACGGGCTTGGTGATATAGACATTGGCGCCGAGATCGTAGCAGCGCTGGATTTCGCGCTCGTCATCGGTGGTCGTCAGGATGACGACAGGCATGCGCTTGGTGTGCTCGTTGTTCTTGATCTGCTCGAGAATATCGATGCCCGACGTATCCGGCAGATTGAGATCGAGCAGCATCAGCAGATAGCGGTCCTTGCTGACGGTGCCGCTGCGGTCGGGGCCGAGGATGAAGTCGAGTGCGCTCTTGCCGTTGGTGAAGGGCACGATCTCGTTGTTGACGCCGGCCCGGCGCACGTTCTTCTCGATGAGGCGGGCATGCCCCTCGTCGTCCTCGATCATGACGATCGTGACTTCCTGGCCTGTGGCTTTCATGACTCTGTACCCTTTACGATGGTGGTGAGATCCGACGGCAGAAGCAGCGTGAAGGTGCTGCCGGTGCCCTCTGTCGAAGCGACAGTAATGTCACCTCCCAAATTTCGTATTAACGATCGCACATATGCGAGGCCAATGCCTTCACCCGGCTGATCCTGTTCGCCGGCGCGGCGGAAGAGTTCGAAAACGCGCTCGCGATCGGCAACTGCGATGCCGCGGCCATTGTCCTCGACATCGATCCTGATCCGGCCCTTGCCGGCCGGCATGGCCCGCACGGCGATCCTGACAGGACGGCCAAGATAGCGGTATTTGACCGCGTTGTCGAAAAGGTTGCCGAAGATCTGGTCCAGCGAGAAGCGGTCGGTGATCAGTCCGGGAACGCGGATATCCATCTCCACTTCCCCGTCGGCCTCGGCGACCTGGTGATGCACGTTCGCCGCAGCCGTCTCGAGCATGGCCTTGAGGTCGATCCTCTCCGGCACCAGCTTGCGGCGTCCGTCGCGGGAAATCTTCAGGATGGCGTTGATCAGCGAATCCATCTTGCGGGTCGACGAGCGGATGAAGCCCATCGCCTCCGGCAGGTCTTCCTCGACTGCGAGGCGCGCTTCCTTGATCTCGTCCTCGCTCGGCTTCTTTTCGTCAGCCATCACATAGGCCGTGACCGCCGTCAGGCTGGCCTCGAGCTCGCTGAGGAAGCCCATGATATTGACGAGCGGTGCCCTCAGATCGTGGGTGACGATATAGGCGAAGCGCTGGATTTCCTGGTTGGCCTGCATCAGGTCTTCGGTGCGCTCGTTCACGCGCTCCTCCAGGCCGAAATTCAGCGATTGCAGCTCCTCGCGCGCCCGCGACAGGTCGCGCACGTGCTGGACGATAATGAGGATTGCCCCGCCGACGACGATGGCAATCGCCAATGCGCCGCCGATCGTCACCCATTGCAGGTTGCTTGCCGCTTTGAGCTGTTCGCCGACGATCACCCGAAGGCGGTCATCGGTCTGGCTGATGAAGCCGACGAGAACGCCGCGGGCGTCGTCCATCAGCGCCTTGCCGCTGTCGTTGCGGACGATCGCCAGCGCTTCCTGCATCCGGCCGGCCTTGGCAAGCGCGACCGTATTGTCGATCTCCGCCATCTTGCCGTCGACCGCCTGATCCAGCACCGGCAGCCGCTCGGCATAGTCAGGATAGTTCTGCAGCACGTCTGCCAGCCGCTTGCGCCGCTCGGGCAAGTTCTTCACCGCTTGAAAGTAGGGTGCCAGATAGCTCTCGTCATTGGTCAGCAGAAAGCCGCGCTGCCCGGTTTCGGCATCCTGGAGCGCGGTCAGCAGATCGACCGAACCGGTGCGGATGCGGCGCATCTCGGCAACCGTATCGGAATAGATGCGGTTCGCGCTCGTCAGCCAGAGCGACGTTCCGACGATACCGGCCAGAAGCAGCACGCCGAGCCCGAGCATGAAAAGCGTCGAGCGGACAAAGACGGCGTTGGAAGAGGACATGAGGATTCTCTGAAAAGGATTTTCTTAAATACAAGTGACGGAAAAGATCCCTGCGATCAACCCAATCACCGCGGGGAACCACACGATCCCACGACTATAAATGGGATTTGCGTCAATGCTTGGTCGGCTCGCCGGGAACCGAGCTTCGCGTCACCGACACCGGATCGCTGGCCGGAAAGCTGTCCTCCAGCCCCTGGTCGAGCTGCTCTTCGAGCGCCGCACGATCACCGGAAGCACGCGCACTGCGATGCACGCTCATATCGCCGCCTTCGCTCGCGTCGGCTGAGGCCATGGCGCTCATCAGCGACTGCGCCTTCATGATGGCGTTCTGCCGGTTTAGCCCTTCTTCGCCGCGCATCTGTACCGAAACGACGGCGCCGTCATCGCTGACGAATTCCACGGTAAACCCGTCCTTGCCGCCTCTCGCGGCAATGATCTGCGTGCCAACGACCTGCATCAGCCTTCCTCCGTTTTCATCTCTTCATGATTTGAAACGGGGCTGCCGCCGCTTGGTTCCCGCTCAGTTGCGCGCCTGCGGCAGATAGGAAATCTTCAGTTCCAGCTGCAGACTGACGATCGGCAGCCGCTCGGAATTCTGAACCTCGATCGACAACCGCCGCTCCGGCGCCGACGGCAACCCATCGAGCGCCATCTCCGCCAGCACATGCTTGGCCTCCTCGATTGCCGAAAACAGATCCGGAAATTCAAACGGCAGATCGGCCGCGGCCGTGCCGTCATTGTCTTGCGTCTTGAAATAAAAAGCGGACATCAGTTCCCACTCGCCTTTTGATGCATAAAGCGGGAAGTGCACTAATGGTTTCAATGCACACGGAAAAACTTGGGAGGGAGGTCAGGCGACGGCGATCTTTTCGGGATGCGAACGCGGAGCCGGATCGACATAGGCACCTGGCTCGTTGACCGAGCGGTCGAGCAGTTTACGGACAAGCCCGCCTGCCGCGGCCTCCGCCCCTTCGCGGCTGTAGAAATTGCCGCGCACCTGGATCGAGGCGGCAAGCAGCCGCATGAAGGCGGTGAGCAGGAGCGGCGACGGCGCCACCGGCCGGCTCCAGAACGTATCAAGCGGCTGGCGATCCGTCAGGCCATCGATGTCATAGACGGTCGAGCCCAGCACCTTGACCGGCCTACCCGCCTGCAGCGCGTTCAGCGCCGCCGTGGAATTGACGGTCACCAGCCCGCTGCAGCCACGGATGAGCAAATCGAGATTGCCGCCATCGATGAAGACCGTACGATCCGAAACGCCCGATGCGGCCGCCATTTGCTCCACGTAGGAGCGCCAGTCGATCAAGCCGTTGTCCAGCGGGTGAACCTTGATCACCAGCCGGGCATCGGCCGCGGCATGTTCTGCGAAGGATCGGAGGATATGCCGGATCGCATCCTGCTGGCTATGAAACGGCGAGTGCGACCGCAGCTGATAGTCGGTCTGCAATTGGAGCGGATAGACAAAATAGGGATGGCTGGCGGAGGCAACGGCCTGCACGGACCGCACGGCCCTGCTGGCAGTGAACCGCGACTTCGCGAGACGGACTGCCCAGCCTGTATACTCAGCAAGAGGATGAAACAGGCCATGCCGCCGGTAATGGGGATAGAGGAAACTCAGGAACACGGTCGGCAGATAATAGAGCATGTCGGCCGCCGCTTCCGACAGGAAGCTATGGCTGTAGCGTCTCTGCCAATCCGGTTCGCCCAGCCCCTCGCCCGCCGTCAGGATATGGTCCGGGTCGGTGGGAAAGCGGGAGTTCGACGACAATCCTTCACGCTCGATGGTAACCCAATCGGGCCGCAGATGTCCCATTTCGACGACATAGACCGCGACGCCCGCCTGCCTCGCGGCAGCGATCGCCACCTTATGATAGGGGCGCTCTTCACCGTGAACGACCAGATCGGTGATGCCGCGTTCGGCGATCAGCCGCCCGACATAGCCCTGCCAGGCAGCGAACGAACCGCGATAGTTGATGGCGCCGCCCCGTCGCCAGAAGATCGCATCGCCGGCATTGAGATTGACGCGAAGGCATTCGCTGCCCGCGGCTTCCAGCTTGCGGGCCATCCGGACATAGAGGCTCGACGACGGCCCCTGCAGGAACAGGAAGACGCGCCGGTCTGCGCCAACAATGGCCGGCTCAAGCGTCAAGACGGCAACTCCTTGCTGAGACCCGCATAGCGCAGCAACGTGCCGAGCAGATTCCAGGGTGCCTCCTCCTGCGCCGGAACAGGCCTCTGCGAATGCGCCCGTGCGCGGCCGAGCGGCACGATCACATAGTCCGTGCGCGGATCGGGGAACGGATCGGCAAACGCCTTCAGCAGCGGCGCGTGGTCACCGTAGAATAGCAGCCATACCGGCCGGTCCAGCGTATCGAGATAATGAGCGAGATTTCCAAGCGCGTGATCGGCGCGCCTCAGGAGTTCCGTATAGATCGCCACCGGATCCGTCTCGTCCTTGACGCGTCCGGCTTCCCAGGGGCCGTGATTGGCCATCGAGGCGACGAACACGAAATTCTTGAGGTCGGGATCCTTGTCGATCTCCCTGATGACGCTCTTCGTCAGCGCCAGATCGCTGACATATGGCCCGTCGCGCACCGGCTTGTGGTCGAACTCATCGAGCATCATCATATGATCGAAGCCGAGCTGCGGCATCGCCTTGTGGCGCAGGAAGAACGTCCGGTCGTAGGGATGCACGAACTGTGTCTTCCAGCCGGCATTCTTCAGCTTGTTCGGCCAGACGATGTCGGCATAGTGTCCCGCGCGCAGATAGGGATAGCTGGCGTCGATATCGACGTCTTCGGGCTGAAGGCCACTCAGAACCGCAAATTCGGTGCGCAGCGTGTATCCGCCTTCGAAGACGCTCGTCATCCGCCCCCACTGGGCCGATTGCTTGCGCAGCCGGTCGAGATTGGGAAGCTTCAGGCCCTTCACGCCGAAATGCCGGAGATCGATGAAGGATTCCGATTGCCAGATGACGATCAGCGGCGGCGCCTCGTCGTCATCGCCATCCCAGAGGTCATGCAGGGCCAATTTGATCAGCGTCGAAAGCTCGCGGACGATCTTCTCACGGCGGCGCCCGAGCCAGATGACGAAATGCAGGACGACGGATGTGAAGGTGCCGAAGCGAACCGTGTTCTTCTTGATGTCGATCGGGCCGACAACCCATTGCGTGAGACGCGAGACGGGGCCGTTGACCGGACCATAGAAGAGCGCGAACCACGGCCCGAACGCAACGAGCAGACCCAGCAATATCCAGAGGAACCGCGCGGTGTCGGGCAGGATATGCGGCTCGAAATAGAAATAGAGGCCGGTCACCCCGAAGACGTAGAGGAAAGAGAAGATCCAGAAGAAGACGTTCAGCGACGTCGCATAGAAGATCTCTTTGTATTTGAAGACATCGACGACCAGCGCGATGTCCGAGAAGACCAGCGGTTCACGGATGAACTGGAACTTGGCGCGCGAAATGCCGGTGAATATCACGAAGAAGCTGATGGTCGCCTGAACGCAATAGATCGGCCGCCAGGTCACGGCAAAGAAGCCGGCGAAGACGAGCGCAATCACCGGAAGGCGGGCGGCAAGATCGATAAGCGTGCGCGCCATCGGCCGCCGGACGGCATTCTTGCGGTAGACAGCAAAGGGCAAGGCCAGCCAATCGGTGGCATAGACCGCGATGCAGACAAGACCGAAACACAATATGGTCAGCAGGATGGGGGCGTCATGAATATGCATTCTATTATGCCGTCGCAGTCAGACTAAGTGCTGTTCGTATCGGCCCGGGGCTCCGGGCGTGGCTCGTGCCGCGTCTCGAATGCAATCGGCCGCATTCGCTCCTTTTGGCGCAATCGCCATCGATACCAGAGCCGCAACGCGGGCTTTATGACGGGGCCGAAGAGCGCGAGTGCCGCAAGCGACGGCGTGAAATAGACGCTCGCCTGCCGCCGCCCGATCGCCGAGACAATCCGCAGCGCAACCGAATCGGCGGACCAGGGCTTCACCTTTCCCATCAGCAGTTCGGCCTGCCACGGCCGCGCGGGGAGTTCCTGCTGATATTGGGGTGTCAAAGTATCCGGCGGGTAGCAGATGGAGACCCTCACGCCGCTGCCGAGCGCTTCCATCTGCAGAGCTTCGACAAAGCCATCGAGAGCGGACTTCGAGGCGCAATAGGCCGCATAGCCATGGATGCCGATCAGCGCCGCGCCGGACGAAACGATCATGATCGTCCCGCGCCCGCGGCTCTTCATGCCGGTATAGACGGCGCGTACGGCGTTGACGGTTCCCAGCAGATTGATGGAAATCTGGCGATCGAAAAGGTCAGGCGGCAGCGTCTCGAAAGCGGCAGGATCGACAATTCCGGCCGACGCCACGAGGACATCGCACGGGCCATTGGCGGCTTCACAAGCAGCGATAGCGCTGCTGAGTGCCGCATTCGCCGTGGTATCAGCCGACACCGAAAAGACATTTGCACCGAGATCTTCTCGCGCCGCCTCGAGGCGCCCCTCATCCCGCGCGACAAGCGAAACCGCAGCACCTTGCAAGGCATAGGCCCTGGCGACTGCCAGGCCGATACCGCTGGAACCTCCGGTTACGATGACATGCATTGCATCGTCCCGCCTAAGACTTTCCCGCCGTTTGAATATCCGGCAGCAGTTGCATCATCTTTTCCATGTCGATCGAACCCAGCCCGAAGTTGCGCTCCTCAAGGGCTTTCAGGCGCTTCGCCGTTGCCTGCACCGCATGCGCAATCTGCGCCTCGCTATGATTGCAGGTGATGAAGAAGCGTAGCCGGGCCAAGCCTTCGGGAACCGCCGGGTGGATGATCGGCAGCGCGTTGACACCGTCTTCCAGAAGCTCGTTCGAAAGCTGCACCGCGCGCGCCGAATCCCCGACGATGACAGGTACGACCGAGTACCCGGTCGCCAGACCCGTATCGAGCCCGGCGTCCTTGGCAAGCTGCAGGAACAAGCTGCCGTTCTTCCTGAGATCGGCCGTGCGCTGCGGCTCCCGTTCGAGGATTTCGAGGCCGGTCAGCGCAGCCGCCGCCAGAACCGGCGCCAGCCCTACGCTATAGACGAAACCGCCCGCATCCGCCTTCAGCACGTCGATCAGCGCCTGGCTGCCGGCAATATAACCGCCGCAGCTCGAAGTCGTTTTCGAGAGCGTACCCATCCAGATATCGATCTCGCGCGGATCGATGCCGTAATGTTCGAAGGATCCGCGGCCGCTCGCGCCGAGAACGCCGAGCGAATGCGCCTCATCGACCATCAGCCAGAAACCGTAGCGCGACCGAAGCTCGACAAAAGCCGGCAGATCGGCAATGTCGCCATCCATCGAGTAAACGCCTTCGACAATGACGAGGATACGCCGGAAGTCGGAGGACAAGGTCTTCAATACGGCTTCGAGACTGGCGACATCGTTATGCTTGAAGAGGCGCCGGGCAGCGCCGGACTGCTTGATGCCGGCAAGCGCGCTGTTGTGGATGAACTCGTCGTGGATGACGAGATCCTGCGGCCCCATCAGGCAGCTGATCGCCGCGACATTGGTCAGATATCCGCTGACGAAACAGACAGCCGCGTCGACGCCATAGACCTTCGCAAGTGCCTGTTCCAGTTCCACATGGACCGCGCGCTCCCCGGCGACAAGGCGGCTTGCGGATGCCGAGATACCGAACCGGTCGATCGCTTCCTTGGCCCGCTCGTTGACCAGCGGATCGGTGTTGGTCGCGAGATAGTCGTAGGAGGCGAAATTGGCGAATTCCTTGCCGGACATCACCGTGGTCGCACCGGCCGCCCGATCATGCGAACGGTAGAACGGATTGTCGATGCCGACCATCTGCGCACCGATCTTCTGCGCCACCACCCGCTTGTATTCAGGAAGCTCGTCGAACTTCACGGCCTGGCGGATCGCCTGCGCCGGCTGCCGGTTCATGCGCGCCATGCGGTTCCGCCCGGAGGATTCGTTGGCATGGCGCATCTGATCCAGCAGACCCGCCCTGCGGCCGCTATCCTGTCCGTTGCCGTTCGAGCTCTCTGTCATGTCAGCCTGCTGATCTCTGAGCCGCTCCAGAGTGTGTCTGGATCAGCTGAGTGAGAATTTTGTCGCCGCCCGCATCGGCTTCGCCATCGCCGCCACCGGCGCGGCTCGCAACACGCTCTCGAAGGCGCGCGACGACGTCTCCGACCGTGGTTCCATCGCTTATGCCGCTCAGCGGAATATCGAAGCCGGTCTTCTGTTGAAAGCTCATCCCGAGCTCCATCGCCATCAGGCTGTCGAGGCCGATATCCTTGAGCACCTTGTCCGGGGTAATCCCGTCTTCCGTCACGCGCAGGATCGCGGCAATCTCGGCCGCGACGAGCTTGTGCAGAAGAGCCTGGGACTCGTCCGCCGACTTGCCGGCGATCATCGCTTCGAGATCGATGGTTTCGCTATCGCTTGCGGCCTGGTTGCTGCCCGCCTGACGCATGATCGTCTCGAACAGCGACTTGCTGGCGATCGGCAGCATTCGGGCTGCCGTCCAGTCGACTTCCGCGATCATCACGGCAGCCTCGGCAATGCTGCCCTGATCGGCCATCATGTAGCGCTCGACCTGCTCCAGCGCGTCGCCCGCCTTGAGGGCCGATTTGCCGATGCGCTTCGAGAGCACGTCGTTGACCTCGGCGTTACGCGCTAGATAGCCCTTGTCCGCGATCGCGCCGAAGCCGATAGCCAGGCCCTTGCGGCCGGCAAGGCGGCGCTCGCGGGCCAGGCCTTCGAGATAGCCGTTGGCGATGACATAATTCGCCTGGCCCGGATTGCCGAGCATGGTCGTTGCCGATGAGAAGAGCAGGAAGAGATCGAGATCGTCAGCTGCGGTCAAGCGGCTCAGGATCTCCGCGCCGCGGACCTTTACGTCGACGACCGGACGGTTGCGTTCCGCAGACAGGTTCGACAGCAGCGCATCGTCGAGGACCATCGCCGCGTGAACCACGCCCTTCAACGGGCCCTTGGCGCGCAACTCGCCGAGCAAAGCACGAACCGCGTCCTCATCGGTAATGTCGCAGGCATGGACGCTTGCCGTCACACCCTTTTTCGCCCAGTCGCCGATCGCCTTGCGGGTCTCGTCGTCGGCGATGCCCTTGCGGGTGCAGAGCGCGATCTTTCTCGCCCCCTTCGAGACAAGCCAGGCTGCCGTCGCAAGGCCGAAGCCACCGATACCGCCGGCCACGAGATAGACACCATCCGCATCGAATGCGACCGGTTTTCCGGGTGGCAAGAGAACGCTGTCGGTGCCGATAACAGGGGGCTGGACGACGATCTTGCCGATATGCCCGGCATTCTGCATCAGGCGGAAGGCATTGCCGATTTCGTCATAGGCAAAGGCCCGATAAGGGATCGGAACAAGCTCGCCCGCGGAGAACAATTCGCCGATCTCTGTGAAGATGCGTTTCGTCAGCTCCGGCACATTCACCAGCAGCTGGTCGGCATCGATGCCGAAATAGCTGATGTTGCGCCGGAAGGGGCGCAGGCCGATCTTGCGGTCGGAATAGTAATCGCGCTTGCCGAGTTCGAGGAAGCGCCCGAAGGGCTTCACCAACTCGAGACTGCGTTCCATCGCTTCGGAGAACAGCGAGTTCAGGACGAGGTCCACGCCCGCACCATCCGTGACATCGCGGATCGCCGATACGAAATCGAGCGAGCGCGAGTCGAAGACATGATCGGCGCCCAGCGTTTCCAGGAAACGCCGCTTCTCGACTGTGCCAGCCGTCGCGATGATCTTCGCACCCTTCAGCTTGGCGATCTGAACCGCTGCGAGACCGACACCGCCGGCAGCGCCGTGAATGAGAATGGTCTCACCGGGCTGGATGCGGCCAAGCTCCACCATGGCGTAATAGGCGGTCAGGAACGCGACGGGAACCGTGGCGGCCGCCACGGTGTTCATGCGCTCCGGCAATCTGATCACGCCGTCCTGGCGGACGCGGACATGTGTCGAGAACGCCGCCGGGCCGATGCCCATGACCTTGTCACCCACCGAGAGCCCGCTGACGCCGGCGCCCAATGCCACCACACGGCCGGCGAATTCCATGCCGATGGTCGCACCGGCAAAGCCGTCCTCGAGCGCCTCTTCGGGCAGGACGCCCATCGCCCACATCACGTCCCGGAAATTGAGACCGGTCGCCTCGACAGAAACAACGATCTCACCGGCAGCGGCAACAGGAACGTCGCACGCCTCCCATGCCACGCTATCCAGGCGGCCAGCGGAGTGCTGACGGATCGTCGCCGCGGCATAATCAGCGGTATTCCGGGCAACCGAAGCCGCCGGACCCGTCGCCGCACGCAGCTCACGCACCTCGCCGCTTGCGGGGTCGAGCAGCCATTCCCGGTTTTCCGTGGGCGACATCAACAGAGAGGTCACAACGCCCGAAAGCAGGGTGTCATCCGTCTCGGCATCGATCAGGTGCACATCGAGGAATTCATACTCGTTCTGCAGGACACGCGCGAAGGTCCAGAGACCGGCATTGGCCGCATCGGCCCTTTCATCCGTCAACGGCGAACCACCGGGCGCCACGACGATCAGCTGGACGCGGGCCGAACCCGCAACCCGCGCTGCCAGCGCTTCGGCAAAGACGCGGAACGTTTCGAGACGCTCCTGCGAGGCGCTGGACGCCGTTTCGCCTGCTGCGCGAGCAGCAAAATAGATTGCGCGAACCGTGTGCCCTTCGAACGCCGCCAGGGCGTCCGCATAGACGAGATCGGACGCACCGCCCGGCACAGGAAGCGTCACCATGCCGTCCAGAGATATCAATCTCTCGGCATCGCCGAAGACGAGTACCGGGGATGCGACTGCGCTGACCGAAGCAGGCGTCTTCGCAACAGCTTTCGATTGCGCCAGAAGCGAAATCAGGCGCCCCTCGGGATAGCCCGTCTCCTCCGCCGCGACCTGCGAGAAGCCGAGCGAGCGGATTGTTTCCTCGATCTGATTGACCGTGGAAAGCCTGCCGATCGGGAATTCCGGCGACTGGCTGCCGGCGAACCAGTCTTCGGCGAGGCCGAAGACGAAATCGTTGAAGGCGGACGGCGCGCGATCGGCGAAAACCAGCGATGCGCCATGAGAGGCCGCACGCCGCACAAGCGCCTGCATGGCTTCGTTGCCCATCAGGAACTGCTGGCTTTCATCGCCAGCGCACACGATGAGATCGGCGGCTGGATGATCCGCGAGCCGCTCCGGATCGGCGATCAGCACATTGGCATCGGCCTCGAACGCGATCTGCAGGGCGCGGCGGGTGTTTTCGCGCGGCTCGGCGATGATCAGCGACGCGCCTCTCTGTGCAGCGAGCTGCGCAAGCTTGCGGCTGAAGGCGGCCGAAAGCGAACCGGCCTCCAGGATGTAGCGGGCGCCGCCATCCGGCAGAAGCTGCGTCACCATCTGTTCGGAAGTAGCCTGCCGGCGCACGCTCAAAGGCGCATGAACGAGAATATGATCGAGCGTCGCGTCGCTCGATGACGCAAACCCGAGCGCATCGCCACCGGCTTTCAGAACCGCAATCCGCTCCAGTGCATCGCGGTGCGTATTGTTGATCAGCACCGCCTCGGCAATACGGCCGGAATCCTCACCGTAGAGCTCCCGCAGCACTTCCGCGACCGGCGGCAACGTGAACTCCGGCACCACGCGCCATTGTCCGTCTTCCGACGAAGCAAGCCCGGCATCTTCGAGGCTGAACAGGCAGCTCGTTAGGAACGAGCGGAACGCCGCATCGCCGGGCATCTTGGCGATGGAGCCACCACTCCCGGCAATCGACAAGGCGATCTCGTGACATGCACGATAGACTGCGGCATCCAGCAGCAGCGTCGCGTTGTTGAGCTCGCCCTCGCCTGCCGCCGCAAACTCCGCAAGCCCGCGTGTGCCAGCTGCATACGCGAACAAGGAAGACGGAACGCTTTCGTAATGGAAGGCGACCGAATCCAGCGTGTGGTGGCGGCGCAGATAGGTCCTGCGGAAACGGCAGTCGTCGAATGCCGCGACCTGCAGGCCTGCGGCATCGAACATCCGGAAATGCACCTTGATCGAGTTCTGGCTGAAGCGCTCGATCGAGATGATCGCCTTGACGATCGGCTGCTCGGAGCGCGTCACCCGTACCGTTCCGAACCGAACGGGAATGTAAGGTGCACCTGCCTGGTCGCCGGAAAGCTGATCGAACAGCGCCACCAGACCGTGGAACGCCGCATCGACAGACATCGGATTGAGTCCGTAGCGCATGTAGCGATGCGCAGCCGGGGTCGCCTTCTTGAGATCGACCTCGATCGTTCCGTGCCCGAAAGCCACGGCCTTCGACAGTAGCTGGAAGCGCGGGCCATATTGCAGGCCGAACCGCTCTGCTGTCTCGTAGGTCTTGGCCGCACTCAGGACCGTCGTGACTTCACCGGCAACCCGCGCGGCGGGCTCTTCGGCCTGCGCTTCAATGGTCTTGCGAACCCTGGCAACCGCATGGACCGTCCAGTCGTCATTGCTCAACCGTTCGCGGGAGCGGATCTCGATATTGCCGGTCTCCGGCGAAAGCACCGTCGAAAGCTCGGCGATGCGATCGGTGCGCAGTTCGAGCGGGCGCACGATTTCAAGATTGCTAAGCTCTACGGCATCAACCCCATAATATTGCTGGGCCGCAGTGACCGCGATTTCGATGAAACCGCTTCCCGGCATGATCGCCTTCGAGTCAACGACATGTTCGGCCAGATCAGGCACCAGATGGGCATCGAGATGGTTCTTCCAGCTCGAACCGTTTGGATCCGTGCGCCAGCCGAGCAGGGTATAGGGAACCTTCTGGTCCCGGCCGAAAACATCGATCTCATCCGTTGTCGTCTGCGGACGCAGCTCGGTATTTTCAAACGGCAGAGACGGCAATCGGACAAAGGCGTTGCGCGCACCGGCACTCCGCGACTTCAGCGGCGACACACCATGGGCAAACGCCCGCGCAAACGACTGCGAGACCGGATCGCGGCCGATGCCGCTCTCGCGCAGGAGTGTTGGGATGACGGCCGCCTTGTAGGAGATGCCCTTCGCAACATCCGCGACATAATTCGACAGGATAGGCCGCGGTGAAATCTCGATGAACAGGTTGCAGCCGGCATCCATCGCCGCCTCGCAGGCATCCTTGAACAAGACGGGATCGCGCACGTTGCGCCACCAATAGCCAGCATCCAGCACCGCGCCGTCTTCGCGCCGGCCGGTAACCGTAGAGAAAAACGTTCCATTGCCCTGATCCGGTTCGATATCCGGCAAGTCATCAAGGAAGGCGTCTTTCGCACGATCGATGATCGGGTGGTGAAACGGGTAATTGATATCGAGTACGTGGGCGACGATCTGCGCCTTGCGCGCAGCGTCGCGGAACGCAAGCACCTCCTCGGACGGGCCGGATATCGTGACTGAATTCGCTGCGTTGATCGCGGCGATGCAAATATTGTCGAGATGGTTTGCCTTGGCGAAAGCCGCAGCTGCCTCGGCGCTGAGCACGACGGCGGCCATCTTGCCTTCACCGGCCAGCAGATCCTGGTGCTGAGAGCGCTTGGCGACGATCGCCACGGCCTCGGCAGCCGCCAGCGCCTTTGCCGCATAAGCGGCCGCGATCTCGCCGACGGAGTGGCCGAAAACGGCAGCAGGCTTGACGCCCTGAGAAAACAGGCAATCGGAGAGCGCTGCCTGCACCGCAAACAGCATCGGCTGCGCGATCTTCGTGTCCGCGAGACGCTGCGGCAGGTCCTCGGCAAACAACAGATCCGTGAGCTTTTCGCTGATATAATATTCGAACAGGGCGCTGAACGACTGGAAACACTGGCGGAAATGCGCATTGTTCCGATAGGCATCCGCCCCCATTCCGGGCCATTGTGATCCGTTGCCGGAGAAAACGAAGGCCACCTTGACCGATTGGCCGGGGGCTTCGCCTTGCTCGCCCTGCGTTTGATCCCCCGCCAGATGAGCCTCGAGTGCCGCGAGAACGGCCTCTCCGTCCTTCACCTTTACGGCAAAGCGATGGCGCATTGCCTCCCGATTGGCCGCGGCGGCGGCGATGATCTGCCGCGCTTTCTTCGTCTCTGCCTGGGCCAGTTGATCGCGGTAATCCTGCAGCAGGCTCTGTAGTGCCGTCTCCGTGTGAGCGCTTGCCATAAAGATGATGTTGTCGCCCTTCGGCTGCGGCTCGGGCGGCGCGATGGGATCGGGATCGCTTATCACCACGTGGGCATTGGTGCCGCCGAAACCGAAGGAATTCACCCCGGCATAGCGAGGCGTCTTTGCCGGCATCAACTCGATGCCTGACGTGTTCACCCGGACATTCAATGTCTCGAAATCGATATCTTCGTTGGTCTGTTCGATATGAAGCGTCGCCGGCAGGAAATTGTCTTCCAGCGCCAGGACCGCCTTGACGAGGCCGAACAGGCCGGAGGCCGGCTCCGTATGCCCGATATTCGACTTGATCGAACCAATCGGCACCGGTGCCCGCCGCTTCTTGCCGATGACATCGCCGATCGCCCAGACTTCGGCAGGATCGCCAACGCGGGTGCCCGTGCCGTGGCCCTCGATGAAGGCGATCCGGTTCACATCGATATTGCTGTCTTCGTAGATCGACCGAAGCAATGCCGCCTGGGCATCGCGCGATGGCAGCGAAATGCCGTTCGTACGGCCGGACGAATTGACGCCGGCGGCATGCAAACGGGCGTGGCTTCTGTCCCGCTCCCGCAATGCCCTGTCGGTGCGGCGCAGAACGATCGCGACGCCACCTTCCGCCCTGACATAGCCATGGCCATTGGTGTCATAGGCACGACAGAGGCCTTCCGGCGAAAGCATGCGCGCTTGCGCAAAACCGACGAAGGAAAGCGGATGAGCGAGAAGATTGATGCCGCCGACGATCGCAGTATCGATTTCCTCGCGGTCCAGCGCCCGCATAGCCTGATCAAGCGCGACCAGGGACGACGAACAAGCCGTGTCGATCGTCATGCTGGGACCGCGCAGGCCGAAGATATGCGATATCCGGTTGGACACGATCGACAGCGTATTTCCCGTCATGAAGTACGGGCTGCCGGAAGCCGGATCCTCTGCTGCCAGATTCCCGTTGTCGAGGCTCGATGCGCCGACATAGACACCCACGCGCTCTCCCACCAAGGCCGCCGCCGGAAGATTGGCGTCCTCAAGCGCGCGCCAGACCAGATTGAGCAGAATACGCTGCTGCGGATCCATCTGTATGGCTTCGCGCTGTGAGAGGCCGAAAACCGCAGGATCGAAATGATAGATATCGTCGAGCACACCGGCAGCGAACGAGTATGTCTTGCCGGGAAGGCCCTGCGTCGGATGCCAAAAGCGACCAAGCTCCCAACGTCCGGCCGGAATCTCGCTGACGGTGCATCTTGCATCTTCGAGAACCTGCCGTAGCGCATCTACGGAAGGAGCACCCGGAGCAATGATCGCGCGTCCGATAATTTCAGTCGTCATGGCCATTAAATGTCTTCATGTCACGGCACCACGCAGGATGACCCCAAAAAGCGTCACAGGCAGACACCACAAAGGGCTGCCGCTGTCATTCAAAAATATCATTTCAGGTTGTATTTTAGAAATCCGAAATTAAGCGAGACGAAAAAATCGCCACCCAAAAGCAAGGCACGGATTGATTGCAATCAACCCTGACCCGCCCCTGCCGCCGAGGCAGCAGAAAACAACTTAAAATATTCTAATCGTTGAAGTTGTTGTAAATCGAGGCGCTCTGAGCGGCGATAGCCACGGGCTGTCCGACGATCCCGAGGAACATCTTGATGTCCACGGACGGATGCCGCGAGATGTAGATGACGTCGCGGTTCTTCACAGGGAAGGTCTGACCCACGATCAGACTGTCGGGATGGCTCATATCAAACCTGTAGACAACAGGATACCGCCCGACGCTATCCGGCACCATGCCCTTGCCGAGAAGTTCATGGAAGCGCTCGGTGCCAAGCAGGCTCATGACAACGTCCGGCTCTTCGTAGCGGAACACGAAGTAGCCCTTCGCGTCGGTCGTCAGATCGTTGCCGCCACGGCCAAGAGCGACAGCTTCCAGCAGGTTGAGGTCGTTGGCGCCAAAATTGATGCGGGCATTGGCATTCGCTGAACCGAGGATCGTGAATGTCCGCGGATCCTGGGAGACAAAGATCTGGTCGCCCGGCTGAACATAGATGTCTTCAGATGGGTTCTCGATGATCGACTGCAGAAGCGCCGTGCCGGTCTTCTTGCCGCGCACGAGCGTCACATAGGCTTCATAGGGCTGCGCGCGCGATCCGCCTGCCTTTGCAAGGACTTCGGTAATTTTCTCGCTGACAAGGCTGAGCGGCACCTGAGACGGCTTGCCGACAGCGCCTGAGACTGTGACGTTTCGCGATGCCGTACTCATGCTGGTGACGATCACATCGGGCTCGACCGCTTTATTCGCCAGCGAGGCGAGAATGGCCTTTCTGGCCTCCTCAAGCGTCTTTCCGGCAAACTTGACGGAGCCAGCATAAGGGATAGCCGCCATGCCATCCGGCTGAACAACGATATCGAGATTGGTCTGCTTCGATTCCGTCGTCGAGAACAAGCCGTCGCTGCCCGCCTCGAAGATCGACACCTTCAGATGGTCACCAACGCCGATCACCACCCGCCCTACGCCGCCGCCGATACCGAAACGGCGGTTGAGCGCGGTGGCAACGTATTTCGAAACAAGGGTGGCCGAACGGCTATCGACATCAACGATGTCGAACACGGCGGTATTGCGCCGCCCAACCTCAGATGCTGAACGGCCCGCATCTTCGTTGATCGCGTCCGCGAGGGGACCCTGCGCAGGCACGGCCTGGCAACCGGCCAAAGCCAGACAGATCAATACAGCACTCGACCGAACCAATTGCATCCCCTCAACATCGACAACGCACCCCCGTGAGTTGCGCGATCGACGACTGCCAGATTCCCTTTAGACTTGCAAAGCACACTAAGTCCGCTTCAACAAGCCAATTGCAACCGTACCCCCAAAAAAGCCACA
Source organism: Rhizobium sp. OAE497 (assembly GCF_040546565.1). Lineage (NCBI taxonomy): Bacteria > Pseudomonadati > Pseudomonadota > Alphaproteobacteria > Hyphomicrobiales > Rhizobiaceae > Rhizobium > Rhizobium sp. OAE497. The sequence goes on from NZ_JBEPOA010000001.1 coordinate 3,072,603, forward strand.
GCTGTGTTTTCCGTACCATAAGGCTGTAATATTATTGACCAGCACCTACAAGTTACGGATCGAACCTATCTACAAATTGAGTTAAAGGCGCTTTAAAACCCGCAGAGCGTGCCAAACCGTACGGAGATTGCAGCAAACAATCACTACCCGTTTTCAACGAACATTTCAGACTTCGATGATATTGCTATGTCTTATCAGGGGTGAGGAAATGTGAATGCCGGGGTTCTTTCGCAGCCGTGCCGGACGGCAGTGTCTATCGGTCATGATGCTTGGGGGCGTCCTCTGGCTGCTCGGAATCCTGTTGGAATTCGGCGATGGCCTCTCGGCCTTTGTGCAGATGTTCGATGATTACGGCGCCGAAAAGCTTGTGCTTGCCTTCGTCATCGCCGGCGCCATGAGCTTCATCTATTCGATCCTGCGCATTGCCGATCTGCGCCGCGAGATGGAGCTGCGCGCCGCCGCGCAGTTCAAGGCCGACTGGACCGCCACCCACGACCATCTGACCAAGCTGCCGAACCGCTATGCCTTCGAGCGCAAGAAGCTCGCCCGCCCGGACGCTTCCGACGAGGAGCATAACGCGGCGGCCCGCAACGTCACCGTCTTCTCGGTCGATCTCGACGGCTTCAAGAAGGTCAACGATCTCGTCGGCCATAAGGGCGGCGATATCCTGCTGATCGAGGTGGCGCGACGCATCTGTTCGCTCGGCAATGCCGATTGCGTCTATCGCTTCGGCGGCGACGAATTCGTCATCATCGGTGCCGGCATGACCGAAGAGCGCGAGAAGCATTTCGCCCGCGTGCTGATCCAGGCCGTCACAAGACCGATCAGCATCGAAGGCTTTGCCGTCGAAGTCGGCGCGAGTGTCGGCTACGAGCGCTGGACCGAAGGCAGCGAGCCGCTGGAAAATGCCGCCCACCGCGCCGATCTGGCGATGTATGAGGCGAAGTCACGCGGGCCGAACCATGCGCTCGCCTTCGAGGCATCGATGCAGGACAAGGTCGCCGAGCGCGCCTCTCTGGAGACGAAGCTGCGCACCGCCATCCAGCAGAAGGCGATCCGTCCCTTCTACCAGCCACTGATCGATCTGAAGACCGGCGATATCTGTGGCTTCGAGGCGCTGGCCCGCTGGAGCGACGATACCGGCGTCAACATCCCTCCCCCCGTCTTCATCGGCATTGCCGAGGAAACCGGGATGATCACCGAGCTCTTTGAGAACCTGCTGTCGCAGGCCTGCCGCGACGCGCTCGGCTGGCACGCCCATATCGTCCTCTCCTTCAATATCTCTCCGGTGCAGATGGAAGACCGGCTGCTCGCCTCGCGCATCCTGAAAGTGCTCGCGGCCTCCGGCCTGCCGCCGGAAAGGCTCGAGATCGAGATCACCGAGAATGCCCTCATCCAGGATCCGGCGATCGCCGCCGTCATCCTCGACGAGCTGCATGCGGCAGGCGTCCAGATCGCCCTCGACGACTTTGGCACCGGCTATTCCAGCCTCGCCCAGCTTGCCCGCTACCGCTTCGACAAGATCAAGATCGACAAGAGCTTCGTCGCCACCTACCAGGAAGACGAACGCCAGGAAAAGATCGTCCGCGCCATGCTCGGTCTCGGCCACAGCCTGAATATCAAGACGACCGCAGAAGGCATCGAGGAACACAGCCAACTCGGCTACCTGACCCGCCTCGGCTGCGACATCGGCCAGGGCTACCTCTTCGGCAAGGCAATGCCGGCGGATGAGGCTGCGGCGTTTATCGACGAGCGGATGCAGACGCTGTCGGCGGCGGGTTGAACCGCTCGCGCTCGGGCCTATCTCGACTGGCATGGCGCTCGGAATAGCAATCGGCACTGCGCTAGGCGCAGCTGTCGGCCCCTTGATCTTCGAAGATACCGCAATCGGCATCGCCGTCGGCATTGCGCTTGGCGCGGCGGCCGGAGGCTTTATGCGGAGAGGCCGATAGGTAGACATAGCGAAATCGGCCGGTGCCAGCCGTCAATGCCGATAGCGTCTTTGATTGGAGAAGATTGGTAGCGGGGGGCGGAATTGAACCGCCGACCTCAGGGTTATGAATCCTGCGCTCTCACCAACTGAGCTACCCAGCCACAACTCGAACAAGCCATTCGCAAAGCGCTCGGCCCGTCGGTGAGCGGGTTATTAAGAGCGTCTCGGCTTTGTGTCAAGCACATGAAGGAGAAAAAGGCTGCACCGCAGCATCGCCTTTCCCAAGAAATTTATGCAGCCACCGGCTGGCTCAGAAGTGCCTTCAGCGAGGCCTCGGCGGCGGGCTCACGTTCGGAGCGCTCGATGAAGCCGCCGCCGAAAACGCGGGCGTCGTCGCCGGGCGCGGAATAGAGCGCGCAGGCCTGGCCGGGCGCGATGCCGGCTTCGCCGACGGTCAGATCGACATAGATGCCCGATGCGTCGGCGCGCAGAACGGCGGGCTCCGGTATGCGGGTTGAGCGCACCTTGGCATAGCAGGCAAAGCCTTCACCGGAGGCCGCATGGATCAGGTCTTCGTCGCCCAGCCAGTTGACGTCGCGCAGATAGACGCGATGCGTTTCCAGCGCTTCCTTGGGACCGACGATGACGCGGCGCGAGCGGGCGTCGAGATAGACCACATAGAGCGGCTCGCCGGTGGCAACGCCGATGCCGCGGCGCTGGCCGATCGTGTAATGCAGGATGCCGTCATGCTGGCCGAGCACGCGGCCGTCGAGATGGACGATCTCGCCGGCAAGTGCCGCATTCGGCTTCAGCTTGTTGATGACGTCGGAATACTTGCCCTGCGGCACGAAACAGATGTCCTGGCTGTCGGCCTTCTTGGCGACGACGAGGCCCATCTCTTCGGCGAGCTTGCGGGTCTCGGCCTTCGGCAGGCCGCCGAGCGGGAAGCGCAGATAGTCGATCTGCTCCTGCGTTGTCGCAAACAGGAAGTAGCTCTGGTCGCGGTCGGCATCGGCCGGGCGGTAGAGCGCGCGGCGGCCGGGATTGCCGGGCGCCGGGTTGGGCCGCGAGCGGATATAGTGGCCGGTCGCCAGCGCATCGGCGCCGAGTTCCTTGGCGGTCTCGAGCAGATCGGCGAACTTGACCGTCTGGTTGCAGGAGACGCAGGGGATCGGCGTCTCGCCCGCGACATAGCTTTCCATGAACGGATTGATGACCGTGTCGCGGAAGCGCTTTTCGTAATCGAGCACGTAATGCGGAATGCCGAGCGTCTCGCAGACGCGGCGGGCATCGTCGATATCCTGACCGGCGCAGCAGGAACCGGCACGGTGGACGGCGGCGCCGTGATCGTAGAGCTGCAGGGTGATGCCGAGCACATCGTAGCCCTGGTGTTTCAAAATCCCGGCCACGACGGAACTGTCCACGCCGCCGGACATGGCGACGACGACACGGGTGTCTTCGGGCTTCTTGTCAAAATCCAGTGTGTTCACGAGGTACTGCCAACTCTGCGCTCAGGAAATTCGATTGTAGCGATCCGTGCCTTGCCCTGCAAATGCCCCGGATTGTGCTGCCGCCGGCGGGGTCGGCCGCCGGTCTTTCATTGGCGCTGGATATAGAAAGGAACGCCCCGTCACGCAAGGGGCGCGTAGAACGGCCTCACTCCGCTGCCTGCCTGCGCGGCACACCGTTGCCGCCAGCCATCACCGCCCTCACCTGCGGCAGCGCATGCGGATAGTCCTGCTGGATGAAATCGATCAGCTTTTCGCGGATTTCGCAGCGCAGGTCGAAGGTGCGGCCGGAATTGGACGCCGACGCGAGGATGCGGATCTCCATGACGCTCTCCTTGAAATCGGTGACGGCGACATTGACCACCCGCTTGTCCCAGAGCTTCGAGGCGGCCAGGATTTCCTCCACCTTCCTGCGGATGACCGGCACCGGTACGCTGTAATCGAGATAGAGCATGACATTGCCGATCAGCGAGGCGCTCTCGCGGGTCCAGTTCTGGGAACGGGTTCTCGATGAAGTAGCTGAGCGGCAGGATCAGCCGCCGCCAGTCCCAGATCTTCACGACGACATAGGTGGAGGTGATCTCCTCGACATTGCCCCACTCGCCCTCGACCAGCAGCGCATCGTCAATGCGGATCGGCTGGGTGATCGCCAGCTGGATACCGGCAAACAGGTTCTTCAGCACCGGCTGCAGCGCCAGACCAACGACGATACCGGCGACCCCGGCCGACGCCAGCAGGCTGACGCCATACTGCTTGACGGCATCGAAGGTCATCAGGCAGGAGGCGATCGCCACCATGACGATCAGGAGATCGGCGATCCGCTCGATGATGCGTGACTGCGTCACATGCTTGCGGGCGAGAAGATTGTCCTCGGCATCCAGCTTGAAGCGCCGGAGGTAGACGGTCATCCAGATATGCTTGGCGGTCCGCGCCATCGCCGCAACGAGAATGATGAAGGCGATCAGCAGGATGTGGCGCAGCGTCGAGGCCTGGTATTCCGTCAGTGGCGAGACGGTGGCCGCGAAGGACAGCGCCGCGGTCAGGATCGCCAGCCGCGCCACCCGCTCCAGCCGCGACACAAGGGAGCGCCAGAAGAGATCCCGCTCGGCAACGATGCGTGTCAGCAGGCGGAAGGCGAGCCGGTGGATGAAGAGCGCCAGCGCCACGACGACGGCGAAGATGACGGTGCTTGCCAGCCAGTCCGGAAGCCAGAAGCCTTGGGCGCGAATTTCGTTCACAAGGTCGGTCATGCCCCGGGAGCTAGGGTGCAGCGCAGCATAGAAAAGAGCCGGAGATCAAAAAGACTGCTCCGGCTCCGTCCGGCCATTCAGTTGTCGAGGCAGGGATCGGCGAACAGGAAGCCCTTCAGCGCGCCTGACAGCGTCTTCAGGCTGACGACGATCCAGATCATCGCAAGCGCTGCAACGAGCGCTGCGCCAAGCCAGGTCAGCAGCGGAAATGCGAGAAGCTGGCCAAGGCGCAGAGTAGCGACCGCATAGACCCCGATCGGAAAGGTGAAGGCCCACCAGCCGAGATTGAAAGGCAGCTGGCCGCCGCGGGCATGGCTTGCGGTCGTCGCAATGGCGATCGCCAGCCACCAGAGCCCGTAGCCCCAGAGAAGCACGGCACCGAGCAGGCTTGCACCGGCCATGGCGGAGGCCAGGTCGCCAAGCCCTCTTGCCGCCAGCACGCCGCCGCTATTGGCGGCAAAAAGCGCGAGGCCGAAGGCGCCGGTGCCGATCGGGCCGAGAGCGAGAAACCCGGTCGCGCCCATGCTGACCGGCGGCAGCTTGTGCAGCGCCATGCGCAGGAAGAGGATGACGAGGATACCGAGCGCCAGCGGCACCGAGCATGCCCAGAGCACGTAGCTGGTGAACAGCATGGTGAACTGCGCTCCATCCCCCGCAAGATGCGGGATCAGCAGCGCGCCGCTGCCTGCGGTGACCTCCGAGGCAACGACCGGCAGCAGCCAGACGCCGGTCATCTCATGGATCGCGTGCTGCTGGCGCGTGAACATCGCAAAGGGGATGGAGAGACCAGCGAGTACCGCCAGCACGGCATCGAGCCACCAGAGCGCTTGCGCGATCTCGATCGCCGTATCGCCCATCAGCGGCACGCCGAAGATCACGAAGCCGTTGATGATGGTCGCAAGCCCCATCGGAATGCAGCCGAAGAACATCGACAGCACCGGATGATTAAGGATGCGCCGGGCATCCGCGGGGTAGAGAACCCATTTCGCGGCATAGATCGCGGTCAGCGCCGCAAAGAGCAGGATGTTCAGGAACCAGAGCGCCTCGCCCACGCTGTAGAGCGCGGGGACTGACGGAAACTGCGCCAGACAGACACCGAGGATCCCGGTGCCCATCGTCGCCGCGAACCAGTTGGGCGTGAAATGGCGGATGATCCGCAGGCCCTCGCTGGAGATACCGTCGGTTTCGATTTTCATGAGAATGGTCATGCCGCTTGCCTCGTCTTTCTGGCATCACGAATAAACGTCTCAATTAATCGCTTCCAACGAATTGTAATTGTCATTTCATTCGATAAAATCGAACATATGACCTTGGAACAGCTCCGCATCTTTGTCGAAGTCGCCGCCCGCCAGCATGTGACGCGGGCCGCGGAACATCTGAACATGACGCAATCGGCCGTCAGCGCCGCGATCACGGCGCTGGAAACGCGCCATGGCGTGACGCTGTTCGATCGCGTCGGCCGCTCGATCGTTCTCAACCAGACCGGCCAGCTGTTCCTGAAAGAGGCGCAGCAGGTATTGGCGAGCGCCCGGGCGGCGGAAGCGGCGCTGATGGATCTCTCGGGCCTGATGCATGGCGAGCTGTCGATCGCCACCAGCCAGACGGTCGCCGCCCACTGGCTGGGCCCGAAGCTTGCCGCCTATCGCAGCCGCTATCCCGGCATCAAGCTCAATGTCGGCATCGGCAATACGGCGGACACCGCCGACGCGGTGATGAACGGCAAGGCGGAAATCGGGCTGATCGAGTGGCGGGAGGAGAGGCGCGGCGTTTCGGCCCGGCAGGTGGCGATCGACGAGATGATCGTCATCGTCGGCCGCAATCACCCCTGGGCAGATGGCAAGCCGCGCCGTGTGGAGGATTTCAAACAGACGTCCTGGGTGGTGCGCGAGGCAGGATCCGGCACGCGCCACGCCTTCGAGAGCATGATCGAGGCGAAGGGCATGACGCTTGCGGCGCTCGACGTGGCGCTGATGATGCCCGCCAACGAGCCGATCATCGGCGCCGTCGAGGCGGGATTGGGCGCGACGCTGATGTCGCGCAGCATCGCCGCGCCGTTTCTGAAGAGCGGATCGATCGCCGAAGTGGCGGTAACGCCGCTGCCGCGCCCATTCTTCCTGCTGCGGCACGAGGAGCGCTATCGCAGCAAGGCGGCGGATGCCTTCGATGCGATGATCTCAACCGTGGGCGGCGCGCTTTAGCGGCGTTTCGGCATCGATCAGCCGCTCGGCCTCGCGCTGCGGCATCGGCTTGCCGAGCAGATAGCCCTGCACCTCGGCAAAACCTTCCTGGCGCAACCGGTCCAGCTGCTCTTCGGTCTCGATGCCCTCGGCCAGCGTCACCGCGTTGAAGCCGGAGCCGATACCCGCGACGGCGCGGATGATCGCGAGATTGCCCGGATCGCTCTCCATGCCGGCGACGAAGCTGCGGTCGAGCTTGATCTTGTCGAAGGCGAAGGCGCGCAGATAGCTGAACGAGGAATAGCCGGTGCCGAAATCGTCGATGGCGATGCGGATGCCCAGCTCCTTCAGCGCCCTGAGCAGCGGCAGGCTCTGCTCGACATCGGCCAGGAAGACGGATTCGGTGATCTCGATTTCCAGCCGCTGCGGCTGCAGGCCGCTGTCGCTGAGCGCCGAGACGACGGTTGCCAACAGCGTGTTGTGGCGGAACTGACAGACCGAGAGATTGACGGCGATCTTCAGATGCTCCGGCCAGGACGCAGCGGCCCGGCAGGCCTCGCGCAGTACCCACTCCCCGATCGGCACGATCAGCCTGGTATCCTCGGCAATCGGGATGAATTCCATCGGCGCCACGAGCCCGCGGACCGGATGGCGCCAGCGGATCAGCGCCTCGAACCCGGCAAGACGCCCGGTCGCGGCCTGGACGATCGGCTGGTAGTACAGCTCGAACTGATCCTTCTCCAGCGCGTCGCGCAGCTCCGCCGTCAGCTGGTGGCGCCGTTCCGCCTCCAGCCGCATCTCGGCCTCGTAGAAGCGATAGGTCGAGCGGCCGCTTTCCTTGGCGGCGTAAAGCGCCAGGTCGGCATGGCGCATCAGCACATCGGCATCGCCCGCCTGCTGCGGCGCGAGCGCCACGCCGATCGAGCAGGTCACATGCTCGTTGCTGCCATCGAGATCGAAGGGGGCGCTGAGAACGGCAAGCAGCTGCTCGGCAAACCGCTTGGTGCGGCCGCAATCGCCGCCCTTGAGTACAACGGCAAATTCATCACCGCCGAGCCGGGCGACGAGATCGCCATCCTCGACCAGCATCTGCAGCCGTTTCGCCACCTGGCAGAGCAGAGCATCGCCGGCCGCATGCCCCTTGCTGTCGTTGATGAGCTTGAAATGATCGACATCGAGATAAAGCAGCGCCACTGGCGCCTCGGCAGTGGCCGCAACCGCGTGGCTCTCGATGAAATCCGCGAAGGCAGCGCGGTTCGGCAGCCCGGTCAGCGCGTCATGCATGGCGAGATGCGCGAGCTTCGCCTCGAAAGCGCGCTCCTCGGTCACGTCCTGCGAGATGCCAAGCAGATAACGCCGCGCCCTGCCCTCCGCCGCCGGCAGCGCCCGCTTCACCGTCTTCAGCAGGCGGTGCCCGCCGCCGCGCTTCGGCACCGTTTCTTCGAAGGTCACGGTGATATCTTCATCCAGCACCTGCCGGTCCTGCTCGCGGAAGAAGCCGGTCTTGTCGCGGAACACCATCCGATCGGTCTTGCCGACGATCTCGCGGCCCGGCATTTCGGCAATCGCCGCGCTCTGCCGGTTGAACAGCACGTAGCGCCCGTCGTCTTCCATATCCTTGACGAAGACCCCGACCGGCAGGTTGTCGACGATGCTGTCGAGCAGCGAGCGGGTATCGGTGACCTGACGCCTTGCAGCATTCACCTCGCTGCGGTCCTGTACAATGGCGAGAATGGCATCGCCGCCGTCGAACCGCACCTCGCGGCCATATGTCAGAACCTCGAATGCCTCGCCGGTCGCCTTCAGATGCGTCCAGCGCTCGGCGCGCTCGATATCGGTACGCCCCTGAACGGCAGTCATCATCCGCTCGCGCTCGGCCGGCGGGCGGATGTCGAGCACGGTCATTTCCCGGAACTGCTCGGCCGAATAGCCGTAGAGATCATGGGCGGCATTGTTGACGATGAGGAAGCGTAGCGTCCGGGGATCATAGACCCACATCGGTGACGGATGGGTTTCGAACAACGACCGGAAGTCGTCGTTCGGAACTTGAAATTCATCGGTCTTCGTCGTGGTGGGGGCCATGAAGTCTTTTCGGATACAAACAGCGGACCGCGATGTTATAACGCAAAAAGCTGAATAAATTCAAAATGATAGGATGCATAAACTTTGTGCGATCGCTTATTTAATAAGCAGCCTCGGATAGATTTATGCCGCCGGATCGCGCAAAAGATGCATAGAGGAAGTTCGATCTCTACTTTGCGCCGCTTGGCGCCCGGTCAATGCTGGTGATGCGTGCACTGGCCATGATCGGCAAGGATCTCGATCACCCGGCACTGATCGACGCGGCCGTGCCCGCAGCCCTCGACCATCACCTCGAGCTCAGCCTTCAGGGCCGTCAGGCTGCGGATGCGCTGCTCGACCTCCGCCAGCCGTGCCTTGGCAATCGCATCGGCCGAGGCGCAGGATTGATGCGGATCGTCCTGCAGGGTCAGCAGCGTCCTGATCGCATCGACCTCGAAGCCGAGCTCGCGCGCATGGCGGATGAAGGCGAGGCGCCTGACGTCCTCGGGCTCATAGGAGCGCTGGTTGCCTTCGCTGCGAACTGGCGCGGCAAGTAACCCGATGCCCTCGTAGTACCGGATGGTCGGCACCTTGACGCCGCTCTGGCGCGCAGCATCTCCGATAGTGATTTTTCTCATGATCGCCTCTTGCACCTCTAGTCGCTAGAGGATGTAGGAAGAATACCGGTAGATGACAAGGAACCGGATCATGGCTGAAACATCCCAGGCAAAATACCGCGTCGGCGGCATGGATTGCGCCTCCTGCGCATCGAAGATCGACACGGCCGTTCGCCGCCTTCCCGGCGTCGAGGATGTCGCCGTCTCGGTCACCGCGGGCACGATGACCGTCAGCCACGACGGCAGCAGCGATCTCGGCGCCATCGAAAAGAGGGTAACGGGGCTTGGCTATTCCGTCGTTCCCATGCCGCTCGGCAAGCAGAGCGCCCCTGCCCCGTCATCTCACGCACATCACGACCATGACCACGCCGGGCACGATCATTCCGACCATGACCACGACCACGCGGAAATCGAAGGGCTGCACGGCCACGACCATGCGCCGATGGACGGTCCATGGTGGAAAAGCCGCAAGGGCCAGCTCACCATCCTGTCCGGCATCGCTTTCGCAGTCGCCTATGCGGCCGGCCATCTCCTGCCGCAGATTTCTGCCTATGCCTTCACCGTCGCCATGCTGATCGGCCTTATCCCGATCGCGCGGCGCGCGGTCATGGCAGCGCTTGCCGGCACGCCCTTCTCGATCGAGATGCTGATGACCATCGCCGCCGTCGGCGCTGTCATCATCAATGCCGCCGAAGAAGCCGCGGCCGTCGTCTTCCTCTTCCTTGTCGGCGAATTGCTCGAAGGCGTTGCGGCAGGCCGCGCCCGCGCCAGCATCCAGTCGCTGACGACGCTGGTCCCGAAGAGCGCATTGCTGGAGGAAAATGGCACGACACGCGAGGTTCCCGCCGAAGCCCTCGCAATCGGCTCGATCATCCTCGTGCGCCCCGGCGACCGCATCTCCGCCGATGGCACCATCGTCTCCGGCGAAAGCGCCATCGATGAATCGCCGGTGACGGGTGAAAGCGTTCCGGTTCGCAAGAGCCCCGACGATACGGTCTTCGCCGGCACCGTGAATGGCGATACGGCGCTCCGCATCCGCGTCACCGCTGCAGCGGCCGACAATACCATCGCCCGCGTCGTCAAGCTCGTCGAGGAAGCCCAGGAATCCAAGGCGCCCACGGAGCGCTTCATCGACCGCTTCTCGCGTTATTACACGCCGGGCGTCGTCGCGGTCGCCGCCCTCGTCGCCATCCTGCCGCCGCTCATTGCCGGTGGTTCCTGGAGCGAATGGGTCTACAAGGGCCTCGCCATCCTGCTGATCGGCTGCCCCTGCGCGCTCGTTATCTCCACCCCCGCCGCCATCGCCGCCTCGCTCTCCTCTGGCGCCCGCCGCGGCCTGCTGCTGAAGGGTGGTGCGGTTCTGGAAGGTCTCGGCAAGATCACCGCCGTGGCGCTCGACAAGACTGGTACCTTGACCGAGGGAAAGCCGAAGGTCACCGACATCGTCGCCTTCGGCAGCTTCACCGAGGCGCAGGTCCTCTCGCGCGCCGCAGTGCTGGAGCGCAGCTCCAGCCACCCACTGGCGCTGGCGATCCTCAACCGCGCGGCGGCAGACAAGGTGCCGGTGCCCCCGGCCTTCGAAGTCGCCGCCATTGCCGGCAAGGGCATGACTGGCCGCGTCGGCGGCGAGCAGCTCGATCTCTTCTCTCCCGCCGCGGTTCGCGAACAACTGAGCCCGGAACAGGACAGCGCGATCCAGGCGCTGAACGATCAAGGCAAGACGGTCTCGATCCTGCTCGTCAACGGCGCGATCGCCGGCGTCATCGCCATGCGCGACGAACCGCGCGACGATGCGGCAGCCGGGCTGAAGGCGCTGACGGCGCGTGGCGTCAAGGTGGTGATGCTGACCGGCGACAACGTCCGCACCGCAAAGGCCATCGGCGAGCAGCTCGGCATCGAGGTACGCGCCGAGCTGATGCCTGAAGACAAGCAGCGGATCGTCAGCGAACTGAAGCGCGAAGGCTTCACCGTCGCCAAGGTCGGCGACGGCATCAACGACGCCCCTGCTCTTGCGGCTGCCGATATCGGCATCGCCATGGGCGGCGGCACCGATGTGGCGCTGGAAACCGCCGATGCCGCGATCCTCCACGGCCGCGTCGGTGATGTCGCCTCGATGATCGCGCTCTCGCAGCGGACGATGCGCAACATCTTCCAGAACATCACCATCGCGCTCGGTCTAAAGGCCGTGTTCCTGGTCACCACGATCAGCGGCATCACCGGCCTCTGGCCCGCGATCCTTGCCGACACCGGCGCGACGGTTCTGGTAACAATCAACGCGCTGCGTCTGTTGCGCCCGGCGCGTTAAAAACCCGAACCCGCGGAACATTTTGCCCTGTCGCGCATTCACGCTCGCGGGCGGACTGCGCCCTGGCGATTTCAGCGGGAGGACACCATGGATCGCAAAAGTCTTATGGCATTGCTGGGCATTCTGGCCGTTGCGGGCTACCAGAACCGCGACAACATCACGGCGACGCTGCGCGAGATGACCAGCGGCGGGCAGCCGCAGGGCTCCGGAGCGCAACCCGGCGGCGCGGCTCCACAGGCCGATGGCGGTCTCGGTGGCCTGCTCGGCGGCATTCTCGGCGGCGGGGATAGTGGCGGTGCCACACAGTCCGGCGGCCTTGGCGGATTGGGTGGCCTGCTCGGCGGCCTCGCCAGCACCGGCCTTGGCGATCTGCTCAAGGGCAATTCAGCCGGCGGCATCCTGAGCGGCGGCCTTGGCGGGCTGCTCGATCACTTCCAGCAGAACGGCTTCGGCGATACGGCAAACTCCTGGGTTTCCTCGGGAGAGAACAAGCCGATCGACAACGGCCAGCTCTCCCAGGCGCTCGGCCCCGACATTCTGGACGAGCTCGCCAAGGCGACCGGCCTGAACAAGGACGACCTCCTCGCCCGGCTTTCGAAGACATTGCCGCAGGCCGTCGACAGTCTGACGCCGCAGGGCCGCGTGCCTGACGCGGGCAGCATCAGCGCCTGATCCCGATCGCACGAAAAAGCCCGGCGCAGTCTCCCGCGCCGGGCTTTCCTTTGTCTTCCTGGGAGGAAAATCAGTCGACCGCGAAGACCAGCGGCTTGGCCTGGCGGATTGCCGCATTGGCCGTCAGCTTCGCCAGAACTTCATCGCTCAGCGGACCATCGACATAGAGCAGCGCAATCGCATCACCGCCCTGCTTGTCACGGCCGAGCTGGAAGTTGGCGATATTGACGCCGGCGGAGCCGAGCGTCGTGCCGATGAAGCCGATCATACCAGGGACGTCGGTATTGGTGATGTAGACCATGTGCGAACCGACATCGGCGTCGAGGTTGATGCCCTTGATCTGGATGAAGCGTGGCTTGCCATCCGAGAAGACGGTACCGGCAATCGAGCGCGTCATCGTGTCGGTCTTCACCGTCAGCTTGATATAGCCGTCATAAACGCCGGTCTTGTCCCGCTTCACTTCGGAAAGGACGATGCCCTTTTCCTTGATCATGACGGGAGCCGAAACCATGTTGACATCGGCAACCTGGCTGCGGATCAGGCCGGCCAGCGTCGCGGAGGTGAGTGCCCGCGTGTTCATGCCGGCGGTGACGCCGTCATAGAGGATCTCGATTTCCTTGATCGGCTCGTCGGTGACCTGGCCGACAAAGGCGCCGAGAACGTCGGCGAGCTTGATGAACGGCTTGAGGATCGGTGCTTCTTCAGCGGTGATCGACGGCATGTTGATGGCGTTCGAAACCGCACCCTTGACGAGGTAATCCGACATCTGCTCGGCAACCTGAAGAGCGACGTTTTCCTGGGCTTCCGTGGTCGAGGCGCCCAAATGCGGCGTGCAGACGACGTTCGGCAGACCGAAGAGCGGGCTTTCCTTGGCGGGCTCGACTTCGAAGACGTCGAAACCGGCACCGGCAACGTGACCGGACTTGATGGCCTCAGCGAGTGCAGCTTCGTCGACGAGGCCACCACGGGCGCAGTTGATGATGCGCACGCCGGGCTTGGTCTTGGCGAGGTTTTCCTTGCCGAGAATGCCGCGGGTCTTGTCGGTCATCGGAACGTGCAGGGTGATGAAATCAGCCTGGGCAAGCAGCTCGTCGAGCTCGACCTTGGTGACGCCCATTTCCTGGGCGCGTTCGGCCGAGAGGAAGGGGTCATAGGCGAGGACATGCATGCCGAGGCCGATCGCCTTCTTGCAGACGATTCCGCCGATATTGCCGGCGCCGATGACGCCGAGCGTCTTGCCGGTGATTTCGACACCCATGAACTTCGACTTTTCCCACTTGCCGGCCTGCGTCGAGGCATCGGCCTGCGGCAGCTGGCGGGCAACGGCAAACATCAGCGCGATGGCGTGTTCGGCCGTGGTGATCGAGTTGCCGAAAGGCGTGTTCATGACGATGATACCGCGGCGCGATGCGGCCGGGATATCGACATTGTCAACGCCGATGCCGGCGCGGCCGATGACCTTCAGGTTGGTCGCCGAAGCGATCAGCTTTTCGGTCGCCTTGGTGGCCGAACGGATGGCAAGACCATCATAGTTGCCGATGATTTCGGCGAGCTTGTCCTTGTCCTTGCCGAGCTGCGGCTGGAAATCGACTTCGACGCCGCGGTCACGGAAAATCTGGACGGCGGTTTCCGACAGTTCGTCGGATACGAGAACGCGAGGTGCCATTGGGGGCTTCCTTCAAAAACTTCAGCGATGGATGAAATCAGGGATGCTGGGCTCCGCCATCGAGACGGAGCCTTATGCGATCAACTCAGGCAGCAGCCTGGGAAAGCGTAGCTTTCTGCGTTTCGAAGGCCCAGGAGAGCCACGGCATCAGCTTCTGCATGTCGGATGCCTCGATCGTCGCACCGGCCCAGATGCGCAGGCCCGACGGGGCATCGCGGTAAGCGCCGATGTCATAGGCGACGCCTTCCTTTTCGAGGAGAGCGACGAGACCCTTGGCGAAATTCGCCTGGCCATCGGCGTCGAGAGCGACGACATCCTTGTCGACGATCTTCAGGCAGATGGAGGTGTTGGAAGCCGTCTCGGCCTTGACCGCCAGGTTGGCGATCCAGTCATTGGCGGCGATGAAATCGGCGATGACCTTGGTATTGGCATCGGCACGCGCCATCAGCGCCTTCAGGCCACCGAGCTTCTGGGCCCAGAGCAGCGCATCGATATAGTCTTCGACGCAGAGCATCGACGGCGTGTTGATCGTCTCGCCGGTGAAGATGCCCTCGATCAGCTTGCCGCCCGAGGTCATGCGGAAGATCTTCGGCAGCGGCCAGGCCGGCGCATAGGTCGTCAGGCGCTCGACGGCGCGCGGCGACAGGATGATGACGCCATGAGCGCCCTCGCCGCCAAGAACCTTTTGCCAGGAGAAGGTGACGACATCGAGCTTGGCGAAGTCCATGTCCTGGGCAAATGCCGAGGAGGTCGCGTCGCAGATCGTCAGGCCCTTGCGGTCGGCAGGGATGAAATCGGCGTTCGGAACGCGGACACCCGAAGTGGTGCCGTTCCAGGTGAAGACGACGTCGCGGTCGAAATCGATGGTCGAGAGATCGGGCAGCTCGCCGTAACCGGCTTCGATCTTGCGGACGTCCTTCAGCTTCAGCTGCTTGACGACGTCGGTGACCCAGCCGGCGCCGAAGCTTTCCCAGGCGACCATGTCGACGCCGCGCTCGCCGAGCAGCGACCAGAGCGCCATTTCGACGGCGCCGGTATCGGAGGCGGGAACGATGCCGATGCGGTAATCCGCGGGCACTTCCAGAATTTCACGGGTAAGATCGATGGCCTGCTTCAGCTTCGTCTTGCCGACTTTCGCGCGGTGCGAGCGGCCGAGAGGCGCGTCGGAGAGAGCATCGAGCGACCAACCGGGGCGCTTCGAGCAAGGGCCAGAAGAAAAATGGGTGTTATTCGGACGTACGTCCGGCTTTGCGGTGGCAGTGGCCATATGTATACCCTTCCAGGTAATTAGCCTCTCGTTGGGGAGAGGTGTCCCGCCGCCGTAGATACAGACGTCGCCCGTCATGGTCAACGGAGAAGTGTCGCAGCCTGAGGATTTTTTGACGCAGGCGCGACGGATGGCCACAAACGCAGAAAGCCGCCGGAAGGCGGCTTTCGCAGATCAGCCTCGATCCGACTACTTGTAAACCGGCTGCTGCAGCGGGATCGCCGGAGCGGGTTCGTAGGCAACGGGCTGCTCGCAACCGCCGAAGAGATAGCGTGCACCAGCGCGAACTTCGTGGACGTTGAAGCCCTTGTCGCGACCCGGGCCGCCGTTGTCGGCATAGCCGAACATGCTGCCGCCATCGACATGCAGGAAGCGATAGCCAACATCGGCCTTGACGTTGCAGGTGACATCGATCGCAGCACCGGCCATCAAAGCGTAGCTGAAGCGCCAGTTGCCCTTGCCATCATGCGTGACGGTCGGATCGCAGTTCGTCGGGTCGGTCACGTCGCACGAGGTGTTCCTCAGGTTCTTCCAGTTGACGTAGGTACCACCGATACCGCCGCCGACATAAGGAGTGAAGACCCCGTAGGTACCAAGGTCCACATAGGCATTGGCCATGAGGTTCCAAGCAGTACGCGACGAGCGATCGCTCGATACGCAGTCTGCTGCGACACCGCAAGAACCGCGCGTCGAGCCGTGGAAATCAGCCTCGGAGAGGTAGTCCAGCGTGAGATCGGTACGCAGGTAATTGTTGACCTGGTAACCGACACCGCCGCCGACGGTAAAGCTGTCACGCAGGTCCGAGCTGGCGAAATCAACTTCGTTGCCGTTGCTGCCCTGGAAATAGCGGGCGCCGCGCAGATCGTTGAAGCCGTAACCAACATCACCGCGCAGATACCAACCGGTCGCCTCGGTCACCGTGACTTCCGGCGGCATTTCCGGGACCGGCTCGACAGGAGCGAGATCGGCCGCCAGTGCATTCGATGTCATCAGCAGTGCGGCGAAGATGCCGGCCAAGCTTCTTTTCATGATCCACTCCAAAGAAGTTACATTGGCCCGGCACGCGCCTGCCAATCTGATACGCTTTGCATGGATAATGAACGGGAAACGTTAAAACCCGCTTAACTACGAATATTTACCGTGTTTCTTCAGGGATCGCTCACCATAGTCAGTGGCGCAAAGAAAAAGCCGGCGCTGAAAGCACCGGCTTCATGATTGGCTGGCGCGTTAGTCTTAAGCCGCGCTGCGCACGTTCGAGATCGTCCCGATCAGGTCGTTGACGATGCGCTCGATCTGAGCGCGGTCGTCGCCTTCCGCCATCACGCGGATCAGCGGCTCGGTGCCGGAGGGGCGGATGACGAGGCGGCCGTTCTTGGCGAGCTCGGCTTCGGCATCGGCGATCGCCTTCTGCACCTGGATATCCTCGAGCGGCTTGCCACCGGAGATGCGGACGTTGCGCAGCAGCTGCGGCACCGGCTCGAACCGGCGGCAGATCTCGCTGACCGTCTTGCCGGTGCGCTTGACCGCAGCCAGGATCTGCAGGGCAGCCACGAGGCCGTCGCCCGTCGTGCCGTAGTCGGACATGACGATATGGCCGGACTGTTCGCCGCCGACATTGTAATTGTGCTGGCGCATATGCTCGACGACATAGCGGTCGCCGACCTTGGTGCGGGCAAGGTTCATGCCCTTGTCTTCCAGGAAACGCTCCAGGCCGAGATTGGACATCACGGTGGCGACGATGCCGTTGCCGCGCAGCTGCTGGCTGTCGGCCCAGCTTTCGGCGATGACGGCCATCAGCTGGTCGCCGTCGACGATTGCGCCGTTTTCATCGACGATGATCACTCGGTCCGCATCGCCATCGAGCGCGATGCCGATATCGGCGCGCACTTCATCGACCTTCTTCTGCAGGGCGACAGGGCTCGTCGAGCCGCAATTGAGATTGATGTTGGTGCCATTCGGCTCGTTGCCGATCGTCACGACATCAGCGCCGAGTTCCCAGAGCGCAGCCGGAGCGACCTTGTAGGCAGCGCCATTGGCGCAGTCGATGGCGATCCTCAGGCCCTGTAGCGTCACGTCGCGCGGCAGCGTGCGCTTGGCATGCTCGATATAGCGGTCGTGAACGCCGTCGATGCGCTTGGCGCGGCCGATGTCGTCAGACTTGGCGAGCTGGCCGGAGAGATCCTTCTCGAGCAGCTCTTCGATCTGCTGCTCGATGTCGTCGGAGAGCTTGTAGCCGTCAGGGCCGAAAAGCTTGATGCCGTTGTCTTCGTAGGGGTTGTGCGAGGCCGAGATCATCACGCCGATATCGGCGCGCAGCGAGCGCGTCAGCATGGCGACGGCCGGCGTCGGGATCGGGCCGAGAACGAAGGCGTCGATGCCGGCGGCGGTGAAGCCCGCGACCATCGCATTCTCCAGCATGTAACCGGAAAGGCGGGTGTCCTTGCCGATGACCACGCGGTGGCGGTGGCTGCCGCGGCGGAAGATGGTGCCGACTGCGATGCCGACCCGCATCGCCAGATCCGGCGTCATCGGGAAGATGTTCGACTGGCCGCGAATGCCGTCCGTGCCGAAGTAACGTCTTTTCATATGTACCCCTATGCTTCCGGCGCGCCAAGAAGACGGCGCCATGTGCCAAGCAATTCCCGGCTGCGGGAGCGAATCAAATCGCTCGAAATCCACTGATGCAGCCTGCTCATGATAGCGGCATGCCACAAAACGCAGGCGCCATCACGTCAATTACGACGAAAACCGATTATATCGCGTTACTGCACAGAAAAGGCCGGATTTCCTGGGGAAACCCGGCCTCTCTTAAGCTTAGTCCGTTGTACTTTCGGTCAATGCGGCTGCGGCTCGAGGCCACCTTCGGCCTCATCGCCCTTCGACGCCGGACGGGCGCCAGCCTTCGGAACGGCCGAACCACGGCTCGGCGGCGTATCGTCGCCAAGATCGCGCGCCGGCTTTTCGCCGCGGATAAGCGCCTTGATCTCTTCGCCGGTCAGCGTTTCGTATTCCAGCAGGCCCTCGGCAATCGCGACGAACTCATCGTGATTGTCGGTCAGGATCTGGCGGGCCTCGGTATAGGCGTCTTCGATCAGGCGGCGCACTTCGCTGTCGATCTTCTGGGCCGTCGCTTCGGAGACGTTCTTCGACTGCGAAACCGAATGGCCGAGGAAGACTTCCTGCTGGTTTTCACCATAGGCGACCTGGCCGAGCACGTCGGAGAAGCCCCACTGGGTGACCATGGCGCGGGCAAGCTTGGTGGCCTGCTCGATATCGGAGGACGCACCCGAGGTGATGTTCTCCTTGCCAAAGGTCAGTTCCTCAGCGATACGGCCGCCCATCATGATGACGAGACGCGAGACCATCCACTTATAGCTCATCGAGTAGCGGTCGCCCTCGGGAAGCTGCATGACCATGCCGAGAGCACGGCCGCGCGGGATGATCGTTGCCTTGTGCAGCGGATCGGCGACGGCGACCTTGAGGGCCGTGATCGCGTGACCGGCTTCGTGATAGGCCGTGAGCTTCTTTTCCGCCTCGGTCATCGCCGAAGAGCGGCGCTCGGCGCCCATCATGATCTTGTCCTTGGCGTCTTCGAATTCCTGCATGGTGACGACGCGCTTGTTGCGGCGTGCGGCCATCAGGGCAGCTTCGTTGACGAGGTTCATCAGGTCGGCACCCGAGAAACCGGGCGTACCGCGCGCCAGCGTCTTCAGATCGACATTCGGAGCCAGCGGAACGTTGCGGGCATGAACCTTCAGGATACGTTCGCGGCCGACGATATCGGGGTTCGGAACCACGACCTGGCGGTCGAAACGGCCCGGACGCAGCAGCGCGGGATCGAGAACGTCAGGACGGTTGGTCGCAGCGATCAGGATGATGCCTTCATTGGCTTCGAAGCCGTCCATCTCGACGAGGAGCTGGTTGAGCGTCTGTTCGCGTTCGTCGTTACCGCCGCCGAGACCGGCGCCACGATGGCGGCCGACGGCGTCGATTTCGTCGATGAAGATGATGCAGGGCGCATTCTTCTTGGCCTGCTCGAACATGTCGCGGACGCGGCTTGCACCGACGCCGACGAACATTTCGACGAAGTCGGAACCCGAGATCGTGAAGAACGGCACATTGGCTTCGCCCGCAACGGAACGCGCCAGCAGCGTCTTACCGGTACCGGGGGGGCCGACGAGCAGAACGCCGCGCGGGATCTTGCCGCCGAGACGCTGGAACTTCTGCGGGTCACGCAGGAATTCGACGATTTCTTCAAGGTCCTGCTTGGCTTCGTCGACGCCAGCGACGTCTTCGAAAGTCACGCGGCCATGCGCTTCGGTCAGAAGCTTGGCCTTGGACTTGCCGAAGCCCATCGCGCCGCGCGAGCCACCCTGCATCTGACGCATGAAGAACAACCAGACGCCGAGGATCAAGAGCATCGGCAGCAGCGTGCCGAGATAGCTCAGGAAGCCGGAAGAGCCGTCGGTTTCCGGACGCGCCGAAACCAGGACGTTCTTGGTCTGCAGGCGGTCCAGCAGGCTGTCGTCGATCACAGGCGAATAGGTCTGGAAGGTGGTGCCATTTTCAACATAGCTTCCGGAGACACGGTTGCCCGTGACCACGACTTCCTTCACGCGGCCCGCATCAACCTCACGCAGGAACTGCGAATAAGGGATTTCGCGCGAGCTGGTCTGTGCCGGCGTCGTCTGGAACATGCTGAAAAGGGCGATCAGCAGAAGCGCTATGATCGCCCACAAGGCGAAATTACGTAAGTTAGGGTTCATTGAACTCCCCAGCACTGGAACAGCCGCCGTTTGGCGGCCGTCTTATTTGAACTCTAACATAGGGTTGCGCTGTGCCGTTGCCAAGGCGATCCCCTGCGTCAGGTGGTTTTTCCGTCAATAAGTCCTAAAGGCAGCGTTGGATAGGGGCGTGTTCCAAATGCCGCCGTCAGGCGCCCGGCGAAAATGAAGTCGAATCGTGTCAAAAAGCGGTCGAACGGCGCAAAATACGGTTCAAGCGCCACGGCGCCCAAAAATGCTCCGGACACATTTGCGTCATCCGCTGGAAAGATCGCCGGCTGGGCGGCAAGGGCACGCTTCAACGCCGATTTCGGCAGGCGGCTTTCGGACGGCGTTTCGGCAGCGATACCGCCGCTTTTTTCGATCCTGATCGGGAAGCTCGCGCCGTTGAAGACGCGGAACCGCCCATCCCAGATGCCGCTCGTGCCGGGAGACAGAGAGAGTGGCAAGATGCCGCGGTCTTCGCGGCTGAAATAAAGGCCATCACGGCGCTTGTCGAAGACGACGCGGCCTGCCGTCACCCTCCCCGGCTCGCCGGTCCCAAGGAAAGTCAGAAGCCGCTGCAGCGATTGCGCGCCCATCACGAAAGACTGCCCGCCGAAGACCGCACCGAGACGGCCGAGTGCATAGGCGAATGCAGGATTGCCGGCCGAGATGCCTTCGATTGCGATACGCCCGAGACCTGGGGCGCAAAGAGTGAAATGCTCCGTCAGCCAATCCGCCGCTGCATCTGCGAGCGCTGCGCGGCCTTCCGGCTGCGGCAATTCGCGAGCCACAGCATCGGCAGGCATCGCCGCACGCGTCTGGACCCGCTCATACTTCATGTCGTGATTGCTGGGATCATCCGACCAGCCGACACCGCGAGACGTGAGAAAACGTCGGATATCGCCCCGCGTGCTCGCAAGCAGCGGCCGGGCGATCCAGATGGAGCGGTCGAACAGCACCGCATCAGCAATGCCCGTATCTAGGTCGCCGGCGGAACCGCGCTTACCGCGCATGATCAGGGTTTCCCGCTGATCGTCGAGCGTATGGGCGGTGACGATGAGATCGGCGCCGAACCCGGCAGCGGTTGCGGCGAGCAGCGCATACCGCGCCTCGCGGGCGGCAGCCATGATGCCGGATTTCGGCTTGGCGCCGTGCCAGACAGCGATCCGGTGGGGGATGGAAAGCGATTGGCAGAGAGCAGCGACATCGCGCGCCTCATCCGCAGATCCGGCGCGCAGATCGTGATCGACCGTTGCAGCGCAGAGGGAAAATTTCGAATGGGGATCGGCTTTGACGGCTTCGGCAAGCGCGACGAGAAGCCCGGTGGAATCGCTGCCCCCTGAAATCGCGACGAGAATGCGCGCGGGTTCGGCAAGCGATTGGAGAAAGCGGCTGACCGCTGCCTCGGGCGACAGGGGGATTTCCGGAGACAAGCCGGAAACCCTTAGCAGGCGAGACGCTTCTGTTCGCTCGCGACCTTGCTTATGACAGCGCGCGAAGCCTTCGGATAACGGCGGGTCACTTCCTTGAGCGTTGCGCAGGCCGTGTCGGTATTATCCAGAGCGGCAAGCGACATGCCGAGCTTCAGCAGCATTTCCGGCGCCTTCTCGGAAGAGCCGTATTTCTGATGCGCGTTCAGGAAGGTCTTGGCGGCCTCGTTGAACTTGCCCTGCGAATAGAGCGCTTCGCCAAGCCAGAAGTTGGCGTCGGCAGCGCGGGCGCTGCCTGGGTACTGGGCGATATACTGCGTGAATTCCTGTTCGGCCGTCGCATAGTCGCCGGAGAGAACATGGCCGTAAGCGGCCTTGTACTGGTCGTTCTCGCTGCCGAGCGATGCCGTCTGCTGCTGCGAGGTGCCGGCGCCAGGAGGCGGGAGCGGCGCGGAGCCGACTTCAGCGCCCGGATTGACCGTTCCGCCGACCGGGTTGCCGTTCTGGTCGAAATCCATCGAGCCTAGCTGCTGCGGCGGCTGGCCGAGACCGCTGTTCGAAGGCACGTCGTTGGAGGGAGCCGTTTCGGCTCCCTGCGGTGCTTGGATGATCGTCGCGACATCATCGCCGCCCTGCCCCTGCGAACCGGCCTGCGCCTGGTTCGTCGATGCGGGAGGAACGTCTGCCTCGCTCTTCTTGGTGCCCTTGGTGCTGCCGCCCATCGAGCCGCCGCCACCACCGCCACCACCGCCCTTTTCGAGCTGCTGGAAGCGGAATTCGTTGTCTTCCTGCGTCTTGCGGAGCGATTCCTGCATCTGCAGGATCTGGTAGCTCATCTCTTCGATGCGGCCGTTCAGCTGACGCAGCTGGTCTTCGAGCTGCTGCACACGCATTTCCGTGCCGCTGCTCTGGACGTTGACGACAGGCGGCATCTGCGCCTGGGTCTGCGCGGGCTTGCCGCCAAGATTCAGACCGAGAAACGATGCGGAGTAAGCCGCTCGCTCGGTTCCCGTCACAGCCGCGAGGCAGAGCACCCCTGCCACGACATATTTCTTCATAGGTATCGTCCTGTCCCAGTGATTCTTCGCGCCCCGATGGCACGAACAGGAGATTTTGCCAATTGCTTTCAAAAAGCAACGGAGTCTGGCCAAAGTGTGTTCAAAAAGAAAAGGCGGCCCGCGAACGGACCGCCTTTCCAAAATGTAATGCGATATCCGCAGATTACATGCCAGCGCCGCCGAGAACGGTAACGGCGCGGCGGTTCTGCGACCAGCAGGAAATGTCGTCGCAGACGGCAACCGGACGTTCCTTGCCGTAGGAGATCGTCTTCATGCGCTGAGCCGGGACGCCGCGCGAAGCGAGGTAGTCCTTGGTGGCCGCCGCACGGCGCGCGCCGAGAGCAAGGTTATATTCGCGGGTACCGCGTTCGTCGGCATGGCCTTCGACGGTGATCGCGTAGTTCGGGTAGCGGGCGAGCCACTGAGCCTGACGGTCGAGCGTCTGGGCGGCGTCTGCACGGATCGAGGTGGAGTCGGTATCGAAGAAGATACGGTCGCCGACATTCACGGTGAAGTCCTGAGCCGAACCCGGGGTCGCCGCACCAGCGCCGAGGCCGAGATCGCCGGCGCTGTTGGCCATGTTCTTCTTGTTGGCGCAGCCAGCAAGAGCCAGACCAGCGACGAGAGCGATCATGACGGGATTGCGGGCGAGATTCTGCATGCGGCTCATAGCCGGGGTATGAATGCGGCTCATGGCCGGGTCTCCTTGCGACTTCATCAGGGTTGCCGGACTGTAACCGTACTCGGTTAACCGCCGCTCAATAAGTATGGTTAACGATTTACTGATTTGTCCCTACATTGCCCATTTTCAGGACTTTGCGGCGACATGAAGGCGTATTCCAGGCTCTCCACTACTCGAGCAGCGGCGACCATGCCGGGTCGGAAGCGTAGGTCGGAGTCTTGATGAGCTGCTCGTTGTAGCCCGTCAGGTCGATCGAGTAGAGCTGCGGACCACCGGCACCCGCCGCCTGGCGGAAGAACATGATGACGCGGCCGTTCGGTGCCCAGGTCGGGCCTTCGTTGTGGAAGCCCGTCGTCAGGATACGCTCGCCCGAACCGTCCGGCTTCATCACGCCGATCGAGAACTTGCCGCCCGACTGCTTGGTGAAGGCGATGAGATCGCCACGCGGAGACCAGACCGGCGTCGAGTAGTTGCCGTCGCCGAAGGAGATGCGCGTCTGGCCGGAGCCGTCGGCATTCATCACGTAGATCTGCTGATGGCCGCCGCGGTCGCTTTCGAAGACGATCCGGTTGCCGTCAGGCGAATAGGACGGGGACGTATCGATCGCCGCCGTCGAGGTCAGGCGCGTCGTCGTGCGCGAACGCAGGTCCATCGTATAGATGTTGGCGTTGCCTTCCTGCTGGAGGCTCATGACGACCTTCTGGCCATCGGGAGAGAAGCGCGGGGAGAAGGTCATGCCCGGGAAGTTGCCGACCACTTCGCGCTGTCCGGTCTCCAGCTGCAGCAGGTAAACGCGCGGCTGCTGGTTGGCGAAGGACATGTAGGTCACTTCCTGGCGGTTCGGCGAGAAGCGCGGCGTCAGAACGAGGTCGCTGCCATCGGTCAGGGTGCGGACGTTGAAGCCGTCCTGGTCCATGATGGCGAGCTGGCGCTTGCGCTGCTGCTTCGTGCCGGATTCCGAGACGAAGACGACGCGGGTGTCGAAATAGCCCTCTTCGCCGGTGATCTGCTTGTAGATCGCGTCAGCGATGATGTGGGCGACGCGGCGCCAGTTTTCCGGCTGCGTATAGAACTGCTGACCGGTCATCTGCTGGCCGGCAAAGGTGTCCCAGAGGCGGAACTCGGCGCGAAGGCGGCCGTCGGCCTCCTGCGTGACGCGGCCGGTGACCAGCGCCTGCGCATTGATGACCTTCCAGTCCTCGAAGCGCGGAGCGGCATCGGGGTTCGAAATCTTCTCGATGAAGGCGTTCTTGTTGACGGGCGCGAAAAGGCCCGAGCGCTGCAGGTCGGCGGCAATCACCTGAGAGACCTGGGCGCCCATGTCGCCCTGCAGGAAGTCGGTGACGGCGATCGGCAGCGGCTGAACGTTGCCCTTGTTGATGTTGATTTCGACGAGCGCGTTCGCAGGCGTCGTAAACGCACCCGCGGTGACGAGACCCGCCACCATCATCAAGGCGCGGAGAAGGGAAGACTTTCTCATATGACAGAGGCCTTTCAGCATTTAAATCCCTAGATCGCTGGGATCGAAGTTCACGACGACTTCGTTCCAGGCATCGTATTTATCTTTTGGAAGAGTGGAGAACGGCGCGGACTTCATGATCGCGCGATAGGCACCGCCTTCGAGAGCGCGGCGGGTCGCATCGTTGTCGCCACCGGTCGCCTCGACTTCGGGCTGACCGATGATGTTGCCGTCTTCATCAAGCTTCATGTGCACCTTGATGCGCACTTCGTTCATGCCTTCCATGCCCGGAATGACATTCCAGTTGCCGGCGATCGCGCTCTTCAGCGCATCCATTTCGCTCATCGACAGCTTCGAAGCACCCTGGGTCGCCTTCTTGGCACCGAGCGAAGCTTCCTGCGTCGAGCGCTTGGTACCGCCGGCGGAAGGATCGGTCTTGTTCAGGAGGGCGGCGATATCGTCGGCATTGAAGTCGCTCTTCATCGACGAAGCGGACTTGGCCACTTCGCGCTTCTGATCGTCCTTCTTCTTGTCGGTCGGCTTTTCAGCCGTCTTCGGCTGGTCCTGAGGCTTTTCCGGCGGCTTCTCGGCCTGCTTTTCCTCAGGCGGCTTCACCTGCGGCTTGGCAACCGGGGTCGGCACCTTGTCGGGCAGCGCTTCGGCGTCGGGCTTCGGCGCTTCCTCCGGCTTTGCCTCCTCGACCGGCTTTTCCTCCGGCTTCGGCGGCGTCGGCGCGACGTCAGGCTTGGTCTGCGGAATGGAAGCGACTTCCTTCGGCTGTTCGACCTCGGTCTCTTCCTTGTTGACTTCCTTCACCTCGTTCGGGATCGGATCGATCTTCTGCGCCGGCTTCTCGCTGGAATTGGCGGCAGCCGCATCCGTATTGCTCGGCTTGGCGTTCGGAACCGGCGTTGTCTTGAGGTCGACCTTGTTGTCGCCGACATTCTCACCCTGGTCGGGCGTCGGCGGACGCGTCGTCGGCTTCGGCGCCGACGTTTCCTTCATCGGCGCCTTCTTGTCGCCCTGCTGCATCTGGGTGATCGATTCGACCGGCACCAGATCGACCGGCATCGCTTCGAAGTCATCGACCTTGAAATGCTCGGGCGAGCCGATGCTGACCAGTGCCGCAGCGAGCACCAGTCCATGCAGAACAGCAGATGTGACGACGCTGGTCTTCATCTTGCTTTCTACTGGTCCTTCTTCTGCTGCGTGACGAGGCCGATATTCTTGAAGCCCGCACCCTGGATGCGTGCCATCACGTCGGCGATCACGCCGTAGGGCGCAGTTGCATCACCGCGCACGAAGATGCGCTCGTTGTAGCCAGTCGTGGCGATCGCTTCGAGTTTCGCAGCGACCTCGTCGACCGGGATCGGCGTTTCCTGAAGATAGACTTCGCCGCTGTTCTTGACCGAAATCGTGATCGGCTGCGTTTCCGAGTTCAGTGCCTTCGCCTGCGTTTCCGGCAGGTCGATCGGCACGCCGACCGTCATCATCGGTGCTGCGACCATGAAGATGATCAGCAACACAAGCATGACGTCGACAAGCGGCGTCACGTTGATTTCGGAAATTACGTTCTTGTTCCGGCCACCGCGGCGGCGGCGTCCGCCACCGCTTCCGGAATTGCCTCCAACAGCCATACCCATGGTCGTTACCCCGCCGTTCCGTTACTGCGCGGCCTGGCGCGGCTGCAGCTTCTCGTCGATCTGGCGCGAAAGGATGGCGGAGAATTCGTCCGCAAAGCCTTCCATGCGCGCCGAGAGCTTGCCGGCATCCGCGGAGAACTTGTTGTAGGCGATAACCGCCGGAATAGCGGCAACAAGGCCGATGGCGGTCGCGAGAAGCGCTTCGGCGATACCCGGAGCGACGACCGCGAGGTTGGTGGACTTCGAACCGGCGATAGCCTGGAACGAGGTCATGATACCGACGACGGTACCGAACAGACCGATGAACGGACCGGCCGAGCCGATCGTCGCCAGCGAACCGAGACGGGCCGAGAGGCCTTCGGATTCACGCGACAGCGTCACGTCCATGGCGCGGTCGATACGCATCTGCAGACCGATCGGCGACCGGGCGCCGCGCTCGAAGGACTTCTTCCACTCGCGCATGGCCGCAACGAAGATCGCTGCAAGACCGGTATTGTTGCGCTCGGACAGCGTCCTGTAGAGCTCTTCCAGCGACTGGCCCGACCAGAACACCTGTTCGAACTTGTCGAACTGGCGACGGGCGCGGCCATAAGCCAGATATTTGTCGATGACGATCGCCCAGGTCCAGACCGAGGCTGCCAGCAGCCCGAGCATGACCAGTTTTACGACGATGCCTGCCTGCATGAACAGCGACCAGAGGCTGACGTCGGCCGTTGCTGCTGCCAATCCTGCTTGTTCCATTGATCCAAAATCCCCGAATCCAAACGCCCGGCGCTTGACCGGGCGGCACAAAAAGTGATCTCGCAAGAAATGTCTGGCGACCGCCGCCTTAAGCCCTGGTCAAGCTCGAAGCTTTTCTTCCGCCTTCCTTGCCGTCAAATTTGGTCAAAGGAAGGCGTGCACCGCACAAACTCTGACTTTCAGAGTAAGACACTATTATGGTTAATAGTTCGTTAGTGTCAGAGTGCGGCGGCAAGCTTATTGAAGCTGATGTTTTTCTAGCCGGTTTTAACCTGATTCAACGGTTCCGGCGGCGGAGCACCGCGCATTTCCTGCAGCGCGGCAATTCCTTCACATGAAACTCATGTTTTTGCAAGGGCGCAATTCCGGCTTTTGAGCTGCCGGAATGCCCTGCTTTACGGCTATTCCGTCTCGATCAGCATCTGCTTCGCCAATGCCTCCGGCAGACGGCGCGGGCGGCCCTTGGCGTTGATGACGGCGATGATGACCTTGGCGGCGATCAGCGGCGTTTCGCCGCGGCGGATTTCCTGCGACAGAACCATCTTCGCGCCGCCGGCCTTTTCGGTCCGCGTCACGATGGTCAGGATATCGTCCATCCGCGCCGGCGTCTTGAAGTCGATTTCCATGCGGTGGACGACGAAGACCAGCCCTTCCTCATCCGCAGTGATCAGCTCGCGCTGCTCGACGCCGAGGCAGCGCAGGTAGTCGGTACGGCCACGCTCGAGGAAATGCAGGTAGCGGGCGTGATAGACGAGGCCGGAGAAATCGGTGTCCTCGTAATAGACGCGCTGGGTGAGCCGATGGCCCTCCTCCGTCAGCGCCCCGGCAATCAGAAAACCGTCTTCCGCCATCATCGTCTCCAAATGGTCATGCCTCTTTGCCGCGGCCGCAGCAGCGGCCGGAGGCATTGAACAATCGTCATAATCTCTAAGTATTCCCGATAGTGGATGAGCACGCAGGAGGCAATGCGATGAAAATTGCAGTGATGGGCGGAGACGGATTCATTGGCTGGCCCACCTCGCTGCATCTCTCCGACGCAGGCCACGACATCCACATCCTCGACAACCTCTCGCGGCGATGGATCGACACCGAACTCGGCGTGCAATCGCTGACGCCGATGGACTCCATTCAGGAACGCACCCGCATCTGGCATGCCGAGACCGGCCGGCGCATCCATTTCAATCTCATCGACCTCTCGAAAGACTATGAGCTCCTGAAGAAATGGCTCGGCGAAA
The DNA here is from genome assembly GCF_040546565.1 of Rhizobium sp. OAE497. NCBI lineage: Bacteria > Pseudomonadati > Pseudomonadota > Alphaproteobacteria > Hyphomicrobiales > Rhizobiaceae > Rhizobium > Rhizobium sp. OAE497. The sequence continues at coordinate 3,101,076 of NZ_JBEPOA010000001.1, forward strand.
ACCGCCCTGACGCCATCATCCATTTCGCCGAACAGCGCGCCGCGCCCTATTCGATGAAGAGCGATCGCCACAAGAACTACACCGTCAACAACAATGTCAGCGCCACCCATAACCTGTTGAATGCCCTCGTCGAGCTGCAGCTCGACGCGCATCTGGTCCATCTGGGCACGATGGGTGTCTACGGCTATTCGACGGTCGGTGCGGCAATTCCCGAGGGATATCTCACGGTGGGCATCGAGACCGCGGCGGGCGAGACGGCGAGCCAGGAAATCCTCTACCCGTCCAATCCCGGCTCGATCTATCACATGACCAAGTGCCTGGATCAGCTGCTCTTCCAGTTCTACGCCAAGAACGATGCACTGCGGATCACCGACCTGCACCAGGGCATCGTCTGGGGAACCCACACCGAACAGACCCGCCGCCACCCGCAGCTGATCAACCGCTTCGACTATGACGGCGACTACGGCACGGTGCTGAACCGCTTCCTGATCCAGGCGGCAATCGGCTATCCCCTCACCGTCCACGGCACCGGCGGCCAGACCCGCGCCTTCATCCACATCCAGGATTCCGTCCGCTGCATCGAGCTCGCCCTGAAGAACCCGCCGGCCCGCGGCTCCCGCGTCGAGATCTTCAACCAGATGACCGAAACCCATCGCGTACGCGACCTCGCCGAGATGATCGCCAGGATGAGCGGCTCCGAAATCATCCGGCTGCCGAACCCGCGCAAGGAAGCGCCGGAGAACGAGCTGATCGTGAAAAACGAGAAATTCCGCGCGCTCGGCCTCGACCCGATCACGCTCGAGGCCGGATTGCTGACCGAGATCGTCGACGTCGCCAGGAAATTCGCCTACCGCGTCGACCGCTCCCGGGTACCCGCGGTGTCGGCCTGGACGAAGGATATTGCCGCGACGATCAATCATGATCCCGAGGGCAAACGGTTGAAGTCAGTGTCGTGACGGAGACGCTTGTGCTGCGCGGCCTCACCCTACACCTACAGAACGCCCGGCGGGGCCCGGAGCCCCCTCACCCTGCCCTCTCCCCGCGGGGGAGAGGGGGCGTCGGCGCAAGCTGCGGTGTTCCCTTCTCCCCCGCGGGGAGAAGGTGGCCCGAAGGGCCGGTTGAGGGGGCCACACGGCACACCGTCTCTTTCGTTTGCCCTGCAGCCACAGTAGCAGTCGAGCATCCTCGCAAGGCGTCGACCTCATGACCCAACCCGCGCGTCACGCCTACATCACCCTCGTCACCAACCCCGACTACGCCAAGGGCGCCACTGCCCTCATCAACTCGCTGCGCCAAACCGGGACGAAAGCCGACCTCGCCATCCTCCATACCGGCGCCGTCCCCCGCGCCGATCTCGCCCCATTCCTGGACAAGGGCTGCCGCCTGATCGAAGTCGCGCACCTCCCTCTCTCGAACGCTTTCAACCAGCGCCACGCCCGCGGCAACGTCCACACCACCGCCCCCTTCACCAAGGGCCGCAAGCCCGATTTCCACACGCCGCTCGACAATTTCTGCAAGTTGCGCCTATGGGAGCTCACCGAGTACGACCGCGTAGTCTTCATCGACGCCGACGCCGTCGTGCTGCGCAATATCGATCGCCTCTTCTCCTATCCCGAATTCTCCGCCGCCCCCAATGTCTATGAATCGCTTGCCGATTTTCACCGGATGAACTCCGGCGTCTTCGTCGCCACCCCTTCGAAGGAGACCTTCGCCCGTATGCTGCAGGCGCTCGACGCACCCGATGCCTTCTGGCCGCGCACCGACCAGACCTTCCTGCAGCAGTTCTTCCCGGATTGGCACGGCCTGCCCGTCTATTTCAACATGCTACAATATGTATGGTTCACCATGCCCGCGCTTTGGGACTGGAACAGCATTTCGGTGCTGCATTACCAATATGAGAAACCGTGGGAGGCCGATCATCCAAAGGCAGCGCAATTGCAGCCGCTGATCGATCTCTGGCACGAACTCCATGCCGGCAAGGCGCTGCCGGATCTGGCGGCCATGAACAACCCGGAGGTGGCATGAAGGTATTGGTATCGGGCGGCACGGGTCTCGTCGGACGCTATATCGTCGAGGAACTGCTCAATGCCGGATACCATGTCATCATCGGCGGACGCCACGCGCCGCTGCCGCGGCTGTTTTCCCGCCCCGTCGATTTCGCGCCGCTCTCGCTCGATCCTGATACGGACCATATCGAAGCCTTCGACGACGCCTATTTCTTCGTCCACGCCGCTTTCAGCCATGTGCCCGGCAAATATCGCGGCGGCGAAGGCGATGACCCCAAAGGTTTCAAGCGCCTCAATCTCGACGGCACGGTAAAACTCTTCGAGGCCGCCAGGCGCGCCGGCACCCGCCGCTGCATCTTCATTTCCAGCCGGGCGGTCTATGGCGATGCCGCCACCTCTTCCCTGCAGACCGAAGACCTGCTGCCGAAACCCGATACGCTCTATGGCGAGGTCAAGCTCGATTGCGAACGCGCACTTGCCCATCTCGCCGGCCCCGGCTTTGCCGCGGTGAGTCTGAGGGCAACCGGCGTCTATGGCGATCTCCTGCCCAACAAGTGGAGCGGACTGATCGACGACTATCTCGACGGCAGGTCGCTTCCGGCGCGGGCGGGAACCGAGGTCCACGGCCGCGATCTCGGCGCTGCCGTGCGGCTGATGCTCGAGATCGAGGCATCGCGGATATCGGGCGCGGTCTTCAATGTCTCCGACATCACCGTCGATACGCGCGACATCCTTGCCCGGATACAGGCAGAAACCGGCTGTCCCCACGCACTGCCACCGGCGGCAGACAAGGCATGCCTCAACCGCATGGAGACCGCCAAGCTCGAAGGCCTCGGCTGGAAGCCGGGAGGCCTTCCGCTTTTTGCCGAAACCGTAAAGACGCTCGCCCGGCGATTAGTGCCAAGGCCCGCGCAAGCCTGAAGTTGCAGAAATCCCCTCATAGTATCGGGGGATATGATGCAGATCGCACAGTCGAATGCGCTGAACATTCTGCGCAGCACGCCGCAATCGCTTGCGGCATCGGGAACATCGAGCAGCGATCCGCAGCTCAGAATGCTTCAGCGCGCCGACGAGGCGCTCAACGCCCTGCAGCAGGACAAGAAATCCTCCGCCGACCTCGCCAAGGAACGCGCCGCCCGCAAGCTCGCGGAACTCCAGCAGCAGGTGGAAATGCTGAAGAGCGGCGGCCTCTCGCCTGAGGCGACCGCCCGGCTTGCCGCGCAGCTGTCGCAGAAGATCGCATCCGCCGCAGCGCAATTCGCCTCCGCCGTCGCCGGTGCGGGCGTCACACCCGGCGCAGTCACCGCTGCCTCCACCGAAGCAAGCACGGCAGGAACAGCCGCCACGCCGTCATCGGCGGATGCTGCGTCTGCGGAGGCCGATCCGGCGACCGCCGAGACCGAGCCCGTCGACACCGCGCAGGCCCGCAAGGCCTATCAGGACACTGCCGCCGATGGCGAGCAGCAGGCCACCGGCCTGTCTGACGAAGACCGTTCGACGCTGGAAAAGCTGCAGTCGCTTCTGCGCGAAGTCCGCCAGATCCTCAACAAGGCGATGGACGAGCTGCGCAACGGCAAGACCGGCGCGGACGCAACACAGGCAATGCCGATGCCGACGGCAGCCTCCGCCATCCCCTCAAGCATCGTCATCTAGCCCGATCGGCACAGCCGACGCCGCTTTCGCGCATTTGCATTGATCCGCAGCCGGTCTATGGTCGGCGCATGCAAACCATGTCCAAACAGCTGAAGGCCGACATGCGGGCCGAGCGGCTTTCGCTTCGCGACGCCATCCCGCCGGAAATGCGCATCGAAAAGGCGCTCGCCATGGCCGATCACGCCGGCGAGGCCGTCGCCTTCGATCCCGGCACGATCATTTCCGGCTTCCTGCCGATCCGCTCGGAAGCCGATATCCGCCCGCTGATGGCACGCTTTCAGGCGCGCGGCGCCCGGCTCTGCGTGCCGGCCATCCTCGACAAGCAGACCATCGTCTTCCGCGAATTGCTGCGCGATGCGCCACTGATTGCCACCGGCTTCGGCACCTCGGGTCCCGGCCCGGATGCACCGGTTCTCGACCCCGATATCCTGCTCGTGCCGCTCTCGGCTTTCGATGCCCGCGGCCACCGGATCGGCTATGGCGCCGGTTATTATGACCGAGCCATTAGCCTTTTGCGGCAAAAAGGCCGCAAACCAAGGCTGATCGGCATTGCATTCGACTGCCAGGAAGTGGCACATGTGCCCGACGAGCCGCATGACATAAGCCTGGATGCCATCCTGACAGAAAGCGGCCTTCGCTTTTTTGCTTCTTGGATCGGATAGAAATGCGGCTTCTTTTTCTGGGTGACATGGTCGGCAAGACGGGACGCACGGCGGTTTGGGACCGCCTGCCGGGGCTGGTTTCCGACCTGAAACTCGACTTCGTCGTCGTCAACGGCGAAAACGCCGCCGGCGGCTTCGGCATCACCGAAGACATCTTCCTCGAGACGATCAATGCCGGCGCCGATGTCGTTACCACCGGCAACCACGTCTGGGACCAGAAGGATGCGGTCGCCTTCGCCGGCCGCCACGATCAGTTCCTGCGCCCGGCCAACTATCCGCAGGGAACGCCGGGCCGCGGCTCCGGCCTCTTCTACGCCCGCAACGGCGCCCGCGTGCTCGTCGCCAACATCATGGGCCGCGTCTTCATGCATCCCGAGCTTGACGACCCCTTCAAGTCGGCCGAGGCAATCCTTTCCGCATGCCCGCTGAAGGAACAGGCCGACGCGATCATCTTCGATTTCCATGCCGAGGCGACCAGCGAAAAACAGTGCTTCGGCCATTTCGTCGATGGCCGCGCCAGCTTCGTCGTCGGCACGCACACACACGTGCCCACCGCCGACCACCAAATCCTGAACGGCGGCACCGCCTACATGTCGGATGCCGGAATGTGCGGCGACTACGACTCCTCGCTCGGCATGGACAAGGAAGAGCCGCTCAACCGGTTCATTTCCAAGATGCCGAAGGGCCGGATGGAGGCGGCGACAGGGCCGGCAACGATCTGTGGGGTTGGTGTGGAGATTTCGGACAGCACCGGGCTGGCGGAAAAGATTGCGCCGCTGCGGCTGGGACCGCGGCTGGCGGAGACGATTCCGGAGTTTTGGCGGTAGGCTTCGGCGACCACCCCAACACGCAAACGTGAGCACCCCACATCTGGACCCCTGCGGCGCCTTGCCGCATCCTTCCGGCTACCCGTGAAAGCGCCGGAGGGGTGGCATGAAGCCGCAATGTCTTGTCCTCGCGATCGCATGCCTTGCCTCGCTCGCTTTGCCGCAGACAGCAAGCTCCCAGGAACAGCGTAAGAATGTCAGCCAGTGCCAGGCGATCGCGCAGGGAATTCCGAAGGCGCAGTTCGCAAGCTTCTCACCTGGCGCGCCCATCGTCCCGGCCGTCTCCGAAGGCGAAGACGTCACCTTCACCTTCCTCGGCCACTCCACCTTCGAGATCGACACGCCCGGCGGCATCGTCATCGCCACCGATTACAACGGCATCTACCAGCCCTCGGTGACCCCTGATGTCGTCACCATGAACAAGGCGCACCAGACGCATTACACGCTGACGCCGGATCCGGCGATCAAGCATGTGCTGCACGGCTGGAGCGATGTGCCCGGCGAAAAGGCCAAGGTCGATCTGGTCGTCGGCGACGCCTATATCCGCAACGTCACCACCGATATCCGCTTCAGCTACGGCCTCGGCGGATCGCAGCAGGACGGCAATTCGATCTTCATCTTCGAGATCGCCGGCCTCTGCATCGGCCATCTCGGCCACCTGCATTACGAACTGACGGACGCCCATTACACCGAGATCGGCCGCCTCGACATCGTCATGGTGCCTGTTGATGGCGGACTGACGATGGGCCCTGACAGCATGAGCCGGGTGATCAAGCGGCTGCGCTCCTCGATCGTGCTCCCGATGCACCGCCGCGGGCCGCCGGTCGAGCGCTTCCTGTCGATGATCGGCAAGGAATTCGAGATCGTCTATGCGCAGAACGATACGCTGACGGTGTCGCTCAGGACGCTGCCGCGGAAGCCGCAGATTTATGTGATGAAGGATGTGCAGTAGAGGTGGGTGGGTTCGCACCTAGGCGCAGTTTGAGCCCGGATCCCCCTCACCCTGCCCTCTCCCCGAGGGGAGAGGGGAAGCTCGAGTTTGAGGCAACCAATGCGACCTCCCTTCTCCCCAGCGGGGAGAAGGTGCCCGAAGGTTTCAGGCGCAACTTGTTGTGCCGGGGATGAGGGGGCCGCACGGTAGAACGCTTACGAGACGTCAAGCGAACTGCAAATGCCGCTTGATCCCCACATCCGGCATCTTGTCATCGTCCAGATTGGCCTTGGCGATCTCCCAGCCGAATTTCAGCTTGCTGCCGGTGGAGACCCAGATTTCCGCGTCGTCGACATGCATGGCGAGCATCGTCAGCTTCGGGTCCTTCTTGCCGTTCTCGTACCAGGCGGCGACGATGGAATTCCAGTATTCCTCCACCTTGCCGGGATCGGCCTTGACCTCGATCTTGCCCGCAAGGCACGCATGGTAGTCGTGATCCTTGCCGACCACGCAGAAATGCGCGCGGGCGCCGGACTTGATGGCGCGGGCGATGTCGGCATCGGATTTGGTGTAGAACCAGATCGTGTTGGTCTTCGGATCGGCATGCGGCGCCATCGGCTGCATATGCATGTCGGCACCGTCGACGCCGAGCATCCCGGCGTGAATGCCGTTCACCTGCTCCCAGAGCTGCTGTGCCGGATGTTCGCGGGCTTCGCTGAAGCTTGCCATGGCCATTCCTTTCCGTTTGCGTTTCCCGCTCAAAACGTCAGGTCCACCGGCTTTGTTCCGATGATTTGCACAGCCTGTGCAGCAGGCCCGAAAGCTGCTTTCCGCTTGAATACGGCCCGTTTCGCTCTTATAAGGCGGCCCATTCCGAACAATGAGACGTGAACAGGGGTGCCATGGCTGGCCATTCACAGTTTAAAAACATCATGCATCGCAAGGGCCGTCAGGACGCCGTGCGGTCGAAAATGTTCTCCAAGCTGGCGCGCGAAATCACCGTTGCCGCCAAGGCCGGTCTGCCCGACCCGGCGATGAACGCGAGCCTGCGCCTGGCAATCCAGAACGCCAAGGCCCAGTCGATGCCGAAAGACAATATCGACCGTGCCATCAAGAAGGCAGCCGGCAGCGACGGCGAGAACTACGAGCAGATCCGCTACGAAGGCTACGGCCCGGGCGGCACCGCCGTCATCGTCGAAGCGCTGACCGACAACCGCAACCGCACCGCCTCGAATGTCCGCTCGATCTTCACCAAGGCCGGCGGCGCACTCGGCGAAACCGGCTCGGTGTCCTTCTCCTTCGATCACGTCGGCGAAATCACCTACAAGCTCTCGGCAGGCGATGCCGACAAGGTGATGGAAGCAGCGATCGAAGCCGGTGCCGACGACGTCGAGACCGACGAAGAGGGCCACTACATCACGACCGGTTTCGAAAGCCTCGGCGAAGTCGCCAAGGCGCTCGAAGCGACGCTCGGCGAAGCCGAAACCGTCAAGGCCGTCTGGCGCGCCCAGAACAACGTGCCTGTTGATGAGGAAAAGGCGCAGTCGCTGATCAAGATGATCGACAATCTCGAAGACGACGACGACGTCCAGAACGTCTACTCGAACTTCGAAGTCTCCGAAGAAGTGCTGGCCAAGCTTTCGGCTTGACCGCATCTTCCGGAACGCCTTTCAAAGGCGGGCTTTTGCCCGCCTTTTTCGTTGTGGGTTATGTCCCGGCTGCTGCCCGGATGAAGCTTTCGCGGAAAGCGGCAAGATCACCAGCGGCGACATCCGACACCGCCCAGAAGACCAGCCCGTTGGCCGCCCATTCGGCCATGTTGTAGCCGTCGTGTTCGCTCGCCGCCTCGCGCCCTGATGTCTGCGGCCAGATGAACAGGTTGATGACATGGCCATTGCGCCGGTAGACGAGCGCCGCTACCACCCGGCCGCCGATATAATCGACACGCCCGCCGACCAGCGGGAAACCATCCTTGGCGAGATCATTGACCGGCGGCGAGAAATCGATGCGGCCATTAAACCAGGGCTTGACTGTATGCTGGTTCGAGGTCTGCACATCAACGAGGTGATCCGCCAGCATCGACTGGACATGGCTGGCGAGCAGCTGGTCCTGAATGCCGAGTTCTGGCGCCGGTGCGTTGACGAACAGCATGGCGCTCGCGGCCAATGCCGCCAGCGACGGCACGAAGCTCCAGTCGCGCACGAAGCGGAAGAAACGGCCCCAGGGCGATGCCGTCTCGACGCGCCATCGCGCCGGAAGGACAGCGGCCTGCTCCCGCGAAAGCGCCGTCAGCACCTGCGCGCGCACCTCTTCCGGCATCTTGAAGCGCACGCCATCCCGCCCGATCAGTTGCCGCACCCCACGCACCCTTTCCATCTCCGCCCGGCAATCCGGGCACCCCGCAAGATGAGCCTCCAGTTCCGCTGCGCGCACCAGATCAAGCTCGCCATCGATGAAGGCATGCAGCACCGGTCCCCACTGGTCGCAGCCCTGTTTCGGCGTATCGCTCATGCCCCTGCCCCGCCATTTTCGAACGCATCCCAGGCTTCGCCGAATTCGCCCCGCGCGCGGGCGATGCGCGACATGACGGTGCCGATCGGCACATCAATAACCTCTGCGATCTGCTTGTAGGAAAGCTCTTCCAGCTCCCGCAGCACCAGGATCTCGCGCATCGCTTCCGGCAGCATGGCGATCACGTGGCGCACGCGCGATGACTCGCTCTCGCGGATCATCGCCGTCTCCGCCGTATCGTCATCGGCAGCGATTTCATGTGCCGGGCCTTCGCTTCCGGCATCGCCATCGAGCGGCGTCTCGAAACGCGCCTTGCGCCGACCCTGCTGCTGCCAGGCGAGATGGCAGTTGCGGACGATCGAAAACACCCAGGCCCTGGGATCGCCGCCCCGATATGTCTCAAAACTGCGATAGGCCCGCAGGAACGCATCCTGAACGATATCCTGTGCCGCATCCTGATCGCGGCTGAGGAAACGGGCGAAATTATAGGCGGCGTCCATATGCGGCAGGATGCTCTGCTGGAAGCGCAGCGTCTGGTCGGCCTGCAGCGGCTGGGCAGCCCGGGCGCGCACCTGATCGCGGGCCATCTCCATATAGCCGACGAGGACAGAGGCAGCCTCGACAAACAGCCGGCCGGCAAGCCCGGCCAGCGAGCGCGACCGGCGCCGCCACCGCAGAACGGCTTCGGCCAACTGGTCATCCAATGGCATGGGATAGGCAATACTGACTTGGGTCATCACGTCCCCTGCGGCTGCAGCCCAGCCGACTCTAATCCTCAGGCCGCCCTGCAGGCAACGCGACCCTTTATCGACTAGATCGATGAAGGCCCCGTTTTATTCCTTCCCGCCCGCATTTTTTCGCGCAATTTCCGCCGCGATAAAAATAGCTGATTTCTTTCAATGGCTTGATGATAAAATTCCTGACCTCAGGGAATAAGCCCATGGCCACTCCGGTCTAGTTCTGCAGCGGGGACGTCGAACCTATCCCGATCCCGCTGAGACAACGGACAAGCCAGAGGAGGCATCCCATGTTCGAAATGTCACGCCGTACGCTGCTCGGTTCGGCCGCCGCGGCAGCCGCATTCGGCCTCGCATCCAAGCTCGAATTCGTACCCCCGGCCTTCGCCGCATCGGCGGACGAACCGGCTACCGGCTTCTATCGCTATAAGGTCGGCGATATCGAAGTGACCGCCATCTATGACGGCATCTGGCGCAAGCCGCACGATCCCGCCTTCATCAAGGACGTCTCGATCGACGAGACCAAACAGGCGCTGGCCGCCGCCCATCTACCGACCGATTTCATGCCGATCCCGCTGACAGTGGTGGTGCTGAAGGTCGGCGGACGGCTGATCATGATGGATGCCGGTTCCGGCGTCGGCCAGTGGCAGGCAAACGCCACCCACCTGCCCGGCAACATGGCGGCCGCAGGCATCGACTACCGCAAGATCGACACCGTGATGATCTCGCATTTCCATCCTGACCACGTCTGGGGCCTGATGGAAAAGGGATCGAACGCACCTGTTTTCCCGAATGCCGAGCTCGTGGTTCATTCCGCCGAATACAACTGGTGGACCGATCCCGGCCGGGTCGACAAGCTTCCCGAGGGACGCAAGGGCGCCGGAAAGCGGATCGCCGAAGTCTTCCCGAAATGGAAGAACTGGAAACTGGTCGAGGACGGCGCACAGGTCGCTCCCGGCATCGAGCTGGTTTCGGCGCCTGGCCATACGCCCGGACATTCGACCTATCTGGTCAATTCGGGAAACAGCCAGCTGCTGGTCTCGGCCGACATCATGTACGTCCCTGCACTGCTCGCCCCGCATCCGGAATGGCAGGGCAGCTACGATCAGGACGGGCCGCTTGCCATCACCAGCCGCCGCAAGCTGATCGATCGCGTCATCGCCGACAAGATCGCCATCTGCGGCTCGCACTTCCCCTTCCCCGGCTCCGGCAGCTTCGTCAAGGACGGAAACGCCTATGCCTTCACACCGACAAGCCAGGCCTGACGCCTGAGGAGATTACACTCATGAAACGCTCGTTCACCAGCTACGCCGTTCTCGGCGTCATGGGCTTCTGCGCCCTCTCCGCAGCCGGTTCCGCCATGTCGGCGCTGACGGCAATGCCCGCCTATGCGGTCGACAACATGGAGACCGGCGATGGCCCGGATCTCACTTCCGTCCGCGCCAAGATCGCCGCCAAGGACTATCAGGCGGCACTCACCGAACTACGCGGCCTCGCCGAGGATAACCAGCAGGCCGACGTCTACAATCTGCTCGGCTACACGCTGCGCATGACCGGCGATTACGACACTTCGCTGACCTACTATACCAAGGCGCTCGAACTGCAGCCGGATCACAAGGCGGCACACGAATATCTCGGCGAGCTCTACCTGCAGACCGGCAAACCGGACAAGGCGAACGAACAGCTCGCATCGCTGAAGCAGCTTTGCCCGGCCGGCTGCGAGGAGCTCGAAGACCTACAAGAGGCGATCGCCGCACGGGGCGGCAACTGACGGCGATTGTCCCGGGGCGGGCGGCACTGCCGCTCGCCCTGCTCAACCAAGGAGATGATCATGGAACACTCCCTCACCCGATCCGGTGGCGCCAATACGGTACTGCTTGCCGGACGCCTGCTGCTCTCCGCGATCTTTCTGCACGAGGGCGCGACACTGGCGCTGAATTTCAACGCCACCGCCCAGGCCTTCGCCAGGCTCGGTCTCGAACTGCCCGTCGCCATCGGCGTCATCCTGCTGCAGCTTGCGGCCGGCTTCTCGGTCGCAGCCGGGCTGGCGACGCGGCTGGGTGCCGCAGCGCTCGGCATCTTCTGCCTGCTGACGGCCCTGCTCTTCCACACGGATTTCGCCAGCCAGAACGAACTCCTGCATTTCGAGAAGGACTTCGCCATCGCCGGCGGCATGTTCGTGCTGGCGATATCGGGCGCCGGAGCGCTGTCGATCGACGCCGTGCTGAAGCGAAACTGCGCGGCGCCGATTGCCGCGCTGCTCTGATGACTGGCGCCATCTGGATCAAAGCGGTTCACAGCTCCGTGAACCGCCGCCTGTTTTTAAGGAAGCGGTAACGCTGCCACCCTTCAATGCCCCTGCCTCCAGCCGGTCTGTCTCAGGCCAGCGTCCTTCACACCATCGGCGGGGAAATGCCATGAAGAAACTTGCTCTCGTTCTCTCCTTTTCGTTGCTCGGCGCCTTCGCCGCGCAAGCGCAGCCTTCGATGGTCAAGCGCTTCAACGATTGGGGCGTCTATTCCTACAAGGCCAACGGCCAGACCGTCTGTTACCTCCTGACGGTGCCGACCGGGCAGACACCCGCAAACGTCAATCATGGCAACAACTTCTTCATGGTCGGCCCCGGCGCTTCGGGCCAGTTCGAGCCGCAGGCCCGCATGGGCTACGAGCTGAAGGACAGTTCCCGCGTCAAGGTCCGCATCGGCGACCATACCTTCTGGATGTTCACCCGCGAGAACGCCGCCTGGATGCAGCATGAGGACCGTGAGCCCGAGATGATCCGCGCCATGCGCGGCGGCAGCGAAATGGTTCTCGAGGCGACGTCCAGCCGCGGCACGGATACCAGCTACACCTACTCCCTCGACGGCATCACCGCCGCGCTGAAGCAGGTCAGCAAGTGCAACTGACGTGGGCATCCCCTTGCGTCTCGGCCGCACAAGCCGGCTTCTAGCCCTCGCCTTCGGCCTCTTTGCGCCGCTGATGGCCAGCGAAGCATCCGCCATCCCCGACACCGCAGCGAAAGGCCGGGAGACCGGCCTGCCGGTTCCCCGCTTCGTCTCCCTCAAGACCGGCAACGCGCGCATGCGCATCGGCCCATCGCTCGATTACGGCACCAAGTGGATCTACGTGAAATCGGGGCTGCCGCTGGAGATCACCGCCGAATACGACAACTGGCGCCAAGTGCGCGATGGCGACGGCATCTCCGGCTGGATGCACCGCGCGCTGCTGTCGTCACGCCGGACCGCCGTCATCGGTCCGTGGCTGAAACAGCCGGCCAGCCTGCACAAGGCGGCGCGCGAAAACGCGGCGGTCTCCGCCGAGCTGATGGCCCGCGTCCTCGTTCATATCAAGAGCTGCGACGGAAGCTGGTGCACCATCGATCTGCCGCACCAGGATCTTTCCGGCTTCCTCGAGCAGACATCCCTCTGGGGCGTCTATCCCGGCGAGTCGATTGGCGACTAGGCGGCCGCGCTCATGAAGCTGCCGAGGCCGGCGAAGAGCTCGACCGATTTCAGCCTGGCCTCGATATCGTGGATCGGCATGGAGATGATCAGCTCGTCGGCCTCGGTTTCCTTCAGGAATTCCTTGAGCTTCGCCTCCGCCGTCTGCGGCGAGCCGACGACGGCGTAGCGCAGCGTGTGCTCGACATTGAGCTTCTCCATCGGCGACCAGAAGCTCTCCATATCCTTCACCGGCTTCGGGAATTGGCCGCGCACATTGCGCCGGAGATTGACGAACTGCTGCTGCGCCGAAGTGAAGTGATACTCCGCCTCTTCGTCTGTCGGGGCCACCGAGCCCATGACGCCCGCCATCACATAAGGCTGATCGAGCACGGCCGACGGCTGGAACTTGCTGCGATAGATATCGATCGCATCGAGGAGCGAATCCGGCGCGAAATGCGATGCGAAGGCATAGGGCAGACCGAGCATGGCGGCGAGCTGCGCGCTGTAGAGGCTGGAACCGAGCAGCCAGATCGGCACATGGCTCCGGTTGCCCGGAACGGCGAGGATTGCCTGGTTCTCGACCGGCTCGCCGAGCAGCTGCTGCAGCTCGACGACATCATGCGGGAAGTTCTGGGCACCGGCATCGAGATTGCGCCGCAGCGCCTGCGCGGTGCGCATATCCGTGCCCGGCGCGCGGCCAAGGCCGAGATCGACGCGGCCGGGGAAAAGCGCTGCCAGCGTGCCAAACTGCTCGGCAATGACGAGCGGCGAATGGTTCGGCAGCATGATGCCACCCGAACCGATGCGGATCGTCTTCGTCGCCGCGCCGACATGGCCGATCACCACCGCCGTCGCAGCGCTGGCGATACCGGGCATGCCGTGATGCTCGGCAAGCCAGAAGCGCTTGTAGCCATATTCCTCCGCCTTCTGCGCCATCCGCGCAGAACCGGCGAGAGATTGGCTGACGGTCGTGCCTTCTGGAACGGGCGAGAGGTCGAGGATGGAAAAGGGAATCATGAAAACCTGCCGGTCGGGAATGTGGGGTTACCGGCTATGTAGGTGGTAAAGCCGCCGCATCCAAACCCCGCGGCAAAGAAAAAGGATTGGTTGCTTGGTCAGCAAGGACGCTGAGGTGTCAGCAAGATCAGGGTCCCACATGTCTGCTGGCGGCCCATTGCAGTCGATGATGGGACGGTGGGGCATCGCTATCGAGCCAAGGAGTTCGTGCTCGTTGGCACAAGCACGAAATAGGCGTCCTCGACTGGATAGTCGCTTATGTAAGAAGATGCCTTGCATGCACTGGATGACAGATCGGCGGCGGACGGCGGAGACGAAGGATCATAGGACCAGTTGGCGTAGGCGTGGCTGTAATACTTTTCTGGCCCATTTAGGACGTCACCGCCTAGAATGATGTAGTTTGCGTCACGAAGCTGGCCAACAGCAGTGATAGCCTGCTCCTTGGTCAGGGCCCAGTTGTGGTGCTCGGGTCCCAGCCACGCGCCTGCCGAGAGAATTGCATCTGCTTCTGCGGAATAAACGATTGGCAACCCGGTTCCTCCTGCGGATGATGGATCGGTGTATAGTCGCGATCAGCGGCGTTCAGAGCGTCGCCTGCCTCGATTGGCGATCTGCTATCCAGGATTTACTGAACCACGCCGAAAGCATCGTTGTCGAAGTCGGTCGATCGTGAGCTGACGCCGCCCCCAGCCCGATGAATCAAATCTTCGATTTGATAGTCCACGCGTAGATACATCACAGAAGATCTATTGAGGCGGTCCTCGTCGACTGGCTTCGCCTCCGCCTCTGCATAACCCTGACATTGATCTGCCGCCAATCTCTCGGAGAGGCGTCTGAGCTCTCTAACGTTGTTCTCTTTCATTTTTGAGTAAGCCACTACGTCGCGCTCACATTGCTCGGTCGCATTCCATCCCAGTGAGCCGGAGGCGTCGAAGTGATAGCGCATCAGGCGAATATTTCTGGTTTCCTTTCCCAGAACCTCCGGCTCTCCCCAGTATTTGAGGATAGTGCGCTTCCACTTCCGGATGTTCGGAATAAGGTCGCCTTTAAATTGCGTCGATCTTCGGAGGGCATAGAGTTTTCCTCCAGTTGCCGGTGATGTGAAATACAGGCTGTAACTTTCGGAATTGTCGTATCCACCCGCTGCGTAAGATCTGTCCAAGAAAACAGCTCCTTCGAAGCTTTGTGCTTGGTCATCTGGAACTTTGTCTACGGGTTGAGCGGGGTCCAACGGGATACGGACGGCGTCGCGCTTCCATTCCTTGAAGTTCTTCGCGATTAGGCTCTCCACTTCAAACTTCGTCATACCAAGATGAAAATCCTCGGAGGGAACGAAACGGTGTACGAAGCGAAGATCATCGCTATCGTAATCGGAATCGAAAGCTTGGGCTGGGAGGTCTGTTGCAAGAATCGCTACGGTGAAAACAAGACATTTGACGATAATCGATCGCATAAGAATCTCGAAGAGAGGAACGCACAGAGGTTGCGCATCAGCTGATTTCTTGTCAACCGCCCGCCGAAGAGCTATTAGGCAGCACCGCGCATTGCCGTTCGATGATGGGGCGATGGGTCTGCTATCGGCCCCAAGCGGTCACTCCGTGAAACGCGGATCAGCCCAAGTAAGCACCACCTACTATTACATATCTGCTTTGCATAATCGGAAATAGGCGCTTGCCCGATATGGGATCATAAGGAGCGCAACTGATACACATAAGAGTTTTTAGTATGGATTGGGTTCCGGTAGTCTTCGTTACATTCAAGGTTCTTGCCCTGGGAATAGCGATGTTCTTCGCCATCAAATGGCATTATGACCGAGCGGAGAAGGGCGACAGGCGAGCGCTGCTGCGATCGGGCGGCATGATGGCTGCACTCTTCGCGGTAGCGGTATTGGGCGTGGGGCTCGCTGCCTTCCTGCTGAGCAGGAAGCTCGGTCTGGACCTGAGCCTCTGATGAGGCCGCTGTTTCAAGCGACTCCAGACCGAACTTGATGGCTGGAGTCGCCTTACCCTTCGAGAGCGTTACGAAGCCCGGCGATGCCGGAGCACATGCACTTCCGCGCTCTGGTGGTGATGGCCCTGCGGCAGCGTGAAGTTGCCGAGCTGACGGTCCATCTCCAGCGCTTCGCTGGCGAGGCGATGGATCGCCGCCGTGCTTTCCTCGACCATCGCCGCATTCTGCTGCGTCATTGAATCCAGTTCGGCCACCGCGCTGTTGATCTGGCGCAGCGTATCGGCCTCTTCGCGGGTCGATTCCATGATCTCGTGGATCTGGCCGTTGATCGCCTCGACATGGCTGCCGATGCCGGTGAGCGCGACGCCCGCCCGCTCGACCAGCGACACGCCGCTTTCGACCTCATGCGTCGACTTCTGCAACAGGCTGGCGATTTCCTTGGCGGCGCTCGACGAGCGCTGGGCCAGTTCGCGCACTTCCATGGCGACGACGGCAAAGCCCTTGCCGGATTCACCCGCGCGCGCAGCCTCGACACCGGCGTTCAGCGCCAAGAGGTTGGTCTGGAAGGCGATCTCGTCGATCACAGAGATGATCGAGTTGATCTGGCGCGATGAGGCCTGGATGGCTTCCATCGCCGCGATCGTCTCGCGCATGATGTCGCTGGAGCCCGAGGTTTCCTTCTTGGCGTCGCGGGCGATCCGCTCGGCCTGTTCGGCACGCTCGATCTGGATGCGGACCGATTGGGTGATCGCGTCGATCGCATTGGCGGTCTCGGTGATCGAGGCAGCCTGACGCTCGGTGCGGCCGGCAAGATCGTCGGCGCCGTTGCGCATCTCTTCCGAGCCGGAGCGGACGGCCATCGAGTTTCCGCCGATCGCCGTCATCGTTTCGCTGAGCGTCGCGAGCGCCTCGTTGAAATTCACGCGCAGGCCTTCGAGTTCGCCCGGGAAGCGCGTGTCGATCTGGTAGGCGAGATTGCCGCTGGCGAGATTGTGAAGGCCTTCGTCGAGCGCCTGGACGACATCCTGCAGCGTCTTTGCTTCGGCCTCGCGCAGCGCCAGGTTTTCCTGACGCTCGCGTTCGGCGCGCGTACGGGTCTCCGCACTTGCGGCTTCGAGCTCGCGGCTGTCGAGCAGCGACTGCTTGAAGCGCGCCAGCGCCTTGGCCATCGTGCCTATCTCGTCATGACGGTTCTGGCTGCCGATTTCGGTATCGAGCTTGCCGTCGGCGACGTCGCGGGTATTGCCGGCGAGACGGGCGAGCGGCGAGAACAGCAGCTTGGTGATCAAACCGGTAGCGATCGCCATGACGACGAGCGCGCCGAGGCCGATCATCGTCAGCAGCGTGGCAATCTCGATCGAGCCGGCATTCAGCTCGCTGAGGCGGACGCTCTCGACCACCAGGAACCGATCGCCGTGATAATCGATACCGCGGACATAGGCGCGTGCCGTGCCGTCGCTGCGGGCGAAATCATCGACCGTCATGCCCTGGCTGTTGGCAAGCGCATCCGGAATGAAGGTGAAGGCGGCGGTATCAAGTGTCGCGAGCTTACCCTCGGCATTGAGACCGATCGCGGAACCATCCGACGAGATGATCGCGGCCTGCGCGGTGCTGCCGGAAACGATGCCCTTCGACAGGATACTGGAGACGACATCGTCCCGCACTTTGAAGAGGATGATGCCCTTGGCCTGGCCGAGCTTGACGATCGGCACGGCATAGAAGATCGCCGACTTGCCACCATCGACCCGCAGGCCGGAGAAAGCCGTCGGCGCGGAATCGTCGGTTGCCTTGGCGGTATTCTCAACGGCCTTCGCATAGGCGAGACCTGCGCCGGTTGCCTTCCAGGCGTCAGCCTTCAGGTTTTCGGCGAAATTATCGTCCTTCTTGTAGGAATAAAGAACGGAGCCATCCATGTCGGTGATCAGTAGATCGCTGAAGGCGGTGTTTTCGAGGTCGCGGGCCACTTCGCCCTGCGTCTTCTCATGGTTCGAATAGTAGAACCCGCTCGGCCCTTCCGGCTTCAGCAGCTTCTCGCGCTGGTCGGCCGGGTTCGGGTTGTTGGTGATGAAGACCTTCTTCAGCTCGGCGCGGGCATCGCCCGAGGACTTCTCGATTGTCTTCCAGCCGCTCTTCAGGCTGGTGATCGACATCTGCAGCGCCTCGATGCGCGCAATCGAATTCGCCTGATTTTCGAGCTGCTCCAACTGATCCTGCAGCATGTCGCCGCGGAAGATGAGCACGCTCTCCTTCGCCTTCAGCGCCTGATCGTCGGAAATGCGGCTGCTGGCAAAATAGCCGAGCACGCTGATGGTGCTGACGGCAAGCGCCGTGAGCAGAATGAATGTCGCGATAACTTTAAAGGAAAGAGACTGAAATCTCTGCGCCATGAACTAGAACCCTTCCGGAGCGGTTTGCCTGGCTTTTCGCAGCTGGCTTGACCGAAAACAGAACATCGGGGGCCTTGACCTTCCGAAAAAGCGGCCCCTCTCACATTTGATGGATTAGATTTCAGACAACTGATTTAATTCGCAGTAAACAGCGCCACGCAAAACCTCAGATGTTTTTGTTTTGTTCACATATCGATGGCAGATATTTTGCAACTGCAATATGGTGAGCCATGCAAAACACGATTCGCATCATCGGCATCGATCCCGGCCTGCGCCGCACGGGATGGGGTGTTATCGACACGCTGGGCAATTCGCTGCGCTTCGTCGCCTCCGGCACTGTGACCTCTGATGGCGACATGGACCTCGCGTCGCGCCTCTGCCAGCTGCATGACGGGCTCGCCGAAATCGTCCACAGCTACAAGCCGGACGAAGCCGCCGTCGAACAGACCTTCGTCAACAAGGACGCCGTCGCCACGCTGAAGCTCGGCCAGGCCCGCGGCATCGCCATGCTGGTCCCCGCCCGCGCCGGCCTGCCCGTCGCCGAATACGCCCCGAACGCGGTGAAGAAAGCCGTCATCGGCGTCGGCCACGGCGAGAAGCAGCAGATCCACATGATGCTGAAGATCCTGATGCCGAAGGTGGAATTCAAGGGCAACGACGCCGCCGACGCACTCGCCATCGCCATCTGCCACGCCCACAACCGCGGCGGCACCCGGATGCGCATGGCGGCGCTGGCGGGATGATTTGTTCTTGACTTGTTCCGCATCCGCCTCTAGGTATTACCTGAGAGGTATTACCATGCGCGTGACGGAAAAAGGTCAGGTGACCATCCCGAAAGACATTCGCGACCACCTGGGCATCAGCCCAGGCTCGGAGGTCGAATTCATCGCCGGCGACAATGCCGCCACGCTCGTCAAGGTCAAGGGAAGTGAGCCGGATGCGCGCGGCTTCGATGAGTGGGCCGCCGATGTCGAAGGCACTCTTGATCTCGAAGGCATGACCACCGACGAGTATATGGAATGGATCAGGGGGCCGCGTGACGATCTCGACCGTCATTGACACCAACGTCCTGATCGATGTTCTCGGACCGCAGACCGCCCTCAGACCCTGGTCGATCAAAGCGCTCAAGCAATGCGCCGGTGAAGGCCCGCTGATACTGACCCCTGTCGTATGGGCCGAGCTAGCCGCGACGTCCGCAGCGGAAGAGAAGCTGTTGAGGGCGCTGTCCTGGCTGGGCCTCGTGCGGCAGGAACTGCCCTTCGAGGCGGCGTTTCGCGCGGGCAAGGCGCATCGGCGCTATCGCGATGCCGGAGGGCAGCGGGATCGAACCCTTCCTGATTTTCTGGTCGGAGCCCATGCGGAATGGGGCCGCCACCGGCTGCTGACGCGTGACGGTGCGCGCTATCGCTCTTACTTCCCGGCGCTCGACCTCATCTCTCCCGAAACCCACCCCTGACGGACGTATCATGATCGGAAAGCTGAAAGGCACTGTTGAGGAAATCGGCGACGACTATGTGCTCGTCGATGTGCACGGCGTCTGCTACGTCGCCTATTGCTCCGGCCGCACGCTCTCGAAGTTGGGCTCGGTCGGCGAGGCCTGCGTGCTCTTCATCGAGACCTATGTGCGCGAGGACCAGCTGAAGCTCTTCGGCTTCATGAGCGTGCTCGAGCGCGAGTGGTTCAACCTGCTGCAGAGCGTCCAGGGCGTCGGCGCCAAGGTCGCGCTGGCCGTGCTTTCGACCCTGACGCCGGCCGAGCTCGCGAACGCTATTGCCTTGCAGGACAAGACCGCCGTCTCCCGCGCCCAGGGCGTCGGGCCCAAGGTGGCCGTCCGCATCGTCACCGAGCTCAAGAACAAGGCACCCGCCTATGCCGGCGAGGCGATCAACATGGGCCTCAAGCAGGAAATCGGCGAAGGCGTCGCCTCCGCCCCGGTTGCAGACGCCGTCTCGGCGCTCACCAATCTCGGCTACTCGCGCGATCAGGCGGCAAATGCCGTTGCCGCTGCGATGAAGACCGCGGGGGAAGGCGCCGATAGCGCCAAGCTGATCCGGTTGGGGTTGAAGGAATTGTCACGATGAATTCCGACGATTTTGATATTGGCGGAAAATTCGAGTATTGTCTGACGACTTGAATGGGAGTGGACGATGACCGTTTGGGAAGCGACGATATCGGCGAAAGGGCAAGTGACGATCCCGAAGGAGATGCGGGAAGCGCTTGATCTGCGGCCCGGCGACCAGCTCATCTACAGCGTCGTCGACGGTGAAGTGATTATCACGCCGAAGAACGTCGATTTCAAGGATCTCGCAGGCCTGCTGGGATCGCCCCCGAATGGTGCGGCCACGCTGGACGAGATCGACGCTTCCGTCCTGGAGGCCGCGGGAACCAACGCGGCCGACACCAAAGACACCGACAGCTCCGACGTCGCCGCATGAAGAAGATCGGCCTCGACACCAATATCGTCATCCGGCTTTTAACCAATGACGACGAGCAACAGAGGCGCGCCGCCCTGCGCTTCGCCGAAGGCATGGGCCGGGATTTCGAAGGCTTCCTGCCGCTGGTCGCGGTGCTCGAATTGGATTGGGCGCTCCGCGCCAGACTTGGCTTTCAGAAGCAGGATGCGGTCCTTGCCATTCGCAAGCTGCTGCAGACCCGCGGCCTCGTCGTCGAGCACCATGAACTCGTCGTCAAGGCGCTCCGGCTGGTTGCGAGCGAGAATGCCGACCTTGCCGATGCCCTCATTGCCGCCCGCTCTCTCGCAGCGGGCTGTGAATCGATCAAGACCTTCGATAAAAAGGCCGCATCGCGCGTCCCCGGAATGGAACTACTTGCATGAGTGAAGAAACCCGCCTGATATCGCCGGAGAAGCGGGGCGAAGACCTGGATGTGACGCTGCGCCCGCAGTCGCTGGACGAGTTTACCGGCCAGGCGGAAGCACGCGCCAATCTGAAGATCTTCATCGAGGCCGCCAAGAACCGTGGCGAGGCGCTGGATCACGTGCTCTTCGTCGGCCCGCCCGGCCTCGGCAAGACGACGCTGGCGCAGATCATGGCGAAGGAGCTCGGCGTCAACTTCCGCTCGACCTCCGGCCCGGTAATCGCCAAGGCCGGCGATCTTGCGGCGCTGCTCACCAATCTCGAAGAGCGTGACGTGCTCTTCATCGACGAAATCCACCGCCTCAACCCGGCCGTCGAGGAAATCCTGTATCCGGCGATGGAGGACTTCCAGCTCGACCTGATCATCGGCGAAGGCCCCGCCGCCCGCTCGGTAAAGATCGACCTGTCGAAATTCACGCTGGTTGCCGCCACAACCCGTCTCGGCCTGTTGACGACGCCGCTGCGCGATCGCTTCGGCATTCCGGTCCGCCTCTCCTTTTATACGGTCGAGGAACTGGAACTGATCGTGCGCCGCGGCGCGCGGCTGATGAACCTGCCGATGACCGATGAGGGCGCCCGCGAAATCGCCCGCCGCGCCCGCGGTACGCCGCGCATCGCCGGCCGCCTGCTGCGCCGCGTGCGCGATTTCGCCGAAGTCGCCAAAGCCGAAGCTGTGACCCGCGAGATCGCCGATGAGGCGCTCACCCGCCTGCTCGTCGACAATGTCGGCCTCGACCAGCTCGACAAGCGCTATCTGAACATGATCGCCGTCAATTTCGGCGGTGGCCCGGTCGGCATCGAAACCATCGCCGCCGGTCTCTCCGAGCCGCGCGATGCGATCGAGGACATTATCGAGCCCTACATGATCCAGCAGGGCTTCATCCAGCGCACCCCGCGCGGCCGCGTCCTGACCGCGACGGCCTGGAAGCACCTTGGCATGCAGCCGCCGAAGGATCTCGAAGCGGCGCAATTCCGCCTCTTCCAGGGCGACGAGTGAGAGCACCATGCCCAAGAGAACGATGATCCGGCTGAATGGACCTGCCGGGCGTTTCAACTATCGCATTGCCGGGCTCGCCTTTCGCGAGGGACATGTGCTGGTTCATCGTGCCGTCCACGAGCCGTTTTGGACCTTTCCAGGCGGCCGCGCCGAGATCGGCGAGACGTCCGAGGAGACCTTGAAGCGCGAGATGGTCGAGGAGCTCGGCGTCTCGGTCGAGGTTGGGCGCCTTCTCTGGATCGTCGAAAACTTCTTCCATTATGAAAAGCGCGACTGGCACGAGCTGGGCTTCTATTACCTGATGGAGGTCCCCGAAAGCTTCCCGTTCCGTCCCCATGACATCATCCATCAGCTGGAAGACGGCAAAAACATTCTCGAATTCAAGTGGGTGCCTGCGACCAAGGAAGCGCTGAAGGCTCTCGACATTCCTCCCTATTTCATCGCGGATGAGATCGAGCATCTGCCGGCAACGACACGACACGTTGTCTGGCGCGACGGCGATCTCGATCGCGACATCTGAGGGAACCCCGCACCGCCTTGCGCATTGCCACTCCGAAAGGAGATCGCCATGCAGAAATACCGGACCGGCGCGAGCGTCGAATGGAAATGGGGCAAGGGCACGGGAACAGGAAAGATCAGGCAGAGCTTTACCGATGACGTCGAGCGCACGATCGAAGGCGCCGTCATCAAGAGGAAGGCGAGCCCGGAGGAGCCGGCCTACCTGATCGAACAGGAGGATGGCGGCCGGGTGCTGAAGAGCCATTCCGAGCTGCATAGACACGGCTGACGGCGGCGCGGCGCATGATCCAGCCAGAAGAGGAGGACATGCCATGACCGGTTTCGACCCCTGCAGGGTGTTCCGCAAGCTTGCCTATAACAATGCGCTCGCCAATCTGCGGCTGAGCAATGCCTGCCTGCTGCTGCAGCCTGGTGAATTCGAGGCGCATCGCACCAGCTTCTTCCCGTCGATCCGGATGACCATGAACCATATCCTCACGGTCGACTGGTTCTATGTCGATGCGCTGGAAGGCGGAACGCTCGGGCCGAAGGCCTGGGAAGTGGAAGAGCCGTTCACGGCGCTGGAAGCGCTGATTGCGGAACAGCGCAAGGTCGACGGGCGCCTCGTCATCCTCTGCGAAAAACTGACGCAGGACGCCTTGGCCGCCACTGTGCAGCTCCACCGGACAGGGCGCATTCAGGAGGAGCGGGCAGACGATGTGCTGAGCCATCTCTTCCAGCACCAGACCCATCACAGGGGCCAGGTCCACGCCATGCTGGCGGGCTCCAGCGTCAAGCCACCGCAGCTCGATGAATTCATCGTCGATGACGATGCCCGCTTCCGGGGCGGCGAGATCGCCGCCCTCGGCTGGAGTGAAGAGAAGCTGATGCGTTAATCGTTGAGACGCGACTTCAGCGCATCGACGATCGTCTTGGTCAGCAGGTCGTAGTTCTCATCGAAGTGATGGTCGCCCGGCAGCTCGACCACGGAGGCACCGCTGTCCTTCAGATCGGGGCAGGCCACCTCGTCGTCATCATCATTGCCGTAGATGCACTGCACGAGCTTCGGATCGACATCCTTGAGATCGGCAACGGGGTCGCCACCGGCGCCCTCGGTCTTCTGGCCGAGCCAGCCCATGACCGAGATCACGTAATCGACCTCATGCGAAAGCGACAGCAGCGAGATCTGCACGATCGAGGATTTCTCGGCCGGCTTCAGCAGCTTGTAGGTGGCAGGCACCACGTCGGCGCCGAAGGAATAGCCGATCAGCAGCACATGCTTGACGTTCCACTGCTTGCGGTAGAGGTCGATGATCTTGCCGAGATCGTCGGCCGTCTCCTGCGGCTTCCGCTCCGACCAGAAGTAATGCAGCGAGTCGATACCGACGACCGGGATGCCTTCCTTCTGCAGCTTGCTGCCGACTTCCTTGTCGATATCGCGCCAGCCGCCGTCACCGGAATAGATGACCGCCATCGTGTCCATCGCCGGCTTGGCGTCGAGAACCGAAAGCGGCAGGCCGAGCGGATTGTCGGAGCTTCCGGCTTCGTCCATCAGCTGGTCCAGCGTATCCGAGAGCGTCGTCTGCGCATCGTCGTCCGCATCGCGGATATCGATCTTCGGATGAATCTTCTTCAGCTCCTCCACATGCTCGCGGCCGTCCTTCGGCGCTGCCGATGTGAAGGCGGCGATGATCGGATCCGGCAGACTGCCGTCGGAGAGACCATAGATCATCCGGTCGCCGACCGTCTTCTTGCTGGCCGGGGTGCAAAGCTGCTGGGTCAGCGGGATACCGGCAACCGGATCGATCGCCAGCGTCTGGCCGATCGTCGCATCCGGGGTCTGCGCGGCAATCGCCAGCGCCAATGCTCCGCCCTCGCCGATACCGGCAATGATAGGCAGATGATAGGCGCTGTTGCCGGCAGCGCGTTGAACTTGCTGGCTGAGCGACTCGATATCCGAGACGAGATAGATGCAGCCATCGTTGTCGCTGACATCGTATTTGCGCAGCGCATCGATATAGGCGGTGAAATCGACGCCGATCACGACAGCGCCGGCATCCACCAGCTTGTCCGCCTCGGCCTTTTCGTTGTCGCCCCAGCCTGCGCCGTCCGAAATCAGCATCACGGCACCCTTCACATCGCCCTTCGGCAGGAAGATGTGCGGCGACGGAATGAGGCCGGTCTCGAAATCCTGGTTGGTTTCATCCGCGGCAAATGCCGGGAATGCCAGCGCCGTGGCGCAAGCAGCTGCGAGGAGATATTTTCTGATCATTTCCTGACGACTCCCTTCAATCCGCCCCCGATGAGAAAGGTCGCGTCCATCAACGCGATCATCGGATTGCCCCCTCCTGAAACCGCAAGATAGCGCGGTTGCCAGTGCGGATGAAACTTTGATTTGAATGCCCGAAGGCCTTTGAAATTGTAGAAGCGCTCGCCGTGCTCGAAGACGGTGCTGCCAATACGGTCCCAGACCGGGGCCGTTTCGCGCTTCGACATGCCCGAAAGCGGTGCCATGCCGAGGTTGAAGTGCTTGTAGCCCTCGGCTCTGAGATATTCCATGATCTGTACGAAGAGGAAGTCCATCGAGCCCTTCGGCGCTTCCGGCGAGAAGCGCATCAGGTCGATCGTGCCCTCGGACTTGGTTTCGGTAACGAGGATATTGGCGAAGGCAACGATCTTGCCGTCCTTCTTCAACACGCCGACCGGCTGCGAATTGACATAGTCGGGCTCGAAAGCGCCGAGAGAGAAGCCCTTCTCCTTGGCATTGTGGTCTTCGAGCCAGGAGCTGGAGACCACCGAGAGATCACCGAGAATGGCCGGTACGCCGTCGGCGGGAACGACCTCGAAGCTCAGGCCATCGCGCTGGGCGCGGCTTGCCGTCTGGCGAAGGTTCGCCCACTTGCCGCCTTTCATCTCGAAGGCGCCGAGATCGGCAACGGCGAGCTCGCCGAGCTTGAAGGCGCGCAGGCCCGCATCGGCGCAGTGCGAGAGCAGCCCCGGAGAGATCTGGTAGAACACCGCGCGGCAACCTGCGACGCGCGCTGCCTCCACAAAGCTCCAGACGAGTTCGGGAGCGGCCTCCTGATTGCCAATCGGTCCGAACAGCGCGATCCAGGAGCGGCCCTGGCGGCCATACATGATGAAAGCATCGCCCTTCTCGGAGAACATGATGCTCTTGTCGGCCATGCGAACGAGATTGGCGTCGGCGTAATCCTGCGCCTTGACGATATCGACGGCGCGCTGCAGCGCCTCCTCGGTTGCCGGTTCCGGGCGGAAGGTCGCCGGGCGCAGCAGGCTGAAGATCGCGATCGCCGAGGAGATGATGGTGATGCCGAGCACGGCGCGCAGGCCGCGCGGCGCTTCGGCGGCGAATTCGAATTGCCACCAGAGCTCGTTGCTGTACTCGACGTCGCGATAGACGAACAGCAGGATGACGACCGCGCCGACACAGATGACGGCAATCGCCATCAGCCAGGCCGCCGTCAGCGTCTGGTTGAGAAGCGAGGCATGGCGGGTGAAGAGCCGGCGGCTGACGAACAGGCTGAAGATCAGGATCGCCAGGAAGATCGCCTCGACCAGCGCGATCGCCTTCAGGAGCGACAGCGCCAGCGCCAGCACGGCCGAGACCACCGAGACCAGCCAGGCGCCGTCGAGACGCTGGCCAAGACCGCGGGCGGCGACAACGAGCGCCAGGCCGAACAGGCTCGACAGGAAATGCGCGCCTTCGACGATCGGCAGCGGCAGGTAGTTGGCCAGGAATTCGAGGTTTTCGTCTGGCGTCGGCGTGACGCTCGAGAAGATCAACATGACGCCGAGGATCAGCGCAAAGGCCGACAACAGCTGCGGCGTCAGGCGTCCGCCGATGCGACGGATGCTCGATGCGGCCGGATGATCGACGAAGCGGCGAAGCTCGGTCAGCGATACCGCAAGCACCGCGATCAGCAGCGGCAGCACATGATAGATCAGGCGGTAGAGAACCAGCGAACCGAGAACCGCATCGATATTCACCGCGCTGCCGAGCGAGGCAATAATGACGGTTTCGAAAACGCCGAGACCGGCCGGAACGTGGCTGAGAACGCCGAGACCGACGGCGATCGCATAGACCGCCAGAAACACCGGCCAGCTGATCGCCGTCTGCGGCAGGAGAACGTAGAGAACGGTCGCCGACGCCGCGATATCGAATGCGGTGACGAGGAACTGGCGCGACCAGGTGCGCGAATCCGGCAGGCGGACAGCGATCGGGCCAAGATTGACGGCCCGGCCATCGCGGCCGAGATAGACGACGAAACCAAGCCCCGCCAGGATCGCACCGGCGATAATCCGCAAGAGCAGCGCATTGGTATTGATCAGCGGTCCGATTTCATCGGCGATGATCATCAGCGCGATTGCCGCGACGCTGGCAAGACCGAGACCGAAGGAGAGCGTCACGAAGGCGATGACGCGGCCGATATCTTCGGGCGTCAGGCCGAGGCGCGAATAGGCGCGATAACGGATCGCGCCGCCGCTGAGCGCGCCGAAACCGGCAGTATTACCGACCGCATAGGCGCTGAAGGCCGTTAGCGCCACATGCGGAAAGGGCAGCTTCTTGCCGATATAGTCGATGGCGTTCAAATCATAGAAGATCAGCGCGAAGAAGCTGAGACCGGTGAAGAGAAGCGCGAGAAGGATCGAGCTGACACGGGTATCGGCAAGCGCTTCGACGACGTCGTCATAGCGAACTTCATCCGTAAGCTGCATGATGGCATAGCCGACCATGCAGAACAGGATCAGCGTCGCGGCTGCCACGAGCTGCGTGCGATATCGCCGGAGAAAGCCGCGAAACCCACCGGCCTCTTCGCTTTCCATCTCTTCCAGACTGTTCTGACTCGCCATGTTACCCCTGCCGATCGCCAGCGTGGCGTGAATCGTTCGGCAAAGCACTAGCATATGCTGCAGGCAAGCTCTATCAGCCCCCGCAAGCTCTACCCAACCGCCGCCGAGCGCGCCTCATCGGCTTGAATTGGGGCAAAATTAGCGCCGCCAAACGCAAGGCGGCATTGCGTTTTTGTAACATTCCGTCGCACCCCGGCGGCCGCTCAGGCAGCCGGCTCGCCTCCGGCGCGGGCCTGCGCCGCATAGCGTGCGGCGGCGGCCATCGCTTCCGGATCGCGCCCCTCGCCCGCCACCTGCACGGTCGGAACGGCGAATTCGATGCCGTTTTCCTTGAAGGCGTTGCGGATCATCGCCAGCGCATTGCGGCGGATGACGAACTGTTCGCCGGGCTTCGTCATCATCGAAAGCCGGATTTCGATCGCGAACTCGCCGAACTGCTCGACGCCCTTCATCTTCAGGGTCTCGATGATATGCGGCCCGAATTCCGGGTTTTCGAGCAGCGACTGGCCGATTTGCTTGATCACCTTCTTGGCCTTCACCAGGTCGGTGTCATAGGTGACGTTCAGGCTGATCTTGTCGATCGTCCAATCGCGGTTGAGGTTCTTGACGGCGCCGAGTTCGCCGAAGGGCACGGTGGTCAGCGGCCCGCGATGATGGCGCAGCTTCACCGAGCGCAGGCTGAAGGCCTCGACGACGCCCTTGTGGCTGCCGCTCTCGATATATTCGCCGACGCGGAAGGCATCGTCCCACAGATAGAACATGCCGCTGATGACATCCTTGACGATCGTCTGCGCCCCGAAGCCGACGGCGACGCCGACGACACCGGCACCGGCAATCAACGGCGCGATCTCGATACCAAGCCCCGACAGCACCATCAGGATGGCGATGACGGCAATGACGACCGCGATGATGTTGCGGAAGATCGGCAGTAGCGTCTGCAGACGTGCGCGTCTGGCCTTCTCCTCATCCGATGCAGCGCCGTCCAGCGGCTGATCGAGAAGTTTGCCGTCGATATACGCCTTGACCAAATGCCAAAGCAGATCGGCAGCGAGCAGCACGACGATGCCGCCGATGACGCCGCGGGCGATGCGATCGGTCATCGTTTCGCCGGCCGCCATCGTATCGGCGCCGACGCCCATGACCTTGCCGATCCAGATCGCCGCCGCGGCAATGATCAACGCACGCACGCCGCGATCGAGCAGCACGGTGGCGATGCGGCGATTGGCAAGGAACCCGGCCTCGGCCTGGTGCAGCGCGCGCACGGCAGCGGTCGCAACTGAAAGCACCTTCGGCAGCAGCAACGCGTAGATGCCGAGCCAGAGCAGCCAATTGAACCCGGTTACCCAGAGAACCCAGAGCGCCAGGAAATAGATCGTCAGAGCCCATGCCACCGCCGTGCTGTGGCGGGATCCATCGGACGGGCGCGACCAGACCGCTTCGACCGCGATCAGGAACAGGCCGATGCCGAGGATATAGGCGACGAAATAGCGCGAGCCCGGCGAGAAGCCGAGCGGCTCCATCACCTGAATGACGGCCCAGCCGAAGGCGAAATAGATGCCGAACACGGCAGCGCGGCGGAACCAGAACAGCGCCTTCGCCCGCGAGACATCCCGCTCGCCATCGGCCCGCGCCAGCGTCACCAAGACGACCAGCATACGGCCGATCGAGATGGTGAACCGCGCCGCGATCAGCGCGACGGCAACGGCGATCGCCATCGACTGGCTGACCGGCGGCCAGTTGAAGGCGAGCAGCGGGATCATCGTTGCGATGGCAAAGACGATCGCCGGAATGACCCGGTAGAAAATATTGGCGCCCGCATGATGCAGCGCCGCCGGTTCTTCCGTATCGGCCCGGCGCACCCGCGGCCGCGGCGTCACCGCCCGGAACAGCAGTTCGGCAAGCGTACCGGCGAGAAGCAGCGTGAGCACCTCGACGACGACCCAACCGGCGCCGGCCGGCTCGACCTCGCGATCGACGATGCCATCGGCCGTTTCGATTTCCGCCGGCAGCTCCATCGCCGCATGCGAGACCATCTCGACATGGCGGCGCGCATGGCCGAGCAGGCCCGAGAGAACCGACATCTGCCCGTCGTCTGCCGCAGCCGTGCCCGCCGGTGCCGTCTTCATCTGTGACGCCATCCAGTTCTGCACTTCGGGCGCCTGCATCAGCTCCATCATCTGCCGCACCTTGTCCGGCGGCATAGGGGTGGTGGCGGCTGGCGGCTGCGCGGGGCTTTGGGCCTGAGTGGCGATTGGCCCGAGCGTCAGAAGCGCGAGCCAAAACAGCAGTCTGACGAACCTTGAACCAAACACCCGACGCCCTCCGGTATGACTGATGTCAACCATATCGTGTGCAATGCTTTAGGCAATGGGCACGAAAAAGCCCGCGCCTGGAAAGCGCGGGCTCTTAAACGAGAGTATGGGCCTATCAGCCCTTCGGCTTTTCGACGTGACCGCCGAAGCCGGCGCGCATCGCCGAGAGCACCTTGTTGGCGAACTCGTCCTGATCGCGCGAGGAGAAGCGGCCGTAAAGCGCGGCGCTCAGCACCGGCGTCGGCACGCTTTCGTCGATCGCCGCCATGATCGTCCAGCGGCCTTCGCCGGAATCCGAGACGCGGCCGGCATATTTGGCGAGCGCCGGATCGGCATGCAGCGCATCCGACGTCAGATCGAGCAGCCAGGAGGTGATGACGCTGCCGCGGCGCCAGACTTCCGCGACGTCCTGCAGATTGAAGTCGTAGCGGTAATATTCCGGATGGGCGAGCGGCGCGGTTTCGGCATCCGCCTCATGGGTGGCAGCGCCGATATTGGCGTTCTTCAGGATGTTGAAGCCTTCGGCATAGGCGGCCATCAGGCCGTATTCGATGCCGTTATGGACCATCTTGACGAAGTGGCCGGCGCCATGCGGGCCGCAATGCAGGTAGCCCTGCTCGGCCGTGCTGTGCTCGGCTGCGGTACGGTTTTCCGACGGCTTCACGTCGCCAACCCCAGGTGCCAGCGAAGCGAAGATCGGCGACAGCGACTGGACGATACCCTTCTCGCCACCGATCATCAGGCAATAGCCGCGCTCGAGGCCGAACACCCCACCGCTGGTGCCGACATCGACATAATGGATACCCTTGGTGATCAGCTCGGCGCCGCGGCGGATATCGTCGTGGTAATAGGAATTGCCGCCGTCGATGATGATGTCGTCGTCGTGCAGCAGCGGCACGAGCTGGGCGATCACCTTGTCGGTGATAGCGGCAGGCAGCATCAGCCAGATGGCACGCGGCCGCGACAGCTTCGAAACGAATTCTTCGAGCGAGCTGCTGCCGACGGCGCCCTTGCCCGTAAGGTCGGCAACGCTTTCCGCTTTCGCATCATAGACCACGCATTCATGGCCATCCCGCATCAAGCGCTGGACCATGTAGCTGCCCATACGGCCCAAACCAACCATGCCAAGCTGCATCACACATTCTCCTGGAATCTAATCGATATGATTCCGGAAACTAGCACTCACGCCGCAGCAGGCAAGCGAAGTCTCTGTCACATTCAGGAGATGCAAATGCTTCGTTCGGTCGCGGGGCATGGCCCGCATTTCGCTCAGGAGATGTAGCCGGTGCTAAAATCGGAGTGAAAAACTCAGTAAAAGCCGCTGCCCCGGCGGGCCGCAGAAGGCATTCGGCAGTTGCATCTGGAGGTCTGGCAGTTACCGCCGGATGCTTTCAAACGGTCAATTCCTACAGTCACGAAAATTTTCTATGCCGGAAATAAAGCCGATTAATTCGTTTCTTTTCATATTCTTAACTTGGAGACCATCTTTGTCACAACACTGTCCTGCAAAATTTTGCACTTGAGAAGCAGTTGCCTTGCTGGAGGTCGGATGGTACTTTTTCATTAACAACTAAATAAAAAAACGACGGGGGAAGTGCCCTTCAATTTCGATCTATGATTTGTCAGTTCAGGATTGAAGAATATGAAGGCCACACCAATAAACATTCATCCAAAAGACGTACGAATACTGTCCGCTTCGCGGATTGCAGGGTATTTGTTCGCGTTCTTGCTGCTCTTCACCATCGGCATGTCGATGGTGCCAAACCAGTTCTTCGTCGTCTCGCCGAAAGCTGTGATCAACGCCCCTGTGCAGATGATCGCCTCACCGATCTATGGCCGCGTCGACAAGATCGACCTGCAGGTCGGCCAGGTGGTCAATCTCGGCGATGTCACCGCCACCGTTTCCAATCCGAACCAGGACCAGACATCGCTGACCGGCCTCCGGCTCGAGAAGCTCGACCTGACGGAGAAGCTCAACAACACGATCAATGTCGTCGCCGAGCGCAACGACCAGCTGAGCAAGGTCAAGGCGCAGATCGCCGACGTGAAGGACGGCGTCCTGAGCGAGCTCGGCGCCGTGATCGGCAACGCCCAGTCGAATGTCGAGATTTACGAAGCGCGGCTCGCCGAGCAGGATGCGCTGCTGCAGCGCGCCACCACAATGCTGAAGAAGGGGCTGACCTCCGAGGCCAGCGTCGAGCCACAGCGCCAGAAGCGCAATGCCGCCCAGGGGGAGCTCGATGCCGCCCGTGGCGAGCTGAAGCGCAACGAGATCGTCCAGTCGCTCGTCAGCCGTGACATCTACACTGGGGGCACGGTCGCCGCCAACCTGCTGACGCTGGAGATGCAGCGCACCAAGCTCGCCGGCGATATCGCCGAGGACAATATCGAGATCAACCAGATGACCGAGCGCAAGGCGCAGGTCGAAAAGCTGATCAACCGCGAGGAAGGCCGGCTCGGCAAGTCGGGTGCGGCCGAAGTCGTCGCCGATCATCACGGCCAGGTCGTCAGCGTCGACGCCTCCTTCGGCGATTTCGTCATGCAGGGCCAGGCGGTCGCCAAGTCTCTCGATTGCAACGAGGCATTTGCCGCTGCCGTCTATCGCAGCCGGGATGTCTCCTCGCTGGATATCGGCACGCCCGCCATGGTCAATTTCCGCTCGCTCGGCGTCAAGAAAAGCGGGCATGTCTACAAGATCGTCCGCTATTTCGACAGCGGCCAGCAGAACCGCTACTTCGCCAAGTTCCCGAAGGCCGAAGGCGACGAGGTCTATGTCCTCGTCAAGGTCGACGACGATCCCGTCGAACTGACCGCTGCCGGACAGCCCAACAACGACAAGTTCTTTGGATGCCATGTCGGTGAGGACGTGATTGTCTCGCTTGGAGAGACCGTCGTCGCGCGCCTTACCCGCTACTCGAAAATGGCCGTCGACAAATTGGCAGCGGCGGACGGCCTGCTCTCCGCGTCGGCGCTTTTTGACAAGGGCCACAGATTGGCGAGCCTCCAGCAATAACTGAGCACTTTCGCTTCACTTTATCGACCGCGATAACAGGGAAGACCTGGATATGGTTTTGCGTACACTCATGATTGCGGCGGTGCTCGCTATCGCGGCACCTGCCTTCAGCACTGCGGCCATGGCAGACGCCAAACGCGCCGAACTCGCCTGCACCCTCTGCGATGGCCTTGCCGCGCTGATGACCGGCGAACCCGAACAGGCCTTCGTGTTCCGCAGCTTCGAACCCGCCAATGGCGGATCGAAACTGCACCCGGCGCTCGACAATACCGGCTTCACCTATGACAACGCACTGGCGATGATGGCGCTTTATGGCTGCGGCCGCGCCAGGGAAGCCAAGCGCGTCGCCGATGCGCTGGTTCTGGCGCTGGAGACCGACCGCCACTACCATGACGGACGGCTGCGCAACGCCTACCGCTCCGGACCGGTGATCCCCGGCAAGGAAGGCATGCTGCTTCCCGGCTACTGGAGCACGGCCAGCAATTCCTGGATCGAGGACGGCTATCAGGTCGGCAGCGCCACCGGCAGCATCGCCTGGGGCGCGCTCGGCCTGCTCGCCGCCTATTCAGAGACCGGCCAGACCGCCTATCTCGACGGTGCCCGCAAGATCATGGACTTCATCCACCGCTCGACCGCCGACCCCAAGAACCCCGGCTATTTCGGCGGCTTCTTCGGCCACGAGCCGACGCCCGACCGCA
Source organism: Rhizobium sp. OAE497 (assembly GCF_040546565.1). NCBI lineage: Bacteria > Pseudomonadati > Pseudomonadota > Alphaproteobacteria > Hyphomicrobiales > Rhizobiaceae > Rhizobium > Rhizobium sp. OAE497. Next base: position 3,134,466 of record NZ_JBEPOA010000001.1, read on the forward strand.
TGACCTGGAAATCGACGGAGCACAATCTCGACATCTATGCCGCCGACCACTGGCTGGCGACGATCGACGAGGCCGGCGACTGGGAACATGACGGCGAGAGCGCCAAGGACTTCCTCGACGCCATGTGGAACAAGGCGGAGGGCCGCTTTTATATCGGCAGCGTTCCTGACAGCAATGCACCCAACGTCAACATGTCCGGTCTCGACGCCGAACTCTGGCCGCTGATCGCCGTCGAGGACTTCAAAGCCAAGGCGCCGCAGGTGCTCGAGTGGACAGAAGCCAATCACGGCGTCCCCGGCGGCTTCGACTTCAACAACGACCGCGACGGCATCTGGCTCGAGGGAACGGCGCAGGCCGCCCTCGTCTATCAGGTGGTCGGCGAACCGCAGAAGGCCGAACCGCTGTTCCAGACGATATCGACGCAGATCTCGCCGGAGAAACTGATCTACGCCACCGTGGACGAACAGCTGACGACCGGGCTGCAGGTCGGGCCGAATTCCGAGCCCGGCGACTTCAAATACTACCGACTGCCCCATGTCGGGGCGACAGGATGGGCCGTGCTCGCGGCGCTCGGCATCAATCCCTTCAGTGCAGATTCCTTTGCGGCAAAGAACGAGGAAAAGCCATGTCCCCAGAAGTAGTCACGCTTTCGGATGCCATCCTGTTCTCACTGATCACGCTGGCGCTGATCCTCTGCTGTGCCCTGCTGCTCGACAGCCGCAAGGGCAAGGACCGCGTGCTCTTCGGCACCATCCTGATCCTGATGCTGGCAAACTACGTCTATTTCCGCGTGACGACGACGCTGCCGGATTTCGACTGGAGCGCCTATGCGCTCTGGCCACGCATCTACCTCGCCTTCGAGGCGGTCGTCATCCTCTATACGCTGCTGTCGATCGTCTTCTTCTTCCGCCGCACCGATCATACCGGTGCTGCCGACGCCAGCGAGGCGATGATCTCGGCAATGGAAAAGCCGCCGGCCGTCGATATCTTCATCTGCACTTATAATGAGGACGTCACCATTCTGGAGCGCACGATCCTCGCCGCCAAGGCGATCGACTACGGCAACTTCACCATCTGGATTCTCGACGACGGCCGCCGCCAGTGGCTGCGCGATTACTGCGCCGAGCTCGGTGTCCGCTATCTGACGCGCGACGACAACAAGGGCGCCAAGGGCGGCAATATCAACAATGCCATCCGCTGGTCGAAGCAGATCACCGACGCCCCCTTCATCCTGATCCTCGATGCCGACTTTGCGCCACAGCGCGCCATCCTGAAACGCATCATCGGCCAGTTCGTCGATCCCGAAATCGGCCTGATCCAGACTCCGCAATTCTATTACAATGCCGATCCGGTGCAGCATAACCTCCTGGCATCCAAGGCCTGGGTCGATGACCAGCGTATCTTCTTCGACGTCATGCAGCCGTCGAAGGACGGCTGGGGTGCGGCCTTCTGCGTCGGCACCTCCTGCGTCGTGCGCCGCGATGCGCTGGAGCTGATCGGCGGCATGCCGGAGGAGACGGTGACCGAGGACATCCACCTCACCTACCGCCTGATGCAGAAGGGCCTGCGAACCCGCTGGCTGAACGAGCGCCTCAGCGTCGGGCTCTCGGCGGAAAGCCTTTCCGGCTACATCACCCAGCGCTGCCGCTGGTGCCTCGGCACCATTCAAGTGGCGCTGCTGCGCGACGGCCCGTTCTTCGGCCGCGGCTACACGGCGATGCAACGGCTGCATTATTTCCACGGCCTGCTCTTCTGGTTCTGCCGGCCATTCATGCTGCTCTTGATGGCGGCGCCGATCCTCTTCTACTTCCTCGGCCTGCCCGCCATCCTGATGGAACCCGAAGCCTTCTTCCTTTACGCGCTGCCGATGGTCGGCGCCATGTGGACCTTCCACGCCTGGGTCTCCGGCTGGCGCAGCCTGCCGCTGTTCACCGAGGTCTCGCAGATGGTCTCAGCGATCCCGATCACCATCGCCATATGCCACGCGATCGCCCATCCCTTCGGGCGGCCTTTCAAGGTGACCGCCAAGGGCGAGGACCGTACCCGTGTCGATATCCTCTATCCGATCGCCACCACCTTCGCGCTGATCATCATCCTGACCTTCACCGGTATGCTGAACGGCCCGCTGCTCAGCAATTACAGCGGCCTGGACAGCTTCAGCGTCGCGTGGGGCATGGTGGTCATGGTCTATGCCTTCGTCTCGATGCTCGTCTGCATCGAGCTGCCGCGCGAGCCGCTGGATGCCATCCGCTTCCCGCTCGGCCGCAAGACGGCGATGACCTGCAACGGCCAGGCGTTCCCCTGCACCGTCGATACGCTGTCGCTGACGCAGGCCGAGATCAGCCTGCAGCAGAAGCGGATGACCGCCGGCAGCCGCATCGGCGACCTGCTGCTGTTCTCGCCCTTCCCGGGCTTCGATGTCGCAGGCCGCATCGAGCGCGTCGATCAGAACCGCTCGGTCTTTACCGTCTCGATCGTTGCGGTGAAGGAACGGCGCGAGAGCGAGGAAATCCACGCGCATCCGGCGATCGTGCGGCGCAAGATGATCCAGCGGCTCTATAGCGAGATGCCGGAGGCGATGCCCGGCCGCGCCTATCCGCTGGCCGCCATGGGCGCCCTGTTCAACCGGATGTTCCAGAAGCCATCGGCCTATGCCGGAAAGACGCGAACGGCAGCCAATACGGTTGCCGTTCGCCGTTCGCGCTGGAGACCGTCACCGGGCGGCGTGATTGCCGGCGGCGCGAAGGCGCTGCCTGCACCCGCCCGCGGGCTCATGCCACCGGCCGCCGAATAGTCGCCCGTCAGGCAGCCGGCGGCTCCCAGGTGCTCTCCTCGCGAACCATGTGAACGATGTTCGCGGGGTTGAGGATCCAGCCGCCACGGAAGCTCTCGCCGAGCGGCTCGATCGCGTCGCACCGCCGGATGCCGGACCGCTGCAGGTGATCGGCAGCCTTGTCGAAATCCGGCGTGAAAAGCTCCAGCCAGACTTCGGCCTGGCTCATTCCAGGCGCCTCGTCGATCCAGAGCCGGATCGGCCCGAGCTCGAAGCCGCGCGTGCCGTCATTGCCGATCTCCTTCAGCTTCACGACATCGCGGTAGAAATCCAGCACCTCGGCATATTGATGCGTCGGTACCTTCATGGCGACATCCACGCCTCCATACAAAAGCTCGCTCATGACAGCTTCTCATAATCCGGGGCTTCGGCCGGCACGCCTCGCATCTCGCTGAGGAACATGCCGTCGCGCAGGTTGATACCGTATTCGACGAAGGCCTTCATGCAGCAGAGCATGTTGCTCCAGCCTTCACAGTTGAGATAGGTGCCGCGCCGGCCTGGATCGTCCTCCCGCCAGCCGTTCTCGGAAATCGTCACCATCGTGCCGCCATCGTCGAGCGCATCGAACTTCATTTCGACGGTCGTCTTGTAGCGGACATTGTCGGCATCGGTGCCGCCGTCCCAGCGCAACACGATCAGCTCGTCCTGCACGAGATCGATGACCTCGACGGGCGCATCCTTCCACCAGGTCACCGTCGTACCCTTCACCAGCGGCGCGCTCGCTCCACCAACCGTCGTGAAGTAGCTCGAAAGCTTCTTGGGATTGACGACGGCATCGAACACCTCAGCCGCAGGGCGGCCAACGCGGCCACCGACACGAATTGCGAGGGACATGACACTTACTCCTCTCTCATTGCCAATGGAGTCATTATGTTATAAAAATATAACATGTCAAGCGAATCGCAAAACGACCCGGTTTTCAAGGCCCTTGCCCATCATCGCCGCCGCGAGATCCTGGATCTGCTGAAGGATGGCCCGCGTACGACGGGCATGCTCTGCGAGAGCTTTCCGGAAATGGACCGCTGCACCGTGATGCAGCACCTGAAGGTTCTGGAAGAGGCCGATCTGGTTATGGCCAAGAAAGAAGGCCGCGAGCGCTGGAACCATCTCAATAGCCTGCCGATCAAGCAGATCTACGACCGCTGGATCAGCGCCTATGCTGGCCACTCGCTCTCGATCATCGATCGCCTCAGGACCGATCTCGAGGACTAACGAAAACGGGCGCCGAAGCGCCCGTCTCATCATTCCATTTCTCGCAGATCACGCTGCCTTCCGCAGCGGCTCCGCAACCGGTTGCGCCTCGCGGCGATCGAGAGCGGCGCTCCGCAGCGTCAGGAGCAACGCACCGGCAACCAGGATCGCGCCGACCCACGGCGTTGCCTGCAGGCCAAGGCGAGACTCGACGACCAGACCGCCGATCCAGGCACCAAGGGCGATACCGAGATTGAAGGCCGCGATGTTCATGGCCGAAGCGACGTCGACGGCGGCCGGGCGAACCTGCTTGGCGAGCTGGACGACATAGAGCTGCAGGCCGGGAACATTGGCGAAGGACAGGAAGCCGAGGGCAGCAAGCGTCGGGATCGTCAGCCAGGGCGACACAGCCGTGAAGCTGAAGAGCAGGAGCACGGCAGCCTGCGCCACGAACAGCCAGGTCAGCGCCGCCACCGGATCGCGATTGGCAATCCGGCCGCCGACAATATTGCCGGCCGCGATCGCTAGACCATAGAGCACCAGGATGAGGCTGACGGCGGAGGCCGAGAAGCCCGTGACTTCCTGCAGGATCGAGGCGAGGAAGGTGAAGGCAACGAAGGTGCCGCCATAGCCGAGCGCCGTCATGGCAAAGACGATCAGCAATCTACCACTACCAAGCACGCCGGCCTGTTGGCGCAGCGTCGCCGGTTCGGCCTTGCTGAGCGTTGACGGCAGGAGAACGGCGATCGCGGCAAAGGCGATGATGCCGAGACCGGCGACGGCAGCAAAGGTGGCGCGCCAGCCGAAGGTCTGGCCGATGAAGGTGCCGAGCGGAACGCCCGTGACGATCGCTACCGTCAGGCCCATGAACATCATGGCGATTGCCGATGCACGGCGGTTCTCCGGCACGAGATCGGCAGCGATGGTCGAGCCCACCGAGAAGAACACGCCATGGGCAAAGGCAGAGAGCACGCGGGCGACGAGCAGCGGCGCGTAGCCGGGGCTGAGCGCCGCCAGCGTGTTACCGACGATGAAGAGCGCCATCAGGCCGAGCAGCAGCGGCTTGCGCTCGATACGCCCGGTCAGCGCCGTCAGAATGGGCGCACCGAAGGTCACGCCGAGCGCATAGACGCTGACGATCAAGCCGGCGAGCGGCAGGGTGATGTGAAGGTCCTGCGCAACGGTCGGCAGCAGGCCGACGATCACGAATTCCGTTGTTCCGATCGCATAGGCCGCGACCGTGAGCGCAAAAAGAGCAAGGGGCATGATGAGAGATCCGATAGCTGTGGCGCCCGCATATAACGGGCAGCCTTTCTTGTTCGGATCTCCATATGGATGATGGCAGCGCCCGGCATAATCGGGCGGCAGCGCCCAACACTTGTGAATTCAATTCATCAAACGGCATTAATTCGCAGCTATCAAGAATGCGCAGTTTGTAAGAATCGGAAACACATTGTGACTAAACCGTTGCAAAGGCAGGCATTTTCCGACTTGCGGCGCAGAGATACATAACGGATATTGCATACACTTTCGAGGACCCGTTGATGATCCGAATGATTCAAGACCCTGCGGAATTGGCCGGCGAAGACATCACCGGAAAATATATCCTGCGCAAACTGAACTATCACTGGTTCGCCTATGGCAAGGCGGCGATCGTGACCGAGTGCAAGGGCACCATCCTGCATCTCGACCGCGAAGAGACCGTCTATTCCGAACGCTGGGGCCGCCGCGCCTATACCGGCACCGGAAAGCGCTATCCCGGCGGCATCTGCCCGATCTCGGCCGTTGCCTGCATCTGCGACACCCCGGATGACGTGAATGCCGTCATCCAGCTGGATGTCGATGCCCAGGAAGAGTTCTACCAGCTGATCGCCAAGGCCGAGGCCCGCGTCCAGGCGCTCGCTTCAGCCTCGCAGAACACGGTTTATCTGGCAGCCGCCGAATAGACCGTCAGCCGGCGGAAGCGGTCTCTTCAAGCAGCCACTGGCGGAACAGCGCGACGGAGGATTTCTCCAGCGCTCCCGCCGGGTAAAGCATCGAATAGTTCAACGCCGCCGGCTGTTGCTCGATGAAGCAGCGCTTCAGAGTGCCTGAAGCGAGACCCGCACCGGCAAGCGAACTGCGCACCAGCGCAAAGCCCTCCCCGCGCTCGCATGCCTCCAGCATCTCCTCGAACGTATCGAAGACCTTCGCCTCACGAACCGCTTCAGTGATGTCGTAGCCGGCGAGCTCCGGCGCGTCGGGATCGCCGCCAATCTGCTCGAACCAGAGCTGCCAGTCGAGCACGGTATGGCGCATGCCGCGATAGACAAGCAGCGGCGCCGCGCGGATCGCGCCTCTCTTCGGAAGCCGGGCGGAGACTTCGGGGGCGCAGACCACGAATTCGTCGTCGAGCAGCAACGGCTCTGTCACCACTTCCGGCCCACCGCGGCCAAGCCAGACCGCCAGATCGGCATTGGCAAAATCCGGCCGCTTGTAGCTGACCGCGATCTGCACCTCGATCTTCGGATAGCGGCGGCAGAAGCTCTCGAGCCGCGGCGCCAGCCACTGGCTGGAAAATTCCGGTGTCGTCACAATGGCAAGCGACGGACTGGCACTTGCCGCCCGCGCTTGATGTAAGGACGTCTCAAGGCTCTGCAGCGCCGCAGCAATATCCGGGTGCAGCTTCAACCCCGCCGGAGACAACCGCGCACCGCGCCGTCCGCGCTCGAAAAGCCGCTCGCCGAGCCATCCCTCAAGTTGGGCGATCTGGTGGCTGACCGCGGTTTGCGTCAGCCCCAGCCTTTCAGCCGCCCGCCCGAAGCCGCCGGTTTCGGCGATGGCGCAGAAGGCCTGCAGTCTCGATAGCGGTGGCAGCGGCCGGTTTGACATGAAAATTTCTCATGAAAGATCAGAGCGAGTTTCATTATACGCAGACAGGACGCCTGCATAAACTGGCCTCATGGGAGAAAACCATGACGCTATCGATGAATATTCTGAATGCCTGGATCAAATCCGCCATCGCCGCATGTGCACCCGCAGGCAAACAGGTGCCGGCACCGCAAAAGGCGCTGGGACTGAGCAATCACTTGAAGGAAGACATCGGCATCGGCGATGCCTCGCCACACGCCGGAAAATGAAGTGCGATCCGCGGCAACCGATGGATGTTTACGATCCTGGGTGCCTACAAACGTAGGTGGGCGCCATATGTCCAAGCCCACGGGCCTGGTCAGGGACAGCTCCCTTTGGATCGAGTATGGCCCCAGGGATTGTGGTTCCTGTCGAGAGGCGCAGATCGCAGGCAATATATAAGGACGTTCTGAGGACTGCGCCAGTGGCAGCGCGTGCTGTCCCGGCGAATTAATTCAGCTCGGCCGGTGCCCGGTTGTTGAGCTTTTCGGTGATGATGCGGATGTGGTTCGTCACCTCGCCGAGCGCCTGCGCCAGCGTTTCCTCGGTGCGCGCCGTCGCAGCAACCACGGTGTCGCGATTGCTGCGCAGACCTTCGAGCTCGGCCTCGAGACCCGCCACCCTGCGCGTCAGCTCGGCAATCTCGTCCATCACCATGATACCGGCCATGACCGTGATCCGGAGATCGCCGATTTCGCCGAACTGCCCCTTGAGGTGGCCGACATAGCCGTCGAAGCGGTTGGCGAGATCCGTCAGGTGGCCTTCCTGGCCTTCCTCGCAGGCCATGCGATAGGCCTTGCCGTCGATCGTTACCGTCACCTGCGCCATATCGCTGCTTCCTTTATCGGTCCAGAACCGCGCGGATGGTTTCCATCGCCGTTACCAGACGGCGGGAGACCTCGCGGTTGACCTCTTCCAGGCGGTTCGCACGGAATTCCGCCTGATCCAGCTCCTGCGCCAGCTTCGAACGGTCGGCATGAACCCGGCGCACTTCGCTCTCGATGTCGCCCTGCTCTCGCTGGCGTTCGATGCGCATGTCGACGGCATTCTCCAGGCCGGAGATGGCCTGTTTGAGCTCGCTCAGCGCGGTTTCCATGGCAGTGCCTGTGGGCGTCATGTCTTAAGTCCGGTGTTCCCGCAGAAGACCTGGCGAATCGGCAAAGGGTGCCGGGTCAGTGTTTTCAAGAGGATATGCAGCTAGCCAACTGCCCGTCAATAAACGGGATATGGGGATACACGGCCTATTCTGTGGATGACCGAAATTGAAGCAGTCTTCCCAACGGATTGGTCTTTTGTAAAATTTGATGGTCAAATGTTAAAAATCGTCGCACCTGGCCCGGATTCAGCCCGCAATTTATTGACTTGGCCGTTCCAACTGCTATGTGTCACCCCGCTCTCATCGATGGTCTTCAGAAGGCTCGAGGCCATCCCCCGACACCCGGAACCCGTGGAATAGCCATGACCTCTCCTGAACAACACGACCGGATGGCAAATGCGATCCGCTTCCTCGCCATGGATGCAGTCGAAAAGGCCAATTCCGGCCATCCGGGTATGCCGATGGGCATGGCTGATGTCGCCACTGTCCTCTTCAGCAAGTATCTCCGCTTCGACCCGAAGAAGCCGCATTGGCCGAACCGCGACCGTTTCGTCCTCTCCGCCGGCCACGGCTCGATGCTCCTCTACTCGCTCCTCTATTTGACCGGCTATCCGGACATGTCGATCGAGGACCTGAAGCAGTTCCGCCAGCTCAGCTCCAAGACCGCCGGTCACCCGGAATACGGCCACGCAACCGGCATCGAAACGACCACCGGTCCGCTCGGCCAGGGCATTGCCAACGCCGTCGGCATGGCGATCGCCGAGCGCAAGCTGCGCGAGGAATTCGGTTCCGACCTGCAGGATCACTACACCTACGTCATCAACGGCGACGGCTGCCTGATGGAAGGCATCAGCCATGAGGCGATCGCTCTTGCCGGTCACCTGAAGCTGAACAAGCTGATCCTCTTCTGGGACAACAACTCGATCACCATCGACGGCGCCGTTTCGCTGTCGGACTCGACCGACCAGATCATGCGCTTCAAGGCGGTTCACTGGAACACCATCGAAGTCGACGGTCACGACCAGGCTGCGATCGCCGCTGCGATCGAAGAAGCCCACAAGTCCGACCGCCCGACCTTCATCGCCTGCAAGACCGTCATCGGCTTCGGCGCTCCGAACAAGGCCGGCAGCCACAAGGTTCACGGTTCGCCGCTCGGCGCCGAAGAAATCGCTGCTACCCGCAAGGCACTGAACTGGGAAGCCGAACCCTTCGTCATTCCGTCTGACGTTCTCGACGCATGGCGCACTGCCGGTGCCCGCTCGGTCGATCTGGTCAAGTCCTGGGAAGCTGGCCTCGCTAAGTCGGCCCACAAGGCCGAGTTCAGCCGCCGCTTCGCCGGCGACCTGCCGGAAGGCTTCGACGCTGCGATCAGCGACCTGAAGAAGAAGATCGTTGAGACCAAGCCGACCGTCGCCACCCGCAAGGCTTCCGAGGACGTGCTCGAAGTCATCAACGGCCTGCTGCCGGAAACGCTCGGCGGCTCCGCCGACCTGACGCCTTCGAACAACACCAAGACCAGCCAGATGGTCTCGATCACCCCGACGGATTTCGCCGGCCGCTACATGCACTGGGGCATCCGCGAGCACGGCATGGCCTCTGCCATGAACGGTATCGCCCTGCACGGCGGTCTGATCCCCTACGGCGGCGGCTTCATGATCTTCTCGGACTATTGCCGTCCGCCGATCCGCCTCGCCGCCCTGATGGGCATCCGTGTCGTCCACGTTCTGACGCATGACTCGATCGGCGTCGGCGAAGACGGCCCGACCCATCAGCCGGTCGAACAGGTCCCGAGCCTGCGCGCCGTACCGAACCTGCTGGTCTTCCGTCCGGCAGACGTCACCGAGACGGCGGAAGCCTGGCAGATCGCGCTGAAGACGAAGAACCGCCCGACCGCTCTGGCGCTGACCCGTCAGAACCTGACGACGGTTCGTACCGAATATTCGGAAGAGAACCTGACGACCAAGGGCGCCTACACGCTGGCCGGCAAGGCCGACGCCAAGGTCACGATCTTCGCATCGGGCTCTGAAGTCGAGCTCGCCGTTGCTGCTCGCGCCACGCTGGAAGCCAAGGGCGTATCCGTCCGCGTCGTTTCGGTCCCCTGCACCGAGCTGTTCTTCGAGCAGCCGGACGCATACCGCAAGGAAGTGCTCGGCAACTCGCCGGTCAAGATCGCCGTCGAAGCCGCCGTCCGCGAAGGCTGGGATGCGTTCATCGGTCCGGAAGGCACCTTCGTCGGCATGAAGAGCTTCGGCGCTTCCGGCCCGGCCAAGGACGTCTTCAAGCATTTCGGCATCACGGCCGACGCCGTCGTCGCTGCTGCAGAAGCCAAGCTTTAAGGGGAGCGCGCAAGCGCTCCTCCACCTCATCCGCAAGCCCCATGTCTAGGGAGTGAATGCACATGACTGTAAAGGTTGCCATCAACGGCTTCGGCCGCATCGGCCGCAACGTTCTCCGCGCTATCGTCGAATCCGGCCGCACCGACATCGAAGTCGTCGCGATCAACGACCTCGGCCCGGTCGAGACCAACGCTCACCTGCTGCGCTACGATTCCATCCACGGCAAGTTCCCGGCCGAAGTGAAGGTCGAAGGCGACACCATCACCGTTGGCGGCGGCAAGCCGATCAAGGTGACCGCCGTTCGTGATCCGGCACAGCTGCCGCACAAGGAACTCGGCGTCGACATCGCGATGGAATGCACCGGCATCTTCACCGCCCGCGACAAGGCCGCCGCCCACCTGACGGCCGGCGCCAAGCGCGTCATCGTTTCGGCTCCTGCCGACGGTGCCGACCTGACCGTCGTCTTCGGCGTCAACCACGACCAGCTGACCAAGGAACACCTGGTCATCTCCAACGCTTCCTGCACGACGAACTGCCTCGTGCCGGTCGTGAAGGTTCTCGACGACGCCGTCGGTATCGACCACGGCTTCATGACGACCATCCACTCCTACACGGGTGACCAGCCGACGCTCGACACCATGCACAAGGACCTCTACCGCGCCCGCGCTGCAGCCCTGTCCATGATCCCGACGTCCACGGGCGCTGCCAAGGCCGTCGGCCTCGTCATGCCGCACCTCAAGGGCAAGCTCGACGGCACGTCGATCCGCGTCCCGACCCCGAACGTCTCGGTCGTCGACTTCAAGTTCGTTTCCAAGAAGGCAACGACCGTCGGCGAAATCAACGAAGCCATCAAGGCTGCGTCGAACGGCAAGCTGAAGGGCATCCTCGGCTACACCGACGAGCCGCTGGTTTCCCGCGACTTCAACCATGACAGCCACTCGTCGATCTTCGCGACCGACCAGACCAAGGTCATGGAAGGCAACTTCGTGCGCGTTCTGTCCTGGTACGACAACGAATGGGGCTTCTCGAGCCGCATGTCGGACACCGCAGTCGCCTTCGCCAAGCTCATCTAAGCTTCGCTTTCGCGAAAAGCAGATCGAGAGAACGGCCCGGGAAACCGGGCCGTTCTGTTTTAAATGACGGCCGAAAAGGGGAGAACGGCATCATGGTGGATCTCGGAATTCGAAAAGCACGCGCGGCAGACGCCGAAGAACTCACCGCGCTCCTCAACGAGATCATCGCCGCTGGCGGCACGACCGCCATGGAGGTTGCCCTTTCGCCCGCAGAATTCAGGGAATGGTTCATCGACGGACCATCCGTCTTTGCCTGCCATGTCGCCGAAGCTGACGGCCGCCTTGCCGGTTTCCAGGAGATCAGCCGCTACGGAGACCTCCCCGAGGGATGGGCCGACATCGGCACGTTTTCCCGCATCCGCCCCAAGATCCCCGGCGTCGGCACCGCGCTGTTTGCGGCAACGCTTACGGCAGCCCGGTCGCTCGATATAGAGTTCATCAACGCGACGATCCGCGCCGACAATAGCGGCGGCCTCGCCTATTACGGCAAGATGGGCTTCGAGACCTACAGCACCACGAAGGATGTGCCGCTGCGCGATGGGACGCCAGTCGACCGCATCAACAAGCGCTATCGGGTCGCCTCAGCGTAAGTGCCCGCACTTCTTTGACAAAAACGGCAAGCTTATTTGCTGCTGCCCTGCTCTCGCCCGATTTGCCTATACATTCTTTATAGAGAATCTCTCCCGTAGCATTCAGCGCGGTGATCCGTCCGGTTCATCGTTCAGCAGCATGACGCCGCAGGTAAGCAAGGTTAAGCCGCAAGGCCTACCCTTCCGGCCTGTTTTGCCGTTTACTGGCTGAAGGCAAGCAACGGACGAGGTTTGAGAGATGGCTGCGATTTCCGGGGGCGGATCGCAGCTCGGATGTGAAAGGGGATGGACGTGGAAGCATTCTATATCGTCGTGCTGGTTTCGACGGCGCTGGTGCTTCTTGCGGCCTTCTCAAGCCTGCTCGCCTTCCGTTTCGGCGCACCCCTGCTGCTGCTCTTCCTGGCGATCGGCCTGCTCGCCGGCGTCGATGGCCTCGGCATTGAGTTCAGCAACAACTATCTCGCCTATATCCTCGGCTCCATCGCGCTCGCCGTCATTCTCTTCGATTCCGGGTTCGGCACGCCGATCCAGGCCTTCAAGCTCGCCGCCATCCCGTCGCTGACGCTGGCCTCCGTCGGCGTCCTGATGACCGCCGCACTCGTCGGCTTTGCCGCCACCTGGCTGCTGAACTTCAGCTGGCTGGAAGGCATGCTGCTCGGCTCGATCGTCGCCTCGACCGATGCCGCCGCCGTCTTCTTCCTCTTGCGCATCGGCGGCATCAATATCCGCGACAAGGTACGCTCGACGCTCGAAGTCGAATCCGGCACCAACGACCCGATGGCGATCTTCCTGACCATCGTCCTCGTCGAGCTGCTGGCCAGCGGCGAAGGCTATTCCGGTATCAACCTCTCCATGCTCGCCCTCTTCATCGAGGAAATGGGGCTCGGCGTCATTCTCGGCATGCTCGGCGGCATGATGATCGCCCAGGTGGTGAGCCGCCTCGACACCGACCGTGGCCTCACCCCGATCTTCGTCCTCGGTCTCGCCATGCTGGTCTTTGCCTTCACCGGCGCCGTCGGCGGCAGCGGCTTCCTCGCCGTCTATGTCGCCGGCATCTATGCCGGTAACCGCAAGCTTCCGGGCCTTGCCGCCATCAAGCGCTTTCAGGACGGCATGACCTGGCTGGCGCAGATCATCATGTTCCTGGTGCTCGGCCTGCTGGCCACCCCCTCGCAGTTTCCGGCCATCATCCTGCCTGCAGTGGCGCTCGCACTGTTCCTGATCTTCATCGCCCGCCCGCTGGCGATCTGGCTGTCGCTGCTGCCCTTCGACTACACGCAGCAGGAGATCGGCTTCGTCGCTTGGGTCGGCCTGCGCGGCGCCGTCTCGATCCTGCTCGCCATCATGCCGATCCTCGGCGGCCTGCCGAATGGCCATGTCTATTTCAACGTCGCCTTCATCATCGTGCTCGTCTCGCTGCTCGTGCAGGGCTGGACGATCAAGCCGGTGGCCAAGAAACTCGGTCTCATCATTCCCCCGCGCATGGGCGCCGTCGACAAGGTCGAGATCGACCTTCCAGGCTCTGCAAACCACGAGCTGCTCGCCTACCGCGTCATCAAGGACAGCCCGGTTCTGCGCGGCGAGCGCATCCCGCGCTGGGCAACGCCCTCGCTCGTCATCCGCGACGGCAAGTCGCTGCGCTATCAATATGCGGGGCGCCTGCGCGAGAATGACCTCGTCTATCTCTTCATCGTGCCGAGCTACGCCCGCCTGCTCGACCGTCTCTTCGCCAGCAAGGCGCCGGTCGACGAGGACGATGCCGATTTCTTCGGCGCCTTCGCGCTCTCCCCGGTGCGCCCGGCCGCCGATCTCGACGCCGCCTACGGGCCCGGCCTGTTGAACGAATCCGAGAAGGGTCTGACGATCGCCGAGCTGATGCGGCAGCGTCTCGGCGGCAAGGCGGATTATGCCGATCGCGTCCGTCTCGGCTCGATCATCCTCATCGTTCGCGACCTCGACGACCAGGACCACATCAGCTCGGTCGGCATGTCGCTGGAAGCCGTCGAACCGGCGATCACCCTGCCGATCTTCATCAATATGCGCGATATCATCCAGCGTGTTCGCGACCGGCTGAAGGGCCGTCACATGGCCGTTGCCGCGCATGGCGGATCCACCGCCGACAGCGACGAAAACGCACGCGAAAAGCACGGCTGAACACCTTGCGTCGCGGGGCGACCTTGCTATGGTCGGCCACCTTCCAAGGCACTAACGAACGGATAGTCCCATGCCAGCTTTCAAGACCCTCGACGACCTCAACGGCATTGCCGGCAAGCGCGTCCTCGTCCGCGTCGACCTCAACGTTCCCGTCAAGGACGGCAAGGTCACCGACGCGACCCGTATCGAGCGTGTGGCTCCGACGATCCTCGAACTTTCCGAAAAGGGTGCAAAGGTCATCCTGCTCGCCCATTTCGGCCGGCCGAAGGACGGCCCCTCGGCGGACCTGTCGCTGTCGCTGATCGCCCCTGACGTTTCCAAGGTGCTCGGCAAGCCGGTCGCGACCGCCACCGACTCCATCGGCGATGACGCTGCCGCTGCCGTTGCCAAGATGAAGGATGGCGACATCCTGCTTCTCGAGAACACCCGCTTCTACAAGGGCGAAGAGAAGAACGACGCCGATCACACCAAGGCGCTCGCCGCCAACGGCGACATCTTCGTCAACGACGCCTTCTCGGCCGCCCACCGCGCCCATTCCTCGACCGAGGGCCTCGCCCAGGTTCTGCCCGCCTATGCCGGCCGCACCATGCAGGCCGAGCTGGAAGCGCTTGAAAAGGGCCTCGGCAATCCGGCCCGTCCGGTCGTTGCCATCGTCGGCGGTGCCAAGGTCTCGACCAAGATCGACCTGTTGATGAACCTCGTGAAGAAGGTCGACGCCCTCGTCATCGGCGGCGGCATGGCCAACACCTTCATCGCCGCCCGCGGTACCAATGTCGGCAAGTCGCTCTGCGAACATGATCTCGCCGAGACCGCAAAGCAGATCATGATCGAAGCCGCCGCTGCCGGCTGCGCCATCATCCTGCCTGAGGACGGCGTCGTCGCCCGCGAATTCAAGGCAGGTGCGGCCAACGAGATCGTCGCCATCGACGCGATCCCGGCCGATGCCATGGTTCTCGACGTCGGCCCGAAGTCGGTCGAAGCCGTCAAGTCCTGGATCGAACGCGCCCAGACGCTGGTCTGGAACGGCCCGCTCGGCGCCTTCGAAATCGAGCCCTTCGACAAGGCGACCGTGGCGGCTGCGAAATACGCTGCCGAGCGCACCAAGGCCGGCAAGCTGACCTCCGTTGCCGGCGGTGGCGACACCGTTTCGGCACTGAACCACGCCGGCGTTGCCGACGACTTCAGCTACGTCTCGACGGCAGGCGGCGCCTTCCTTGAATGGATGGAAGGCAAGGTGCTTCCGGGCGTTGCCGTGCTCACCGGCAAGTAATCAGCAAACGCTGATTTGACAATTTTTACATGTGGATAGGACCGCGGAGACACATCGCTTCCGCGGTCTTTTGCTCAGAGCGACTAAAATTGCCCAAACTTTCAAACGATTGAAACGAATTCAATCGTTTCAATGATTTAGCCTTCCATTCTCCCGTCCATAAACATCTGTTATCCGCGAATGACGGCCAGCGAGCCTTGAGGCGCGTAATGCGCAAACTTTGGGGATAGGAGCAGTATGGTAGACGCGAAGATGTTGAATAAGATGAGCTCTGCACCGGGCTTCATTGCAGCGCTGGACCAGAGCGGTGGCTCTACACCCAAGGCATTGCGTCTCTATGGCGTGAATGAATCCGATTACTCCGGCGACGACGAGATGTTTCGCCTTGTGCATGCCATGCGCGTCCGCATCATGAGCGCGCCCAGCTTTTCGGGCGACAAGGTCATCGGCGCGATCCTTTTCGAGCGCACCATGGATGGCGATGTCAACGGCCAGCCGGTTCCGTCCTACCTCTGGGAAAAGCGCGGCGTCGTCCCCTTCCTGAAGGTCGACAAGGGTCTCGAGGCTGAGGCAAACGGCGCTCAGGTGATGAAGCCGATGCCGGATCTCGACGCGCTGCTGATCCGCGCCCGAGAAAAGGGAATATTCGGCACGAAGATGCGCTCGGTCATCGCCCATGCCGACAAGGCAGGCATCGCCGCCGTCGTGAAGCAGCAGTTCGAAGTCGCGCGTCAGATCATCGGCCACGGCCTCGTGCCGATCATCGAGCCGGAAGTCTCGATCGACAGCCCGACGAAGCAGGAAGCAGAAGCCATCCTGCGCGACGAGATCCTCAAGGAACTGGACAAGCTTCCCGCAGGCGACAACGTCATGATCAAGCTGACGATCCCGACGGTTGCCGATTTCTATGCGCCGTTGATCGCCCACAAGTCGGTGATCCGCGTCGTCGCCCTTTCCGGCGGATACAACACCGAGGACGCCTGCGAAAAGCTCAGCCATAACCATGGCATGATCGCGAGCTTCTCGCGCGCACTGGCGGAAAATCTGCGCGTTTCGATGAGCGACGCGGAATTCGACGCAAGCCTGACCGCAACGATCGCCCAGATCTATGCGGCAAGCGTCGACAAGTCTCCGGCGCGCGAGAGCGCCCTCGTCTGACCAGCAATGGGCGGCCCAGGCCGCCCATTTTTCTTTGTCACGGCGACAAGTTTGCCCCTTCTGTCACAGGCGCTCCCGGCTAAACATCTGGGAAAGCCGAACAGGAGCCAGCCGTGCCCAATCTCTCCTACACCACGCTCGACGTCTTCACCTCCACCCGTTTCGAAGGCAATCCGCTCGCCGTCATCACCGGTGCCGAAGCGCTCGATACCGGCACGATGCAGAAGATCGCCGCAGAGTTCGGCTATTCCGAAATCACCTTCGTCCTGCCGCCGAAAGATCCGGCCAACACCGCGCATGTCCGCATCTTCACGCCGACCATGGAAGTGCCCTTCGCCGGCCACCCGAATGTCGGCACGGCCTATTTCATCGGGCAGCAGAGCGAGATCTTCGGCAAGCCCGTCGGCGATCGCCTGCGCTTCGAGGAGGCCGCGGGGATCGTCGAAGTCGATCTGCGCCGCAGCAACGGGCAGGTGACCGCCGCGACCATCCGCGCACCGAAGCCGCTGCAGACGGGCGCAACGATCCCGCAAGCCGATATCGCCCGCTGCATCGCCATCCGGCCGGACCAGATCGCCACCGCGCTCCACCGCCCGCTCTTCGTCTCCGTCGGCCTGGAATTTGCCGTTGCCGAGCTCGACAGCCTGGAGGCGCTTGCCGCGGCGGTGCCGAACCCTGCCCTGTTCCGTGAAGCCGCAGGCAACCGCAGCGAAAACAATCACGACTTCTCGCTGTTCCTCTATGTGCGGTCTCAAGAGAATCCCTGGCACCTTCGGGCGCGCATGTTTGCGCCGCTCGACAACGTCGCCGAAGACCCGGCGACCGGCAGCGCCTCGGCTGCCCTCTCGGCCTATCTGGCTTCCCGCGCGCCCGGAACCGACGGCCAGCAACGCGTCACCATAGAACAGGGTGTCGAGATGGGCCGCCGCAGCATCATCGAGGTTGATGTGACGAAAAACGGCGACACGGTCACCGATGTCCGGATCTCCGGCAGCTGTGTGTTCGTCATGCGCGGCGAGATCCTCGCCTAGCCGACGAACTCGCGGGCAATCAGCGCCACCGACCAGATCGCGAAAGCGACCAGCGCAATCTTCCAAAAATCCATCCGGCGTCGCAAACCGGGCAGCCCCAGCGGCTTGATGATGTGTATGACCATGGCCAGGATGAGCAGCAATGCGAGCAGCTTGGTCATGGTTTTATTTTTCCAACATTATCAGAATGTCACAGGACGGACATTATTCCGCGCGAACACAAGATTTCTTCATGCCGTAACGGCATTCCGGGGCACAATCAACACCATAGGGGCTAGGCGGGACAGCGTCTCGTCTTATGTCTTTTCAACACAGAACTCTTCGAGAGTGGGGATATGAGAAGAAATCTGCTGTCCGTCGCCGCGCTGCTTTTCGGAACGCTTTTCCTCTTCATGGGCAACGGCCTGCAGGGCATCCTGCTTCCCGTCCGCGGCAATCTCGAGGGCTATGCCACAACCACGCTCGGCCTGCTCGGCACATCCTGGGCCGCGGGCTTCGTCGTCGGCTGCCTCGTAGCGCCGAACCTGGTGCGCCGTGTCGGCCATGTGCGCGCCTTCTCCGGCTTCATCTCGATCATCGCCATCTCCGCCTTGTTCAGCGGCATCATCATCGATCCGTTCTGGTGGATCGCACTGCGTGCCGTCACCGGCTTCTCCACCGCCGGCACCTCGATGATCATCGAAAGCTGGCTGAACGAGCGGGCGACCAATGAGAGCCGCGGCGCGATCTTCTCGCTCTATATCGCCATCACGCTCTTCGGCGTTGTCGGCGGCCAGATGATGATTCCGCTCGAAGATGTGCGCACGCCCATCCTCTTCATGATCTGCGGCGTCTTCTATTGCGTCGCCATGCTGCCTACCACGCTCTCGACGGCAGCCTCGCCGCAGCCGCTGAAGGCGGTCAGGCTCGACCTGCCGGCGCTCTACCGCAATTCGCCCGTTTCCTGCCTCGGCATCCTGCTCGTCGGCATCGCCAACGGCGCCTATGGTACGCTCGGCGCCGTCTTCGGCGCCGGCGCCGGCCTTTCCGATACCAGCATCGCCATCATGATGAGCGCCACCATCTTCGCCGGTGCCGTCATGCAGTTTCCGGCCGGACGCCTCTCCGACCGTATCGACCGCCGCTATGTGCTGGCCGCCATGTCGGCGCTTGCCGCCCTCGCCGGCATCCTCATCGTCGTCTTCAGTCCGTCGGATCCCTTCTGGGTGATCGGCCTCGTCGTTTTCTACGGCGCGGTCGCCAACACGCTCTATCCGATCGCCGTCGCCCATGCGAACGACTTCGCCTCCTCCGAGGATTTCGTAAAGGTCTCGGGCGGTCTGCTGCTGCTCTACGGCATCGGCACGGTAATCGGCCCGACCATCGGCGGCCCGGTCATGTCCGTCGTCAGCCCGCACGCGCTGTTCCTGGTGACCGCCATCGCGCATATCCTGATCGCCGCCTATGCGATCATCCGCAGCCGCCTGCGCGCCGCCATTCATCCAAGCGAACGCGACGCCTATACGACGATCCCGACGGCAACCTCGCCGATGATCACGCCCGAGAGCATGACCCTTGCCGACCGCGGTTCCAGCAAGGCTCCCGAAAGCGGCGATCCTGCTGTAAAGTACGGCTGAAAAGCCAACGCAGGAGGATTGCCCCATGAGCTTCTTTGACGAGGAACGGCCACAGAAGAAGACAGCGCACGAGATCGGCCAGGATCTGTCGCTGCTGTCCGTCGGCGAACTCAAGGAGCGCGTCGAGCTCCTGAAAAGCGAGATCGCGAGACTCGAAGCCGAGTCGGCGAAGAAGGCTTCCGGGCGCGCTGCGGCCGAAGGCCTGTTCCGCTCGTAAAAGCCCGAAAAAAGTCACAGGCAAGCGCAAAACGCGCCGCGGCAAGTCTCAATCAAGAACAGTATTAACATACAATTAAGCTTTACGAGCTATTACTTAACGCATCCAGATTTCGTCTGGATCTCAGACAGTTTTCCATGCGGTGAATTGGTCTGATTTTTCTCCCTGTTTTATCTTGAGAGCCGCTTTTGCGGCTCTTCTTTTTGCCTGCGCGGCCGTTCACCACGAATCTGTGGAAGTTAACCCTTTCTTAAGAAACGCCTTGCGCATTTAGGGTAATGATACCATCTTAAAGACATAAAGACCCGCCGCTGAAACTTTTACTTCCGGCTGGCGTTACCTGACCATATGTAGACGCGTGCAACAGGGACCATTGGAATGTCGGAACTTGGTTTGAATACGATCAGCTTCGCAGGACGCGCCGCAGCATCGTCGCAGTTCAAGACGCTTTATGCAGAAGGCATGTCGCTGGTCGAAGAAACCGCAGCCTACCTCGATGGTAACGGCCGCGCCGCTTCGAAGGTCCTGCCCCGTATGGCATCCGTCCTCTACGCAGCAGAATCCATGCGCCTCACCACCCGCCTGATGCAAATGGCATCCTGGCTGCTCCTGCAGCGCGCCGTCAACAACGGCGAGATGTCCCGCGATCAGGTTCTCGCTGAAAAGAACAAGGTTCGCCTCGACGGCTTCAACGTCGACCGCAACGCTCCGGGCTGGGGCGATCTGCCGGAATCCTTCCGCGATCTCGTCGAGCGCTCGCTGCGCCTGCAGAACCGCATCGCCCTGCTCGACCGCGAAATCTACCGTCCGTCGGAAGCACCGATCGTGCACGACAACCAGAACAGCGTCCAGGCACAGCTCAGCCTGCTGCAGACGGCGTTCGGCAACAACTAAGTTTCTACTGCCATACTTTAAAGACCGGCCGGCTGTGTTCCCTGCACAGTCGGCCTTTTCATTTCCGGCCGGAATCCAGTATCCGGACAATAAAAAAGCCCGGTCGAAACCGGGCTCTTTTCAAATTCCGTAGTACCGCAGAAGCGATTAGAGGCCGAGGCCACCGAAGCGCTTGTTGAACTTGGAAACGCGGCCACCGCGGTCCATGAGCTGCTGGTTGCCGCCCGTCCATGCCGGATGGGACTTGGAGTCGATTTCGAGGTTCATGACAGCGCCTTCCGAACCCCAGGTCGAGCGGGTTTCGTATTCGGTGCCATCAGTCATCACAACCTTGATGGTGTGGTAGTCGGGATGGATATCAGCCTTCATAACAATCTTCCTGCGATGCCAGGGTCCAATTTGACGCATGTCATTGCGGCAAGAGAACCGATTGAATAAATGAAGCCGCAGTCTCGAAGGCCACGGCTTCCCATTCGG
Organism: Rhizobium sp. OAE497; assembly: GCF_040546565.1. NCBI lineage: Bacteria > Pseudomonadati > Pseudomonadota > Alphaproteobacteria > Hyphomicrobiales > Rhizobiaceae > Rhizobium > Rhizobium sp. OAE497. The sequence continues at coordinate 3,155,291 of NZ_JBEPOA010000001.1, forward strand.
ATGCGGTGCCTATACATGAAGGCCATCCGGATAACAAGTGCCAACAAGCTGGTGATCAACGGTTTGAAGGCGATTGGAGATGATTTGACAGACGCAGTGCAGGGCGGGGAAAAGAAGTCGCGGTCGCTGAAGCCTCTCGGACGGTTGACGCCTTACATCATGCGCTATCGCGGCATGGTCGCCGGAGCTCTCGTCGCGCTCGCACTGCGCCGCCGTCACCTCTCTTGCCCTGCCGCTCGCCGTCCGCCGGATGATCGATCACGGCTTCACCCAGCCTGACGGCACCTTCATCAACAGCTACTTCGCCATGCTGATGGGCATGGCCGTCGTGCTCGCGATCGCCAGCGCGCTGCGCTACTATTTCGTCATCACGCTCGGCGAGCGCATTGTCTCGGATCTGCGCCAGGATGTGTTCGCGCATGTCACCCGCCTCTCCCCCTCCTTCTTCGACGTCAACCAGTCCGGCGAGATCGTCTCGCGGCTGACGGCCGATACGACGCAGATCAAGTCCGCCGTCGGCGCGACCGCCTCGGTGGCGCTGCGCAACCTGATCCTCTGTTTCGGCGCCATGGGCATGATGGTCGTGACATCGCCGAAGCTCGCAAGCCTGGCGCTCGGCGCCATTCCGCTGATCGTCTTCCCGCTCGTCGCCTTCGGCCGCTCGGTGCGCAAACGCTCGCGCGCCGCGCAGGACACGCTGGCGCAAGCCCTCCGCCTTCGCCAACGAGACGATTGCCGCCACCCGCACCGTACAGGCCTTCAACGGCGAGGATGCCGCTTCCGGCCGTTATGCTTCCGCCGTCGAATCCGCCTATCAGGCCGCGCGTTCCGCCATCCGTTCGCGGGCGCTCCTGACCGGTATCGCCATCACCCTGATCTTCGGCAGCGTCGTGGCCGTTCTCTGGGTCGGCGCCCATAACGTTCTGACTGGCACGCTGTCTGCCGGCACGCTCGGCCAGTTCCTGCTCTATTCGGTGATTGCCGCCGGCTCGCTCGGCGCGCTCTCGGAAGTCTGGGGCGAGCTCTCGCAGGCCGCCGGCGCCGCCGACCGGCTGACCGAGCTGCTGGACGAAGTCTCCCCTATCTCAGCCCCGGCCAAGCCCGAAACGCTGCCGAAGCCCGCCCGTGGCAGGGTCGAATTTACCGATGTCCATTTCGCCTATCCCTCGCGGCCGGACAAGTCCGCCCTGCACGGCCTGACCTTCAATGTCGTGCCCGGTGAAACCGTAGCGATCGTCGGTCCGTCAGGCGCCGGCAAGAGCACGGTCTTCTCGCTGCTGCTGCGCTTCTACGATCCGCAACTCGGCGGCATCAGCGTCGATGGTCTCGATGCCCGCAGCGTCTCGCCTGACGATCTGCGCGAGCGCATGGCGATCGTGCCGCAAGACGTGACGATCTTTGCCGCCTCGATCCACGACAACATCGCCTTCGGCCGCCCCGGCGCCAGCCGCGAAGAGGTGCGCGCCGCCGCAATCGCCGCGCAGGCCGACGAGTTCATCGCCCGTCTTTCGAATGGTTACGATACCGAGGTCGGCGAACGCGGCATCACGCTTTCAGGCGGCCAGCGCCAGCGCATCGCCATTGCCCGCGCCATCCTGAAGAATGCCCCGATCCTGCTCCTCGACGAAGCGACATCGGCTCTCGATGCCGAAAGCGAAACGCTGGTCCAGAAGGCTCTCGACGGCCTGATGCAGGGCCGCACGACGCTGGTCATCGCCCACCGCCTCGCAACCGTCCTCAAGGCCGACCGCATCCTCGTCATGGACCAGGGCCGCGTCGTCGAGGAAGGCACCCACCAAACCCTCATCCGCCACGGCGGCATCTACGCCAAGCTTGCCAAGCTGCAATTCGATGCAGGGGCTGAAGAGTTTCTGGCGGCGGTGAAGTAAGCCTCACCCCTCCGGAAACGTGAAGACATCCACTGGCTCGCCGAGACCGCGCAGCGGGAAGGTGCCGACGGGTTTCAGTTCGGCGCCGCATTTGGCCATGTCGACGAAGGCTTTCGAGATCAGCACCGGCTGGCCGACGTCCTTGGTCAGGGTTTCCAGCCGCGAGGCGACGTTGACGGCCGGGCCGATGACGGTGAAGTCGAGGCGTTTGCGCGAGCCGATATTGCCGTACATCACATCGCCGACATGGACGCCGACGCCGTAGCGGAGCTCGACGACGCCGCGTTCGGCGTTAAACGTGTTGAGGTCGTTGATCGCCTTGCGGGCTTCCTTCAGCGACGTCAGCAAATTGCGGCAGGCATCGGGATTGCTGAGCGGGAAGATCGCGAGCAGCCCGTCGCCCATGAATTTCAGGATCTCGCCGCCATGCCGCTCGATCGGCTCCGACATCGCGTCGAAATAGGCGTTGAGCAGCTCGATCACGTCGTCGCGCGGCCACATGTCCGAGATCGTCGTGAAGTCTCGCAGATCGCAGATCAGGATCGCGGCGCCGACAGTGCTGCCGCTGCCGCGGGTGGTGGCGCCCGCCAGGATCTGCTCGCTCGCATGCGGGCCGACATAGGTCTGCAGCAGCGTGCGCGCCAGGATATTCTTCACCCGGATTTCGCTGACCAGCGTCAGCGCCGGAAGAAGATCGCGCAGGAAAGCGATCTGATCGGCGGTGAAGCCACCGGCTACATTGCTGGAGAAGGTCACCACATGCCGCTTGCCGAGCGTGTGCTCCAACGGCCAGGCGATGTAATCTGTCAGCCCCTCGCCGCGCAGTTCCTCGTAGAGCGCATAGTCGCTGCGGATCTCGCCTTCGAGGTCCTGACGCACTTCCGAAGCGCCGCTGAAGATCTCGTTCATCGGGCTGCTGAGAAACTGCGGCGTGTTTTCGACACCATAGCCGAAGGTGGTGATTTTTGCGTCCTTCATGCCCGGCCGCCAGAGAACCCGCGCACCCATCCATTGCGGATGCAGCGTACGGAAGTGCAGGCTGGCGCGGCCGAGCGGCACGCCCGCCTCGATCAGCCGCTCGTTCATCTCGACGAAGATATTATCGATGAAGCGTTCGCTGCGGGTTTCGTTGACGAGCCAGTCGAGGATACGGCGGCGGCGCAGCGGCCAGGCGCCGTCTTCGGCAGCAGTGGAGATGGAAAGAGCATCGGGGGACGGATGCATATCAAAACCTCATGAGGGCCACCCGCGGGGCGAGCGGCAGAAGACTTGCTTTATCCCTAGATGGTTATCGGAGGAGCAAATGTAATATCAATCCCCTATTCCAAGGCGACTAAAGTCGAATTCGCTTCGGCACCATCCGTGGTTGCCTTTAAAGCCCGCTGCCCTAACCTCCTCCTGCCCGGTCAGACGCAGCCGGGTGCATAGCTGTTGAATTCTGGGAGGAGAATCGAATGGCGCTTTTCAATTTCACCCGCCGGGCAAGCCTGGCGCTCGGCCTTGGGCTGTTTGCCACGCTCAGCGCCGGCACGGCGATGGCGGAAGGCTTTCCGGATCGCACGATCACGATGGTCGTGCCTTTCGCGGCCGGCGGATCGACCGACGTAGTGGCCCGCATCATCGCCGAAAAGATGTCTGCCGATCTCGGCCAGCAGGTCATCGTCCAGAACGTTGCCGGCGCCGGCGGTAATCTCGGCGCCGATAATGTCGCCCGCGCCGAACCGGATGGCTACACCATCCTGATGGGCACCGTCGCCACCCACGCGCTGAACCCGCTGATCCTGAAATCGACGCCCTACGACCCGCAGAAGGATTTCTCGCCGGTCTCGCTTCTCGTCATCGTGCCGAACGTGCTGGTCGTCAATCCGGAGCTGCCCGCCAAGAACGTGCAGGAACTGATCGCGCTTTTAAAGGCCGAGCCGGACAAGTGGAGCTACGCCTCTTCGGGTAACGGCACGCCGCTGCATCTCTCCGGCGAGCTCTTTAATTCAATGGCCGGCACCAAGATGCAGCATATTCCCTACAAGGGGGCAGGACCGGCGCTGACCGATCTTCTCGGCAACCAGGTGTCGATCATGTTCGACAACCTCCCCTCCTCGTCCGGCCATATCAAGAGCGGCAAGCTTCGCGCGCTGGCGGTCACGACGGCCCAGCGCGCGCCCTCTTTCCCTGACATTCCGACGGTCGCAGAATCCGGCGTTCCCGGCTACGAGACCTATACCTGGAACGCGCTTTTCGCCCCGGCCAATACGCCCGCAGATGTCGTCGCCAGGCTGAACGAGTCAGCCAACAAGGCGCTGAAGGATCCGGCCGTCGCAGGCCGCATGAAGGAGTTCAGCGCCACCATCGTCGGCTCGACGCCGGACGAGCTTGGCGCCCATGTGAAGGCCGAATTGGCGAAGTGGGAGCCAATCGTAAAAGGCGCAAATATCCAGATGGAATAGTCTCAACTTTTGCTCTAGATTATCGGCTGTTACCGGGGCAACTTCCTGATTTTGGGAGACATTCGATGTATAAGTTTGAAGTGTACAAAGACAAGGCCGGCGAATTCCGTTTCCGCTTCAAGGCGTCAAACGGCGAGCAGATGTTCGGCTCGGAAGGTTACAAGGCCAAGGCATCCGCGCTGAGCGCCATTGAATCCATCAAGAAGAATGCGCCCGGCGCAACAGTTGACGATCAGACCAAGCCCACGGCTTGATCCTGACAAAGGCGGCACCCGATAAGGTTGCCGCCTTTTCTCATACCGCTCGCCCGGCCACGCGGCCGGAAAAAATACAACCGCCGAGGAAGGTCCCTTCCAGCGCGTTGTAGCCATGCATGCCGCCGCCGCCGAAACCCGCGACCTCGCCCGCTGCATAGAGACCAGGCACCGCATTTCCATCAGGACCGATAACCCGGGCCGACAAATCCGTTTCCAGCCCGCCGAGCGACTTGCGCGTCAGGATGTGCAGCTTGACAGCAATCAGCGGACCCTTGGCAGGATCGAGCAACCTGTGCGGCCGCGCGGTTCTAAGCAGCTTGTCGCCGATGTAGCTGCGGGCGCCGCGGATCGCCGTCACCTGCGCGTCCTTGGAGAAGCTGTTTTCTATCTCGCGGTCGCGCGCCTCGATCTGATGGCGGATATGCGACACGTCGAGCAGCCCCTCGCCCGTCAGCGCATTCATGCCATCGACCAGCTGCTCCAGCGTGTTGCGGACGATGAAATCCTCGCCTTTGTCCATGAAGGCCTTCACCGGCCCCGGCGGCTCGCTGCCGAGGCGCTGCAACAGCAGCTTGATATCCTTGCCTGTCAGATCCGGGTTCTGCTCGGAGCCGGAAAGCGCGAATTCTTTCTTGATGATCGCCTTAGTGAGGATGAACCAGCTGTAGTCGTAGCCAGTCTGTCTGATCGCCTTCAGCGTCCCCAACGTATCGAAGCCCGGCATGGCAGGGGCGGCAAACCGGTTGCCGCGCGCATCGCACCAGAAGGACGACGGCCCGGGCAGGATGCGGATGCCGTGGTTCGCCCAGACGGGATCCCAGTTCTTCAAGCCCTCTGTGTAGTGCCACATGCGATCGCCATTGATGACGCGGGCGCCCGCCCGCTCGCCGATCTCCAGCATGCGGCCATCGACATGCGCGGGCACGCCCGCGACCATCGAAGCCGGTGGAGGTCCGAGCCGCTGCTGCGGCCAGTTGCGCCGGACGAGATCGTGATTGCCGCCGATACCGCCGGAGGTGACGATGATCGCACCGGCCCGGATCTGGAAGGTGCCGGAGATCATCCGCGCTGTCGGCTTGCCGCGCGGGGCATTGTCGGGCACCAGCACGGTGCCGAAGGCCCCGACGACAGTGCCGTTCTCGACGATCAGGTCGTCGACGCGATGGCGGAAGGCGAAGGTGATCTTTCCTTCTTCCCCTGCCGCGCGCACACGGCGAATGAACGGCTCCAGAACCGCCGGTCCCGTTCCCCAGGTCAGGTGAAAGCGCGGCACCGAATTGCCGTGACCATGCGCCATGCCGCCGCCGCGTTCGGCCCAGCCGACAACGGGAAACCAGCGCATGCCCTGCTGATGCAGCCAGGACCGCTTCTCGCCCGCGGCAAATTCGAGATAGGCTTCGGCCCAAAGCCGCGGCCAGTAATCCTCCGGCCGGTCGAAACCCGCAGATCCAGACCAGTCCTGCCGCGCCAGATCGATATTGTCGCGGATGCCCAGCCGACGCTGCTCGGGACTGTTGACGAAGAACAGCCCGCCCAGAGACCAGAAAGCCTGCCCCCCAAGGCTCTGCTCCCCTTCCTGATCGACGATGCAGACCTTGTGTCCACGATCGGCAGCCTCGGCCGCCGCCACCAATCCCGCCAGGCCTGCGCCGATGACGAGCACATCACATTCCATCCCGAACGCCTCCCCCGCATTCACGAATCCAAGGTTATGCAGTGGCAGCGTCAGCCGCAACTGCTGGATTTCACTCTCTGAAATTTGGGGCGATGGCAGGGCGGCGAAACGCCACCCCACACTTATTTCTCGGTGAGCTTGAGCTCGATACGGCGGTTCGTCGCCCGGGCTTCCGGCGTATCGCCCGGCGCGATCGGCTGGAACTCGCCGAAGCCGGCGGCCACCAGGCGGTCGGCAGGAACACCCTGCGAGATCAGGTATTTGACGACGGAGATCGCGCGCGCCGAGGAGAGCTCCCAGTTGTCGCGGTAGCGGCCGCTGCCGGAGAGCGCGACATTATCCGTGTGGCCATCGACGCGCAGCACCCAGTTGATCTCCGGCGGAATTTCCTTGGCGAGGTCGAGAAGGGCCGCAGCAAGCTTGCCCATCTCCGCGGTGCCGTCAGGATTGAGATCCGAGCTGCCCGACGGGAACAACACTTCCGACTGGAACACGAAACGGTCGCCAACGATGCGAATGTTTTCGCGGTCGGAGAGGATTTCGCGCAGGCGGCCGAAGAAGTCGGAGCGATAGCGGTTGAGTTCCTGCACGCGCTGCGCCAGCGCGACGTTCAGGCGGCGGCCGAGATCAGCGATCTTCGTCTGCGAGGTCTGGTCCTTCTGCTCGGATGCCTGCAGGGCCGCTTCGACGGCGGCGATCTGGCTGCGCAGTGCCGAAATCTGCTGATTGAGCAGCTCGACCTGGCTCATCGCCCGCTCGCTGACCTGCTTCTGCTCGTCGAGCTCCTTGGTCAGGCCGCCGATCTTCTGCTGCGCGGCGTCCTGCCCGCCGGAACCGGCATCAAGCAGCGCCTGCAGCCGCGAGCGCTCACTCTCGGCTCCAGCAAGCGAAGCCTGCAGATTGGCAACGGAATCTTCGAGATCCTGCTTGCTGCCCTTCTCCAGGCGCCAGAAGCTGCGTCAGCTCGTTGATCTGGCTGTTGAGGCGGTTCAGCACCTCGTCACGGCCGGAAATCTCGCGGCTGAGAATGAACTGGCCGACGACGAACACCGTCAGCAGGAACATGATGGCGATCAGCAGCGTCGACAGCGCGTCGACGAAACCCGGCCAATAGTCGACCGTACGCTCGCGGCGGCGGTTCTTGGCAAGAGCCATGGCTTATTTGCCCTCGCTCTTTTCGGTCTGGCTGCTGCGGTAGCTGGTGCGCTCCTGGCCGCCGATGCGCTCGGCAAGCCTGTCGAGCGTGCGGCGCATTGCCTTCGCCTCGTCCTGCTGCGCCTCTATCCAGTCGCGCAGCATCTGCTGCTCGTTGCGCATGTTCTTGACGAGGCCCTGAATGCCTTCGGCGAGGCTCGCCATCGCGGCGACCGAGCGCTGGTTGCCCGCGCCCCCTTCTTCCGAAACCTTCTTCAGATAATCGGAAAGCGCACGGACATCTTCGGACGATCCGGCAGGCGCATCGAGCGCGGCGGCAACGGGAATATCGGAGCCGACGTCTGTGACCGAGGACAGTGCGTTTTCCAGCTCCATATAGAAGCGGTTCTGCGCGCGGCCGGCCTGCAGGTCGAGGAAGCCGAGGATCAGCGAGCCGGAAAGGCCGAGCAACGAGGACGAGAAGGCCTGGCCCATGCCCGACAGCGGAGTCGACAGGCCTTCCTTCAGGGTGGCGAGAACATCGCCGGAACCGTTCGAACCGGCATCGAGCGACTGGATGACGTTGCTGATCGAGCCGATCGTGCCGATCAGGCCCCAGAAGGTGCCGAGCAGACCGAGGAAGACGAGCAGGCCGATGAGATAGCGCGAGGTGTCGCGGGATTCATCAAGGCGCGTGGCGATCGAATCGAGGATCGAGCGCAGCGCCGTCGTCGACAGCGTCGCCGTCGATTTGCGGTTACCGATCAGCGCCCGCATCGGCGCCAGCAGCCGCGGATTGCGGTTCACCTTGTCGGCGCTGCCTGCGGCGCGGAACGAATTGAACCAGCGCACTTCCGGGCGCAGCGCCAGAACATGATTGAAAACCAGAATGATGCCGACGGCGAGAACGCCGAGGATCAGCCCGTTGAGGCCGGGATTGTGCATGAAGGCCGTCTGCGTCTGCCTGAAAAGGATCGCGGCGATGAAGCCGACGATCACCAGGAACAGGAGCATCGTCCAGAGGAAGGACATCGGGCTGGAGAGTTTGTACGTATAGGTACTGCTCGGTTTTTCGGTCGAGCCGAACTCCGCCGCATTCACATTTTCCATGGTCTCGCAGCCTCCGGATTGCTAGCATCGGGAGACTAGAGCAACATTGTGCCGAATTGAAGTATGCCGGGACAGAAAACCGTGTGTTTACAACAGTCGGTTTTGATGAGGTCCTACTTCGAAGGGATAGGGCGCTTGATGACTTCCATAAGCGCTTTGTGGATGTACTCGTTGCCGGCGACCACTGCGCCACCTTCAACGACGTTTGCTCCACCATCCCAATCGGTTGCGTAGCCGCCTGCTTCGCGGATCAGCAGGATGCCGGCAGCGATATCCCAGGCCGAGAGACCGTTTTCCCAGAAGCCGTCGAAACGGCCGGCAGCGACGTAGGCGAGATCGAGCGAGGCCGAGCCCATGCGGCGCACGCCGGCAACTTCGCCCATCACATGGCGCAACTCGACGAGGAACTTGCCGTGATTGCCGCGGCCGAGATGCGGCACGCCACAGGCAACGACGGCATCCGACAAGACGCGGCGGGCGCCGACGCGCAGGCGGCGATCGTTGAGGAATGCGCCACCGCCACGCTCGGCGGTGTAGAGTTCGTCGGTCGCCGGATTGAAGACCACGCCGGCGACGATTTCGCCGTTGCGCTCAAGAGCGATCGAAACGGCAAACATCGGAATGCCGTGCAGGAAGTTGGTCGTGCCATCGAGCGGATCGACGATCCAGCGATGCGCGCCGTCGGTGCCCTTGATCTCCTCGCTTTCCTCGCCGAGGAAGCCGTAGGTCGGGCGGGCCTTCAGAAGTTCGTCCTTGACGATCTTCTCGGCCTTGCGATCGGCGTTGGAAACGAAGTCACCCGGTCCCTTGACCGAAACCTGCAGGTTCTGAACTTCCCCGAAATCACGCCCCAGCGACTTGCCTGCCTTGATGGCAGCCTGAACCATGACATTGAGAAGAGCAGAACGGGCCATGTTGGCAATTTCCTTGGAACTGGTACGGGGTCGCTGTCAGGGCGGGAAAGGTCCCTGATCGCCGGAAAAGGCAGCGCTTTATAAGATTGGCGGCCTCAAGACCACAAAATCACGGAAATTTCAAGGGGAGAGGCGCTGAGCGGCGCCAGCCAACGCCGGAGAGGTTAAAATTATTCTGGACAAATCAGTCCAGAAACCCTATCTGAGGGTCATGGCACGTCACAAGGAATTCGACCGGGACAAGGCTCTCGGCGCCGCTATCGGCATCTTCTCCCAGTATGGCTATGAGGGGAGCTCGACCGATGCGCTGCTAACGGCGATGAAGATCAGCCGGCAAAGCATGTACGATACCTTCGGCGACAAACGCAGCCTCTATCTGGAGGCGCTGAAGCGCTACAACACCGACAGCGTCTCGCGCATCGTTGATGATATGAAGGGGAACGGCTCTGCGCTCGACGCATTGGAAGCCGCCCTCGTCGCCTTCGCCTCGCGTCCCACTGCCGAGGCATCGCTCGGCTGCATGGGCGTCAGCGCCGTCTGCGAGTTCGGCAGGACCGACAATGACGTCTCGACGCTGACAGACAGCGCTTCGGCCACTCTCGGCCGGGCAATCACCAGGCTGATCGAAGACGGCCTGGCAAGCGGCGAGATCAGCGCCGAGATCGATCCGGATGCCGCCGTACAATTTCTTGGCGCAACGCTATCCGGCATGAAGGTCAGCGCCCGCAACGGCGCCACACCGGACATCCTCAGAACAATCGCCCGCCTCGCCATCCGCAGCCTTCGCTAACAAGAGGGTTGGCCGAGCGCGCCTTTGCATATCCAATTCTAGACTAAATAGTCCAAATAAGGAGACGTGAAATGACGAAACCTCTTGATGGAAAGACCGCAATGGTGACCGGCGGCTCCCGCGGCATCGGCGCTGCAATCGTCCGCCGTCTTGCCGGGGACGGCGCGGCGGTGGCCTTCACCTATGCAAGTTCGAAGGAAAAGGCCGAGGCTCTAACGGCCCGGATCGAGGCCGAGGGCGGCAAGGCAATCGCCATCCAGGCCGATAGCGCCGATGCGGCCGCACTGCAGGCGGCAATCGATCAGGCCGCCCGGCACTTCGGCGGGCTCGATATTCTGGTCAACAATGCCGGGATCCTGATGCGCAGCCCGATCGACACCTTTTCGCTCGACGATTTCGATCGCATGTTCGCCATAAACGTCAAAGCGGTCTTTGCCGGGACGCAGGCGGCTGCACGGCACATGCAGAGTGGCGGCCGGATCATCACCGTCGGCAGCGTCACTGCCGAGCGCAGCGGCTTTCCCGGTGCATCGGTCTACAGCATGACGAAAGGCGCTGTCGCCGCCATGACCCGCGGCCTTGCCCGCGATCTCGGTCCACGCGGCATCACCGTCAACGCCATCCAGCCCGGCCCGACGGCGACGGACATGAACTCGGATCCGGGTTCGCATGAGATGCTGCAAGGGCTGATGGCGCTCGGCCGTCTCGGCGAGGACCGCGAGATTGCAAGCCTCGCCGCCTATCTCGCCAGCCCCGAGGCATCCTTCGTCACCGGCGCTAGCCTGACGATCGACGGCGGTTATCTCGCCTGAAAACAGAACCGGCGGCCAAGGCCGCCGGTTTTCCTAGAATTTCTGCTGTGTCAGAAGCACTTCGCGGGCGATCTGGTCGAGCGGCAGGATGCGGCTGACGCCGCCCTTGGCGATCGCTTCCTTCGGCATGCCGAAGACGACGCAGCTCGCTTCGTCCTGTGCCACCGTATAGGCGCCGGCCTGGTGCATCTCGAGCATGCCGCGGGCGCCATCGTCGCCCATCCCGGTCATGATGATGCCCATCGCGTTCGAGCCGGCAGCTCGCGCCGCCGAGCGGAAGAGCACGTCGACAGAAGGGCGGTGGCGGGAAACCAGAGGCCCTGTCTTCACCGAGACATAGTAGCGAGCCCCCTGGCGCTCCAGCAGCATGTGGCGGTCGCCCGGCGCGATCAGCACGTGGCCGCGCAGAACAGCGTCGCCATCCGCCGCTTCCTTGACCTCGACTTCGCAGAGACCGTTGAGGCGCTTGGCGAAGGCGGCGGTGAACTTCTCCGGCATGTGCTGAACAATGACCATACCCGGCGCATTCGCAGGCAATCCTTCCAGAAATTCGCGCAATGCTTCCGTTCCGCCCGTTGAGGCGCCGACGCAGACGACCATCTCGGTGGTCTTCGCCATGGCGCGGCCCGTCGGCGGCGGCAGCATTGCGTCAGCCGTCAGCTTCTTGGCCGGACCGTCGGCCGAGGCTGAACGCGCCGCACCCGCCACACGGCGAGCGGAGGGAAGGCGCGCATGAGCCGCACCCTTCACCACCTCGCGAATGCGGATCGCGTCATCGGCCAGACTGTCGGCCGCACCGATCTTCTGCTTGAGAATGATATCCACGGCACCGGCTTCCAGCGCCTGGATCAGCGTTTCGGAACCTGCTTCCGTCAGCGACGAGCACATGACGACCGGGATCGGATGCTGCGACATCAGCTTGCGCAGGAAGGTGATGCCATCCATGCGTGGCATCTCGACATCCAGCGTGATGACATCTGGAACGTCTTCCTGCAGCTTGCGGGCGGCCATGAAGGGATCTGTCGCCACCCCCATGACTTCAATATCGGGATCTTCCTCGAGAATGCGCACCAGCGTCTGACGAACGCTGGCGGAGTCATCGATGACGAGAACGCGAACCTTCTTTCCCATCTCTTTCCTGCTCTACTTCTTCTGGAACACCGTGTTGGAAACCTGCTTCAGCGGCAGGTCGAATCCGGTGATCGATTCCGAGTGGCCGATGAACATGTAGCCGCCATCGGCAAGGCAGTCGCAGAGCCGCGTCAGCACGGATTGCTGCGTCGGCTTGTCGAAATAGATCAGCACATTGCGGCAGAAGATGATCTGCATCGGCTCGCCGACCGGATATTTGTCGTCCATCAGGTTCATGCGCGCAAAGCCGATCTTGCTGCGCAGCTTCGGCGAGATGCGCACTTCGCGGCGCCCGGCCTGCTTGGCGGTCATCACATATTTGCGCTGCAGATCGTAAGGCACCGGCTGCACCAGATCCTGCGCATAGATGCCGCGGCGCGCCGTCTGCAGCACATCGGTGCTGAGGTCGGTCGCCAGCACGCTGTAGGAAAGACCGGCATTCTCCTCGACGAATTCGGAAAGCACCATCGCCATCGTATAGGGCTCGGCGCCCGTCGAGCAGGCCGAGCTCCAGGTGCGGATCTTGCGCACGCCGCTCGAAACCAGCGCCGGCAGCGCCGTCATCTGCATATATTCGAAATGCTTGGCTTCGCGGAAGAAGTCCGTCTTGTTGGTGGTGACGACATCGATCAGATAGACCGTCTCCTGATCCAGGCCGCCTTCATCGAACAGGAAATCGCAATAGTCGTCGAATGTCGAATGGTTGGTGGCGCGAAGGCGGCGGCGCAGCCGGCCCTCCAGCATCGTCAGCTTCGACGGCGGCATCTTGATGCCGCTGTAGTCGTAGATGAACCGGGAAAGCTTGTCGAAATTGCGCTTGCTGATCCGGTCGCCCGGCAACTGGGCTTCCACTGCTGCCATACTCATAACTCAAAACCCCCAAAAGTCGGCAGCCTAAGCTGCCGATTGCAATGCCGAAGCGTCCTCGCGCGACAGCAGCCGCGCCAGGTCGACGATGACGACGAAGCCGTTTTCACGGCGCACGACGCCAGCGATGTAATCGGAACGCCAGCGGGTGCCGATATCCGGCGCCGCCTCGATCTGGTCCTGCCGGAAGGGCGTCACCTCGAAGACCCGGTCGGCGACGAGGCCGAGCGTCAGCACCCGGCTTTCCATCGGTATGTCGAGAACGAGCACACGCGTATGCGGCGTGGGCACGGTCTTCGACATGCCGAGTTTCAGGCGCAGATCGATGGTCGGAACACCCTGGCCGCGCACGTCGCGAAGGCCGAGCAGATAGTCGGGACCGTTCGGAATCTTGAAAGCTTCCGCATAGTCCAGAATTTCCCGCACCACCTCCACCGGAACGGCGAAGATTTCATCGCCGAGGCTGAAGGTCACGAATTGAGCTTCCAGGGATGTCGAGGCCATGATTATGCGCTTTCCTTGAATTCGGCGTCACCGTCGTCGGGACCACCCATTGACATGTCCAGGGCAAAACCTTTCGCACGGGCCTGCTGGCTGGCGACGCTGTTGGCTGCCGCAACCGCCTTGACGGGCTTGCGCGGTGAAGCGGCGGGGCGGGCGCTCATCCGGGCAGCTGTCGTGCGGGCATGGCCCGAGGTTTCGACCTTGAAGAAGGCGATCGAGGCCTGCAGTTCCTCGGCCTGGGTGGCGAGCTCTTCCGAGGTTGCCGACATCTCTTCCGATGCGCCGGAATTCTGCTGGGTCACCTTGTCGAGCTGCTGGATCGCTTCGTTGATCTGGGCCGCACCGATATCCTGCTCGCGGCAGGCGGCGCTGATCTCGGAAACGAGCTCTGCGGTCTTGCGGATATCCGGCACCAGGCGGCCGAGCATGTCGCCGGCATCCTGCGCTGCCTTGACTGTGTCGGTCGACATCGAGCTGATCTCGGCGGCAGCAGACTGGCTGCGTTCGGCAAGCTTGCGGACTTCCGATGCGACGACCGCGAAGCCCTTGCCATGTTCGCCGGCACGGGCGGCTTCGACGGCGGCGTTCAGAGCGAGAAGGTCGGTCTGACGGGCGATTTCCTGAACGATGCCGATCTTCTGCGCAATGGTGCGCATAGCCTCGACAGCGCGTGCCACGGCCTCGCCGCTCGTTTCAGCATCCTTGGCGGACTGACGGGCGATCTTTTCCGTCTGGGCGGCGTTATCGGCGTTCTGCTTGATGTTGGCGGCCATCTCTTCCATCGAAGCAGACGCTTCTTCGGCCGATGCTGCCTGCTCGGTCGCGCCCTGCGAAACCTGCTCGGCGCTGGCCGAGAGTTCCTGGCTGCCGGAGGAAACGTTGTCGGCGGCCGAGAGAGCATCGGCAACGACGCCGCGCAGACGCTCGACCATGCTTTCCAGCGACAGTCCAAGCACGTCCTTGTCGGACAGCGGCTTCGGTGTGACGGTGAGATCGCCATTGGCGATCTTGTCGGCAATGCTTGCCGTATCGCGAAGATTGGCCGTCATGGTGTTCAGGGCATCGACGAGGTCGCGGACTTCATCGTTGGAATTGACGGTCGCGGTTGCCGAGACATCGCCGCGTGCGACGGCACTTGCGAGATCGGTGGCTGCCGAAAGGTTCCGCTTGATGGCGCGGGTCACGAAAATCACGACACCGATCGCGGCGAGCGTAATCAGCAGACCCATCGTCACGGTCATCTGTATCAGCGAGTGGAAGAGAGCAATGCCCTGCTCGCGCAGATCCTTGGCGGCCTTCAGCTGATATTCGGTCAGCTTGCTGATGCCGTCGGTCGTCGGGTCGATCGCAGGATAGAGGTCGTTCTTGGCGAATGTATCGAGCTTGGCGGTGTCGCGCGTCTGGAGAATGTCCTGAAGCTCGGCGACCTTGACGTCGGAGCGCGCCATGTCGGACTTCACCTTCTCGGCGATCACGCTTTCTTCTGGCGTCAGCTGGGTGGCGAGATAGGCCGACCACTGATCGGAGATGACATGCTTGGCGCCTTCGATATTGGAGGCGGCCTGCTGCCAGTCGAGCTTTTCGGCATGCAGCTTGTGCGTCGTATCGACGATGCTGACGGCATAGGCGTCCGACACCAGCTTGAGCTGCTGCAGCGGAACGACGCGGTCGTCATAGATCGACTTCATCGATTCCGTCATGGCGTTCATGCCGTAATATGCGCCGCCGCCGATGACGCTGGCGATAGCGATGCTGGACGAGATCTGGATTGCAAGAATTTTGGCGCCGATGGAACGGAAGATTCCCTTTTTGCGGCCGGTAGTCATGGGGGCATTCCTCGCTAGAGATGTTCTGGTTGATCCGGCTGAACGCGCGGCTTTCCGCGCCGCCCAGACGGCAGTCGTTCGAAATGTCTTGCTGGTTCCAAAATCATCGTCGCGTCACCGGCACCGTTTTGTACCGGCCTTTTCACGATCGGCAGCAAACCGCTGAGCGCCAGCCACGGATGCTTCTCCCTCGGAGAGCCTTCAAGCCGGTCCGCATCCTGCGGTGGCCTGGGCCGATCGACACCGGCGCATACACACGCCGGGCATTTCATGCCGCGGACTTCTCAGCCCGCGGCACTTGTTCATCTATCGATCAGGCGCTTTCGCGGAAGTCGTCGTCGTGCGAGTCCGGGCCGCCCATCGACATGTCGAGTGCGAAGCCCTTGGCACGGGCCTGCTGGGCCGACACCGACTGGCTGCTATGGCTGAAGTGCGAGTGATCGCTGGCGGGCTTGCGAACCGGAGCCGAAGCCTTGACGACCTTGGTCACGGCCTTGACCGGCGTGCGCTGCGCGCTGGAACGGGCCGCACCTGCGGTATCGACCTTGAAGAAGGCGATCGAGGCCTGCAGCTCTTCTGCCTGTGCAGCAAGCTCTTCCGACGTCGCCGACATTTCTTCCGATGCACCGGCGTTCTGCTGGGTCACCTTGTCGAGTTGCTGGATCGCTTCGTTGATCTGCGAGGCGCCGATATCCTGTTCGCGGCAAGCAGCACTGATCTCGGAGACGAGTTCGGCGGTCTTGCGGATATCCGGAACCAGGCGTCCCAGCATTTCGCCGGCGTCGCGGGCAGCCTTGACCGTATCGCTCGACATCGAGCTGATCTCGGCAGCGGCAGACTGGCTGCGTTCGGCCAGTTTGCGGACTTCCGAAGCAACGACCGCAAAGCCCTTGCCATGTTCGCCTGCACGGGCCGCTTCGACGGCGGCGTTCAGAGCGAGCAGGTCCGTCTGGCGGGCGATTTCCTGAACGATGCCGATCTTCTCGGCGATCGTGCGCATCGCATCGACAGCGCGGTTGACGGCATCGCCGGAAGCCTCGGCATCCTTTGCCGACTGGCGGGCGATCTTTTCCGTCTGGGCGGCGTTATCGGCGTTCTGCTTGATGTTGGCAGCCATCTCTTCCATCGAGGCGGATGCTTCTTCGGCAGATGCTGCCTGCTCGGTCGCGCCCTGCGAAACCTGCTCGGAGGAAGCCGAGAGTTCCTGGCTGCCCGAGGAGACGTTGTCAGCGGCCGAGAGAGCATCGGCAACGACGCCGCGCAGACGCTCGATCATCACGTTGACGTTGCCGAGCAATTCGCCGATTTCGTCGCGGTTGGTGATTTCGGCGGTCTTCGTCAGGTCACCTTCGGAGACTTCGCGAACGACGGTGTTGGCGCGGGCGAGCCCCTTGGAGATCGTGTTGGCGATCCAGAAGGCGACAATAGCGGCCAGAACCAGCGCAGCACCGGCAACGCCGATCATGACCGTGCGGGTCGAGGCATACTGCTGGTCAGCGCTGTCGTCGGCATCCTGCATGCGCTGCTTTTCAAGCGCCAGAATATCGTCAAGAGCCGCATCGATCTTGTTGGCGGAGTCGCGGGCCGTGGTGATCGAGATATTGTTGGCAGCGTCCAGGTTGCCGGCCTTCATGAGGTCGCGGATCTGGTCGTCGGACTGGTTGAATGCCTTCGAGAACTCGGCAATCTGCGCCCAGCGCGGCTTGCCTTCTTCGCTGGCGATCGCGACGACGCCGTTGAACGCGTCGGTGAAGTCCTTGCGGGCCTGATCGCCCTTCTGAATCGAGGACGCGATATCGTCAGGCGTGCGGGCCGTGAGCAGGTTCTTCTGCTGACGGATCGCTTCGAGCTGCGCGATATTGATCTGCTGCGCAAGATCGAGACGCGCGGCCGGGCCTGCGAGCAGGTTGCCGAGCGTGTCGTTGAGCGAACCCAGGCTCATGATGCCGTAACCGGCCGTGCCCACGAGCATTAATATGATGAAGGTGAACGCTGTCACCAATTTGGCTTTAATTGTCAGTCGCATCGTCCCAGCCCCCTAGCTGATATCAACGGCGTTTCAGTTTGAGTTGCCGGCGCTGTCGTGCCGGGCGGAGAAGATTGCCTGCAGATTGGGGATGATGATGAACTCCCCTCCCCGCTTGACGAGGCAATTGATGTAGTCGGCGCGCCAGCGCATGCCGACACTTGGCGGTGGTTCGCTCGCCGTCTTTGCGAGCGTGGTGACTTCATTCACCTTGTCCGTCCTGAGGCCAACGAGCGTACGCTCGCCCTGCAGGTCGATTTCGATAACGATGATGCGGCTGTCGATCGTCGCTTCCGTCGCCTCCATGCCGAAGGCGAGGCGCAGGTCCGCCAGCGGAATGACCTTGCCGCGAAAATTGATGACGCTCGCCACATAGGACTGCGCGCCGGGCACGGCGGTCTCCGGCAGCAGGTCCAGGATTTCCTGAACCATGACGGCCTCGAGAGCGAAGGTCTCGCCGTTCATGTCGAAGGTCAGGACCTCGACTTCTTCGGCATAGGCCCAATGCTGGTCTACACGTTCGGCTACGGCGCTCATCCTGCGACCCTCATCTGCGCTTCCTGTTGCTGACCGGCGGCCACGAGATGGCCGACGTCGAGAATGAGTGCGACGCTGCCGTCGCCGAGAATGGTGGCGCCGGAGAAGGTGACCACGTCGTTGTGCAGCTTCGACATCGACTTGATGACCGTCTGGTGGTCGCCGATGATCTGATCGACGACGAGGCCGACGCGCTCCGTGCCGGTCGAGATGACCACGACCTTCTGATGCACGTCGGGCTTGGTCCCGGTGCGGAAGAGATCGCGAAGGCGCAGGAACGGCACCAGGCTGTCACGCAGCGAGATGAAGCTGCGGCCGCGCGAACGCAGATCCTCTTCCAGCGACAGTTCGAGGCATTCCTCGACCGCCGAGAGCGGGATGACGTAGCGGCCGGAGCCGACACGAACGAGAAGGCCGTCGATGATCGCCAGCGTCAGCGGGATGCGCAGCGAGACTTCCGAACCTTCGCCCGAACGGCTCTCGATATCGATGGCGCCACGCAGCGCCTCGACCGTCTTCTTGACGACATCCATGCCGACGCCGCGGCCGGAGAGATTGGTGATCGTAGCAGCCGTCGAAAAGCCCGGCGCGAAGATCAACTGCAACAGTTCTTGATCGGAAAGCTGCTGGCCGGGAGCGATGAGGCCCGAGGATTCGGCCTTGGCGCGGACCCGTTCGCGGTTGATGCCGCGGCCGTCGTCCTTGATCGAGATGATCACTTCACCACCGGACTGGCGGGCGGACAGCGTCACGGTACCGGCTTCGCTCTTGCCGGCGGCAAGACGGTCGGCCGGGGTTTCCAGGCCGTGGTCGATCGAGTTGCGGACAAGATGGACGAGCGGATCGGCAAGGCGCTCGATGACCGTCTTGTCGACTTCGGTGCTTTCGCCTTCGGTGATCAGCTCGATCGACTTGCCGGTTTCGCGGGCAAGATCGTGAACGAGGCGGCGGAAGCGCGAGAAGAGCGTGGCGACCGGCACCATGCGCAGCACCATCATCGTGTCGCGAAGCTCGCCGGACAGGCGCTCGATTTCTTCGGAGACGGAGCGCAGTGCGATATCCGAGCTTGAACTTGCCAGCTGGCTGAGGCGGGACTGGGCGATGACGAGCTCGCCGACGCGGTCCATCAGTTCGTCGAGGCGCTCGGCGGGAACACGAACGTTCTCCTGTGCCTTGGCCTGACGGCTGTCGACGGCCGCAGCGGCCGGCGCATCGCGCTTGACCGGAACGGCCTCGACCGGCTTGAAGGCCGGAGCGGCGGCAGCCTGCGGTGCGGCAACGGGCGCCGCGACCGGTGCGGGCTCGGCGGCCTTGACCGGCTCGGCTGCGACAGGCGCGGGCGCCGGGGCGGCGTCATCGATATCGACGACCTCGAGCTCCATGTCGTCCATCACGAAGATGAAAACATCGTCGATCGCCGAACGGTCCTGCTCGCTCTTCAGCGTCACTTCCCAGGAGATGTAGAGTTCGTTCGCCACGAATTCGCCAAGCGGCGGGATACCGGCCGTATTGGCGCGCACCGTGCATTCGCCGAGCTCGCGCAGCTCGTCGAGCAGGCCGAGCGGGTTGGTGCCGTTGGCCATCGCATTGGACGGCAGGCTGAAGCGGATGCGCCAGTGATTGAGCTTCTTCTGCGGAGCAGGTGCAACAACGGCTGCGGGCGCCGCTACAGCAGGTGCCGCTTCCTTCGGTGCTGCGGAACCGCCGACGGCGGCCTGCAGCTGGGCAAGCAGTTTCTGCCCGGTATCGCCGTGGTCGGCGTCGGGCTGATCGACGAGCGCGCGCATGTGATCCTGCGCCGCCAGTACCGCCGCCACCAGTTCGGCGGTTGCCGGAACTTCGCCCTTGCGGACGCGGTCGAATGCCGTCTCGCAGTGATGCGTGAAGGCTGCAAGCGCCTCGAAGCCGAACATCGCGCCGGAACCCTTGAGGGTGTGCAGGCCGCGGAAGACGGCATCGACGAGGCCCTTGTCGTCGAGCTGATGGGTGAGATCGAGAAGCCCGGCCTCGATTGCCTCGAGGCATTCGGCGGCTTCCGTGCGGAATACTGCGACCGGATCGAGCGTGCTCATCTGCCGAGAACTTTCTTGACGATCTTCACGAGGTTTTCAGGATCGAACGGCTTGGTCAGCCAGCCGGTGGCACCGGCCGCCTTGGCGCGGGCCTTGAGATCGGCATCGGACTCGGTGGTGAGGAAGATGATCGGCACGCCCGCCTGGCTCGGCAGCTTGCGCAGCTCCTCGATCATCGTCAGGCCGTCCATGACAGGCATGTTCAGATCGGTGACGATCAGGTCGAACTGCGCGGTCTGCGCGGTTGCCAGACCTTCGGCACCGTTGACCGCCTCGGTGATGGTATAGCCCGCATTGGTCAGCGTGACCTTGGTCGTCAGCCGGATGCTGGCGGAATCGTCGACTGTCAGGATATTGGCGCTCATGCTGTAACCTCTTTATGCAACCAGAACTTCGCGTCCTCGGCGGTGAAGGCTTCGACGAAGCCGGCGCGTTCGAGAACCTTGAGAATACGCTCGCCAACAGGGGACGAGAGCGTCAGGGTCTTGCCTTGCAGCTTGGCCTGGCGGCGCGCGGATTCCACGAGTTGCACGAAGCTCAGATCGGCCTCCGCACTCGATGGAATTTCCAGTATAATTCGATCTTTACTTTCGATTTCACTAGAAATTGTCGCGCTAAGATCCAATACATTCCTGATACTTAGAACTTCAGGCAATGATATAGAATCGCGATGCTGATTATCGCCGCTCAAGACAGCCCCCGAGGCATGAGAAATACTTTTATTCCTCTAAAGGACTCTCATGACAGGCTTAACGGGGAGTAAACTGTGGTTGTAACCGATCTACAATTGCCGCGAGTCCCGACTCCCAAATTCTTACCCAAGATAAGTTATAGTCGGCAATTTTTATGGGTATTTTTGATAAGCAAAATCATATGGTTAAATTAACATGAGAGCTTTCTAACGAGAAAGGCTCCGCATTTTTTACGCATCGTTAATCACAACGCAGGCGAGTCGCCGGCGTTTACCCCTCATTTCCATCCTGCCCGTAAAAATAGCATCAGTTTTGCAGAAGTAATAAGTAAAGGGAACAACGTGGCAAACGGGGCAGGATCGGCACAGGCGATAGAGTTGACCACCGGTACGGAGGTCAGTCAGACGCTCGAAACCGCGCGCAGCCAAGTCGAAGAACGCTTCCTGGAAGGCGGCACGGTGCTGCTGTCCGTCATGGACGTTCTCAACCGTTTGCTGAATTCCCTCGATAACATCACCAAGGCTCTCGACAACAATGAGTCGAGCAATGCCGACGCTGATCTGCGCGCCACCGTCGAAAGCCTGACCGCCCTGCCGGTCACCGAACAGGCGCGCCAGACGGCACTTGCGACGCTCGCCGAAACCGGCAGCGGCCTGCACAAGCATATCGCCGAGATGCAGGAGACCATGCGTTATCTCCGCACCTTCGCGGTGACGGTGAAGATCACCGGCGCCGGTCTCCCGGAATTCGCTGGCTTCGCCCAGGAAATTCTTGAGCGCATCTATTCCGGCACAGAGGAAGTCAATCGCTTCGCCGGCCACCTCGACAGCCTGCAGAAGGAAGTAAAGCTGGCGCTGAGTGTCGGCGCCAACCTGTCGAAGAGCTATTCGGAAACCGTGCCCGCCGTTGCCGGCGCGCTGCGCCAGGATGCGCAGAAGATCGCCGAACACCGCCAGAAACTCGGCGTCATCGCCCGCGAAGTCGGCGCGATCGCCCGCGGCGTCCAGTCCAAGGTCGCCTCCACCCTTTCGGCCCTGCAGATCGGCGACATCACCCGTCAGCGCATCGAGCACGTCCAGAGCACCTTCTCGCTGCTCGACGAATTCCTCGATGGCGATGGCAAGGCATTGAATGCCGACCAGCGCGAGCGGCTGCGCAATGTCATCAATCATTTGACCGCGGCACAGATGGCGGAAATGTCCGCCGATTTCAGCCGCGACTCGCAGAATGTCGTGCAGACGATCAAGAGCTTCGGCCACGACACGCACGAGATCATGAAGCTGCGCGACCAGATGGCTGGCGGCGGCGAAGGCAATTTCATGCGCGCCCTGGAATCCAGCGTTTCGGCCGCCCACGAGATCGTCAAGCAGGTGGATGCCTCCAGCCGTCAGGCCGACCAGGTCAGCCAGTCGACGCTCGGCACCGCGGCCAAGCTTCTGGAAGCGATCGGCAATATTCGCGCCGTCAAGACCGACATCAACTACATGGCACTAAACACCAACCTGCGCTGCAGCCGTCTCGGTGAAGAGGGCAAGTCGATCAATGTCGTGACCGCGGAGCTTCGCATCTTCGCAAGCAAGCTCGACGATTCCGCCGACGCGATCGTGAACGGCCTGCCTGCGCTCGAAGCAGCGGCAGGCAACATGGCCCCTGCCGCAGGCGGCAATTCCGGCGGTCTCGCCGAGAGCCTGACGGCTGCCGTCGGCAGCATCCGTTCGGGCGCGGACATGATGGAAGAGGAATTGAAGGTTCTGGCCGAGCACGGCCGCGAGGTCGCCAGCAAGATCACCCTGATGATCGGCAAGCTCGACTTCGAACACGATCTCGGCGAAACGCTGGTGCGCTGCGCCACCGTTCTCGAAGACGTCGCCGGTATGGAAATCGCCAATATCGACGATATCGCCGAGTTGATCGCTCCGCTCGACCGCAAGATCTTCAAGCTCTACACGATGGTTCAGGAACGCAACGTCCACCGCGCCATCATTCCGGCCATCGAAGAAGAAGCGGCACCGGCCGCTACGGCAGCCCCCGCGGCTGCCGGTGACGACGAAGACCTCTTCGCCGACGCGCTGTTCTAGGACTTAAAGACTACGGAAGGCGGCGGAACTTGTTCGCCCGGTCGATGGCCGCCTTCTGCTGATCGTCCTCGATCCCCAGGAAGAAATCCTCAAGCTCAGGATCGGGCAGGCCGGCCCGGCGTGACAGCACATACCATTTGGCCGCCTCGATCGGATCGGGCTTGGTGCCGAGCGCGTAGATGTAGAGATGCGCGAGCTTGTTCTGCGCCACCACGTTGCCGCGGTTGGCGGCAAGCTGCATCCACTGGAAACCGTGCACGAAGTCACGCGGGCCGTTCTGGCCATTGACCATCCAGACGGCAAGATCGACCTGCGCGGTATCGAAACCGGCATGGGCAGCACGCGCCATCCAGGGCCGCGCAAGACGGCGCTTCTCGTCCGGAATATCGGGCATTGTCGAATAGAGTTCGGCCACGGCGTACTGAGCATCGGCAATGCCCTGCTCCGCCGACTTCTCATAATAGGGCAGCGCGAGCTTCAGTCCGTCCTGGCCGGGATGGTCGGAGGTGAGGATCTGGCCCCAGTTGAACTGCGCGGAAGAATTGCCGGCATCAGCCGATTTCTTCATGTATTCGTCGGCCTTGGCCTTGTCGCGAGGCACGACTTCGCCGGCCATCAGCATCAGCGCATATTTGAACATCGCCGCGCCGTCGCCGCCTTCGGCTGCCTTGCCGTACCAGAAAGCAGAGCTCTTCGGATCGCGGCGCACACCGAGACCGGCATACTGAATTTCGGCAACCAGCGTCTGTGCGGCGGGATCGCCAAGCTGGGCGCGCGGCAGTGCAAGCTGCATCGCCGTCAGATAATAGCCGCGCTGATAGGCGCCATAGGCATCATCGACCGGCCCCTTGTAGTCCTTCTCAGGCGGCAGGTCGGGAAGCTTCGCGCCCATGCGGTCGAGAACGCCGAGACCGGTCGAGGGCTGCACACCTTCCGGCGGGCGTCCCTTCTTCAGCGGTTCGGCATCGCTGCCGACCGGCCGTGTCACCACATTGTCGACCGTCTGGGCCATCACCGCATAGGGAATGGCCGCGGAAAACGCGGCAGCGGCGAGAATCAGACGGCGAATGTGGACGGCGCGGATCGGCATAAGCGCGACTTCAATCCTCAAACCGTGGCGCTTTTTCGTCAAGAAGTGCGTTGACCTGCGCAACGATCGCCGGCGCCTGTGCCGGATCGGCAAAAACAGCCAGCCGCAACGCCACGAACTCGGCGCCGGATTCGGCAACCACGAGCGCCGAAGCAGGATCGGTTCCGCCCATCACCATGCAGGGAATTTCGATCATCGACGCCCACCATTCGCCGAGCGCGACATTCTTCGGATGCGCTTCCGGCTTGATGTCGCCGTCGAGCTTGCCGAAGAAGATGTAGTCGGGACGTTCCTCGCCGATCTCCAGCGCATTGTGGCGATCGGTGGCATTGCCACCGCCGACGATCAGCTTGTCGGCATATTTGTCGATCGCTTCGGCGATCTCGGCAGCCGGGCCGGTCAGATGCAGGCCATCGGCCTTCGCGCGGCCGACGATGCGGCTGTCGCCGGCGATCAGGGCAGCCGCGCCCGCTTCCTGGATGATCGGCACCAGCTTTTCGGCGTGCTTCTGGAAAACGCCGTCGTCGAGGCCGTATTGCGGCACGATCACCGAGGCGACATCTCCGCCTTTCAGCGCATCGCCAACAATCTTCGCCCTCTCGTCGGCGTCTGCAATGTCAGGCGCGATCAGGACCAGGCGGCAGCGGTTTTCTGGTTCGGTGCTCATGAAGTCTTTCCATTTTCTGCCGATTCCGCCAGCAGGCGGTAAATCCGCACTCGTTTTGTGTGAGTAATTCCGATAGACGGGGCTGGCAAGGGGAGGACTTGAAAAGCATGCTGCCGGAACTGTCATTCTTTTATGCGGCAGTGCCCGCCGTGCTGCTCGTTGGCCTCGCGAAAGGCGGCATGGGAGATGCCCTTTCGCTGATCGGCGTTCCCTTCCTCGCCCTCGTCGTCTCGCCGGTCGAAGCCGCCGCGATCCTGTTGCCGATCCTCGTTTTCATGGACATCATCTCGCTGATCATCTGGCGCCAGCATGGCGACTGGACGACGTTGAAGATCATGCTTCCCGGCGCGCTCTTCGGCATCGCGCTCGGCTGGGCGACATCCGCACTCATTCCCGGCAATGCGCTGCGCATCGTCATCGGCACGGTCACCGTGCTTTTCTGCCTGCGCTACTTCTGGAACAATTTCGGCCCCGGCGCCGGAAAGGTCGTGCCGCCGCGCGGCCAGCGCCCGATCCTTGCGAGCGCCTGGGGCACGCTGTCGGGATATGGCAGCTTCGTCGCCCATGCCGGCGGCGCACCCTTCCAAATCTATGCCCTGCCGCTGAAGCTGCCGCCGCGCGAATTCACCGGCACCAGCGTCCGCTTCTTCGCCATCCTCAATGCCGTCAAGCTGATCCCCTACTTCGCGCTCGGGCAGCTCGACACCAAGAACTTGGTCACCTCGATGACCCTCCTGCCCTTCGCACCGCTGGCAACGATCGCCGGCGCCTGGTGCGTGCGCCGCATGAAGCCGGAGATTTTCTATCCGTTCATGTATGCCATGGCGATGATCGCCGCGTTCCTCATCATGCGCGAAGGTCTCGGTTTCTAGTCTTCCGATCGACCGGCATTGTCGCGGTCGCGTTCATAGCTCCGGGCCCAGGGGAACGCCGGCAGCCACGCCTCGCGGCGGATGGTCCAGAGCTCGTAGGTCGGCTTGAACTGATTGGGTTCGTCGAACGAGCCGAGATTGAGCTCGACCTCATCGCCGCTACGGCCAAAGACCGGAGACCCGCAGCGCGGGCAGAAGAAGCGGCCGGCATAGCTCCCCGTCTCGCCTTGAACCTCGACTGCGTCTTCAGGATAGATCGCCGAAGCATGAAACAAGGCGCCGTGATGCTTGCGGCAATCGAGACAATGGCAAATGCCGACGCGGTAGGGCGCTCCCGTCGCGGCAAAACGGACATTGCCGCAGAGGCAGCCACCGGTGAAGCGGTCCATCCTGCATCTCCTCGTCATCCAAGAGAGCTGACGGTTTACAACGAAGCCCGCCTTTACAGCAAATCCGGGCGCTCAGCGGCAGACAATCGAGCTTGGGTGCACCGCACAATTTCCTTGCCGGAAAGCGGTCTTTGACGTAGCGTTTCGGCATGTCGAACATCGACCCCTTCGCCGCGATATCAGATCCGAACCGGCGGTTCCTGCTGGAACAGCTGAGGCGCGCGCCGAAGACGGTCAACGAACTCGCCGAAACCCTCCCGATCAGCCGCCCTGCTGTCTCACAGCACCTGAAGGCGCTTCTGGATTCGAACCTCGTCTCCGTTACCTCCGAGGGTACGCGGCGGATCTACGCGGTCAACAACCGCGGTTTCGACAGGCTCAATCTGTGGCTGGACCAGTTCTGGGCCTAAAGCACGCGCTACAAATGAAAATGCGCCAGTCCAACTCCGCACTGAATGGACTGACGCACGATTTTGTAAAGCCACCGGGCCCTTGCTAAACCTATTTAAAGTTTGGATTTTTGTCCTTCAAGACTGCAAGTGATCGACCGGTGATCTCGAGTTATTCCATTAGTGAACGGAAGATTTCAGACGTTGGATTTCGTCCTTGATACGCAGCTTTCTGCGCTTGCACTCTGCAATGTCTGCATCGCGCTTAGAGGGAGATGTCATCAGCGCGTGCAGCTCCTCCTCAAGAGCTCCATGCTTCTTCTCAAGTGACTCAAGATGAGCTTGAACAGTCATTTGACCCTTCCTTCCTCTTGCCTTCCCCAGCCATCCATCGCTGGAGTTCTAGGCGTCAACCTTTCGACTGTGACATATTTTTGAAGGCTTGTCGAAGGCGAAAACGTGGTGCCTAGATGGCAAATTCATGATCAACACTAACTTCCCGTTACCGCTATTTGGTGATAGGAGCTTGCGGAAATCATCGGCAGAACGGACAAGGTCCGAGGACGGTAATGGGGAATGCAAATGGCCGATCAGGAACAGGCGGAAATCAGGCTCATGGCAGCTCGGCTGCGGCAGGAGCACGAGGATTATGACGCCGCGATCAACGCCATGATTGCTACCGGCTGCGATGCTCTGCGCGTACAGCGCATGAAGAAGAAGAAGCTTGTGATCAAGGACAAGCTGACGAAGATCGAGGATCAGATTATCCCGGATATCATCGCCTGAAGGGGACGTGCCGTTGACGATGACAGACAGACCACCCGTTGCCATCATCATGGGCAGCCAGTCCGACTGGGAAACCATGAAGAACGCCGCCGACACGCTCGAGGCGCTCGAAATTCCCTACGAGGCGCGCATCATCTCTGCGCACCGCACGCCGGACCGGATGGTCAACTTCGCCAAGAACGCGCGTGATGAAGGCTTCAAGGTGATCATCGCCGGCGCCGGTGGCGCAGCCCACCTTCCGGGCATGACGGCCGCCTTCACACCGCTCCCGGTCTTCGGCGTTCCGGTTCAGTCGAAAACCATGTCCGGCCAGGACAGCCTTCTCTCGATCGTGCAGATGCCGGGCGGCATTCCCGTCGGCACTCTGGCGATTGGCAAGGCGGGCGCCATCAATGCGGCGCTGCTCGCCGCCGCGGTTCTCGCCCTTTCCGATGAAGATATCGCCGACCGGCTCGACGAATGGCGCGAACGCCAGAGCGGAGCGATCGCCGAATACCCGATGGACGACAGATGACTGCAAAGACGATCGGCATCATTGGCGGCGGCCAGCTCGGCCGCATGCTTGCCATGGCCGCAGCCCGGCTGAACTTCCGCACCGTCATTCTGGAGCCACAAGCCGATTCTCCGGCCGCCCAGGTGGCCAACCGCCAGATCACCGCCGCTTATGACGACCCGGCAGCGCTTGCCGAGCTCGCCAAGCTCTGCGACGTCGTTACCTACGAATTCGAGAACGTGCCCGTTGCCGCCGCCGCAACGCTCGCCGCAAGCGTGC
The DNA here is from genome assembly GCF_040546565.1 of Rhizobium sp. OAE497. Taxonomy (NCBI): domain Bacteria; kingdom Pseudomonadati; phylum Pseudomonadota; class Alphaproteobacteria; order Hyphomicrobiales; family Rhizobiaceae; genus Rhizobium; species Rhizobium sp. OAE497. The sequence continues at coordinate 3,183,014 of NZ_JBEPOA010000001.1, forward strand.
CGGTCTATCCGCCGCCGAAGGCTCTCGAAGCGGCGCAGGACCGTCTGGTCGAAAAGCGCTTCATCAATGACTGCGGCATCCCGACCGCGAAATTCCATGCCGTCGACAGCCAGGAAGACCTGGAAGCGGCGCTCAAGGATTTCGGTGGGCAGGGCGTGCTCAAGACCCGCCGCCTCGGCTACGACGGCAAGGGGCAGAAAGTATTCCGCTCGCCGGCCGATAGCGCCGAGGGCGCCTATGCCGCGCTCGGCAGCGTGCCGCTGATTCTCGAAAGCTTCGTCGCCTTCGAGCGTGAGGTCTCGATCATTGCCGCCCGCTCGACCGACGGCACCGTCGTTGCCTTCGATCCGGCCGAGAATGTCCACAGGAATGGTATCCTCCATACCTCGACGATCCCGGCATCGATTTCGGACGCCACCGCCGAGGCTGCCCGCGAGGCCGCCGGGACAATTCTCTCCTCGCTCGGCTATGTCGGCGTCATCGGCATCGAGTTCTTCGTGCTCGCCGACGGCGGCCTGATTGCCAACGAGATGGCGCCGCGCGTCCACAATTCCGGCCACTGGACGGAGGCCGCCTGCGTGGTTTCTCAGTTCGAGCAGCACATTCGCGCTGTCGGCGGCCTGCCGCTCGGCGATGCCGGGCGCCATTCGGACTGCGTGATGCAGAACCTGATCGGCGACGACATCCTGACCGTACCGGACTGGCTGAAGCGCAAGGATGCCCTCGTCCATCTCTACGGCAAGACCGAGTCCCGGCCGGGCCGCAAGATGGGCCACGTGACGGTGCTGACGGCGAAAACCTAGGATTTTGCCGGATAAAAGGCCTTCATGTGGTTGACACAGGAATGCCATCGGGTTATCTGCCTGCCCAACCTAAAGGCGCGCCACGAGCGCGCTTTTGAATGTTTAAAGATACGGGCGAATGTGAAATTCCCCCCAGAGATCGCGGATCAGAAAAATGAAGATCAAGAATTCGCTCAAGTCGCTCAAGGCTCGTCACCGTGACAACCGTCTGGTTCGCCGCAAGGGCCGCATCTACATCATCAACAAGCTGAACCCGCGCTACAAGGCTCGTCAGGGCTGATCTAGCGTTCCGGGGCATCTGGGCGGCATTCGTGCCGCTGCCATGCTTTCCGGTGGGTCGCTGCGGTGATCACGTCAAATTTTCTTTGATCTTGTGCGTTGGCGGGCTACATTGTCCGCCATGCGCTTTTTTGCTTTGCTCTCCGCGGCCCTGCCGCTGACCCTTGGTCTCCTCGCTCCAATCGCTCCTGCCGCCGCTGCGGAAAAGGACGTTATTGTCGAGCAGCCGGATGCCAATGCCTCCCCCAAGCAACGCCTCGACAATCTCTACGCGCAGCTGAAGCGCGAGCGTGATCCCGAGAAGGCGAACGGCATCGCTCAGGAAATCCGCATGGAATGGAATGATTCCGGCAGCGCCACCGTCAATCTCCTGATGCAATGGGCCGACAAGGCGATCGAGGACAAGCGCAGCGCGGCCGCCCTCGACTTCCTCGACGAGGCGATCGCGCTGAAGCCGACCTATGCCGAGAGCTGGAACCGCCGCGCCACGCTGAATTATGCTTCCGGCAACTATCGCAAGTCGATGTCCGATATCGAGCATGTGCTCGAACTCGACCCTCGCCATTTCGGCGCGCTGTCGGGCATGGCGGCCATCCTCAACGACACCGGCAACGACCAGCTGACGCTGAAGGCATGGGAACGCTTCCTCGACGTCTTCCCCGCCAACCGCACGGCGCAGGAGCAGGTGAACACCCTTTCGGAAAAACTCGCCGGCAGCCGGACCTGATCTTGACGGCGGCGCGCCGCACCCAATCTTAGGGATAAGTGATACACCCTCCCGGTCCGACCATGCTTGCCGAAGTTTCCGCCCTCCTCGCCCCCATTGCCGCCGCGATCGGTTACAGTTCCTACAAGGCCCGCCAGTTCGAACGCGACTATCCCAATGTCGGTGAACTCATCGATGTCGGCGGCTATCGCCTGAACTCGCTGCATCTCCCGCGCCCGGAGACTGCCGATCTGCCGCCCGTCGTCTTTATTCACGGCGCCAGCGGCAATCTGCTCGACCAGACCGGCGCCTTCCTGCGTCCGCTGCAGGGCCGCGCCGAAATGCTCTTCGTCGACCGGCCGGGCCACGGCTATTCCGAACGCGGCGGACCTGAAAACGCCATCCCTTCCGGCCAGGCCGCTGCGATCGCCCTACTGATGGAAAAGCGCGGGATCGAGAAAGCGATCATCGTCGGCCATTCCTTCGGCGGCGCCATTGCCGCCGCCTTCGGCGTCCATCATCCGGAAAAGACGGCGGGCCTGTTGTTTCTGGCGCCTGCGACGCATCCATGGCCCGGCGGTATCGACTGGTATTATCACATCGCGACGGCACCCGTTCTCGGCTGGCTGTTCAATCATGCCCTCGTCGTGCCGATGGGTCTGCGGCGTCTCGAACAGGGCACGCTGAACGTCTTCCGCCCGAACCTCAGGCCATCGGACTATATCGCCAGCACCGGCCCGTCCCTCGTGCTGCGCCCCGATACCTTCTACAACAACGCCGCCGACTTCACGCGTCTCCACGCCTATCTTGAGGCGGAATCGCACCGCTACCCCGAGATTGCCGCGCCGACGGTGATCATAACAGGAGACAGCGACGATATCGTCTGGGAGCATCTTCATTCGCAGGGTCTTGCCCGCGATATCGCCGGCTCCGAGCTGGTGAAGATCCGCGGCGTCGGCCACAAGCCGGATTATCTCGCGACCGATGTAGCGATCGCCGCGCTCGAAAAGATCGCCGGTCTTCCGCGCGATCTGCAGGCCGCCGCACGCGTAGCGGAAGCGCGCCTTGCCGGAGAGATAGCGGCAGTTGCCGCCTGAAGCCTTGCACCGGCGAAAAGCCGAACCATATCCACTCGATAATTTATCTTTTGGAGGGGATTTCATGGACCGGCTTCAGGCCAGAACCATTTCGCTTTTCACCGCTTTCGCTTTCTCTCTCAGCCCGCTTTCCACCAGTTTCGCCGCCTCGCCCGCGCCCGTCGAAGGGCAGCATGGCATGGTGGTGACCGCCCAGCATCTGGCGACCGATGTCGGCGTCGAGGTTCTGAAGAATGGCGGCAATGCCGTCGATGCCGCAGTCGCCGTCGGCTATGCGCTCGCCGTCGTCTATCCGACCGCCGGCAATATCGGCGGCGGCGGCTTCATGACCATCCGCATGAAGGACGGCAAGACCACCTTCCTCGATTTCCGCGAGCGCGCACCGCTTGCCGCCACGAAGACCATGTATCTCGACGCCAAGGGCGATATCGTGCCGCGCGCCAGCCTTGATGGCTATCTCGCCGTCGGTGTCCCCGGCTCCGTCATGGGCTTCGAGACCGCCCGCGAGAAATACGGCACCAAGTCGCGTGCCGATCTTCTCGCACCTGCCATCGCCTTCGCCAAGGACGGCTTCACCTTCGAGCAGGGCGATGCCGCAATCCTCGCCGACAGCGCCAAGCGCCTCGCCAAGGACGAAGCTGCCGCGAAGATCTTCCTGAAGGACGGCAAGCCGCTGGCCGCCGGCGAAAAGCTTGTTCAGCCGGAGCTCGGTACCGTACTCCAGGCAATCTCCGAGAAGGGCCCCGACGCCTTCTACAAGGGCGCGCCCGCCGAGGCGATCGTCAAGGCCAGCCAGTCAAAGGGCGGCATTCTCGCCAAGGAGGATTTCGAGCAATATTCCGTCCGCGAGCTGAAGCCGATCGAGTGCAATTACCGCGGCTACGACATCGTCTCCTCGCCCCCGCCCTCATCCGGCGGCGTCATCATCTGCGAGATTCTCAACGTCCTCGAAGGCTACCCGCTCTCCTATCTCGGCTATGGCTCGGCCGAAACGGTGCATGCGATGGTGGAAGCCATGCGCTACGCCTATGTCGACCGCAACGCCGCACTCGGCGACCCCGACTTCGTCGACAACCCGGTGAGCAAGCTGCTCGACAAGGGCTATGCCACGGAGATCCGCGAAAAGATCGATCCCTACAAGGCCGGCAAGTCGGCCGACCTGAAGCCGCTCGGCGGCAAGGAAAGCACCGAGACGACGCATTACTCGATCATCGACGACGAGGGCAATGCGGTGGCCGTCACCTACACGCTGAACGGCTCCTTCGGCGCCGGCGTCGTCGCACCCGGCACCGGCATCCTGCTCAACAACGAGATGGACGACTTCACCTCCAAGCCCGGCGTGCCGAACCTCTACGGCCTCGTACAGGGCGAGGCGAACGCCATCGCGCCGAAGAAGACGCCGCTCTCCTCGATGAGCCCGACGATCATCTCCAAGGACGGCAAGCCCTTTATGGTGATCGGCAGCCCCGGCGGCTCGCGCATCATCACCATCACGCTGGAAGCGATCCTCAACGTCATCGATTTCGGCATGGATATCAGCCAGGCCGTCAACGCCCCGCGCATCCACCACCAGTGGCAGCCGGACAAGGTCTTCCTCGAGCCCTACGCGCTTTCGCCGGACACGGAAAAGACGCTCGCCGCCATGGGCTACACATTCGACGGCGGCAATGACGCGCCGGTCTGGGGCCAGGCAGCTGGCATCCTCGTCGGCGGCAAGAGCCTTGCCCATATCGAAAAGGGCGGCGGCGCACGCTATTACGGCGCCATGGACAGCCGCGCCGTCGAGGGCGCTGCCAAGGGTTACTGATCAGCGGATCCGGGCGCGGACATAATCGCCCCGGATCGTCACCTGCGGTTTGGCACCCGGCACGCTCGGCTTCTCGGCATCGACAAGCGATGCCTTGGCCGTAACCGTGTAATCGACCGGCACGTCCGCTCCAAACCCAAGCGTGGCATCGAGCGAGGTCGCCTCGATGCCGATCTTTTCGTCCCTGGCGATGGACGCATAGGTGAGGTTCGCCCGCACAGCCGTTCCGGAGATATCGACCTCCGACGCATGACCGTCGAGGGTGATATCGGCGGCATTGCCCGATGTGCGAAAGCTCGAGAAATTGCCGTCGAGCCGCGCCATGAAGGCATGCTGGTCGATCTTAACGGAAGCCCCCGCCGGAACGTTGGCCGAGACATCGGGCGCGCAATCGCCGATATCGCTCCAGGCCGACACCGCGACATCGATCGTCATCGACGTCCCGTCGATCTGCACCCGGCTCTCATCCTTGCAGGCATTGAAGAACCAGTTCGAATACCAGGACGAGAACCAGCCGATGCGCCGCCCCGTCGTCACGGCCTCATAGGGCCTGCCGGCATCCGTGGTGATCCGGATCGAGCTGGAATCGCCGCGGATGACGATCGAGCGGATCGCGGTGATATCGAATGTCTCGCCCGGCGTGATCGAGCCGCCGAAGGCCGACAGCAGGGTCATGAAGAAAAGCGGAATGGAAAGGATGAGGCTCATCGGTTTGCTCCTTGAATAAGGCCGGCAGATCCGGCGAAACCACGATGCAATTCACACCACTTTCCGGAGACCTCGATCGTGTTTCGGGTCGCCCGCAATTGCGATCGAGGCCATTCTCGTGCTCATATCCTCAAGGCTATCATCCGGACGCCGACCATGATTTTCGTGCCGCTGCCCTTCGTCGTCGCACTGCTGCTGCTCATCCTGCTCGTCAGGATGCTGCGGACGGAGGAATGGAATGCGCCCGGCCGCCGGCTGTTTCTGGCGCTGATCGCCGCCTATGCCCTGCAATCCGTCCTCATCGGCTTTCGCTGGGGCTATGACACGCTCGCCATCATGCCGTTTCAGGCAGTGCTGGCGGCACTCGTCGCACCGCTTTCCTTCGCCAGCTTCGCCGACCTGACACTTGAGACGCCGCGTCCGCTGAAGCGCCAATGGCCGCATCTTCTGCCGGCGATCGGCGTGGCGCTCTCCTTCGCCTTCTGGCGCGATATCGTCGGTCTGAGCCTGATCCTGATCTTTCTCGGCTACGGCCTCAGCCTGCTCTGGATCTCGCGCAGCGGCGCCGATGGCCTCGTCGCCTCGCGGCTCGACGGCGCCTTCCTCTCCCATCGCTCCCTGATGGTAACGGCCGTCGCCCTGATCGCCTCTTCGCTCAGCGACGTCTTCATCAGCCTGGATTTCGACAATACCGGCGGCGCCCATGCCGGGCGGATCGTGGCGCTCGGCAATGTCATTGTGCTGCTGATCCTCGGCAGCGCGGCGGCCGCTGCCGGAACAAGCCAGCCGGAGCAGCCGGCAACCGAAGCCGCGCCACCCCCGCCCAGCCTGCCGACCGAGGAGGATGGCGCCGTTGCCGCCCATCTCGACAGCCTGATGGAGACCAGGCAGATCTACCGCGGTCCCGAACTCAATCTGAGCCGCATCGCCCGCAAGCTCGGCCTGCCGGCCCGCAGCGTCTCGACGGCGGTCAACCGCATCCACGGCATGAGCGTCTCGCAATATGTCAACGAGTTCCGCATCCGTTTTGCCTGCGATCAGCTCGTCCGCACCGAGCTGCCGGTCACCAGCGTCATGTTCGAGGCGGGCTTCATCAGCAAGTCAAACTTCAATCGCGAATTCCTGCGGGTGACAGGCGCGAGCCCGACCGAATACCGGCGGCGCGAGCAGGCCGGAACGGTCGCGAGCCCAAGCCGCGCCCCGGCATTCGTGTCACCGTGACAAAAACCGCCGTTCACAACGGCTTTGTCACATTCTATTCATGGCCCAGCACATCAGCCGAAAGAACATCCCATGGCATCCATTGAAATGATCGTTGCCGCCCGTGCCCGCCTGCGCGGGCATGCCAGGCGCACGCCGCTGCTCTCCTCACCGTTCCTCGATGAAATGGCCGGGCGGCGGGTCTTCGTGAAGGCCGAATGTCTGCAGCATACCGGTTCCTTCAAGTTCCGCGGCGGCTGGTCGGCGGTATCGGGGCTGGAGCCAGATGTCCGCAAGCGCGGTGTCATCGCCTTCTCGTCGGGCAACCATGCCCAGGGCGTGGCGCTGGCCGCCAAGCTGCACGGCGTCCCCTCGGTGATCATCATGCCCTCGGACGCGCCGAAGCTGAAGATCGACAACACCCGCGCCTTCGGCGCTGAAGTGGTGCTCTACGACCGTGCCAAGGAAGACCGTGACGCGATCGGCGACCGCCTCTCCGCCGAGCGCGGCCTGACGCTGGTCAAACCCTTCGACGAGCCGCTCGTCATCGCCGGCCAGGGCACGACCGGTCTGGAAATCGCCGAACAGGCGGAAGAGGAAGGCATCAAGACGGCCGAGGTTCTGATCCCCTGCGGCGGTGGCGGCCTGAGCTCCGGCGTCGCCCTCGCGCTTGAGGCCAGCGCTCCGTCGTTCATGGTCCGCACCTGCGAACCGGAGAATTTCGACGATTACGCCCGCTCGCTGGCGTCAGGCAAAATCAAGCGCAATGCCGCGATGACCGGCTCGATTTGCGATGCGATCATTACGCCCGAACCGGGCAAGATTACCTTCCCGATCCTGAAGCGCCTCGCCGGCGCCGGCATCGTCGTCACCGACGAGGAAGCCCTGCGTGCCATGGCGCTCGCCTTCAAGCGGCTGAAGATCATCGTCGAGCCGGGCGGCGCAGTGGCGCTTGCCGCGGCACTGTTCCACGGCAAGGCATTGGAGAGCGACACCATCATCGCCATCACCTCGGGCGGCAATGTCGATACCGATGTCTTCGCGACGGCGCTGGAGCGCTTCGGCTAATCAGACGCCGTAGCGCGCTGCAGGCACCGAACGCGAGAGGTGCGGCATCATTGCCTGCCGCGCATCTTCATGGGCCTGCAACAGCGCTGCGTCTTCGAGCGCCGGGATGGTCGCGAACTCGCCCTGGTCGAAGCCCTTGAGCGAGGCATCGACCATCGCTTCGGCGGACATGACGATTTCGCCCGGCAGATGCTCGACCGGCATCCCGGCAATGCCCCAGAATTCCGTCGCGGTGGCGCCCGGCAGAACGGCCTGAACGCGGATATTCTTGTCCGTCAGCTCATGCTTCAGCGACTGGCTGAAGGCCAGCACGAAGGCTTTCGTGCCACCATAGACGCCGTTGAGGATCTCCGGCGCGATTGCCACGATCGAGGCGATATTGATGATCGCGCCGTCGCCGCGGGCAACGAAGCCCGGCACTGCGGCATAGGTCAACCGCATCAGCGCGGTGACGTTCAGGTCGATCATCTGCTGCATCTTGTCGACATCGGCCGAAAGCAGCGGCGCCGTGCCGCCGACACCGGCATTGTTGACCAAGAGCGTGATGTTGCGGTCGCCCTTCAGCAGCGCTTCCACCTTGGCAAGATCAGCCTGCGCGCCGAGATCGGCAACGACAGTCTCGACCTTGCGGCCGGTCTCAGCGCCGATGCGGCTCGCGAGCGCCGAGAGGCGTTCGCCATTGCGCGCCACCAGAATGAGATCGTAGCCGCGCTTGGCAAGCCTGTCGGCATAGATCGCGCCGATGCCCGATGACGCACCGGTGACGAGCGCGATGCCCTTGTTCAAATCGCTCATGGTCTTTCTCCTTCAATTGCTCTGGCGGGTGCCATCGCCTGAAGGATGTTTTACGAGGGATTGCCGATGTCCTGAATGTCATATAAACCACCTTTTAGGACAAACGGAGTTTTCGGCCATGCAGCGCATCGGCTTTCTTGTCTATCCCGGCTTCCAGATCATGAGCCTCGCCGCCGTCTCGGCTTTCGAGTTCGCCAATATCCAGCTTGGCGAGCAGGCCTACGAGATCCTCTATGTCTCGGAAACCGGCGGCCCCGTGCCGAGCTCGCTCAGCATGATCATCCACACGGAGGCTTTCGCTGATCCTGCCTTCGATACGCTGATCGTTTCCGGTGCGCCCGATATCCGCCTGCCTACGGCGGGAGAGGCCGCGTTCATTCGTGAGGCGGCAGATGCCTCGCGGCGGCTCGCTTCGATCTGCACGGCTGCCTTTCTGCTGGCCGATGCCGGTGTCCTCGACGGCCGCAGGGTCACCACCCATTGGCATCTCGCCCGCGAGCTGAAATCCCGCTATCCCGCCATCAAGCTCGATGAGGACCGCATCTTCATCGTCGATGGCTCGATCTGGACCTCGGCGGGCATGACTGCCGGTCTCGATCTGGCATTGGCGATGGTCGAGAACGATCATGGTGCCGACGTCGCCCGCGCCGTTGCCCGCAAGCTGGTCGTCTATCACCGCCGCGCCGGTGGCCAGTCACAATTCTCGACGCTCTTGGATCTCGAGCCGAAATCGGACCGCATCCAGAAGGCGCTCACTTATGCCAGAAGCAATCTGACGAGCGCGCTCTCCGTCGAGGAACTCGCCGATGCCGCGCATCTGAGCCCGCGCCAGTTCAGCCGTACCTTCCGCTCCGAGACCGGCCAGTCCCCGGCAAAGGCCGTGGAAAACCTGCGGCTGGAGGCGGCGCGGCTGATGATGGAACAGGGCCGGCACCCAATCGATGTCGTGGCGCGCGAAACAGGCTTTGCCGACCGCGAGCGGATGCGCCGCGCCTTCCTGCGCGCTTTCGGCCAGCCGCCGGCCGTCATCCGCCGCAACGCCCAGAGCGAACTGGTCGCCTAGGCCCGCATCAGCATCTGTTGCGGCGAAAGACCGGCAAGCGCTTCCTGCGCCGCCTGCAGCACGATCGATGACAGCCGCGCGGTTGCCGCATCCGGATCCGCCTCGGCGCGATGCAGCATCAGGCCGAGCGACGGCAGAGCGGGCAAACCGGCAGCTTCAGGCGAAACCGGCTTCACCTTGGCAGGGAGACCGAGCGGTGTGCGGATGGTGATACCGAGCCCCGCCGCCGTCGCCGCCCAGAGGCCGCCGAGGCTGGGGCTGACGAAGGAAAGCCGCCAGGGAATGTTGACCCGGTCGAGCGCATCGATCGCCGCTGTCCTCAGCAGGCAGGGCGCTTCGAGCGAAGCCAGCGGCAGCGGCTCGCCGCTTTCGACCGTCCAGCCCTGCGGCCCCGAAGCCGGTCCGACCCACAGCATCGGCACCTCGCCCACCATCTCGCAATGCGCCGTCGCATTGCCGTTGCTCCAGGCAAGCGCCAGATCGAGCTTGCCGGTCGTCACCCGCTCGATCAGTTCGGCATTGCGCACCACGCGCGCCTCGATGCGGACTTTCGGATGTGCCCTGGCAAAACGGCCAAGCACCTCCGGCAAGACGGTCTCGCCGAAATCCTCCTGCAGCCCGAGCCGCACCCAGCCTTCGAGCTCGACGCTCTGGATCGCCGCCACCGCCTCATCGTTGAGCTCCAGAAGCCGCCGGGAATAGGCAAGCATCGTCTCCCCGGCATCGGTCAGCGCCAGCCCGCGGCCGGACTTGCGGAAGATCGGCGTTCCCGCCTGCTCCTCCAGCTTCTTCAGTTGTGCGCTGACGGCCGATGTCGAGCGGCCGAGACGCTCGGACGCCTTGGCGAAATTGCCGAGCTCCATGCCGGCCACGAAGGTGCGGAGAACATCCAGATCGAAATTTGTCTTGCGCATCATCAATCCCAATTTTCAGGATCATACGTTCGATATATTCTGATTTTATGGATTAATCTGCCGTGCGATGGTCCTCCTGTCAAGATTTCAAACAAGGAGGCTCCCATGCCCTTCGTTCGCATTTCTCTCCTCAAAGGCAAGTCGCCGGAATATCTGCGCGCCCTCTCCGATGGCATCCACCGCGCCCTCGTCGAGGCCTTCGACGTGCCCCCGGCCGATCGGTTCCATGAGATACAGCAGCATGAACCCGGCGAGCTGATCTTCGACCGCAACTATCTGGCCGGACCCCGCTCCGACGATTTCGTCCTGTTTGCCATCCGCGCGGGACGCCCCCGCAGCACGGAGACGCGCAAAGCCTTCTTCAAGCGCGCCGCCGAACTGCTGAGCGAGGCGCCGGGCCTGCGCAAGGAAGACATCATGATCACCATCGTCAGCTCGCAGCCCGACGAATGGTCCTTCGGCGACGGCGTGGCACAGATGGCCGACGACAACTGGCGTGCCCGCGCCATGGGAGAGCCGTCATGAGCGGCAATCCCACGGCCATGACGATCCGCCGTCCGGGAGGCGCCGTGCGCTCCCCCGATGGCATCGCATCCGAGTCTTTCTGGGTGGAGGCGCTGCTGGAAGGCAGTGCCGCCGGAGAGAATGCCGCAATGCGCGCCACGCTTGATCCCGGCACAATCACCAACTGGCACACGCATCCCCGCGGACAACTGCTCTATGCCCTCTCGGGCATAGGACGGGCGCAGCGCGACGGCGGCCCGGTCGAGGAAATCAGGCCCGGCGACGCCGTGTGGTTTGCGGCTGGCGAGAGGCACTGGCATGGCGCGGCCGAGGATGCGCCCTTCAGCTATGTCAGCATCCAGGCAACCGATGGGGAGCGCTTCGTCGACTGGCTGGAACCCGTGGAGATATCGTCATGATCGCCATGCAATACAGCTTCACCCTGCCCGCCGATTACGACATGGGCATCATCGACCGCCGCATGCGCGAACGCGGCCCGGGCACCGACGGCTTTCCGCATCTCGCCTTCAAGGCCTATCTCAGCGCCAGGAGAGGCGAATTCGGCGGCCAGGAAAATCTCTACGCCCCCTTCTACCTCTGGGAACAGCCGGAGGGCGCGAGCAACTTCATCACCGGCCCGGGCTTCCAGGCGCTGACACAATCCTTCGGCCGGCCAAGCATCGACCAGTGGATGGTCTGGCACGCCGAGACAGCCGCCGATCTCGGCAACGCCAAGTTCGCGACCGCCGAGCGTCTCCCGATCGAGCCGCACGCCGATCTCGCGGCTCTGCGCGCAGAAGAAACCGAGCGGGCAAGGCAGACGGGACGCAAACGCGATGCGCTGGCCTCGATCTCCGGCTTCGAAGCCAGATCGTGGTCGCTCGTCCGCTTCATGCTCTACGCGGATATGCCGCTGATATCAGGCGACGGCCAGATCTACCGCGTCGGGCACATGTCGCTGCCAGCCGCCGTTCAGGCCGTTGCCCGGCGGTAAAACGCGAGCGACCCCGCAAGAGCCAGGAGCGCGCCCCCGCAGGCGCGCTCAAGCCATATGGCACCGCTCGTCTTGAGAAAGCGCGCCGCTTGCGAACCGAACACCGCGTAGCCGAACATGATGACGAAATCGAGCGAGGAGAAGACGAACGCAAGCAACAGGTACTGTGATGCCTGTGGCGATGTGGGATCGATAAACTGCGGCAGAAAGGCGGAAAAGAACAGGTAGCCCTTCGGATTGGTAACAGCCACCATGAAGCTCTTCAGCCCGATAGCAATCGCTGACCGGGATCCGCCGCCCTGCTCCGCGAGCACGACATCGAGAGATCCCTTCGATCGTAGCAGCATGATGCCGAGAAAGGCGAGATAGGCCGCGCCGCAATATTTCAGCACGGAGAACCAAAATTCCGACGCGGCAAGCAAAGCACCGAGACCAACGGCAACCGCCCCGATCAGGACGAAATCCGAAAACACTGCGCCCAGCATGCCGGGAATCGCCCGCCTGACGCCGTAGCGCGAGCCGTTGTTGAGCGCCAGCAGGACCGTCGGCCCAGGTGTCGCGATCCCAACGAAAGAAACTGCGGCAAAGGCAAGAATTGTAACGGCGTCCATATCCACCTCCCGGATTTTTCCGGAGGCTCGCATGTCGCCATCCTCCGTTCAAGATTACGGCAAAAGAAAAACCCGCCGGTTTCCCGGCGGGCTATCGAGACCAAGCCTCGAACTTGTCAGATGCCGCTGCGACCATCCGAACCGATATAGGCGATGCGGATCATGTTGGTCGCACCAGGAGTGCCGAGCGGAACACCGGCCGAGATGATGATGCGGTCGCCCGGCTTGCCGAACCCTTCGTCGGCGACGATGCGGCAGGCACGGTTGACCATGTCGTCGAGGTCGGTCGCATCATGGGTGACGACGCAGTGCAGGCCCCAGACGATCGCCAGACGGCGGGCGGTCTTGATGATCGGCGACAGCGCCAGGATCGGAACCTGCGGGCGCTCGCGCGAGGCGCGCAGGCCCGTCGTGCCCGACGAGGTATAACAGACGATGGCCGAGAGCTTCAGCGTTTCGGCAATCTGGCGGGCTGCGAGCGAGATCGCGTCGGCACCGGTTGCCTCAGGCTGGGCGCGCTGGGCGTAGATGATGCCCGGATAGTGCGGCTCGCGCTCGATGGCGCTGGCGATCGAGGCCATGGTCGCAACAGCTTCAACCGGATAGTCGCCTGAAGCGGATTCGGCCGACAGCATGACGGCATCGGCGCCTTCGAACACGGCGGTCGCGACATCGGAGACTTCGGCGCGGGTCGGAACCGGAGCGGTAATCATCGATTCCAGCATCTGCGTAGCAACGACCACCGGCTTGCCCGAACGGCGGCAGGCGCGGATCAGCTGCTTCTGGATACCGGGAACGGCTTCGAGCGGCATTTCGACGCCGAGGTCGCCACGGGCAACCATCAGCGCGTCCGAAAGCTCGATGATCTCTTCGATGCGCTCGATTGCCTGCGGCTTCTCGATCTTCGACATGATGCCGACGCGGCCCTTGGCGATCTTGCGCACTTCGGCAAGATCTTCCGGGCGCTGCACGAAGGAAAGCGCGACCCAGTCGACATCGTCGGTCGCCAGCACGGCGTCGAGATCGACGCGGTCCTTGTCCGTCAGAACGCCGACGGTGAGCAGCGTATCGGGAAGGCTGACGCCCTTGCGGTCGGAAATCTTGGTGCCGGAAATGACGGTGGTGACGATGCTCTTGCCGTCGCACTTCTCAGCGCGCAGCGCGAGCTTGCCGTCGTCGATCAGCAGGCGATGGCCCGGCTGTACCGATTCCAGGATTTCCGGATGCGGCAGGAAGACGCGGGTGGCGTCGCCGGGGGCTTCGTTGTTATCGAGCGTGAAGGTCTGGCCGGGTTTCAGGTCGACTTTGGTATCGGCGAATTTGCCGACGCGAAGCTTCGGGCCCTGCAGGTCGGCGAGAATACCGATCGGGCGGCCGGAGCGCGCTTCGACGGAGCGGATACGCTGGACCAGCGTGCGCATCAGGTCATGGCTCGCATGGCTCATGTTGATGCGGAAAACGTCAGCACCGGCCTGGTGCAGCTTCTCGATCATCGCTTCTTCGCTGGAGGCGGGGCCGAGCGTTGCGAGGATTTTTACTTTGCGGTTACGCTTCATCAATTCGGGCTTTCTTGCGTTCCGGGCGTATCGGAAAGTTGGACCATCCAGCTGCCCTGGCGGCCCGTATCATATTCCTTGAACCCCATCTTCTGATAGCCACGGGCATAGCAGTCATTGACGCCCGTGATCTTGAACTCGTTTTCCGCTACGCACATCTGCACATCGCCCGTCCAACGGCCTCCCCGGGCGGCATCTTCTGCGTAGAGGTAATAGTATCGCGACTGCAGCTCTCCTTCGATCAGCGTCGCGCAGGTCGTTGCCGGGACCTGCCACCAGCCTTCGGTGATCCAGCCATCCTTGGCACGATAGCCGATGGCGACCCCGACCAGATTTTGCGTGCCATTGCAGACGCGGAAGTCCGCGCGGGCCGCGTTTGCGGCGAAGAATGGCATCATGGCTGCGAATGCGAACAATGCGAGGCGGGCAAGCGGCCCGGACCGGGTGAGGAAACTTGGTGCGGCTTGCATCAACACGGCTTCCGATTTGCTCCCACGGTTATTCGTTTTCCCGTGCCTTCTTGCGCCGCCATCCGGCGAATGTCAACGCGATGCTAATCGATTATATTCCTTTCATAACCTGCTTGTGACCATCGCGTTGCCGCAGATGCGCGATGATCCGGCTTGAACCTCCGGCACGTGCATGCGATCAGTGACCCCTCGCCCGAAATGACGAATGGCCATTCGCTGATGGAAGACTTCCAACCCTTCGAGATCCTACCCGGCAAACATGACAGCGGCATGGTGATCCTCGGCGATCACGCCATGAACCGGCTGCCCGAAAGCTACGGAAAGCTCGGCCTGCCGGAGACCGCCTTTGCCCGCCACATCGCCTACGACATAGGCATCGAGGGCCTGGCGCGCAGCCTGTCGGCAAGGCTCGGCGTACCCGCCGTTCTCGGCGGCTTCTCCCGCCTGCTGATCGACCCGAACCGCGGCGAGGACGACCCGACGCTGATCATGAAAATCTCCGACGGCGCGATCATTCCCGGCAATCACCCGATCTCCAAGGCCGAATGGCAGGGCCGCATCGAGCGTTTTCATCGCCCCTATCATGATGCCGTAGCGCTGGAGATCGCCAAGGTCGCCAGCGCCACCGGCAAGGCGCCGCTGGTCCTCTCGCTGCATTCCTATACGCCGGCATGGAAGGGCGTTCCCCGCCCCTGGCATGCCGCCGTGCTCTGGGATAGCGATCACCGCGCCGTCGGCCCGCTGCTTGACATGCTGCGCCGCGATCCCGATCTGATAGTCGGCGACAACGAGCCCTATGACGGCGCGCTCAAGGGCGATACCATGTACCAGCACTGCATGGTGACGGGGATCCCGCACGCGCTCCTCGAGGTCCGCCAGGATCTGATCGGCGACGAGACCGGGATCGCCGAATGGGCCGAACGGCTAGCGCCGGTCTTTGCGGCGATGAATGCCGATCCGGCGCTGCACGAATACAAGGTGCATCCCTCGCGCACCGGCCCCTACGCATGAAGGAAGAGACGATGACGGAACTGACGAAGGAACAGCAGACCGAATTCGAGGCAGCCGCCTTCCGCCGGCTGGTCGCCCATCTGCGTGAGCGCACCGACGTCCAGAACATCGACCTCATGAACCTCGCCGGCTTCTGCCGCAACTGCCTGTCGAACTGGTACCGCGAGGCGGCCGAGGAAAACGGTGTGCCTGTCACCAAGGACCAGTCCCGCGAGATCGTCTATGGCATGCCCTATGACGAGTGGAAAAACCTCCACCAGAACGAGGCATCGGAAGCACAGAAGACGGCTTTTGCCGAAAACAATCCCCACAAATAACGTCATCGCCGCCGAAGGGACTTGACCGCGGCGCCGCTTCACGGCAGTCACTGCCCACGAATTCCAATCCGAAAAATCAGGAGAACACGGATGTCTGATGCTCATGGCGTCGCCCGCGATCAGCTTCGCGCTTTTGTCGAGCGTATCGAACGCCTGGAAGAAGAAAAGAAGACCATTGCCGACGACATCAAGGATGTCTACGGCGAAGCCAAGGGCATGGGCTTCGATACCAAGATCCTCAAGAAGGTCGTCGCCCTGCGCAAGAAGGACGAGCAGGAACGCATGGAAGAAGATGCGATCCTCGACACCTACCTGCACGCTCTCGGCATGATCGAGGCTCCGCCGGAAGGCTGATCCCAGATATTCGCTTCGAAAGCCGCCAGGCCCCGCGCCTCGGCGGCTTTTTTTATTGCCGTGACGAACCCCAAACAAAAAAGCCGCCGGATCGCTCCAGCGGCTTTTTCAATGAATTTGAAACCGGTCAGTTCGTGTTGAACTTCTTCACTTCCATGAAGTTGACGGCGGTACCGCTGAAGCGGCCGGGATCGATCGAAGCGGTCTTGACGTTGAAGCCCTCGGCATAGACGGCCGTCGGCTGGGCGCGGAGCGTCTGGCTGACGAAGCGCGGCGCCTTGACCGGCTTGGTGACCATTTCCATGCGGGAATTCGTCAGCGCCCACTGCGAGATCATCTTCTGCGTCAGCTTCGGCTCGGTGCGGATCGAAGCGCGGCCCGCATCGGCGGCAGCGGCAACGGCCTTGGTCGGACGGCCGCCCTTGGAAGGCGCGACCGGCGCGACATCGTCGCTGGCGCGCTGTTGCGGCATGTCGAAGCTGTCACCGAAGCTTGCGGTCTTGGCGGGCGCCAGAGCAGCGAGCTGGACGGGAGCCTTTTCAGCGGGCTTCGCCGAACCCGGCATCGCAGCGCTGATCGCCTGCTCGACGGTCGACGGCGCGAGAGCCGCGACCTGCTGGTTGGCGGCAGCGCCATCCTTGGCGAGCTGCTGGGCAACGGCCGGCGAAAGCTGCTGGGCCTCGGCTTCGTCGCCTGCAGCATCCGGATCAGCGTCGGCAGCAGCGGCAAGCAGGTTCTCTGCAGCGACCGGACGATCGACCGGAGTGGGGACAGCCATCGACGGATCGATAGACGCAACTTCCGCATCACCCGGCTCGCGGCGCTGGCCAAGCAACTCCGGAACAGGGACGCGGTAGGTGCTGAGATCGGCAAACTGCTGCGGCTGGTCTTCCTGCGCCGTTGCGGCGGCAAGCGCCTGCTGGGCAGCATTGCCGGAATTGGCAGGCAGCATCGCATTGGCAACTTCGCCACCGCCGAGCTGGCCGGCAAAGGCCGGACGAACCTGCGGAACCGGCGCGTTGACCGCAGCCACCTGAACCTCTTCCGGCGCGGGAGGCTCAGCCGCGGCAGCCGGAGCTTCCGGCTTCGTCGGCGTTGCCTTGGCAACTGCGACCGGCGCCGAATCGTCCGAGCTATCCTCTTCCTCATCAGCACCACCGCCGAACAGCGCCGCAAACAGCGTCTTCGGCTTCTTGGACGAAGCAAGGTTATCGCCGCCAACGGCAGCAACGAGCGTGTCGGAATTGACGCGGCGCTTGTAGTCGGCGAGTGCCTGCTGGTAGCCCGGAAGCGGCGTGCCGTCAGCCGGGATATGCAGGGTGTTGCCGTTCGGGAAAAGCCGGACCAGCTCGTCGCGGCTCATGCGCGGCCAGGCGCGAACGCCGCCGACATCCATGTGCACGAAGGGCGAACCGGACTTCGGATAGAAGCCGACGCCGCCGACCTGCATCTTCATGCCGATGGCGCGCAGCGTTGCGAGCTTCACATCGGGAATGAAGAAGTCCATCGCCTTGCCGAGCATGTGCTGGCTCTTTTCGGCGACGCCGGAATTCCGCGAACGCGCCTTCAGCATGGCGTTGGTGCCGGGCGAACGGAAACCGCAGACGACGTTGATGTAA
This sequence comes from Rhizobium sp. OAE497, assembly GCF_040546565.1. Lineage (NCBI taxonomy): Bacteria > Pseudomonadati > Pseudomonadota > Alphaproteobacteria > Hyphomicrobiales > Rhizobiaceae > Rhizobium > Rhizobium sp. OAE497. The sequence continues at coordinate 3,200,890 of NZ_JBEPOA010000001.1, forward strand.
TCCTTCGAGCCGCTCTGGCGGTACACTTCCCAGATCAGGTCGAACAGATGCGGGTCCATCTTCGTCGGCTGGTTCTTGCGCCAGTCGCGAAGGAATCGGTTCAGCTGCTCAAGACCCTTCGGATCGAACTTGCCGTTGCGTTTGTAAGTGATGACTGCCTTTTCACCCGTATGGATGAAATAGAGCTTCAGGCTGCGGGTTTCCCCCGCCGCCTCGGACGGCGTGCCGACGAATACCGGTGAGGACACCGCGAGCGCGAGAAGGGCGGCCATCGCCGTCCTAACCGCCTTTCCGCTAACGTTGGCGCAACGTGCACGCCAGCTCAAGCGCGAAGGCTTGGTATGCTCATTCAAATCCGGCAAACTCAATCCCCGTCAGACTGCCCTAATAGTCCGGCTGTCCCAATGACTGTCAAATGCGGTGACACGATGGCAAAAATGCCACACACGATCAACCTTTTCTTTACATAGTCAACGATCGACTAACAAGTGGTTTATAAACAGTAACCGGACATGCTTGCGGGAATGTTAACGCGGCAGCTGCTATGCCGCGTCTTTCTGGGGATTATCGGGGTCGATGCCGTAATCTTTCAGCTTCCTGTACAAAGTTGATCGTCCGATGCCGAGTTTCCTCGCAACTTGACTCATCTGGCCCCGATAGAATTTAAGGGCGAATCGGATCAACTCCTCTTCAACATCCGCAAGTTTGCGCACTTCGCCCGCCGGGTTGACGCTGGCGATGGCGTTATCGGCCGTTTCGCCATGGCGGCCCGACGTGTCGATCATCGACGGCGGCGGAACGCTGTAATCGGCGGCTGCGAACTCGGCTTCGCGGTCACGGTGCGAATTGTCGGCCACCAGCGCCAGATGATCGACGACATCGTATTCCGGCAGCTGTGCGGCGATCTGCGGGAAGTCCGATTCCGTCAGCTCAGGCCCTTCTGCAAGCACGACAGCGCGGAAGATCGCATTTTCCAGCTGGCGGATATTGCCCGGCCAGTCATAGGCGGTCAGCAGCGCCAGAGCGCCGGCGCTGACGGTCATGCGGTGACCGTTCTTCTGTTCCGAAGAGAAGCGGTCGGCAAAGACGCGCACCAGATGCGGGATGTCTTCCTTGCGCTTGCGCAGCGCCGGAATGGTGATCGGGAACACGTTGAGGCGATAGTAAAGGTCCTCGCGGAAGTGGCCGTTCTTGACCTCTTCGATCAGGTCCTTGTTGGTCGCCGAGATCAGCCGGACATTGACCTTGTGGGCCGTGCGGGCGCCGACCGTTTCGATCTCGCCCTGCTGCACGGCGCGCAAAAGCTTCACCTGAACCTCAAGCGGCAGATCACCGATCTCGTCGAGGAAGATGGTACCGCCATCGGCTTCCATGAACTTGCCGATGTGGCGTTCGGTCGCGCCGGTGAACGCGCCCTTCTCATGACCGAAGAGAATGCTTTCGACCAGATTGTGCGGGATCGCACCACAATTGACGGTCACGAACGGCTTGCCGGAGCGATCACCAGCCGACTGGATGGCGCGGGCGACGAGTTCCTTGCCGACGCCGGACTCGCCTTCGAGAACGACCGGGATGTTCGACTGGGCGGCGCGCTGCGCCAGATCGATGACGCGGATCATCGCCGGGCTTGCCGAGACGATATCATCGAAACCGACGACGCCCGAGCGCGAACGGCGGCCGGCACGGGCCTTCACTTCACGCTGGTCGAGCTTCATCGCGTTGGCGATCGACGTTGCGATACGTTCCGGCGACACCGGCTTGACGACGAAATCGAAGGCGCCAGCGCGCATCGCCTGGACGACCGTTTCGATACCGCCCTGGCCGGTCTGAACGATCACCGGGATCTGTGTGCCGAATTCGTGCACCGCCTCAAGAAACTCGAGACCGGTCATTTCCGGCATCATCAGATCGAGCACGATCACATTGAAGAGGCCAGCATCGCGCTTGACCATCTCCAGGCCGATGCGGCCATTTTCTGCCTGATGGACGACGTGCCCGTGGCGCTCGATTGCGTTCTTCAACAGACGGCGCTGTACCGGGTCATCCTCGACCACGAGTATCTGCCCTGCCCCTTTGAGCTCATTGTAACCGGTCATTGTCGCCTCACTTCATGCGAAACCTAGGTTGCACTCTGCCCGAAAGGCTTGAACATCCAGTTTTGAGAAATAATCGCATTTTAACGATTGTGACGATGGCGATTCCGTGCCGAAGCGGGGCCTTTTGACTGCCGAAAACCCCTTGATGCGGGGGCTTCTGGCGCATAGACAGTCAGACCTGTTTGAAAAGAGGAAGAGGAGCCCTGCCATGAATTTTGTGCTCAACGCCGCCGGTCTTAATTTTTCGGCAACATCTGCCGCCGGTGCATCCGACGCTGCGCTCGGCGATCTTCCGGTCTGGAAACTGCAGGATCTCTACCCTTCCGCAACCTCGACCGCCTTCACCAGCGACATGGAAAAGGCCGGCAAGAATTCGATCGCCTTCGAAGAGAAGTGGAAGGGCAAGCTGGCCGCCGCAGTCACCAAGACGGGTGCGGAAGGGATCGGCCAGGCGCTGAAGGAATATGAGGCGCTCGACGACATCATCGGCCGTCTCGGCTCCTTTGCCGGCCTCACCTATTTCTCCGATACGACGAGCCCGGTGAACGGCAAGCTCTATGGCGACGTCCAGGCGCGCATCACCGAATATTCGGGCCACCTGCTGTTCTTCGCGCTGGAACTCAACCGCATCGGCGACGCGGTGATGGACGCCTGCATGGCGAACGATCCCGCCGCCGGTCACTACCGCCCGTGGCTGATCGATCTGCGCAAGGACAAGCCCTACCAGCTCGACGACAAGCTGGAGCAGCTCTTCCTTGAGAAGTCGATGACATCGGCTGCCGCCTTCAACCGCCTGTTCGACGAGACGATGGCCGAGCTGCGCTACGAGATCGACGGCGAGAAGCTGCCGCTCGAAGTGGCGCTCAACATGCTGCAGGACCCGAACCCGGAGGCACGCCACAAGGCGGCGATGGCTCTGGCGGAAACCTTCAAGGCCAATATCCGCACCTTCACGCTGATCACCAATACGCTCGCCAAGGACAAGGACATCTCCGACCGCTGGCGCGGCTTCGAAGACATTGCCGACTCCAGGCATCTCGCCAACCGCGTAGAGCGCGAAGTCGTCGATGCCTTGGCTGCCGCCGTCAAGGAAGCCTATCCGCGCCTCTCGCACCGCTACTATTCGATGAAGGCGAAGTGGCTCGGAATGGACCAGATGAATTTCTGGGACCGCAATGCGCCGCTGCCGGAAACCTCGAACGCCGTCATTTCCTGGAACGAGGCGAAGGACACGGTTCTCTCCGCCTACGGAAATTTCGCACCCGAGATGGCCGCGATTGCCAAGCGCTTCTTCGACGAGGAATGGATTGATGCGCCGGTTCGCCCCGGCAAGGCGCCGGGCGCCTTCGCGCACCCGACCGTTCCCTCGGCGCACCCTTATGTACTCGTCAATTACATGGGCAAGCCGCGCGACGTGATGACCCTCGCGCACGAGCTCGGCCACGGCGTTCATCAGGTTCTGGCCGGCGGCCAGGGCGCATTGATGTGCCAGACGCCGCTGACGCTGGCCGAGACCGCCTCGGTCTTCGGCGAAATGCTGACCTTCCGTGCTCTGCTCGACAAGACCAGCGACAAGCCCGAGCGCAAGGCGATGCTGGCCCAGAAGGTCGAGGACATGATCAACACGGTCGTGCGCCAGATCGCCTTCTACGAATTCGAACGCAAGGTGCACACCGCCCGCAAGGCCGGCGAGCTGACGTCGGATGATATCGGCGAACTGTGGCTATCGGTGCAGTCGGAAAGCCTCGGCCCGGCGATCAAGATCTCCGAGGGATACGAGACCTACTGGGCCTATATCCCGCACTTCATCCACTCGCCCTTCTACGTTTATGCCTACGCCTTCGGCGACTGCCTGGTGAACTCGCTCTATGCCGTCTACCAGAAGGCCGACAAGGGTTTTCAGGACAAGTATTTCGAGCTGCTGAAAGCCGGCGGCACCAAGCATCACTCCGAACTCCTCAAGCCTTTCGGCCTCGACGCCACCGATCCGTCGTTCTGGAGCAAGGGCCTGTCGATGATCGAAGGGCTGATCGACGAATTGGAAGCTTTGGATAAGGGCTGAATCGAAGGGCCGATGAGGGGACGCTTCGGCCTGTCAGGCGGGTATTAGGCCGTCCTTGTCGTTGGTCCATGAGAGAACGAATGACGCCAACCCAAACTCTCCCTCATTCCTGTGCTTGTCACAGGAATCCAGCCACGGCGCGTCTGCGCCGTGAAGGGAGTCTTTCGCGCCCAAGGACTTGGGCGCGCTGGATTCCTGTTACGAGCACAGGAATGAGGGAGACGTAAGTGGACAACGTATCCTCCCCCTTCATCCTGTTCCGCGACGACACCACCGATCAGACTATGCTCTTCGCCGAGCCGTCCGAAATCATCATCGCAAACAACAGCACCGACTTCTTCTCCGCCCTGCAGCGCATGGAGAACGCCAAAGCCGCCGGCAAATGGCTTGCGGGCTACATCTCTTACGAGGCCGGCTACCTGTTCGAGGACAAGCTCGCTCCAAAACTCCCGTCCAATCGCCAATCCCCTCTCCTCTGCTTCGGCGTCTTCGACGGCCCTGCACCCGATGGCCATCCCCTGTCGCAGCCGGTCCGCCGCCGCGACAACGAGGAGTTCGTGACGGCACCGAAAGCCGGTTGGGAGTTCGAGACCTACAAGACCCGCTTCGACCGCCTCCACTGGCACCTGCGGCAGGGCGACTGCTATCAGGCGAACCTGACCATGCCCATCGAGGCGCGCTGGAGTGGCGATCCGCTCGCCGCCTTCTGGTCGCTGATCGAGCGGCAGCCGGTGAAATACGGCGCCTATGCCGATCTCGGTGGTCCCATCATCCTGTCGCGCTCGCCGGAGCTCTTCTTCCGCACCGATGAGGACGGCTGGATCGAGACGCATCCGATGAAGGGCACCGCCAAGCGTGGCGCCGATGCAGCCGAGGACGAGGCGATCAAGGCGGCGATGCTCGCCGATATCAAGACGCAGGCCGAGAACCGGATGATCGTCGATCTCCTGCGCAACGATATCTCGCGGATCACCGAAGTCGGAACACTCGACGTCCCGAAGCTATTCGATATTGAGACCTATCCGACCGTGCACCAGATGGTCAGCCACGTGCAGGCGAAACTGCTGCCGGATCTGACGATCCGCGATATCTTCGCCGCCCTCTTCCCCTGCGGCTCGATCACCGGCGCCCCGAAGCTCAGCGCCATGCAGATCCTCGACGATCTCGAGGACCGCCCGCGCGACGTCTATTGCGGCGCGATCGGCATGATCGCTCCGGCGGGCGCCATGCGCTTCTCCGTCGCCATCCGCACCATCAGCCTGTTCGACAACGGCCACGCGGTCTTCAATGTCGGCGGCGGCATCGTCTTCGATTCGACTGCCGAAGCCGAATACGAGGAATGCCTGCTGAAGGCCCGCTTCGCGATCGGCGACCAGGAAATTGCCAGATGAGCGATTTCTCGCTGATCGAGACCCTGCGCTTCGAGCCCGGTATCGGCTTCACCCGCCTGCGGCTGCATCTCGCCCGGCTGGACCGCTCCGCCCGCCGCATCGGCTTCCCCGCGCCGCTTCAGGCGAAGGACAGGCTGGAAGAGGCCGTCGCTGGTGCGACGACATCGCTGCGCGTCCGCCTGACTCTCGATGCTGCCGGGCGGATCGATGTGACGAGCGTGGCTTTCACACCACTGGCGCCGGACACTGTCTGGAAAGTCCGCATCGCTTCGCAACGGCTCGACAGCGCCGACAAGCTGCTGCGCATCAAGACCACGCGGCGAGAGGTCTACGAAGCCGCCCGGGCGGAATATCCGGCGAGTGAAGCCGACGAGGTGCTGATGCTCAACGAGAATGACGAGGTCTGCGAAGGCACGATCACCTCGGTCTTTCTCGTTGACGGCTCGGGCCTGTTGCGCACGCCGCCGATCTCCTGCGGTCTGCTTGCAGGCGTCTTACGCACCGAACTCATCTGCCAGCGCAAGGCCCGCGTCGGCAGGATCAGCCTCGCCGATATTGCCGGGGGCAAGCTCTACATGGGCAATTCGCTGCGCGGCTTGATCCCCGCGGTGCTTGCCTAGGCTGCGATCTTCAGCCGGTCGCGGCCGCTCTGCTTGGCAATGTAGAGCGCCTCGTCGGCCCGCGCATAGAGCTGCTGCACCGTGTCTCCGGCCTTGAGCTCTGCAAGCCCCGCTGAGCAGGTATAGGAAAAGCCCGGCAAGGTGGGAAGCGGATGGGCAATGCGGACCAGCTCCAGCACGCGGTCGATGATCCGCTCGCCTTGTTCGAGCGTCGTATCCGGAAACACCAGCATGAATTCCTCGCCGCCGATCCGCCCGAAGCTGTCGCGGCGCCTGATCACCGGCTGCACCCGCCGGGCAAAGTCGATCAGCACCTGGTCGCCGACCTGATGGCCAAAATTGTCGTTGATGCGCTTGAAGAAATCGAGATCGACGATGCAGATGCAGCCGCTGAGCGCCGATGTTTCCTGACGGGCGATCATGTTCTCCAGCGCAGCCATCATGAAGCGGCGGTTGGAGATACAAGTCAGCTCGTCGGTCTGCGATGCCCTGAGCGCGAAATCGCGATCCTGGCGCAGATCCCGCTGGCTGGTTTTCATATGGGTGATGTCGCTCGCCATGCACAGCATCCAGCCGTCGCGCTGCACCGTCTCCGTCATCCAGAACCAGCGCCCGTCGACGACATCCATCTCGAAGGCCCGGAACGGCAGCTTGCCGCGGCGGGACTGGGCAGACATCAGCCATGCCTCGAAATCCGTGGTGCGAATGATGGTGCCGCGCCCCGCCTTGGTGTTGCGGCGCATCAGCTCTGCCCATGTGGGCGTTTCGTCCGGCTCAAGCGCGAAGGTGGAGCGAAAGGCGGCATTTGTATATTGCACGCGGTCGTCCTGATCGTAGAGGACGATCATGACGGCGCTTTCCTCCTGCAACTCCGCAAGCCGCTCCGATATATTGGTCATGCGACGGTTCCGGGCGTACTAATGGCGATGTGTGGCACAATGCTTCAAAACTATAAAAAGAAAATGGATAAGGCAGTGCAATTTCTGTTATCAACAGCCCCAAAACGGCACAACCCTCGGGATCAAAGATGTTCATACTTTCCCTCACCTATGTGAAGCCCAACGAAGAGGCCGACAAGCACATGGAACCGCATATGGCCTGGGTGAAGGAAGGCTATGCCAAGGGCTGGTTCCTAGCCTCCGGCCGCAAGGTCCCCCGCACCGGCGGCGTCATCCTCGCCACCGGCAATCGCGCCGAGATCGAAGCCTATGTCGCCGCCGATCCGTTTACGGTGCATGGGGTGGCGAAGTACGAGGTGACCGAAGTGGCGCTGACGACGGTCAATGCCGGGCTGGAAGCGTTGAAGGGCTAGCCTCTTTACTCTTGCATCAATCACCGCAAACCGGCAGTTTCCTGACAATGAAACTTCCCGCTTACACACCCTATGATGGATCCTCGAAGCCGTTCACCATCGGCTTGATGCCGCTCGATATCGGCCGCTGGATCGAGCCGGACGGTGATCTCGCGCGCTATCTGGCGGAAAAGCGCGGGCTTCTCGCCGCACACCGCCAGGATGTGTTCGTCGCCGAAGACGATACGCAAGCGGCACAGGAAGAATGTCTCGGCCTCCTCGCCGATCATCTCTGCTCCGCCTACCCGGATCGCTATGTCAGGCATGGCGACATCATCACGGCCGGAGACACCGAAGTCGATCTCACCGACGTGTCGCTGCCGCCGCTGATGCGCGCCGGCCTTCTCGTCGAAGACGATTTGGTCATCATGCGCCGCAAGGACGATGGGTGGCATCTGGTCGCAGGCCATGTCTCCTTTCCGTCGTCCTGGTCGCTGCAGGAAAAGTTCGGCCGGCCGATGCAGGCGATCCATGCCGATGTGCCCGGTTTCAGCGAAGGCACGCGCAACGCGGTGCTGATCACCCGCATCTTCGACAATCTGCAGGTCACCCAGCCCGTCGAGCGGATGAACTGGTCGGTCAACACGACAGGCGATCTCTTCCTGCCGGTGTCCAAGCACCGGCGCCCGCCGTCTTCCGAGGATTTCACGCTTGCAGAGCGGTTCGCCCGCGTCGAGCGGCAGACGTTGCGCAAGCTCCCTGTTTCCGGTGACATCGTCTTCACGATCCGCGTCTATGTCGATCCGATCGCCGCGATCGAGCATCACCCGCGCGCCGCCGAACTCGCGTCGAGCTTCGCCACGCAGCTTGCCGCGCTCGACGAACAGCAGACGGCTTACAAGGGATTGACACTGCAGAAAGCCGAGCTCGTGCAGAAGCTGCACAGCCTTGCACAACAGCTCGCACCCGCCTGATATTAGATTTCCCGGCCGAACGCTCTTTATTGTGACGCCATTTTGTGGTTAGAGCCGGTCACTTCGCGAATTTTCAGCCCATTTTGAAGAATTCTTCAGGCAGATCGCCTTCGTCGCCTTCCACAGGAGAAAAGAATGACGGAACAGAACCACCCGGTATATGCCGAAATTACCGGCCCGATCGTGATGATCGGCTTTGGCTCCATCGGCCGCGGCACGCTGCCGCTGATCGAGCGCCACTTCAAGTTCGACAAGAACCGGTTGGTTGTCATCGACCCGCGCGAAGAGCCGGGCGACATGGAAATCCTCAAGAAGCACGGCGTCCGTCACATCAAGGAATATGTGACCAAGGACAACTACAAGGACCTCCTGAAGCCGCTGCTGACGGAAGGTGAAGGCCAGGGCTTCTGCGTCAACCTTTCGGTTGATACCGGCTCGCTCGACCTGATGAAGCTCTGCCGCAAGCTCGACGTTCTCTACATCGATACCGTCGTCGAGCCGTGGCTCGGCTTCTATTTCGACAAGAACATGAAGAATGCCGACCGCACCAATTATGCTCTGCGCGAAACCGTGCGCAAGGAAAAGGAAAAGAACCCGGGCGGCGCAACAGCCGTTTCCACCTGCGGTGCAAACCCGGGCATGGTCTCCTGGTTCGTCAAGCAGGCGCTGGTCAACCTCGCCAATGACACGGGCCTGAAGTTCGAAGAGCCGGATCAGCACGACCGCGAAGGCTGGGCGAAGCTGATGAAGAAGCTCGGCGTCAAGGGCGTCCACATTGCCGAGCGCGACACGCAGCTCACCAAGAACCCGAAGCCGCTCAACGTCTTCTGGAACACCTGGTCCGTCGAAGGCTTCATCTCCGAAGGTCTGCAGCCGGCCGAACTCGGCTGGGGCACCCACGAAAACTGGATGCCGAAGAACGCCAAGAAGCACAAGAAGGGCTGCAAGGCCGCCATCTACCTCGAGCAGCCCGGCGCCAACACCCGCGTTCGCACCTGGTGCCCGACGCCGGGTCCGCAGTACGGCTTCCTCGTCACCCACAACGAGTCCATCTCGATCGCCGATTACTTCACGGTGCGCGACAAGGACGGCGAAGTGACCTTCCGCCCGACCTGCCACTATGCCTACCATCCGGCGAACGACGCCGTTCTGTCGCTGCATGAAATGTTCGGCAACGGCGGCAACTCGCAGCCCGTTCACCACGTCCTCGACGAGGACGAACTGGTCGAAGGCATCGACGAACTCGGCGTGCTGCTCTACGGCCACGAGAAGAACGCCTACTGGTTCGGCTCGCGCCTGTCGCTCGAAGAAACCCGCCGCATCGCGCCTTACCAGAACGCCACCGGCCTGCAGGTCACCTCGGCCGTTCTGGCCGGCATGGTCTACGCTCTCGAAAACCCGAAGGCCGGCATCGTCGAAGCCGACGAGATCGACTACAAGCGCTGCCTCGAAGTGCAGCTGCCCTACCTCGGCCCGGTCGAAGGTCACTACACCGACTGGACGCCGCTCGATGGCCGCCCGGGCCTCTTCCCGGAGGATCTGGACACCAAGGATCCGTGGCAGTTCAAGAACATCCTGGTTCGCTCGTAATCGCGAACCGGTGAAAACCAAGATGCCCGCCGCAAGGCGGGCATTTTTGTAACGCCTGCTGTGTAAATTCGCTTCGGCGTTGCAGAAGGCTTGCCTTGGCGGCCGCCCCGCGCCATGTTTTTTCCGAACTCTTGCGGATAAAGTCCGCCGTCAATCGCCGGAGAAGCTTATGAAGTTGAGAAATATTGCCGCGCTGGCGGCTGCCGCAGCAGCGCTCGCCGCCTGTGTTTCCTCTGATCCCCGCCCGATGCCTGTCGCCACAAGCGCCGCTCCGGCCGGTGTCGAAGGCGCATGGCGCGATCCGAACGGCATCGTCTCGACTTTCCAGGCCGGTACCTTCACCACCCGCACGACCGACAGCAACCAGCTGCTCGCCTCCGGTACCTATGTGAACACAGGGCCGTCTCTGGTCGAGATCAACATGACCTCGCTGGTGCGCAAGACGCAGTCGAAGGTCAATTGCGCCCTCGTCAACCCGACCCAGCTGAATTGCACCGCCGATTCCGGCTCGCAGTTCACGCTGACGCGCAGCATGTAACTGCGCTCGAAATCCGGACGATCAAAAGCTCCCCTTCGCGGGAGCTTTTTTGTTTACCGCTACTTGGAAAGCGCCGGGACTGGCACAGCTTTTCGCTTGCGGTTGCGCAGGCTTGGTGAAAACATCCGGCGCGCCGGGGAACGGCTAAGAGGGATCGGCGGAACAGCCAGGGGTAAACGCTGCCGCCGGAAAATCAGGAGAACAGGATGACGAAATCCTTTAATTTCGGTCTGCTGACGGCATCCATGCTGGCGCTCAGCACAAGCGCCGCCTTTGCGGACTACCAGCTCAATATTCTTCACATCAACGATTTCCATTCACGCATTGAATCGATCAACAAGTTCGATTCCACCTGCTCTGCCGAGGAAGAAGGCAAGAAGGAATGCTTCGGCGGTGCCGCCCGCCTGAAGACCGCGATCGACCAGCGCCGCCAGGCTCTCACAGGCCAGAACGTGCTGCTGCTCAATGCCGGCGACAATTTCCAGGGCTCGCTCTTCTACACGACTTACAAGGGCGCGGCCGAAGCCGAAGTGCTGAACGCCATGAAGTTCGACGTCATGACCGTCGGCAACCATGAATTCGACGACAGCGAAGACGGCCTCGCCACCTTCCTCGACAAGGTTCAGTTCCCGGTCATCTCCGCCAACGTTCTCGCCGGTGACGGCTCCAAGCTCGGCGACCGCATCAAGCCGTCGCTGGTTCTCGATGTCGGCGGCCAGAAGATCGGCGTCGTCGGCGCCGTGACCAACGACACGGAAGAACTCTCCTCGCCCGGCCCGAAGGTGCTGATCGCCGACGACGTCGCCTCGATCACCGCAGCCGTTCAGGAGCTGAAGGCACAGGGCATCAACAAGATCATCGCGCTGACCCATGTCGGCTATCCGCGCGATCTCGCCTTCATCGCCAAGATCCCGGATGTCGACGTCGTTGTCGGCGGCCACTCGCACAGCCTGCTGTCGAACACCGATCCGAAGGCCGAAGGCCCCTATCCGACGATGGTGGACAATCCCGGTGGCTACAAGGTTCCGGTCGTGCAGGCCGCTTCCTACAGCAAATATCTCGGTGATCTCGTCGTCGACTTCGACGACAACGGCGTCGTCAAGAGCGCCAAGGGTGATCCGATCCTGATCGACTCCTCCTTCACGCCTGATCCGGCGCTGACGGCACGCATCGCCGAGCTCGCCAAGCCGATCGAAGACCTGCGCAAGAAGGTCATCGGCGCCTCGGAAGGCCCGATCGAGGGCGACCGCACCATTTGCCGCGTCAAGGAATGCTCGATGGGCAACCTCGTCGCTGACGCGATGCTCGACCGCACCAAGAGCCAGGGCGTCCAGATCGCCATCCAGAACGGCGGCGGCCTGCGTGCGTCCATCGATGGCGGCGAAGTCACCCAGGGCGAAGTCATCACCGTCCTGCCCTTCCAGAACACGCTGGCAACCTTCCAGCTGACCGGTGCCGACGTCGTCAAGGCGCTGGAAAACGGCGTCAGCCAGATCGACCAGGGCGCGGGCCGCTTCGCGCAGGTTGCGGGTCTCAAGTACACCTTCGATCAGTCGAAGCCCGTCGGCAGCCGCGTCAGCGACGTTCAGGTGAAGACCGGCGATGCTTTCGCGCCGATCGACCCGGCCAAGACCTATGGCGTTGCCACCAACAACTTCATGCGCGCGGGCGGCGACGGCTACTCGATCTTCGAGAGCGCCGGCAAGAACGCCTATGACTTCGGCCCCGATCTTGCCGACGTCACTGTCGAGTATCTGACGGCGCACAACCCCTACAAGCCCTACACCGATGGCCGCGTCACCGAGATCGCTGCAACCGGCACCGCTGCTACCCCGGCCGCTCCTGCGGCACCCGCTGCTCCTGCGGCACCCGCTGCTCCGGCGGCGCCCGCCGCTCCTGCGGCATCGGCACCGTCTGCCGAACCGGCTGCACCGGCCGCTTCCGCACCGGCCGCCGCAACGCCGTCCAGCCACGTCATTGCCGCCGGTGACACGCTCTGGGATCTCGCCAAGCAGTTTTACGGCAACGGTGAACTCTGGAAGAAGATCTCCGAAGCCAACGGTAGCCCGAACCCGCGCCGCCTCATGGTCGGCGAGGAGCTGAAGCTTCCCGCCAAGTAAGACGATTTGTCCCGATCTTCGAAGCCGGTCCGGGGTTCCCCGGGCCGGCTTTTCTACTTATAGGGTTGAACCAACCGAACCCGGCTGCGTATGAGCGGGGCGAAGACATCATGAGCGTTGGGGCCAGTATGACTGCTGAAATTTCGAACCGCCCGGCGGACCATCCGCCCGTCAGCTTTGGCAAGGTGGGCGTGCTGCTCGTCAATCTCGGCACGCCCGATGGCACCGACTACAATTCGATGCGCCGCTATCTCCGGGAGTTCCTGACCGATAAGCGCGTCATCGAATGGTCGCCCTGGAAGTGGTACCCGATCCTCTTCGGCATCGTCCTCAACACCCGCCCCCAGAAAGTCGGCAAGGCCTATGAGACGATCTGGAACAGGGACAAGAACGAGAGCTACCTGCGCACCTACACCCGCAACCAGTCAGAACTGATGGCTGCGCGGCTGAAGGACCTGCCAAATGTCGTCGTCGACTGGGCGATGCGCTACGGCAACCCCTCCATCGCCTCGAAAATCGACAGCCTGAAGGCTGCGGGCTGCGACCGCATCGTGCTCTTCCCGCTCTATCCGCAATATGCGGCAGCGACGACGGCGACCGTTAACGACAAGGCCTTCCAGAAGCTCTTGACCATGCGCTGGCAGCCGGCGGTGCGCACCGTGCCCGAGTATCACGACGACGAGACCTATATCGAAGCGCTCGCCAACTCCGTGCAGCAGCACCTCGCGACCCTCGACTGGGAGCCGGACATGGTGCTCGCCTCCTTCCACGGCATCCCGATGTCCTACTTCAAGCAGGGTGACCCCTATTACTGCCAGTGCCAGAAGACCGGACGGCTGCTGCGCGAGCGCCTGGGCCTGCCGAAGGAAAAGTTCATGGTCACCTTCCAGTCCCGCTTCGGGCCGGAAGAATGGCTTCAGCCCTATACCGACAAGACCGTCGAGAAGCTGGCGCAGGACGGCGTCAAGAAGATCGCCGTCCTCAACCCGGGCTTCGTTTCCGACTGTCTGGAAACGCTGGAAGAAATCGCCGAACAGGCGGCTCATTCCTTCCATGAGAATGGCGGCGAGAAATTCACCCATATCCCCTGCCTGAACGACAGCGAGGACGGCATGCGCGTGCTCGAAAAGGTGGTCCGCCGGGAGCTGCTCGGCTGGGTCTGATCCAGACAGCGGCTTTTTGTTGCGGATCGTTGCAAATAACGGGATAAGTCTCCACGTTTGATGTGTGCCGGATTTTCCGGCAACAACCGGTGGAGGAATTTCATGGTCCTGGGCGGCTTCGACATCGTCGTCATCGCACTCGTCATCTTCGTCATTCTGGTGCTGTTTGCCGGCATCAAGACGGTGCCGCAGGGCTATCGCTACACGATCGAGCGTTTCGGCCGCTATACGCGTACGCTGGAGCCCGGCCTCAACCTGATCACCCCCTTCATCGAGCGCGTCGGCGCGAAGATGAATGTGATGGAACAGGTGCTGAATGTGCCGACCCAGGAAGTGATCACCAAGGACAACGCCTCGGTCTCCGCCGATGCCGTGTCCTTCTATCAGGTGCTGAACGCCGCGCAGGCCGCCTATCAGGTCTCCAACCTCGAAAACGCCATTCTCAACCTGACCATGACCAACATCCGCTCGGTCATGGGCTCGATGGACCTCGACGAACTGCTTTCGAACCGCGACGCCATCAACGACCGCCTGCTGCGTGTCGTCGACGAGGCCGTGCATCCCTGGGGCATCAAGGTCACCCGCGTCGAGATCAAGGACATCCAGCCGCCCCGCGACCTCGTCGATGCCATGGCCCGCCAGATGAAGGCAGAACGCGAGAAGCGCGCCCAGGTTCTGGAAGCGGAAGGTTCGCGAAACGCCCAGATCCTGCGCGCCGAAGGCGCCAAGCAGTCGGCCATCCTGCAGGCTGAGGGACAACGCGAAGCCGCCTTCCGCAACGCTGAAGCCCGCGAGCGCCTGGCCGAGGCCGAAGCCAAGGCAACGAAGATGGTCTCCGAGGCGATCGCCGCCGGTGACGTCCAGGCGATCAACTACTTCGTGGCGCAGAAATACACCGAAGCCCTGACCTCCATCGGCTCGGCATCCAATTCCAAGGTCGTGCTGATGCCGATCGAGGCATCGTCGATTCTCGGCTCGCTGAGCGGCATCGGCGCCATCGCCAAGGAAGTCTTCGGCGACGGCAGCACCCCGCCTGCGCCGCAGCCGCCCCGGCAGGTGGCGCAGCGCAGCACCCCGCCCGTCAACCCCTTCAACCAGAACCCGGAGCGCTGACGCATGCTGGCACGCATCGTTGCAGAGCTCGGGCCCTGGACCTGGTGGGTAGCCGGCCTCGTATTGCTGGCCGCCGAAATGATCGTGCCCGGCTTCTTCCTCGTCTGGATCGGGCTGGCGGCGCTTGCCGTCGGCATACTGTCGCTGCTGCTCTGGGATGCCGGCTTCTGGGTCTGGGAAGTACAGCTCATCCTGTTCGCGGCGCTCTCGGTCGCCGCGACCTTTATCGGCCGCCGCCTGACGCTGCGCCACGATGCGACCGACGAGCCCTTCCTCAACCAGCGCGGCGCGAGCCTTGTCGGGCGCACAGCCACGCTGGCGGAGCCGATCACCGAAGGCAGAGGCCGGATAAAGCTGGATGATACGATCTGGCAGGTCATGGGACCGGACCTGCCGGCCGGCACCCGCGTCAAGGTCGTCGCCAGCACCGGGCGCGACCTGACGGTGGAAGCCGCCTGATCAGGCGACGCCGATCCGCAAGAGATCGTGGAAATGGACGAGCCCCACCGGGCGATTGTCGTCGTCGACGACGATCAGCGCGCCGATGTGATATTCCTCGAGCAAGGCAAGCGCAGCCGTCGCAAGTACCTTCGGCTTCACCACCTTCGGCGTCCGGGTCATGATATCGTCGACCGCCAGTTCGGCAAGATTGCGCGACAGGTTGCGTGCCATATCGCCTTCGGTGACGATGCCGCAAAGCTTCCCGTCGCCGTCGAGAACGCCGACGCAGCCGAAATGCTTGCTCGACAGAACCTTGATCGCATCCTGCATCGGCGTACCCTCCGCCACCAGCGGCAGACGGTCACCCTTGTGCATGATGTCGGAGACGTGGGTCAGGCTGGCGCCCAGCTTGCCGCCCGGATGGAAGACGTGGAAGTCGCGGGCCGTGAAGCCGCGCGCATCGAGCAGCGCCATGGCGAGCGCATCGCCGATAGCCAGCTGCATCATCGCCGATGTCGTCGGCGCCAGACCGTGCGGACAAGCTTCCATCTCTTTCGGCAGCTTCAATACGATATCGGCCGCCTCGCCCAAAACGGAATTTTCATCGCAGGTAATGGCGATCAGCGGGATCGAGAAGCGGCGGGAGTAGTTCAGGATCGCCTTCAGTTCCGGCGCTTGGCCGCTCCAGGAAACGGCAATGATCGCGTCCTGATCACCGATCATACCGAGATCGCCATGGTTGGCCTCGGCGGCATGGACGAAGAACGCAGGCGTGCCCGTTGAAGCGAATGTCGCCGCGAGCTTGACGCCGATATGGCCGCTCTTGCCAACGCCGGTTACCACGAGGCGCCCCTTGATGGCGCTGATCGTCTCGACGGCCTGACTGAAGGGTCCGGAGAGACCATCGTCGAGCGCCCGCTCAAGGGCTTCAAGGCCGCGCCGCTCGATGCTGATGGTCCGCCGCGCGGACTCCAGCACGCTGTTTTCGATCAGATTGACGACTTTTCTCATCATGTGCCTGCGTTACCGCTTTTCACTGTGGCTGTCCATCGTTGTCGCGCTTGCAAGCACAGGCCGCCTTGGCCGCCCTAAACGAATGATTAACTATGACACTTTACTTTCGGGTAACAAGTTGAAGCATGCCACACGCGGATTCTGAATGGGCAAGGAACGTGATACGAGCAGTTTGACGCCGCTCCGTGCGACGCGCTTTGCCGTGTCTGCCGTTCTTCTCACCGCAGCGCTGCCGCAGATCGCCTTCGCGCAGTCGGCGCAGACCTACGGCAGCGGCACATCCGCCTATCAATCATCGTCCCAATATTCTTCCGGCGGCAACACCGGCGATCAGCAGGCGCAAACCGTTGATCTCGATGGCGACGGCGTCCCGGATCCCGGCCAGCCCGGCGTTTCCTCCCCCGATGGCACGGCGACCCAGACCGGCACCACGCAGCAGACCGGCACGGCATCCACCACGGCAACCGGTGACCAGCAGCCGAGCGACGAAACAACCGGCTCGATCCTCGACGAGGACATCCGCCGCCTGAACACCCGCGAACCGGCGATCGATGAGCGCCGCCTGCCGCGCAAGGCCGACGATACGCTGACCGAGAAGGACACCGACGGCATCCGCGTCGGCACCTTCATCCTGCGCCCGTCGATCACCCAGTCGATCAATACCGAGACGACCAAGGATAACGGCATCAAGGAAAGCCGCGGCTTCCTGCAGACCGACGGCAATGCGACGCTGACCTCCGATTGGGGCCTGCATCAGCTGACAGTCACCAGCCAGGGCAGCTGGCAGCAGAATATCAGCGGCGAAGGCGAGGAACAGCCGTCCTTCCAGATCGATGGCGACCTGCGCCTCGATCTGCCCGAGGACACCACCGCCCATCTCAAGGGCGGCTACCGCTTCTACCGCGAAGACACCGACGATCCGAACGCCATCTCCGACGCCGACGAGCAGTCGAACGTCCAGGAATTCAGCACCGGCGCCTCGATCGAGCGTGACTTCGGCGTCTTGCGCGGCACGACGGAAATCGGTGTCGTCCGGACGATCTATTCCGACGTGACGCTGGCGAACGGCACGACTGTTTCCCTCAGCGACCGCGACCAGACCGCCGGGAATTTCCGCGCCCGCATCGGCTACGAGCTCTCCTCGGCGCTCATCCCCTTCATCGAAGGCACCGTCGGCAAGACCGTCTATGACGAGACGCGCGACAGTTCAGGCTATGCGCGCTCCGGCAACAGCTACGGCGCCAAGGCCGGTGTTCAGATCGATCTCGGCGAGAAATTGAAGGGCGAAGTCAGCGCCGGTTACGAGACGGCCAATTTCGATGACGACCGTCTGTCGTCGATCGATACGGCAACCGTCGATGCCAATATCGTCTGGTCGCCGCTGCGCGGCACCAATGTCGGCTTCGACCTGCAGACCAGCATTCAGCCTTCCACCACGCCGGGGCTGAGCGGTTACGTCTCGCATGCCCTGTCGACAACGATCACGCATCAGCTGCGCGACAATCTGCAGGCAACGGTTCTGGGTGGAGTGACGCTCCGCGACTATCCGGCCGGAGCGAGCAGCGATGAGACCGTTTACACGACGAGCGCCGGTCTGATCTGGAACATCAACCGCTATCTCGATCTGACGAGCACTGTCGGCTACGAGCTGACGACGCGGGATGAAGGCACCGACTCGCAGCAATGGCGAGCCGGTGTCGGTTTGCGGTTGAAGCGCTAGAGCGCCGTGCGTCCATATGGACGCACAAAGGACGCTCTAACTCTTTGAATCTACGCATCAGGCTTTCCGAAAATCGATTCCGATTTTCGGGCCGATGCTTGGACTTCAGAGACCCTTCAGCAAAGCCTTGAAGCCTTCCTCGACGGTCGGGCGGATATCCGCACGGTCGAGCGCGAAGGCGACGTTGGCGAGGATGAAGCCATCCTTGGCGCCGCAGTCATAGGTCGTGCCGCGGAAGTGGTAGCCGGCGAAAGCCTGGTCCTTCAGGAGCTTCAGCATGCCGTCGGTGAGCTGGATCTCGTTGCCGGCGCCGCGTTCCTGGGTTTCCAGGATCTTGAAGATCTCAGGCTGCAGGATG
Source organism: Rhizobium sp. OAE497 (assembly GCF_040546565.1). Taxonomy (NCBI): domain Bacteria; kingdom Pseudomonadati; phylum Pseudomonadota; class Alphaproteobacteria; order Hyphomicrobiales; family Rhizobiaceae; genus Rhizobium; species Rhizobium sp. OAE497. The sequence goes on from NZ_JBEPOA010000001.1 coordinate 3,219,381, forward strand.
TAGCGGCCGTTGATGAAGAAGTTCGAGGGCGCCGTGCCCTTGGCAGGCTTTTCGACCATGCCGGTGATGCGGAAGCCGTCGCCGATCGCATCGCCAACGCCGACGATACCGTACTTGTGAGCCTGGTCCGGAGCGCATTCCTCGACGGCGATGATGTTGCCGCCGCTCTGGCCATAAAGATCGATCATGCCCTTCATGCAGCCCTTGCCTTCGGCCTTCATGATCATGTCGGGCAGCAGCAGAGCGAAGGGCTCGTCGCCGACGATCTCGCGGGCGCACCAGACGGCGTGGCCGAGACCAAGCGGCTCCTGCTGGCGGGTGAAGCTAACGGTGCCGGCCTTCGGCAGCTGCGCTTCGAGCAGCGTCATTTCGGCCTTCTTGCTGCGCTCGCGCAGCGTCTGCTCCAGTTCGAAATGAATATCGAAATAGTCTTCGATGATGTGCTTGTTGCGGCCGGTGACGAAAACGAAATGTTCGATACCGGCTTCCAGAGCCTCGTCGACCACGTACTGAATGATCGGTTTATCGACGACGGTCAGCATTTCCTTCGGAACGGCCTTCGTCGCTGGAAGGAACCGGGTTCCAAGACCTGCGACCGGGAATACCGCTTTACGAACTTTTTTCTGCTGCGTCACGTAGAACCTCCTGGGGGGTTTATCGCTTTGAACTCAAGCTATTTGGGGTGAATTAAGCTAAATTCGCTACTGTTTTACAAATGATGACGGGAAGACGTTGTCATGGTAAAGAATTTGTTGACTTCGTTCCGGTAGTCTCGGGTCCGGACGGAATGCCCCTCCGCCGCACTTGTAACAGAGATGACGGATACGGACTGCCGATGACCAAAAATCACAAATACTCCCTTCGTGGTCTTGCCCTCGCCTTCGTTGTGACCGCGTCCGCCGGTTTGGCACCCCATAACGCGGCTGCCGACCAGCGGTTCCAGAAGTGGATCGCGGATTTTTATCAAACTGCCGCGCAAAATGGCATCAGCAAGGCAACCTATCGGAAAGCCTTTTCCGGTGTGAGCGAACCCGACCCTACAGTCCTTGAAAAGGCGGCCTTTCAGCCGGAATTCACAACCAAGATTTGGGACTATGTGGATTCCCGCGTGAACCCCTATACGGTCGAGATCGGCCGCAAAATGGCCGCAAAGCACGCCTCGACTCTGAACGCCATCGAGCGCCATTTCGGCGTCGACAAGACGATCATCCTGGCGATCTGGTCGATGGAATCGAACTACGGCGCCGTTCTCGAAAAGGACGATCGCCTGCATTACGTGCCGCGCGCCCTTGCGACGCTGGCCTATGCCGACGAGCGCCGGGCGAAGTTCGCCAAGAAGCAGCTGATCGCAGCCCTCAAGATTCTGCAGAACGGCGACATCTCCGCCGATGGCATGACCGGCTCCTGGGCCGGCGCCATGGGCCACACGCAGTTCATTCCGACCAGCTACCTGCTCTACGCGGTCGATGCCGATGGCAACGGCCACCGCGACATCTGGAATTCGGTTCCCGATGCGCTCGCCACCTCCGCCAACCTGCTTGCCAAGAACGGCTGGCAGACCGGCAAGACCTGGGGCTACGAAGTTTCGGTTCCGGCCTCTGCCGCCAAGCAGGCGGGCAAGACCCACACGCTGGCGCAGTGGGCGGCGATGGGTCTGACGCGTCCGAACGGCAAGAGCTTCAAGGACGCCGGCACCAAGGCGATCCTGAAGATGCCGGGCGGCGCTGGTGGCCCTGGCTTCCTGATGACCTCCAACTTCTTCACCATCAAGAAGTACAATGCCTCCGACAGTTACGCGCTTGCCGTCGGCCTGCTCGCCGACGAGATCGCCGGTTATGGCGGCATGAAGCAGCGCTGGCCGCGGCCGGACGGCACGCTCGATGTGAAGGAAAAGTTCGAGCTGCAGACGCGCCTGAAGACGCTCGGCTATTACAACGGCGAAGTCGATGGCAATTTCGGCTCCGGCTCGAAAGCCGCCATCTCGGCCGTGCAGGAGCGCCTGGGGATGCAGGCCGACGGCGAGCCCTCGCTTCCGCTGCTCAACGCGCTGCGCCGCTAGACGGCAAGATTTCGCGACATAAATCCTATCCGGAGTGGACGCTCGCGCCCACTCCATGCGAAAATGCCGCGAGATGCGGGACATGATCATGCGACCACAGGGCAACAAGCGTAAATCCGGCTGGCGGACGGCGACGATCGCGCTGTTGGCCCTGTCTTTCGGCGTAACCGCGCCCGTTCATTTCGCCGATGCGCAGGAGCGCTACGAGCGCCGCTCGATTCTCGATTTCTTCTTCGGCCGCCGCACCTATGTCGACGACTATCCGCCGCCGCCGGATGTGGAGCGCCCCCGCCCGCAGCGCAAGCGCCCTCCGGCCAAGCCGAAGGCGGTAACATCCGCGCCGAAGCCCGCACCTGTCGTTCCGCAAGAGGAGACGGTTCAGAAGCTCGAAAACGCCCAGAAGATCCTGATCGTCGGCGACTTCCTGGCCAGCGGCCTCGGCGACGGCATGACCGATGCGTTCAAGACCTCGCCGGGTGTCGTCATCGATGCGCGCGGCAACGTCTCCTCCGGCCTGGTGCGCGACGATTATTACAATTGGCCCGATCAGCTCCTGAAGATGATGGACGAGGTGAAGCCCGCCATCGTCGTCGTCATGATCGGCGCCAACGACCGCCAGCAGATGGCGATCAACGGCGATAAGGAGAAATTCCGCACCGAGGCCTGGTATGCCGAATATCAGAAGCGCGTGTTGAATTTCGGCAAGGAAGTGACCAACCGCAAGATCCCGCTGCTTTGGGTCGGCCTTCCCGCCTTCGGTTCCGATTCGATGACCTCGGACGCGGTGCAGATGAACCAGCTCTACCGCAAGCAGGTGGAAAGCGTCGGCGGCGAGTTTGTCGACATCTGGGACGGTTTCGTCGACGAAGGCGGCCAGTTCATCGTCACCGGTTCCGATATCAACGGCCAGCAGGTGCGCCTGCGCACCTCCGACGGTATCAACCTGACGCAGGCCGGCCGCCGCAAGGTCGCCTTCTATGTCGAAAAGCCTGCCCGCCGCATCCTCGGCACCCAGGCGAGCCCGGACCTCGTGCGCCTCGATACCAGCAACCTGCCGAGCCTCGGCCTGCCCGAGCCGAACGTGCCGCATACGCAGCCGATCAGCCTCTCCGATCCCAATCTCGACGGCGGCTCCGAACTGCTCGGCGCCAAGGCACCGCCGGTCTCGCTCACCAAGTCGCCGCGCGACATGCTGGTGCAGGACGGCATGGTCGAAGAGGCTCCCGCCGGACGCGTCGACGACTACCGCCTTCCGGCCAAGGAACCGAAGCAGGTTTCGGCGAAGTAACGGCTAGCCGGCAGAGCGGATGTAGATGAAATTCTCGTGCTGCTCGCCTTCGAACTCGAAATAGGTCGAGCCGCCCCGCCGAAGCCCCTGCTTCTCATAAAAGCGGATTGCCGGCAGGTTCTGATGGTTGACCCCAAGCCAGGCATGACGCTTGCCGCGCGCTGACAGCACGCGGTCAGCCTCTTCCAGAAGCTTCGCGCCAAGACCCTTCCCTAGAAAATGCTCCTGCACATAGAGCGTGACGATCTCGGTATCGATGTCAGGCTCATCAGGGCATGGCGCCTCGAAATCCAGCCGCAGATAGCCGACGAGATGGCCTTCGCTTTCGCAGAGGATGAAATATTGCGGATCCGAGGCGATCTGCCGCCGGAAATTTTCCTCGGTGAACTGCTGGAGAACGTAGTCCGCGATCGCCCGGCGAATACCGGTCTTGGCATAGGTATGCAGCCAGACCTGGATCGCCAGAGCCGCAACGTTGGCGGCGTCCTCAGGCACGGCTTTTCGAAACGAGAAGGTCATGGCAGGCATAGATAAGCCGCCTGCGATGTCTCGCAAGCGGCTCGTCTGAAACCGGACAGACCGGCAGATTAGCGCGGCAGAACCGTCGAACCCATCAGCGCTTCGTCGATGGCGCGGGCGGCCTGGCGGCCTTCGCGGATCGCCCAGACGACCAGCGACTGGCCGCGGCGCACGTCGCCAGCGGTCCAGAGCTTGTCGACCGAGGTCTTGTAGTCGCTGTCGTTGGCAACGACGTTGGTCGAGCCGCGGCGGTCGGTGTTGAGCGTCAGCTTGCCGTCGAGATCCTTCAGCACGCTATCGGTGAACGGGCCGCGGAAGCCGATGGCGATGAAGGCGAGATCGGCCTTGATGATGAACTCCGTGCCGGGAACCGGCTTGCGGCGCTCGTCGACTTCGCAGCACTTGACGCCGGTCAGCTGGCCGTCTTCGCCGATGAACTCCAGCGTCGCGACCTGAAACTCGCGCACCGCGCCTTCGGCCTGCGAGGAGGAGGTACGCATCTTCGTGGCCCAGAACGGCCAGACGGCGAGCTTGTCTTCCTTCTCCGGCGGCTGCGGGCGGATGTCGAGCTGGGTGACCTTCACGGCGCCCTGACGGAAAGCCGTCCCGACGCAGTCCGACGCGGTATCGCCACCGCCGACGACGACGACGTGCTTGGCACCGGCAAGGATCGGATCCGCCTGCCAGCCAACGCTGTCGATATTTTCGCGGCCGACGCGCTTGTTCTGCTGCACGAGGTAAGGCATCGCATCGTGGACGCCGGCGAAATCCGTACCCGGAATGCCCGCCTCACGCGGGGTTTCCGAGCCGCCGCAATAAAGAACGGCGTCATAATCGGCGAGCAGCTGCTCCATCTTCACATCGACGCCGACATTGACGCCGCAGTGGAAGGTCACGCCTTCGCCCTTCATCTGCTCGACGCGGCGATCGATGAAGTTCTTCTCCATCTTGAAATCAGGAATACCGTAGCGCAACAGGCCGCCGGGCTTCGACTCGCGCTCGTAGAGGTGAACCTCGTGACCGGCGCGGCCGAGCTGCTGGGCAGCCGCCATGCCGGCAGGACCGGAGCCGATGATCGCAACCTTCTTGCCGGTATGAACCGTTGCCGGCTGCGGCCGGATGAAGCCGAGCTCATAGGCCTTGTCGGCAATCGCCTGCTCGACCGTCTTGATAGCTACCGGCGTATCTTCGAGGTTCAGCGTGCAGGCTTCCTCGCAGGGCGCCGGGCAGACGCGGCCGGTGAACTCCGGGAAGTTGTTGGTGGAATGCAGGTTCTGGATCGCTGCTTCCCAGTTGTTGTTGTAGACGAGGTCGTTCCAATCCGGGATCTGGTTATGCACCGGGCAGCCGGTCGGGCCGTGGCAATAGGGGATGCCACAGTCCATGCAGCGGGCCGCCTGCTTCTGCACTTCCGGGTCCGACATCGGGATCGTGAATTCGCGGAAATGCCGGATACGATCGGACGCCGGCTGATACTTCGCAACCTGCCGGTCGATTTCCAGAAAGCCTGTAACCTTACCCATATTTTCGTCCCTTACACTCATGACCGCCTCGCCTGCGGCCAGCTGTCCATCATCAGCCTCAACTTCGGAGGCAGGTTGCTTCTTTCGACCGTCATCAGCACTTATCCCCTGAGATCCATCCGCGCGGACCAGCAGCAAGATGCTGCCGCCGATCGGCGCGGGTCATTTGAAGATAGTCCGGTCATCCGCCATGCACCGGCACGGCGGACTTCTCTGCAAATTACTCGGCAGCGATCCCCATCCGGGCGCGTTCCATTTCCTCAAGCGCACGGCGGTACTCGACCGGCATGACCTTGCGGAATTTCGGGCGGTAGTCGGCCCAGGCGTCCAGGATCTGCTTGGCGCGGGTGGAGCCCGTGTAGTGCAGATGGTTGGAGATCAGCTGGTAGAGGCGCTCCTCGTCGTGACGCGTCATGTCGCCGGAGACGTCGACGCGTCCCTTGTGCGCCAGGTCGCCGCCGTGATGATGCAGCTTCTCCATCATGTCGTCCTCTTCCGGAACCGGCTCGAGTTCGACCATGGCCATGTTGCAGCGCTTGGCGAAGTCACCGCTCTCGTCGAGAACGTAGGCCACGCCGCCGGACATGCCAGCCGCGAAGTTGCGGCCCGTTGCGCCGAGCACGACGACCACGCCACCCGTCATGTATTCGCAGCCGTGGTCGCCCACGCCTTCGACGACAGCGATCGCGCCGGAGTTACGAACCGCGAAGCGCTCGCCCGCGACACCGCGGAAGTAGCACTCGCCTTCAGTCGCGCCGTAGAGAACGGTGTTGCCGACGATGATCGAGTCTTCGGCGACGATCTTCGAATTCTCCGGCGGACGAACGATGATCTTGCCGCCCGAGAGCCCCTTGCCGACATAGTCGTTGCCGTCGCCGATCAGGTTGAAGGTGACGCCGCGGGCGAGGAACGCGCCGAAGCTCTGACCAGCCGTACCCTTGAGGGTGACGTTGATCGTGTCTTCCTTCAGGCCGCGGTGATTGTAGCGCTTGGCTACCTCGCCCGACAGCATGGCACCGGCCGAACGGTCGACGTTCTTGATGTCGACTTCGAAAGCAACCGGGGTCTTCGACGTAAGAGCCGGCTGCGCCTGCTCGATCATCTTGCGGTCGAGAATGTCGTCGATCGGATGCTTCTGGCGGGTCGTCCAGTAGGTCGCTTCCTTCTCAGCTTCGACCTTGTGGAAGATGCGGCTGAAATCGAGACCCTTGGCCTTCCAGTGCGCCAGCATCTCGTCCTTCTCGAGCAGCTCCGAAGCGCCGATGATGTCATCGAGCTTGGTGAAGCCGAGGGAGGCCAGGATTTCGCGCACTTCGTTGGCGACGAAGAAGAAGTAGTTGATGACGTGCTCTGCCGTGCCCTTGAAGCGCTTGCGCAGGACCGGATCCTGCGTCGCAACGCCCACCGGACAGGTGTTCAGGTGGCACTTGCGCATCATGATGCAGCCTGCCGCAATCAGCGGAGCCGTCGCGAAGCCGAATTCGTCAGCACCGAGCAGCGCGCCGATGATGACGTCGCGGCCGGTCTTCAGACCGCCATCGACCTGCAGCGCGATGCGCGAACGAAGGCCGTTCAGCACCAGCGTCTGCTGCGTTTCGGCAAGGCCGATTTCCCACGGCGAACCGGCATGCTTCAGCGAAGTCAGCGGCGATGCGCCGGTACCGCCGTCGAAGCCGGAGACCGTGATATGGTCGGCGCGCGCCTTGGCAACGCCGGCGGCAACCGTGCCGACGCCGACTTCCGAGACGAGCTTGACAGAGACATCGGATGTCGGGTTGACGTTCTTCAGGTCGTAGATCAGCTGTGCCAGATCTTCGATCGAGTAGATGTCGTGGTGCGGCGGCGGCGAAATCAGGCCGACGCCAGGCGTCGAGTGACGGGTCTTGGCAACCGTCGCATCGACCTTGTGGCCGGGCAGCTGACCGCCTTCGCCGGGCTTCGCACCCTGCGCGACCTTGATCTGCAGCATGTCCGCATTGACGAGATATTCGGTGGTCACACCGAAACGTCCCGACGCGATCTGCTTGATCGCCGAGCGTTCCGGGTTGGACGAACCATCCGGCAGCGGCATGTAGCGGTCGCTCTCTTCGCCGCCTTCGCCGGTGTTCGACTTGCCGCCGATCCTGTTCATGGCGATTGCCAGCGTCGTATGCGCCTCACGGCTGATCGAGCCGAAGGACATGGCGCCCGTCGAGAAGCGCTTGACGATATCGGCAGCAGCCTCGACCTCATCGATGGAGACCGGCTTGCGGCCGAGCTGCTCGGCGCTCTTGATGTTGAAGAGGCCACGGATCGTGTTCATGCGCAGCGCCGAGGTGTTCACCATCTCGGCGAATTCGCGGTAGCGGTCCTCGGCATTGCCGCGAACGGCGTGCTGCAGGGTCGCAACCGCATCCGGCGTCCAGGCATGGCTTTCGCCGCGCATGCGGTAGGCATATTCGCCGCCGATATCGAGGGTCGTGGCAAGCAGCGGATCCTTGCCGAAAGCGGAATTGTGACGGGCAACGGTTTCCTCGGCGATCGCCGCGAGATCGACGCCTTCGATCATCGTCGCGGTACCGAAGAAATACTTGTCGACCAGTTCCTGCTGCAGGCCGATCGCATCGAAGATCTGCGCGCCGCAATAGGACTGATAGGTCGAGATGCCCATCTTGGACATGACCTTCAGGATGCCCTTACCGACAGCCTTGATATAGCGGTAGACGACTTCCGAGGCGTCGACTTCCTTCGGGAATTCGCCCTTGGCATGCATGTCAAGCAGCGTGTCGAAGGCGAGATACGGGTTGATCGCTTCGGCGCCGTAGCCGGCCAGCAGGCAGAAGTGATGCACTTCTCGCGGTTCGCCGGTTTCGACGACGATGCCGACGGACGTGCGCAAACCCTTGCGGATCAGGTGATGATGGACGGCAGCGGTCGCCAGCAGCGCCGGGATGGCGATACGGTCCGGGCCGAGCTGACGGTCCGAGAGAACGATGATGTTGTAGCCGCCCTTGACCGCAGCTTCGGCGCGCTCACAGAGGCGATCGAGCATCTCGGGCATGCCTTCGGCGCCGCGCTCGACGTCATAGGTGAAGTCGAGCGTCTTGGTGTCGAAGCGGTCTTCGGTGTGACCGATGGAGCGGATCTTTTCGAGATCGCCATTGGTCAGGATCGGCTGGCGCACTTCCAGGCGCTTGGCATTCGCCATGCCGGTATGGTCGAGCAGGTTCGGACGCGGGCCGATGAACGACACGAGGCTCATGACCAGTTCTTCGCGGATCGGATCGATCGGCGGGTTGGTGACCTGCGCGAAGTTCTGCTTGAAATAGGTGTAGAGCAGCTTCGACTTCTCGGACATTGCCGAGATCGGCGTATCCGTGCCCATCGAGCCGACGGCTTCCTGGCCCGTCGTCGCCATCGGCGACATCAGGATGCGGGTGTCTTCGGTCGTGTAGCCGAAGGCCTGCTGGCGGTTCAGCAGCGACACGTCGCGACGAAGCGCACGGGGCTCGACCGGCTTCAGGTCTTCGAGGATGAGCTGGGTGCGATCGAGCCAGCTGCGATAGGGATGCTTGGTCGCAAGCTCGGACTTCACCTCTTCGTCCGAGATGATACGGCCCTTTTCCATGTCGATCAGCAGCATCTTGCCCGGCTGCAGGCGCCACTTCTGGACGATATCCTCTTCGGCAACCGGCAGCGTGCCGGCTTCCGAGGCGAGGATGATGCGGTCGTCGTTGGTGACGAGATAGCGGGCCGGACGCAGGCCGTTGCGGTCGAGCGTCGCGCCGATCTGCTTGCCGTCGGTGAAGGCAACGGCAGCCGGGCCGTCCCACGGCTCCATAAGAGCGGCATGATACTCGTAGAATGCCTTGCGTTCGGCAGCCATCGACTGGTTGCCGGCCCAGGCTTCCGGGATCAGCATCATCACGGCGTGCGCCATGGAATAACCGCCGCGCACGAGGAACTCGAGCGCGTTGTCGAAACAGGCCGTATCCGACTGACCCTCATAGGAGATCGGCCAGAGCTTGGAGATATCCTCACCGAAGAGCGGCGAGGAAACCGAAGCCTGACGCGCCGCCATCCAGTTGACGTTGCCGCGCAGCGTGTTGATTTCGCCGTTGTGGGCGACCATGCGGTACGGATGCGCCAGCTTCCAGGACGGGAAGGTGTTGGTCGAGAAGCGCTGGTGCACGAGGGCGACCGCGGATTCGAAGCGCGGGTCCGCCAGGTCCTTGTAGTAGTCACCGACCTGATAGGCCAGGAACATGCCCTTGTAGACGACGGTCGCCGATGACAGTGACACCGGATAGAAGTTGCTCTCCTCGCCGTCGAACTCGTCATAGATACGGTTGGAGATCACCTTGCGGAGCGTGAAGAGGCGGCGCTCGAACTCGTCGTTGGTCGCGGCATCCTTACCAGCGCCGATGAAGACCTGAACGTGATGCGGCTCGGTGGCGGCGATCTCGGGCGCCTTGGAGAGCGAGGAGTTATCGACGGGCACATCGCGGAAGCCGAGGAAGACCTGGCCTTCTTCGACGATGACGTCCTTGATGACCTTCTTGAAATGCTCGATCTGCTTCTCGTCGCGCGGCATGAAGATATGGCCCATGCCATACTCGCCGAACTTCGGCAGGGTAATGCCCTGCTTCGCCATCTCCTCGCGGAAGAAGCGGTCGGGGATCTGCACGAGAATGCCGGCGCCATCGCCCATCAGCGGATCGGCGCCGACGGCACCGCGATGCGTCAGGTTCTCGAGAATGAAGAGACCGTCCTTGACGATCTGATGCGACTTCTGGCCCTTCATATGGGCAACGAAGCCGACGCCGCAGGCATCATGCTCGTTGCGCGGATCGTAGAGGCCCTGCTTGGCAGGCAGACCGGAAGCGAATTTGCGCGTTTTGGCCGTTGCGCGCGCATCGGCTGCAGCAATCTGGTCAAAACTCGTGGATGGCGTCTTCTTCGTCATCGTCTTCGCTCCTGTCAAAGCCCGCGGGGACTGCGGGCGGCCTTTCGTCATGCACCGTCCCCGATCTTAGGTTCGGCGCGTGACAGCGCTGTTGCATTGTGAAGATCCGGCCGCATGCGTCCGCCAAAAGCGATCCGCCGCGCTCCGCGCCTGCCAGCCGCCTCCGCTTGGGCCGATTGCCCGCGCTCCTGGCGACTATAACGTGAAAGCCTGAAAACGTCAGGACTCTCGGCGCCTCTTCGGCCATAAAGGCCAAAATAGGACAGCAACCCTGCCCTAATTCACTAGTTCTATGACAGAAGGCTGGGGCGCCCGCAAGACCATCAAATTAAAAAAACATGAACTTCCGAATGAAAATTACAATCTGTATTTTTGGTACGCAATAAAATTACACAGTTTTGCATTATTTTGTTTGTTGATTGCCGAAATCAGATTTCGTGATGGATCGGCCAGCGGCCCCTTGTCGCTCACTGCAATGGCGCCTTGATCGCTCACCGCAATGGCGTAATGTCCCTGCCGGGATTTGCCCCGCCTTTTCATTTGATAAACGGTTTCCTCATGTTCTTCGCATCCGATAACTGGGCCGGCGCTCACGAAGCCATTGCCCAGCGCCTGCTTTCCGCTTCCACCGGCTTTGCCGCCGCCTATGGCAACAGCGACCTCGACAAAAAGGTCCAGGCCCGCTTTTCCGAAGTCTTCGAGCGCGATGTCGCCGTGTTCTTCGTCTCGACCGGCACAGCTGCCAATTCGCTGTCGCTTGCCAGCGTCCAGCGCCCCGGCGGCATCACCTTCTGCCATTCGGAAGCCCATGTGATCGAAGATGAATGCGGCGCCCCGGAGTTCTTTTCCAACGCCTCGCGCCTCGTTGCCGTCAGCGGCGAGTTCGGAAAGATCGATCCCGCGCAACTTTCGGCAAAGATCGCCGGTTACCCTGAGGACGCCGTGCATCACGGCCGCGCCAGCGCCGTCACCATCACCCAGGCGACCGAGATCGGCACCGTCTATTCGCTGCCGGAGATCGGCGAGATTTCCTCGATCGCCAGGAAGCGCAATCTGCCGCTCCATATGGATGGCGCCCGTTTTGCCAATGCGCTCGTGGCGCTTGGCGCCACACCCGCCGAAATGACCTGGAAGCGCGGCGTCGACATTCTCTCTTTCGGCGGCACCAAGAACGGCTGCTGGTGTGCGGAGGCAATCGTCTTCTTCGATCCGGATCAGGCAAAGGAAATGCCGTTCATCCGCAAGCGCGCCGCCCAGCTCTTCTCCAAGTCGCGCTTCATTGCCGCGCAGTTCGATGCCTATTTTGAGGAAGAGCTCTGGCTTGGCCTCGCCCGCCATTCGAATGGGATGGCCGATCACCTGCGCGCCGGCATCGGCGCCAGCAACTCTGCCCGCCTTGCCTGGCCGACGGCATCGAACGAGGTCTTCGCGGTGATCACCAAGAGTGCTGCAAAGACGGCCGAAAGCCGCGGCGCGAAATTTTATGAATGGCCGATCCCGGTTTCCATGCCGGAACTTGTTGGCGACAACGAAACGCTGATCCGCCTGGTGACCAGCTTCGCGACGACGGAAGCCGATGTCGACGGCTTCCTGAAATGCCTGGCGGCATAAGACAGCATCAATTCTGATGCCCGAAGACGGCGGATTGGGGCGCTCCCTGATCCGCCTTTTCTGCTTCGTGGCCGATCACCACGATCATCATCACGCAGGCAACCAGCCCGGATATGAACACTGCACCATAAATCATCGGTCCGTTCTCCCTTGCCCCGAACGACGACCTTTACCTGGTGCTAAATTACGAACCGAAATCTGACCAAACGCCTAAGCGACAGGGTTGAGACCTGCTTAAAATAGTAAGCAGGGCGTTAACTTTTGCGTGAAGATACAAACAAAAGCAAAGTGTTGCGGAACTTTACCCTCGCCTCAGGACTTTACAGGCGAAAGGTGAAAAATCATGAAAAAGCTCGCAATCGTACTCGTCTCGCTTGTAACCGGTTTTACAGGCATCGCCCCCGCTCAGGCCTTCCCGGTCATGGCAATCCAGAGGCCCGACATCACATCGCCCGGCATTGCCTCGGATGTACAACAGGTCCGCGACCGCCGCTGGATCCGCCATGGGTGGCACGGCAACAACAGGCGCTACTACAACAACCGCTACTATCGCGGCCGCTACTACCATCACCACCACCACAACAATGCCGGTGCGATCATCGGCGGTCTCGCAGCAGGCGCGATCATCGGTGGTGCGCTGAGCGCTGCCACGCAGCCGCGCTACTACGGCGGCAACTCGCATACCCGCTGGTGCTACAGCCGCTATCGCTCCTACAGGGCATCGGACAACACGTTCCAGCCCTATAACGGTCCCCGCCAGCAGTGCGTCGGCCCCTATTGATTGAAGAGAAGCCCCGCTCCGGCGGGGTTTTTCTTGTCAGCCGCCGGAGCGAAGGCTGCGAACCTTCCCGAGAATATCGTCCGACAGAGCAGACACCAGCGCCCGGTCCGCCCCCTTACGCGGCACCAGCACGAATTCCACATCTTCGAGAACAGGCAACCGCCCGGGCGCGATCTCCTTTAATCCCGCCGGCGCCATGCTGCGCGGCTGAACCAGCACGCCCATCCCGGCGCGGGCCGCCGCCGTCAGGCCGCTCAGGCTGCCGCAGGTGCAGACGATCCGCCAGGCCACCTGCGTCCGCCCCAGCGCCTCCAGCGCGATGCTGCGCGTGACACTCGGCGCCGGAAAGGCGATCAGCGGCAGTGGACTCTGCTGCAGAACATGCTCGGGATCGCGCGCCAGCCAGATCAGCGGCTCGCGATAGACGAGCTTGCCGCGCGCATCGCCGAGCCTGCGCTTGGCGAGAACCAGATCGATCTCGCCATTGTCCTGCATCTCATAGAGCGCACCCGAGAGCGCGACGGTCAGCTCGAGATCGACAGACGGATGCGAGCGCACGAAATCTTCAAGCACGGCCGGCAGCTGGCTGGTCACGAAATCCTCGGAAACGCCGAGCCGCAGCTTGCCGCGCAGGCTGTTTCCCCGAAACAGCGACTGCACCTGCCCCTCGATTGAAAGCATCGCGCGGGCATGCGACAGCAACGCCTCGCCATCGCCTGTAAGCACCACCTTATGCGTATCGCGGGCGAGGAGCTTCCGGCCGACCGAGCTTTCAAGTCGTTGAATATGCTGGCTGACGGTCGATTGTCCAAGCCCGAGCCGCTCCGCCGCAAGGGTAAAGCTGCCCATCTGCTCGACGGCGACGAAACTGCGCAATTGGGTCAGATCAAGCATGACGATCCCATTTCGTGATAACTGTTATTCCTTGCATCCTGAATCATAATGGATGACAAGACAATGAACTTGTTATTGCCCGGGACCACGCCATGCGCCGCTTTCTGCCAGATACTTTCACGATCCTGCTCGTCTGCACGGTCATTCTTGCATCGTTCTTTCCAGCCGACGGCGCCTTTGCGGATTACTTCAGCGTCGCGACGGATCTGGCGATCGCCCTTCTCTTCTTCCTGCACGGCGCCCGCCTGTCGCGCGATGTGGTGATCGCCGGCGTGCTGCACTGGCGCCTGCATCTGGCGATCCTGCTGACGACCTTCGCGCTCTTCCCGCTGCTTGGCCTCGCAATCGGCTTCATTCCCGACTCGATCCTGCCGCAACCGCTCTATCTTGGCATCCTCTTCCTCTGCGTCCTGCCCTCGACCGTGCAGTCGTCGATCGCCTTTACCTCGATGGCCGGCGGCAACGTTCCGGCAGCCATCTGCTCGGCCTCGGCATCGAATATCTTCGGCATGTTCCTGACGCCGCTGCTCGTCGGTCTGCTCTTCTCGGTCGGCGGCCATGGCGGCTTTTCCTGGGATGCGCTCGAACAGATCATGCTGCAGCTGCTTCTGCCCTTCGTGCTCGGCCAGGTGCTGCAGCCCTGGATCGGCGACTGGATCCGCTCCAAGAAGAAGATCCTGATGCCCGTCGACCGCGGCTCGATCCTGATGGTCGTCTACGCAGCCTTCAGCAAGGCGGTTATCGAGGGCCTCTGGCACCAGTTCTCGATCGGCGACATCGCCGCCGTCATCATCGTCGATATGCTGCTGCTCGGTTTCGTGCTGCTCTTCACCATGTTCGGCAGCCGCCTGCTCGGCTTCAACAAGGCCGACGAGATCACCATCACCTTCTGCGGCTCCAAGAAGAGCCTGGCGAGCGGCGTGCCGATGGCAAACGTCATCTTCGTCGGCCAGCCGATCGGCGCCATCGTTCTGCCGCTCATGCTGTTCCACCAGATCCAGCTGATGGCCTGCGCCGTCATCGCCCAGAAATATGCAGCCGCCGCCAAGAAGCGGGCGACTGCCAAGGAAATCGAACAGGCCGCAAGCCCGGCCTGATCCCCTTAGATATAGCGCAATAAAAAAGCGGCGCTCCAACGGAGCGCCGCCTGCCTTTTCCTATTCCTGGGAGGAATTGGTTAGCTGTTGACCTGAGCCTCGATCGCCTTCGGCGCGCTCACCGGCTCGGCGGCAATCGCGATCTTGCGGGGCTTCATGGCCTCGGGAATGCTGCGAAGAAGGTCGATATGCAGGAGACCGTTCTTCAGCGAAGCGGCGGTGACCTCGACATGGTCGGCCAGCTGGAAGCGGCGCTCGAAAGTGCGCTTGGCGATGCCGCGATAGAGGAATTCGCTGCCTTCGGCATTGTCTTCGCTCTTTTCACCCTTGACGTTCAGAGCGTGAGCCTGGGCTTCGATCGAGATCTCGGTTTCGTCGAAACCGGCGACGGCCATGGTGATACGGTAGGTGTTCTCACCGGTGCGCTCGATATTGTAGGGCGGATAGGTCTGGCCCTGATCCGGCTGAGCGAGGCTGTCGAGCATCGTGAAGAGACGGTCGAAACCGACGGTGGAACGGTAGAGGGGAGAGAAATCGACGTGACGCATAGTGTCCTCCTTGGGAAGCGACGAGTTGCGATAAAGATGCCCCTGAAACCCCATATTCGGCAGCTTCGGGACGGTTTCGCAGGCCCTTCCGGCGCCTGCAGAATTCAGATGGTGATGGTTTTTGGCGAGTTCAAGCCCCGCCGTTAACACCCGTGAACCACGCATGAACGCCTGGTTCGGCATGCGTTCAGCCGCACTGCCTTAGGAATTGGATCGTCGGGTGATCAAACTGGCCCGATGGCTGAAGTGCATCGTCCCTTCTTCTTCAGTCCGATTATGGACCGGCGCCGGGCATCCCTCTCGCCCCGCCGGTCTCTTTTTTCTCCACTGCTCTTGGCGGGTGGCGATCTTTAAGAGTTGATTTCACGCCCTCGTGCATTATCCCCTAGACTGGAAGCTCAGCGAACGATGGCAATGCTCATGGATCAGGTTCTCATCTCGACACCAGACAATCCGGCGCCCGACAACCGGACCGAAGGCTATTTCGAGACGTTCGACGGTCAGAAGCTGCGCTATGCCGTCTTTCGCTCCAACGCCTCCGTTGCCAAGGGCACCGTCGTCCTGCTGCAGGGGCGCAACGAATATATCGAGAAATATTTCGAGACGATCCGCGACCTGACCGCCCGGGGTCTCTGGGTCGCCACCTTCGATCTGCGCGGCCAGGGCGGCTCGCCGCGCCTCGTCAAGAAGCGCCAGCATGGCCATGTCCGCCGCTTTTCAGATTACGAGCGCGATCTCGATATCTTCCTCGAGAAGGTCGTGCTGCCCGATACCCGCCTGCCCTTCTATATCCTGGCGCATTCGACTGGCGCGCTGATCGCCCTTTCCGCCGCCCCCTATCTCGCCACCCGTATCGAGCGCATGGTGCTTTCGGCGCCATTCATCGGCCTGATCGGCCAAGCGGCCTCCGCCTCGACGATCAGGAGACTGGCATCGACCGCCTGCGCCATCGGGCTCGGCTCCATGCCGCTGACCGGCAAGCTGCGCGAACCAGAATTCCGCGACAATCCACTGACCTCGGATGAGGTGCGCTTCGAGCGCAACGTTTCGATGATGCGCGACCATCCCGAGCTGACGCTCGGGCCGCCGACGGCCCGCTGGCTGGTCGAATCCTTCAAGACGATCGACAAGGTGATGACGCCGAACCACCTGTTCTCGATCACCATCCCGACGGTGGTGATCGCCCCCACCCGCGATGGCGTCGTGCCCTATATCGCCCAGGAGCGGCTGTCGCGCTATTTCCGCGCCGGCCAGCTGGTGCCGATCAACGGCGCCCGTCACGAGATCTTCCAGGAGCGTGACGCCTATCGCGCCGCCGCGCTCGCCGCCTTCCACGCCTTCATCCCCGGCAGCGATGCCGAGGCTGAGCAGGAGGTCGAAGGAATCGGCGTCTGACGCCCGCGCCCTTTAGCGCTGCAGAATGGCAATCGCCTGCTCATAAACGGCGCGGCTGCCGGCAGCGATGATCGAACCGCCATTTTCCGGCCGTCCGCCATCCCATGTCGTCATGATCCCGCCGGCCTTCTCGATGACCGGGATGATGCCGCCGACATCATAGGGCTTCAGGCTGTTTTCGATCACCAGATCGATATGGCCGGCCGCGAGCAGCGCATAGGCGTAGCAATCGCAGCCGTAACGGAAGAGCCGTACCTGGCTTTCGATCTCGCGATACTTGTCCATCTCGCTGCCGGTAAAGAGATGCGGCGAGGTGGTGAACAGGATGGCGTTGGAAAGGCTGCCGCAATCGCGCACCTGAAGCCGCCGCTCGCCCTCGGGACCCGTATAGATCGCGCCGTTCTCGTCGGCGAAATAGCGCTCGCCGGTGAACGGCTGCTCGATCATCCCCATGACGGCCCGGCCGTTCTTCTGCAGGCCGATCAGCGTGCCCCAGACCGGAACGCCCGAAATGAAGGCGCGAGTGCCGTCGATCGGATCGATCACCCAGACATATTCGCGATCCAGACCGACGCTGCCATGCTCTTCGCCAAGAATACCATGCTCGGGATAATGCTCCTCGATCAGCCGGCGGATCGCGACTTCTGCCGCCTGATCACCCTCGGTGACCGGGTCGAAGCCGCTGGCGAGCTTGTTGACGACGCTGAGGCCGGAGCGGAAACGCGGCAAAGTCTCAGCCTTGGCGGCTTCCGCCAGGCGATTGAAGAACGAGCGGTCGGGGAGCATGGCGGATCCGTTTTTAGCCTCGGGAATGGCGCTTTTCATAGCGAAACTGCGTTAAAATGCAAACACTTCAGGCAATCGCTCTTTATCTGCCTAAATATTTCGCACTGCAATATTTTGCTTGACTATTGTGCAATGCAATAGTAGCTTCTTCTTACAGTCTTCTGACTGTAAATACCCTCCTTGGGTGTTTCCTCCCTAGACTTAGCCGCGCTGCAGAGCGCGGTTTTTTTTGACCTGGAGGAAGGAATTATTCTGCGGCAAGCGCCGTATCGTCGGCGAAACGCTGCACGTAATCGGCCATCTGCCGCATGAAGCTCGTCACCGCATTGGCAATGACAGGGAAATCGGCCCGCTTCTCCAGCGTCACCTCATCCACGTAGATCGAACGGTTCACCTCGATCTGCAGCGCATGCAGCCCGCGCGAGGGGCGGCCGTAATGTTCGGTGATGAAGCCGCCGGCATAAGGCTTGTTGCGGATGGCGTTGAAGCCCATTTCCTCGAAAATGCTGATCGCGGTGCGCGACAACTCGGCCGATGCCGACGTCCCGTAGCGGTCGCCGATAATGAAGTCCGGCCGCTGGTTGCTGCCGGCAATGCGGATGTTGCCCGGCATCGAGTGGCAGTCGATCAGCACGCCGAAGCCGAACTGCACATGGGTACGCGCAATCAGCCGCCGCAGCGCCGCATGGTAGGGCTTATAGACGCTCTCGACGCGGTCGAGCCCCTCCTGGACCGGGATCCGGTGAGAGTAGATCTCCATGTTCTCGGCAACGATGCGCGGGATCGTCCCGAGACCGCCGGCAACCCGCAGCGAATTGACGTTGGCATAGGACGGCAGCATGCCGTCGAACATCCGCGGATCGAGTTCGTACGGTTCACGGTTAACGTCGAGATAGGCGCGCGGGAAGTTTGCAAAGAGCAGCGGCGCACCGAGCATGCTCGCCGCCGAGAACAGCTCTTCGACATAATGATCCTCCGAGCGGCGGATCGAAATGCCCTGCAAACGCGACTGAGCGATAAATTCCGGTGGATAAATACGGCCGCTATGGGGGGAATTGTAAACGAAGGGAATGGTCTGCGACACGGGCTCACGTATCTCAAAAAGCTCGTATTCGCGGATTTCCGGCACCTTCTGCCCTCTTAACCATGTCGTTCGAGGCTGACTTGGCCTATGTTGCCAGTTGCCCGGCCTCAAGTCCATACTATGTACAGGGGATGACAGCCTTGGGCCGTCACTTCACCGGTTGTTTACTGGGGAAGGACTAGTGTAATGGCTGGAGCCTTCCATAAAAATTCATCTCACCAGCGGTCTGGATAATGACTCAGAAGATACTGCTTGCAGAAGACGACAATGACATGCGCCGCTTCCTTGTGAAGGCGCTCGAAAAGGCCGGCTACAAGGTTCTGTCCTACGACAACGGCGCAAGCGCCTACGACCGGCTCCGCGAAGAACCCTTTTCACTCCTCCTGACCGATATCGTCATGCCTGAAATGGACGGCATCGAGCTGGCGCGCCGCGCCACCGAACTCGATCCGGACCTGAAGGTCATGTTCATCACCGGTTTCGCAGCCGTCGCGCTGAACCCCGATTCGAAGGCCCCGAAGGACGCCAAGGTCCTCTCCAAGCCTTTCCACCTCCGCGACCTGGTCGATGAAGTGAATAAAATGCTTGCCGCATAAGGCTTCCAGGCGTCGCGTCACAAAACTTCAAAAAAGCCTATTGACGGCCCCAAAGGTTTTGTGATCTATGCGCCGCCATCGGATGGGCGTGTAGCTCAGCGGGAGAGCACTACGTTGACATCGTAGGGGTCACAGGTTCAATCCCTGTCACGCCCACCATCCGAAATCTCCACAAAGTCAAAGGCTTAGAGAAGCGGTTCGCAAAGCGAAGAGCGGTTCGCTTTGTTGTGCGGCGAAAGCCTGCCGTACGGCAAGGCTTGGCGACGGCAGCGATCGCCGCTCCGTTTCGCGGCCTCACGGCAGCAAGCTCCGCGGCCCTTCCTCGGCTTCTCAGAACATTCGATATCGCGCATTTCAGCGTGCCGGGCACGATACCGGGCTCGATCCACAAATTCGATCGCGCCGCATCACATAAGCGCTTGCCAAGGCGCCAAAGGCTCGCTATCAAGCGCGCCGTTAAGGGCATGAATTCGCGACGGATTTATTGCCCATCGGATGGGCGTGTAGCTCAGCGGGAGAGCACTACGTTGACATCGTAGGGGTCACAGGTTCAATCCCTGTCACGCCCACCATCCGATCTCACATCCTCGACAATTCGTTTCGACGCCACGCGATGATCGCCGATTCGCGCCGCGAATCGAAATCTGACTTCGGAAACGAAAAGGGCCCGCAAGATTGCGGACCCAATTGCGATCAACACTGGTGACGCATACTGCTCTGTCTGGCGCTCAGACGGCATTGTAGGCCGCGATCACTGCCGCCAGCTGGTCGTTGGTCATCGCCTCGACCTGCTGCGTCGTGAACGCATTTGCATGCGCACTGTCGAGCTTCGAGATGTCATCGACGGAGAGGCCGGCAATGGCGCCGACGCTGATCGCCGAGATTTCGTCGATGGCGAACTTTGCCACATCTTCGGGTGCCATAGCGGCGATCTGCTCGGCGGTCAGCTTCGCCGTCTGCGACAGCGTCAGACCCTCGATCTGGGCAGGCGTCATGGCAGCGATCTGGCTGGGCTTCAGGCCGGTGATGGCGGCATCGCTGAGCTTGCCGATCTGCGCTGGCGTCAGATTGGTGATCTGAGCGGTGGTCAATGCCCCCACCTGTGACGGCAGCAGCGCGCCGAGCTGCGCATCGGTAAACTTGGCGAGCTGGTCCGAGGTGAAGTGCGTCATCTGCAGCGCGGTGACCGCCTTGAGCTGATCGGCGCTGAGCTTGCCGATCTGGCTGTCGTTCAGGGACGCGATGATCTCGTCCTTCAGGCCCATCATCGCCCGGGGGCTGATGGCACCGAAGGCCTCGTCACTCATCTTGGCGATATTGGCAAGCGTGAGACCCGCGACCTGGAGCGCCGTCAGGGCGCCCACCTGCGCCACCGTCAGGCCTGCGACCTGATCGGCGGACATTGCCGTGATCTGGCTCGCCTTCAGGCCGCTCGTGGCCGTGGGGCTGAGCTTGCCGATCTGGGCGGCAGAGAGGCTCGATATCTGCGTATTGGTCAGCGCCCCGGCCTGCGTTGCCGACAGGGCACCGATCTGCTCATCGGTGAAATTGCCAAGCTGCGCCGCCGTGAAGCCCGGGATCTGCGTAGGCTGCAGCCCGGCGATCTGCTCCTTGCTGAGGCTCGCGACCTGCTCGGTGCTGAGAGCCGCGATCGTGGCATTCGTCATGCCGGCAATCGCGGTGGCGCTGATCGCACCGATCTCATCGGCGGAGAACTTGGCGATAGCCTCGGGGCTCAATGCGCCGACCTGGGCCGCCGTCAGTGCCGCCGTCTGGGCCGCGCTCAGACCTTCAAGCTGCGCCGCCGACATGGCGGCGATCACCGAAGGCTTGAGACCGGCAACCGCCGCGCCGCTCAGCTGGCCGATCTGGGCCGCGCTGAGGCTGCCGACCTGCGTCTCGGTCAGACCGGCCGTCTGCGCCGCCGACAGCGCACCGATCTGCTCCTCGGTGAACTTGCCGAGCTGCCCGGCCGTAAAGCCGGCCATCTGCTGGGCGGTCAGTCCCTTGATCTTGTCGGGGCCGAGCGAAGCGAGCTCGTTGTCGCTGAGACCCGCGAGCACTTCAGGCTTGAGCCCGCCGATCGCGCTGGGGCTGATCGCGGCAAATGCCTCGTCGCTCATCTTGGCGATGTTGGCGACCGTGAAGCCGGCGATCTGGGCGGCCGTCAGCAGCGCGATCTTGTCAGCGCCGAGGGCATCCACCTGGTCTGCCGACATGGCGAAGATCTGTGCCGCCGTTAGGCCGGCAATCGCCGCGCTGCTGAGCTGGCTGATCTGCGCCGGTGTCAGCGCCCCGATCTGCGCTCCGGTGAGCGCGCCTGTCTGCGCCGCCGTCAGCGCGCCGATCTGCGCCTCGCTGAACTGTGCGATCTGCGCAGCCGTGAAGCCCGGGATCTGCTTTGTCGCGATCGCCTTGACCTGGTCCGTGCTGAGCTCGCCGATCTGGCTGCTGGTCAGTGCGGCAACCGCCTCATTCGGCAAGCCGGCGATCGCGGCAGGCGTGAGAGCGGCAACGGCTTCGTCGCTGAGCTTGGCGACATTCGCCGCCGTGAAACCGGCCGTCTGCGCCGCGGTCAGCACAGCCGCCTGGGCGGGCGTAAAGCCTGCCACCTGGTCAGCCGTCATGCCGGTAATCTGCGAGGCCTTGAGACCGGCAACGGCCGCATTGCTGAGCTGACCGATCTGACCGGCGGACAGGCCATCGATCTGCGCATCCGTCAGCGCTCCGGCCTGTGCGGCCGACAGCGCGCCGATCTGTTCGTCGGTGAAGCGGGCGACCTGGGCGGGCTTGATACTGGCAATCTGGGCCGGCAGCAGACCGGCGATCTGCTCCGGCGTCAGGTTGCCGATCTGGCTGTCGCTCAGAGCAGCGATGACTTCGCTCTTAAGGCCGGCAAGCGCCTTGGGGCTGATCGCTGCCAGTTCCTCGTCGGTGAACCGGGCGAGATCCGCCGCCGTCATCGCACCAAGCTGCGCGGCTGTCAGCGCACCGGCCTGAGCAACGCTCAAACCTTCGAGCTGCGCATCGCTCATCGCGTCGATCTGCGCCGGCTTCAATCCGGCGACCGCCGCATTGCTGAACTGGCCGATCTGGGCGGCGGAGAGACCGGCGATCTGGTCGTTGGTCAAGGCCGCGGCCTGAACGCCCGACAGCGCCGCGATCTGATCGCCGCTGAACTTGCCGAGCTGGGACGGCGTGAAGCTTGCAATCTGCTGCGCGCTGAGGCCCTTGATCTGATCCAGGCTCAAGCTGGCGATCTGGCTGTCGGTGAGCGCCGCGATAGCCTCGCCCTTCAGACCGGCGATCGCCTTGGGGCTGATGGCGGCAATCGCGTCATCCGACAGCTTGGTGACATTTGTAGCGGTGAACCCGGCCAGCTGCGCTGCCGTCAGGACGGCAAGCTGAGCGGCGGTCAGGCCCGCAACCTGGGCCGGCGTCATGGCGGCGATCTGCGCGGCCTTCAGACCTGTCACGGCCGAATTGGTAAGCTCGCCGATCTGCTCGCCGGACAGCCCGCCGATCTGCGGGGCCGTCAGCGAACCGGTCTGCGCGGCAGACAGCGCCTTCATCTGCTCGTCGGTGAAGGTGCCGAGCTGCGTGTCGGTGAAGGCGGTGATCTGCGTTGCCGTAAAAGCCTTGAGCTGATTTGCGCTCAGCATCGAGACCTGATCATTGCTGAGCTTGGCAATCGCCTCATTCTTCAGGCCGCTGATGGCCTTGGTGCTGAGGGCTGCGACGGCATCGTCTGCCAGCTTGACGATATTGGTCGCGGTAAATCCGGCGGCCTGAACCGCCGACATTACAGCGGTCTGCGCCGCCGTAAAGCCGGCCACCTGATCCGCCGTCATGCCCGAAATCTGCGTGGCCTTCAGACCGCTGACGGCAACGTTGGTAAGCTCGCCGATCTGGGCTGCGGAAAGTGTGGCGATCTGCGCGCTGGTGAGAGATCCGGCCTGCGCCGCCGTCAGCCCCTTGAGCTGCGTATCGGTGAACTTGCTGAACTGCTCGGGCGTGAAAGCGGCGATCTGCTTGGTTGTGAGAGCCTTGATCTGATCGGCGCTGAGATGGTCGATCTGGCTTTCGCTGAGCTTGGCGATCGCATCATTCGTCAGGCCGCCGATGGCCTTGGTGCTGATGGCCGCAATCTCGTCGTCCGTGAAGGTGGCGATATCCTCCGGCGTCAGCCCGGCGATCTGCGCTGCCGTCATCGCCGCGACCTGCGCCACGCTGAGCCCTTCGAGCTGCGTCGCGCTCATCGATGCGATCTGCGTTGCCTTCAGGCCGGCAACACCCGAGTTGCTGAGCTGGCCGATCTGCGCCGCACTAAGCCCGGCAATCTGCGTGTTGCTCAGCGATCCGACCTGGACCGCCGACAGGGCCTTCATCTGCGTTTCGGAGAACAGGCCGAGCTGTTCCGGCGTGAAGCTCATCATCTGCCTTGAGGTCAGGCCCTTGACCTGGTCGGCGCTGAGCTTGGCAATCTGCGCATCTGTGAGAGCGGCAACCGCCTCACCCTTCAGGCTGCCGATGACCTTTGCAGGAATGGCGGCGAATGCCTCCGGGCTCAGCTTGGCAATGTTGCCGGCGCCGAAGCCGGCGATCTGCGAGACGGTGAGAAAGCCGATCTGGCTGGCCGTCAGCCCGGCGATCTGATCGCCGGTCATCGCCGCGATCTGCGTCGCCTTCAGGCCGCTGAAGGCGGCATTGCTCAGCTGGCCGATCTGGGTGGCACTAAGGCCGCCGATCTGCGCGGTGGTCAGCGCCGCCGCCTGCGCGGCCGACAGGGTCTTAATCTGTGTCTCGGACAGCAATCCGATCTGGGCCGGCGTGAAACCGGCGATCTGCTTCGGTGTCAGCGCCTTGATCTGATCCGTGCTCAACCGGCTCAAGACCGCATCACTAAAGACGGGCATCACCTCGCCCTTCAGGCCACTGATGGCCTTGGAGCCGATAGCCACGACAGCATCATCGGACAGCTTGGCGAAGTTTGCAGCGGTGAAGCCGGCAACCTGGACAGCCGTCAGGACGGCGGTCTGCGCGGCCGAGAAACCGGAGACCTGATCGGCCGTCATCGCGGTGATCTGGGTCGCCTTGAGACCGGCAAGCGCCGTGGTGCTGAGCTGGCCGATCTGCGCGGCGCTGAGGCCGGCGATCTGTGCGTTGGTCAGGGCGCCGACCTGCACAGCCGTCATCGCGCTCATCTGCGCCGGGGAGAAGCCTGCAAGCTTATCGGCCGTGAACATCACGATCTGCTTCGACGCCAGACCCTTGATCTGGTCAGGGCTCAGCTTGGCAATCTGTTCGGCGCTGAGCGCGGCCACGGCTTCCGGCTTCAGACTGCCGATGACTTTGGCACCGATGGCACCGATTTCGTCCGGCGTGAACTTCTCGATATCTGCCGGTGTCAGGGCCGCCACCTGCGCCGCCGTCAACGCGGCCGCCTGAGCCACGTTAAGGCCCTCAAGCTGCGTTTCCGTCATCGCCGCAATCTGCGTTGCCTTGAGGCCGGCAATCGCCGCCGTGCTCAGCTGGCCGATCTGGCTGCCGCTGAAGTCGACGATCTGCAGCGTGCTCAATGCGCCGACCTGCGTTGCCGTCAGGGCGCCCATCTGCACCGCCGAGAAGGTGCCGAGCTGGGCAGCACTGAAACCTGGCATCTGCTGCGCCGTCAGCGCCTTGATCTGGTCGGCGCTCAGCTTGGCGATCTGCTCGTCGCTCAGCGCTGCGATCGTCTCGCGCTTCAGGCCGCTGATCGCCTGAGGCGTGATGGCGGCGACCTCATCAGGCGTGAACTTGATGATATCGTCAGGGCCGATCGACGCGATCTGCGTGGCGCTCAGCCCCTTGATCTGGTCGACCGTCAGGCCTTCGATCTGATCGGGGGTAAGGGATGCAATCTGCGTGGCGCTGAATGCCGCCAGCTGATCCTTGCCGAGGCTTGCGATCTTTGCCGCATCGAGCACGGCGAGCAGTTCCGGCTTCAGCCCGCCGATCGCGCTCGTCGAGATCGCGCCCAGCTGGGTGGAGCTGAGCGCCTGGATATCCTCGGCCTCAAGAGCCGCCACCTGATCCTTGCTGAGGTTCTTGAGCTGTTCGGGCGAAAGCCCTGCAATATCCTCTGCCGAGAGTTCCCGGATCGTCTTCGGCGACAGGGATTTGATCTGGCTGCTGGTAAAGGAGGAGATGATCGACGTCATGAAATTGCCCTGCCCCGGCGTTGGCGATTACATTTCTCTGCCTCTCGCATCCCTGAAGCCGCAGTCCGCGCGCTCCAGCCACGACCGGAGCCTTCGCGCACCGCGCGTTGCTACATGAGGGGATGGTTCGACAGACTGCTTTGGAAGACATCGCTCGACGGAGCCGATGCCAGGACAGTGCACATAGAGCCGAGCCACGGTCCCCCAACCACGGCCTCGGCACGGCAATCGCAACATCGTTGCGCTCGAAGCCTCAATTTGCGAACTGCAAATCCAGGCGCACATACAACCAGCAATTACAACTTAATGTGCCGTTGTCCTGCTGGGATATGTGTCGCACTAAGCTTGCGCGAGGATGGAGAAACAACGCCCGATTCGTAGCGGCGAAAAATGCACAACCTAAGCGTACGGCCGACGGCTGTCGTCCAGCGTCTGGCAGCTTGTTTTGTCTTGATTATTAGCGGGGTGAGAAACGCGCTGAAACCTAGCCGGCAAAGCTTGGATAAAAATCGGCAGCGCGGTGATGGGAGGGTTTCGCAGCAAAGTCAGGCGGCCCGGCCGCAACTCCTGACACCACGACAAAGCAATAAAAGCTCTGTCCCACAGGGAAGCGTATCATTTACGCCACCACCCTGTACAAAGGCTTGCCCCCAAGCCTGCCCTCTTCGCCCAACTCACTTCGTAAGCGATGCGTCTTCGGTTATCGTCGTTGCTGCGGTTTGCAGATACGGGGTCTCAGGAATGGATGCGATGAAGAACATCGTAAACGCATAGACTGAGAACAGCGTCAGAGCCGCGGTCAATCGAATCATGCACTATCTCCTTATTCACAAGGAGGAGTGTGCGCCACTTTGCGTCTTTCCCAAACAGTTTTCTGAACGGCAGATGAACAAAAACTTGTTATGGGCAATTTTAACGATATTTTTACAACATTAGTGATGACGATTTTAGCCGTCAGCTGGCATCCAGCAGCCCTGAATTTGCTAGCTTTTTCAGGTGTTCATCGACAATCCCGCGGTCATTGCAGGTGTGATAGCGCCCGCCGCAGGCCTCACTCAGTTCATTCAGGTTTCTGAATTTCGGCGAGATCGGCAGCCCCGTGGCGTTCAGAATTCGGGCCATGACGAAGGCGATGTCCTCCGCCTGATCGAGTTTTGCATAGTCGATGTCGACGCCGTGACCCCTCACCGCGAAGTAGGTTTCGTAAACGGGCGAGCGGAAATCGGCGAACATGTTCTTCGCGGGATCGAGCGCCAGCGCGTAACCGAGCGTCGCTTCGGACTGGTGATCGCCGAAATCGACGGCGACGCTGCGCCGCTCCGGCGCCTCCTCGGCACGTCGATCCAGAAACGCCTGCAAATCGGCGCGGGCAAGTGCCACGCGCCTGGCATATTCATTGACCTTCCGGTCATCGGCAAAGCTCTCGGCGGGCACGAGAGCCTGCGGCACCATTTCCTTGTCGTAGGGCGCATGGGCAAACATCGTCTCCATCGCCAGAAACAGCGGCCGCTTGTCGGTCTTGCGATGCTCGGCAATCAGCTTTTCGGCAAAGTCGAAGTAGAGTTTGTCCCTCACACCCCATTCCGGCAGCGCCAGATCGGCGGCATCGAAGACCTCTTGGAAGCCGATCGAGCGCAGGAACGGCCCTTCGTTTACCGCATTATATTTCATCGGCATGATCGCCACGGTGCGATAGCCGCAGCGCGCCAGCATCTCCGGCAGCGCGCCCTTGATCTTGCCTTCGAGCAGCTGGTTCACATAGGGCGCCTGCCAGCTGAAATCGGCGCTGGAAAGTCCCGTGAGCATCGAGAAATTGCTCATCCAGGTGCCGCCGCCAAAGGTTTCGACGAACATCGGCTTGATCGTACCGTCGCCGGAGCGGAACGTGTCGGCGATCTCGGGCGGGAAGCTGATCTCGGGAAACCGCATCGGCGACGCGTGGCTCTCCGACAGCACAAGATAGAGGTCGGCCCTTCCCACCTCCGGCCCGCATTCCACCGTATCCGCAAGCGCACCCTGCGTCTGGACGTCCCGCAGCTTGGCGGCCAGCGGCGGCTCACCGATCAGGCTCGGAATATGCCAGAAGGACATGAAGAGCGACGAGGCGTTGAAGCCGAAGATGAACGGCGGATCGCCCGGCCGCGCCGTCGGATGTGCGCCGATCGAGACGCCGACGGTCAGAAGCAGCGCCGGCAACCGGACGAGTACCGGCGCATTCCATGGCTTTTCCGCACGGAACAGCGCCCAGAGGAAAGCGCCGGTCGCAACGAGCGCCAGCGCCGCCCCAACCACCAGCGGCGTATAATACTTGATGAGGAACCCTAGGATTGCCGTATCGGTGCTGGTGAAGATGAAATCGAAAACGTGCAGCGAATAGCCCTTGAGCTTGAACTTCACGATCGACGCCGCCGTCTGCAACAGCACGATCGCCGCCGCGCCATAGAACGAAAAGACAGGGCGCCGCGAAAACAGGAAGAAGATCGCCGCGATCACCAGCGTCACGGCGAATGTATAGGGCAGGAACCGCCAGCGGGTATCGAGGTAACGGATCAGCGCGAAAAACAATATCGCGGCAATGCAAACACATGCCGGATGCAACAATATCCGGATGATCTTCGATACGACCTTGCCCATCACGCCCTCTTACAACCCATAGAAATCTATAGTTGGCGTAACAGCACACATCCATCACAAGATGCTAATAAGGTTAAATTCGCACTGGATTAAACAGATAGAAGTTGCACGGGCGCATCACCGAGTGCGTCAAGGCTTTTTCGTGATTAATCCTGTGAATAACGGGGATGAGTTCGGCTTTTGTGGACATTAGCAAGGGGAAATGTTTCCTTGAACGGGTCGGCTGAGGGGCCGGTGGTTGAGGGCACGCATATGGAAATCGAAGAGCTGCTGAATATGCAGGAGCGGGGCATTCGCGATCGGATCCTGGGATGCCGGCTGAGTGACAACCCTATGTCGCACCCGGAATTCATGCCCATCTGGGACGCTGCAGCCCTCGAAACTTGGTACGCGCGTTATGAGGCTTGGCGTTTTGGCTGGTCGATGGAAGACGCCAACCGCCAGCACTGAAGAGATAAAGAGGGCGGCTGCCGCCAAGGCGCCCCCGCTTCCTGGAACGGGCCGCGATCCCCTGTAGCGGCCCGTTTCATTTTTGCCTCCCATCTATCTTTGCGGGTCTCGAAGGCTTGAACAAAGCAAAATTCCGACACACAAACATGCCAGTCACAGATCAGACGAGCAGCATGACAGGATTTGCAACCTTATGAGACGACTGATTACCGCCGCGGCAGCCCTCTCCGCAGCCACCATTTCCGCCTTTGCCTTTGCCGGTTTGGCCTCCGCCCAATCCCAGAACTTTCCGAGCGCAGGCGTCACCACGCTGGCCGGCCGGTGCTCCAAGCTTGTCGTCGGCAAGCTCGATGTCTCCAAGCCCTGCAAGAACGAGATCGCGGCCGTGGCGCTGCCGAACGGCGACGTGACCTTCATCTTCACCGCACAGGGCAAGATGCTGGGCTTCCAGGGTGACGGCAAGGCGATCAAGCCGGCCTCGAACGGAAATGCCCGGATCCCGCTGACGCTGGTGACCACGGGCGTCGGACAGAAGATGACCGGCGAAGTGAAGGTTGCCGGCAGCTGCACCTTCGGCAATCCCTACGGCGGCAAGCCGGTTGCGATCGAATGCACTGCCGAGAGCAAGGACAGCACCTTCGCTGCCAATTTCCAGACTAACGGCAAGGCGCCGGTTCAGCCGAAGGCGCCCGCAGCAGCGCCTGCGCCCGAGGCCAAACCCGCCAAGAAATAATCAGATCAGGCGCACCAGGCGCCGCCGGCGCCTGGCTTGCGTGCCAGCCCCTCGTTCGTGAGCTGCGCCCCAAGCGAACGGCCGTCGCGGGAAATCACCCGCGGGGCGCCGTCATTGCCGCCCTTGCCGGCCGTATTCATGGTGAAGGGTCCGGCATTCAGGAACTTGAAGACACGCGATTTGGCGGCAAAGCCGAGGCGCCGCTCGTTTTCGCAGCGCGCGTTGGTGACATCTGGCACCAGCGCATCGGCAACGACGATCTTCTCGCCCTTGTACCAGAACACCCCGCCATCACCGACGCAGTTCACATGCTCGCCCTGGCCGCAATAGCCGAAGGCGGCCTTGCCGCTTAGCGTATCGGCGGGCGATGCCTTGACCGGCTGGGCGGCGGGCACGGGCACATCGGCCGGCGGCAGCGGACGCTGCGGCTGAACGAGAGCAACGGCCGGCTTCGGCTCGGCAGTCCTCGTTTCGGCAGTCTTGGGCGGTGCTGCCTTCGGAGCATCCGGCTTGATTGCGGCTGTGATGGTCGAGACATCGGGGGCGCGGGCCAGCATCGGCTTCACGCTTTTCCAGTTGTCATGCGCATAGATGCCGCCGACGGTCAGAATGCCGATCGCCGCCCAGGGCAGGATGCCGCTGCCGCTGCTCTTGCTGCGTCCCGATGATTTGCGGCTACGGCCGCGAGTCGCTGTCTTCGCCATTGTCCCGAATCCCGTGAGTGGCCGGATTATTGGACGGCAATCCTTTCCGAAAGGTTGGCGAGCGGCATGGCTATGCACAGGCTTCTGCCGAGGCTGGACAACGAAGCGGAACAAGGTCTATCTGAGAATAATATGCGTGCGGTCTGGCATCCGTCACATTGAGCCCCCATTTGGGTGGCTAATCGCGCGCAAAGCAACTGGTGTCTGATGCGTTATCTGTCCTTCATAGCCTGGCCCGCAGGCGCCATCCTCGGATTGGCGGCCCTTGTCGGCGCGCATGCGGCACTCGGACAGGCGACGGGTAATTTCCATGAAGTGATCGCTGGAGAGCTCTACCGCTCAGCGCAGCCGAGCGGCGCCGATGTCAACGCCTACGCGAAGAACCACGGCATCCGCACCATCCTGAACCTGCGCAACGAAAAGCGCACGGAATGGTACACCGACGAACAGAAGGCGGCGGCCGACAACGGCATCACCCTGATCGACTTCCCGATGTCTTCGTCGCGCGAATTGCCGATCGCGGAAGCGCAGAAGCTGGCAAAGATCATGGCCGACGCGCCGAAGCCGCTTCTCATCCACTGCGAGCACGGCGCCAACCGGACCGGCCTTGCATCTGCAATCTATGTCGGCGCCGTCGAGAAGATGAGCGAGACCGCCGCCGAATTCCAGCTCAGCCCCTATTACGGCAATTTCGCCATCAAGGGCCTTGGCCGCTACGCCATGTACAGCTCCTGGGACAAATACGAAGAGACGATCGGTTTCTGAAGCCGAACAAAGGTGACCTGCCGGCGTTAGTCAGGCGAAGAATTCTTCGCTGGAGAACTGAAGCCATGGACCTGGTCTTTGCCGACATGTTTCCCGAGTCGCGCATCCACTATCCCGTTATCTTCGCCCGCCTGATCGGCGCGGTCATCCTTGGCGGCCTGATCGGCATCGAGCGCGAGGCCCGCGATCACCCCGCAGGATTTCGAACGCATATCCTGATCAGCCTTGCCGCCGCCCTCTTCGGCATCATCTCGATAGAGGCCGTGCATATGCCCGGCATTGCCGACGACCAGCAGGTCCGCATCGATCCGCTCCGCGTCATCGAAGCGGTCACGGCAGGCGTGGCATTTCTGGCCGCGGGAATGATCGTCTTTGCCCGCGGCCGGGTGAAGGGACTGACGACAGGGGCAGGCATGTGGCTGTCCGGCGCGATCGGTCTCGCCATGGGCTTCGGCTACTGGCCGATCGCCTTCTTCGCCACCGTGGCGGCCGTCTGCGTCCTCTATGCCTTCGGCAAGATGGAAAAGCGCCTCTCTGCTTCCGACGAGAAAGATCACCGCTAAAAGAAAAAGCCCGGCTGGGCCGGGCTCATCTGCATCAATTGCGGATCGATCTTTCCTGACCGGTTGATGGCGAAGCCTTCGGTTTCGCCTTGATGCCTTTCCAGGCAGCGCTGCCTCTGCGCTCATCCTTGCCGCTGTCTTCGGCCGTGCGGATCATCCGCCATTCTTCTTCATGCTGGAGATAGATGTCCTGCGGCACAAGACGAGTGTCCATTCGCATATCACCTTTCATAGTGGCTGCTGGCTTAGCGCTTGTTCTTGATGGCATCGGCGGCAATATCCGGGCCACCCTTGGAAAGATCGCTGCCGGTTACATGCGCGGGGACATGAACATCATGCACCGGCGATTGCGGCAGGGTGAGATCCACCTGATGCGGCGGCAGCACCTGTGCCTTCTGCATGCGGTTCGGGCGTGCCCGCTTCATGCGGTCGGCTGCCTCGGTTCTCTTGTCGGGGGAGTGGGTCGAAGTCTGCATCATCGGCCTCCTTATCATCGCACCCGCGATGCATCGCATCGCTCAACCTCATTCAAACGGCCGGGGCTGCGTAAGGTTCCAAAGAAAATCGTGCGGGGATCAGACGTCTCCCCTCTTGACTGCCTGTATAAGTTGATTACCTAAGCGCTGATCTGTCGCCGCAGAGATGTGCGTGGTTGCCCCCCATGCGAAAAACATCGGCGATGGATAAACACTGGTGCCGGGCCCCTCTGGCGAGAGTTTTTACGGCGCTCTCGTGATGTCGGTACCGCCTGCAGAGAGCCGGCGGATTTTCAATCGATGAACAAGTTCACCATGCCTTTCGCGCATGCCCGTTCTGGCATGCCGCGTTCCTCCACGACACCCAATGTCAGAAACGATGTTCGCACCAATGAGGTGCGGCCATGAACCAGGCACAAAGCCATAAGTCGACCCTCGGATATTTCCGCTGGTCCTTCATCATCACCGCAGTCGGCCTGGCGCTCGGCGCCATTCTCGGCTGGCAATCGACTGGCACGATCGGCGGCATGGCGACCGTCTTCTTCATCTGCGCGGTTCTGGCCGTGCTGGAGATATCGCTCTCCTTCGACAACGCCATCGTCAACGCCAACAAGCTGAAAGAGATGACGCCGGAGTGGCAGCATCGCTTCCTGACTTGGGGTATCGTCATCGCCGTCTTCGGCATGCGTATCGTCTTTCCGCTGGCGATCGTCGTCATCGCCGCCGGTATCGGCCCGATCGACGCGATCATCCTCGCGGCCCGCGAACCGGCCGAATATGCCCGCATCATGAACGACGCCCACCTGCCGATCGCAGCCTTTGGCGGCACCTTCCTGATGATGGTCGGCCTCTCCTACTTCTTCAACCACGAGAAGGACATCCACTGGATCTCCTCGCTGGAGCGGATGATGTCACGCGGTGCCGCGATCAAGGGCATCGAGATCGCGGTCGTTCTCCTGCTCATCCTGCTCTTCTCGTCGCTTCTGGAAGGCGAGGAAGCCACCACCTTCGTCTATAGCGCGATCTATGGCCTGGTAACCTTCCTTGCTGTCGAAGTCATCGGCGGCTTGCTGGATGCCTCGCAGCGGGCGATGAGCGAAGCGGCCCGCGGCGGTCTCGGCGCCTTCATCTATTTGGAAGTGCTGGACGCCAGCTTCTCGTTCGACGGCGTTATCGGCGCCTTCGCCCTGACGCAGAACCTCTTCATCATCGCCATCGGCCTTGGCATCGGCGCCATGTACGTTCGCTCGATGACGATCATGCTGGTCGAAAAGGGAACGCTGACGGAATACCGCTACCTGGAACACGGCGCCTTCTACGCGATCCTGATCCTGGCAGTGATCATGTATGTCCAGACACTCTACCACATTCCGGAGGTGATCACCGGTCTCGGTGGCGCGACGCTGATCGGCATCTCGCTCTGGTCGTCGATCCGTCATAACCGCAAGGAAGCGGCGGAAGGACTGGCCCACGGCCATCACGCCAAGAGCGTGGAAGCCTGATAACCAGACTGCGGCGGGGCATCAGCCGCAGTCACCAAGACAAAAATAAAGCCCGCGACCAACCGGTTGCGGGCTATTTTCATGCTTAGGTTTCAGCTGCGCTTAGCGGCGGATGTGATCGAACACATCGGCATCGATGCCGAGCGTCTTCAGATGACGGCCCTGCGGACGGCGGCCTGCATCGACTGCGGCGCTGACTGCATTTGCGGCACCGATGACGGCGAAGGCGCGGCCAAGGAAACCTTCACGGATGGACTTAACGTAGGACATTGTCTTCTCGCTTTAGCTTCATTATTGACCACTCACATATGGTGCATCGCAACATCTACCACAAGTCGCGGAAATTCAGCGCTGCCATGCAAAAACGCCGATGCGGCGGCCGAAATGCAAAAGCCCGGCCACATGAGAGCCGGGCTTCG
This sequence comes from Rhizobium sp. OAE497, assembly GCF_040546565.1. NCBI lineage: Bacteria > Pseudomonadati > Pseudomonadota > Alphaproteobacteria > Hyphomicrobiales > Rhizobiaceae > Rhizobium > Rhizobium sp. OAE497. The sequence continues at coordinate 3,252,953 of NZ_JBEPOA010000001.1, forward strand.
ATCGCGTTCAGGCTGTGGTGAAACTCAGAATTCCGACCATTCCTGCTTCAGTGCGGCGTTGCCCGAAGTTGCGTAGCGCGCCGCACGCGGAGCCGCCTCGCTGACAGCCCTTGCGGCAGGCGCCGCCGCCTGCTGCTGACCAAGCCTGAACCTGCCGATCAGGTCGCGCAACCGGCCGCTCTCGGTGGCAAGTGTGGCACCGGCCGCACTCGTCTCCTCGACCATCGCGGCATTTTGCTGGGTCACCTGGTCCATCTGGTTGACGGCAGCGTTGACCTCGTTGAGGCCGAGAGACTGCTCGCGCGACGACGTGGCGATCGCTTCCATGTGGCGGTTGATAACGGCAACATGCTCGCCGATCGCCGTCAGCGCATCGCCGGTCTCGCGCACCAGCCGCACGCCCGCTTCGACTTCGCCTGTCGAGGCGCCGATCAGCGACTTGATCTCGCGTGCCGCCTGGGCGGATCGCTGCGCCAGCTCGCGCACCTCCTGCGCAACAACGGCAAAGCCCTTGCCCGCCTCGCCGGCACGCGCAGCCTCGACACCGGCGTTCAGCGCCAGCAGGTTGGTCTGGAAGGCGATATCGTCGATGACGCCGATGATGTTGGAAATCTGGCTCGACGACTGCTCGATGCGCTCCATCGCCCGGACCGCATCGGAGACGACGGCGCCAGACTTTGCGGCACTCTCATTCGCCTCAACGGCAACGACCTTCGCCTCTTCGGCGCGCTTCGACGAATTGGCAACGTTCGCCGTGATCTCGTCGAGTGCTGCCGCCGTCTCCTCCAGCGAGGAGGCCTGACGCTCGGTGCGCTGCGACAGGTCGTCGGCGCTCTGGCTGATCTCGCGGCTGCCGCTGTCGATCGACGAGGCGCTGGCGGAAACGGCGCGCAGAACCTCAGCAAGCTGAGTCACCGAGCCGTTGAAATCGGCACGAAGGGATTCGAAATCTTCCGCGAAAGGCTGGTCGAGCTGGAAGGACAGGTCGCCGGATGCCAGATGCTTGAGACCATTTCCAAGGCCTGACGTCGCCTGGCGCATCTGCTCGGCCCTGATGCGATCGCTTTCGGCCGTGCGAAGCCGCTGCTCTTCGGTGAGATGGCGCTGCTCGGCCCCTTCCCGCTCCAGCCGCTTGTTGGCGACTGAATTGGCACGGAACACCTCAACCGCCGCCGCCATGTCGCCGATCTCGTCGGTACGCCCGGCAAAGGGAATCGCCGCCTCGTCATTGCCGCCGGCAAGTACGCGCATCGACGCCGTGATCGCCTCGATCGGCCGCGCAATACCGGCAATGGCAAAGACCACCGAGGCAATGAGGATGGCAAGGCATCCGGCAATCAGGCTGCAGGCGAATACCAGCGTCGACCGGAACACGTCAGCACCCTGCTGATGGATTTTCTCGGAGCTCGCCGTGTTGAAGTCGAGCAGTTCGTTCAGATGGGCGCTGGCATTGTTCATCGCCGTGCGCATCTCGCCGGAAAGCGAAGCCTTGGCCTCCGCATCCTTGCCTGCCGAGGAAAGCTCGACCATGTGTTCGGACGCCTTGCGATAGGCATCGATGCTGTCTTCGATAGACTTGATCAAGTCTGCGCCCTTCGGCGTCGAGATCAGCGGATGATAGGTCTCCAGCTGCTTCTGAAGCGCGCCGTTCCGCTCGGCAATCAGCGCTTCGGCAGATTTCATCTCCTCAGGCGTCGAAGCCAGGATGTGCTGCGAATAGGCGTTGTCGAGCTGGTAGAAGGCGCTCTCGATGCTTTTGCCCGTCGAGATCTTCGGGATCCAGTTCGTGGCGATCACCTCGGTCTGGCCGTGCAGCATGCTCATGCTGCTGATCGCCATCCATCCAAGCAATGCAAACATGATCGCGACGGCGGCGAAAATGGCAGACAATAACATCTTGATGCGGGGGCGCTTCATCGAATGATCCTAAAATGAAAATATGAAAGTATATGACATCAGCAATAGAAATACGAAGATGCGACATCATATACGATTATTATGAAAGTAATGGCTGAGGGATTAAAACAGAATTAACTCTAAGAGGTCCGCCAATACCGCAAATTTCACTAGCGAAATTTATGGAATACAAAGCGGTCCATCCAATCATCTTGCAGTCAAAACGAAAAAACCGGCCCGCTTGCGCGGGCCGGTTGGCAGGTAGGGGTTAGTGGCGTCTTTTTGTTAGTCTTCGTTTGCAGCGAGCTGGGAAAGGACCTGCCCGCGCCCGCGCAACCGAAGGATCAGCGGAATGATGAAGGCCGCTGCCGCAACGAGCAGAAGGCCTGCCGCGATCGGCGACATCACCAGCGTCGTCAGGTCGCCCTGGCTGATCGACAGCGCACGGCGCAGCTGCTGTTCGGCAAGCGGTCCAAGGATCAGGCCGACGACGACAGGCGCGATCGGATAGCCGAAGAGACGCATGATGTAGCCGAGCACGCCAAAGGCGAGCAGCATGCCGAGTTCGAAGACCGACGGGTTGGCGCCGATGGTGCCGAGCGTCGCAAACAGCAGGATGCCGGCGTAGAGCCACGGCTTCGGGATCGTCAGCAGACGCACCCAGAGGCCGATCAGCGGCAGGTTCAGAACCAGCAGCATGGCGTTGGCGAGCAGCAGCGAGGCGATCAGGCCCCAGACGAGCTGCGGATTGGTCGCAAACAGCAGCGGACCGGGCTGCAGGCCGTATTGCTGGAAGCCGGCGAGCATGATCGCAGCCGTTGCCGAGGTCGGCAGGCCGAGCGTCAGCAGCGGCACGAGCGTACCGGCAGCCGATGCATTGTTGGCAGCCTCGGGACCGGCAACGCCTTCGATGGCACCCTTGCCGAACTCTTCAGGGTTCTTCGACAGGCGCTTCTCGGTGGCGTAGGAGAGGAACGTGCCGATTTCGGCACCACCGGCCGGCATCGCGCCGATCGGGAAACCGATGACCGTTCCGCGCAGCCACGCCTTCCAGGAACGGCTCCAGTCCTGCGCCGTCATCCAGAGCGAGCCCTTCACGGCCTCGATCTTATCGGCAACCAGATTGCCCTGGGCGGCGATGTAAAGCGTCTCGCCGATCGCGAACATCGCAACGGCAAGCGTCGTCACTTCGATGCCGTCGAGCAGATCCGGAATGCCGAAGGAGAGGCGTGCCTGGCCGGTCTGCTGGTCGATACCGACCATGGCGAGCGCAAAGCCGATGAACAGCGAGGTCAGACCGCGCAGCGCCGAGTCGCCGAAAGCAGACGATACCGTGACGAAGGCAAGGATCATCAGCGCGAAATATTCGCGCGGACCGAAGACCAGCGCCAGCTTGACGATGTAGGGCGCGATGAAGGCGAGGCCGAGCGTCGCGATCAGACCCGCGACGAAGGAGCCGATGGCAGCAGTCGCAAGTGCGGGTCCGCCGCGTCCGGCGCGGGCCATCTTGTTGCCCTCCAGCGCGGTGACGATCGACGAGCTTTCGCCCGGCGTGTTCAAGAGGATCGAGGTCGTCGACCCGCCATACATGCCGCCGTAATAGATGCCCGCGAACATGATCAGCGAGCCGCCCGGATCGAGCTTGTAGGTGGCAGGCAGCAGCAGCGCGACCGTCAGCGCCGGACCGATGCCCGGGAGAACGCCGACAGCGGTGCCGAGCATGACGCCGATGAAGGCGAAGAGCAGGTTCATCGGCTGGAATGCAACCGCGAGACCCTGAAGAAGGAATTCGAAAGTGCTCATGGGGGCTGCACCTTAGAAGAACAGATGTTCAAGCCAGCCGGCAGGCAGCGTCAGCTGCAGCAGCTTGGAGAAGATCATCCAGACAATGAAACTGAAGACGATACCAACAGGGATCGAGATCCACAGCTGGCGCTTGCCGAAGCCGCGCGCCGTCAGGCCGAAGAGCAGGCCGGTAGCGATCGAGAAACCTGCGGTGCGCAGGAAGATCATCTGACAGGCCAGACCAGCGACCACCCAGAGAACCGGCGGAACTTCCTGGCGCTCGCGCTCCGGGAACTCGCCACGCCAGGCTTCCGCGACGGTCCACAGACCGAGAGCGGCAAGACCGAAGGCAACGAACTCCGGCACGGTCGCCGGACCGACGCGGTCATACTGCGCAATCGCGCTCAGATGAGACGCATCCCAGAATATCACGCCCGAGATTGCGAACAGAAAGACGGCAATAGCCAGCGCCGCCCAATCAGGGCGGCGCTTCGTTGCCGAGGGGGTGTTACCCTCGCTCATTTTACCAGTCCAATCTCTTTGAGAATGCCTTCGGTCGCCGAAACGTCCTTCTCGAGCTGAGCCTTGAACTCATCGCCCGCGAGATAGGTGTCAGCCCAGCCCTTGGTCTTCAGCGTTTCCTGCCAGCCGGCAGACTTGTGCAGCTTTTCGACGTCGGCAGCGATAACCTTGACCTCCTCGTCCGTCAGGCCGGGAGCGGCTGCAACCATGCGCCAGTTCTGGATCGAGACGTCGGTGCCGGCTTCCTTCAGGGTCGGTGCGTCGATGCCTTCGAGGCGAGCGTCGCTCGAGACGGCGAGAAGGCGCAGCGTGCCGGCCTTAACCTGCGATTCGAACTCGCTGTAGCTGGAGATGCCGGCCGTGACCTGGCCGCCGAGAATAGCGGCAAGCGCTTCGCCGCCGCCGGAGAAGGCGATGTAGTTGACCTTGGTCGGGTCGACGCCCGAAGCCTTTGCGATCAGGCCGGCCGTGATGTGGTCGGTGCCGCCGGCAGAGCCGCCGCCCCAGGAGACCGAGCCCGGATCGGACTTCAGCTTGGCAACGAGATCGGCCATGGTCTTGATGTCGGACGATGCGGGAACGACGACCGCTTCGTATTCGCCGGTGAGGCGGGCGATCGGCGTAACGTTGGCGAGCGTGATCGGCGCCTTGTTGGTCAGGATCGCGCCGACCATGACGTAACCGCCGACGATCAGCGTGTTCGGGTTGCCGGCGCTCTGGTTGGCGAACTGTGCGAGGCCGATGGTGCCGCCGGCGCCCGGTACGTTCTGAACCTGAACGTTGCTGGAAATGCCTTCCTGCTGCATCACCGACTGCAGCGAACGGGCCGTCTGGTCCCAGCCGCCGCCCGGCGCTGCCGGAGCGATGATCGTGTAATCGGCCGCAACGGCCGGCAGCGCGATGGCGGCTGCAAAGAGAGTGGCGATAAATGGATGTTTCAAGACGTGTCCTCCTTGAGCGCGGGCTTTAAGCCGCGTCATTGCTGTCAGGGATCGGGGAAGCACGGCCGCCGGCGAAAGAGCGATCGATCGCAAATGAACGGCAAGTCCTCCCGAAACTTCCTCCGCCTCCACGGAGAAGAAGTGTCCGAAAGCACCACAAGAAGCTGTCATTTAGCTGACATCGCCCACCTATCCCGTGTCCGTTGACACTTTTTTGCCGCAATTCTTTCGCCCGGGCGCCCAAACGGCAACGGCCGGCCCGCCTTTCAGCGGACCGGCCGTTCGATCGAATTGCGATCTGTTTTCAGAAGGTTGGAATTAGAATTCCGACCATTCCTGCTGCACGGCGGCGTTGCCGTGGCTGCGATAGACCGGTGCAGCGGCCTTCGGCGCGCTGCGGGCCATTGCAGAGGCCGTGCGGCGCAGAGCCTCTGCATCGGAAGCACCCTGATGGTGATCGCCGGCCAGCTTGAAGTTGGCGATCAGGTCGCGCAGGCGGACTGCTTCGGAGGCGAGCGTCGCGCTGGCGGCATTGGTTTCTTCCACCATCGCGGCGTTCTGCTGGGTTACCTGGTCCATCTGGTTGACGGCGCTGTTGACCTCGGAGAGACCGGTCGACTGCTCACGGGACGACGTGGCGATCGCATCCATGTGCTGGTTGATCGAGACGATCAGCCCCTCGATGGTCTTCAGCGCATCGCCGGTCTCACGCACCAGCTGGACGCCGCCCTGCACTTCGACGGACGAGTTGCGGATCAGGTCCTTGATCTGCTTGGCGGCTTCCGCCGAGCGCTGAGCAAGCTCACGCACTTCCTGGGCGACGACGGCAAAGCCCTTACCGGCTTCACCGGCACGCGCGGCTTCGACACCGGCATTGAGGGCCAGGAGGTTGGTCTGGAAGGCGATTTCGTCGATGACGCCGATGATGCTGGAGATCTGGTTGGACGACTGCTCGATCTTCTGCATCGCGTTGACGGCGTTGGAGACGACCTGGCCGGAGCGGGCAGCGCTTTCATTTGCCTGGATCGCCACCTGGCGGGCCTCGTCGGCGCGCTTGGAAGAGTTCGAGACATTGACGGTGATCTCATCGAGCGCGGCTGCCGTTTCCTCGAGCGAAGCGGCCTGCTGTTCCGTGCGCTTCGAGAGATCGTCCGCACCGCTGCCGATTTCGCGGGTACCGGTGCCGATCGCGCCTGCCGAAGAGGAGATCGCCTTCATCGTGTTGGCAAGCTGCATGACGGCGCCGTTCAGGTCCTGGCGCAGCGGCTCGAAATCAGGCGCGAAGGCTTCGTTGAGCTGGAAGCTGAGATCGCCATTGGCAAGGCGCTTCAGGCCAGCTGCAAGACCGGCGGTCGCTTCGCTGAGGCGTGCCTGGGCAGCGCTTTCGGCGTCACGCGTCAGCCGTTCGCGGTCGGCCTCGGCCTGGGCGCGGTTGGCTTCCGCATCGGCCTGCAGGCGCTGATTGTCGATCGCAGCCTGGCGGAACACTTCGACGGCCTTTGCCATCTCGCCGATCTCGTCGCCGCGATGGGCGTCGGCAACCGTCATATGCGTATCGCCGTTGGCGAGGGCGCGCATCGAACCGGTGATCCGGCCGATGGCATTGGCAATGCCGGCAATGCCGAAATAGGCTGCACCGCAGACGAGCAGCGCGCTCATGCCGAGAATGACGCTGAGCAGCAGCAGTGTGCGGCTGAATTCCGAACGGTTTTCGGCAGCGGCACTGGCGGCCAGTGCCTGGTTCGACTTCACGACCTTGTCGACGCTGGCGGCCAGCTCGTCGGCGATCGGGCCGAGATCCTTGTCGAAGGCATCGATCGCCTTCTGCTTTTCGCCGGCCTGGACGAGCGCAATCAGGTTGTCGCCCGCGGAGACATATTTGGAGGACGTATCGTCGATCGAGGTGAAGGCCTCACGCTCAGCATCGGTATCGACCTGATCCTTGAAGTCGGCAACGGCCTTCAGCAGCGCTGCCTGCTTCGACTTGATCTTCTTCACGAAGCCATCCGGACCGCCTTCGGTACGGCCCATGACGTAGTCGCCGTAGGAGCCGCGCAGCGAGTAGCGCGCCAGCTGGATATCGGTCGCCTTCGAAACGCCCGGCAGATAGCTGGTCGCGAAGTCGTCGGCATTTTCGTTGAACGTGTTGAGGCTGCGCAGCGAAATAAAGCCGGTCAGGCCGAACAAGACCGCGATGACCGCGAATATCGCCACCATCGATGTTTTTACGTTTGGACGCTTCATGAAAAAGAACCTCTGAAAAAGGGGGCCCCGCGCTCTCGCGCTCCCCCGCCCCGTCATTGTGGAGAGATATGATTTGCAGCTTCATGCCGCCCGCACGGACATTCTGACGGCCCCGCGCAAGCCGTTTCATATCGAGAATAACCACCGGTTTTCGATTAATTTTCGCTAAATGCGACACAGAAAAAATAGTAATAAAAACAACGAACTTGTAAAATCAGATGTAAAAAAGCGGCATTTTCGGCGACACTCGGCCGAAGTAAGTTTTTCTTACTTTCAGAGTAAAATTTTCTTTTGCGGGATCGGCATAAATATTATCACTTGAGAATATGCGTAAGTATAAATTCCCGCTCTCACTCAGCTTTAAAATAGCTGGATCAAAGCCGCTTGCGCACATCAGACTTTCGGGAAATGAATGTGCCATGAGCATCCCGAAGCAACATCCGTTTCCCTTCGATCCCACCTACGGCGCCACCCTGTCGGCGCTGCAATCGATCCGTCCGCCGGAAGCGCCCGATGGCTTCGATGCCTTCTGGGAAGAGCGCTACTCCCGGGCACTCACCATCGACCCGAAACCTGCCGTTTCGCACAGCGAGACCGGGCATGCCCGCTGGCATGTGCTGGATATCACCTACGCCTCGACGGACGGCGTGACGATCGGCGGATGGCTGCTTTTGCCGAAGCACGGACAGGTGCGCCGCGGGCTCGTCGTCGGCCATGGCTATGGCGGCCGCGATCAGCCGGACCTCGACATGCCCGTCGAAGATACCGCCGTGCTGTTCTTCTGCGCCCGCGGCATGTCGCGAAGCGCCCATCCGCCAATCCCTAGCGAAGCGAGCGGCCATGTGCTGCATGGCATCGAGAGCCGCGACAGCTATGTCATCGGCGGCTGCGTCGAGGATATCTGGCTTGGCGTGTCGGCGCTGATCGCACTCTACCCTTGGCTCGATGGCGCGATCGGCTATTCCGGCGTCAGCTTCGGCGGCGGGCTGGGCGCCCTAGCGATCCCCTTCGACCGGCGTATCGACCGCGGCTTCCTGACTGTGCCGACCTTCGGAAACCGGCCGCTCTGGCTGCGGCTGCCGACCGTCGGCAGCGCCGATTCCGTGCAGCAATATCAGCGCAAGCACGGCAGCGTTCTGGAAACCCTGCGCTTCTTCGATGCCGCAACGGCCGCAACGCGCATCCGCGTGCCGATGCTCGTCGCACCCGCCCGTTTCGATCCCGCCGTGGCACCCCCCTGCCAGTTTTCCGTTGCCAATGCCCTGCCGGGCGAGAAGGAGATCTTCATCCTCGATGCCGGCCATTTCGACTATGACAGCGCGGCCGAACAGAATGACGAGCTGAGAGGCCGGACCGCGGCCTTCTTCAAGGGAGGCGGAGCCGGACTTACTGTCGGCGCAGCACTTCGTTCCAATGGGCGATCAGCCGCGCCCGCTTCACCTGATCGAGATAGACCATCAAACCGGGACTGACCGGCACCGGCTTCAGCTGCGCGCCGAGCAGCTCCTGCATGGTATTGGCAGTATTGTCGCCCGCCACCTCGGGGCTGACGGCAGGTATCTGCAGTTCGCGCGCCATGATCGTCTGCCCCTCCTTCGACATGAAGAACGAGAGGTATTGCCGCCCGAGCTCCGGGTCGGCCGCCGCCTGCGGCACGAGCCCGATGCGTGACATTACCACCGTATAGTCCTTCGGCAGCACGATCCCGACATCCGGATGCCGGGCTGCCCAGTCGGCGGCGTAGGAGCCGAGGATGTTGTAGCCGAGCACGAAGCGCCCGTCGGCAACGCGCTCGAGGATCGCCGAGCTCGTCGAGTAAAGCTTGACGCCCGCCGCTCCCATGGCGCCGATCACCGACCAGATATCGCCGAACTGCTCCTGGTCGCGCGCCATGAACAGGAAGCCGACGCCCGACCGCTCGATGTCATAGGTGCCGATGCGGCCATAAACGGCATTGCCCTTGCGCGTGAGGTAATCGACGAATTCGGCACGTGACGACGGCACCGCCTCATGCTTGAAGCTCGGCTTGTGATAGACGAAGACGGCGGGCTCGAAGGTCAGTGCGTAGGCGGTGTTGCGCCAGTTCGCCCATTTCGGCCATCGCCCGCTCATCGGCAGGTTGCTGACCTGCGCGTAACCGTCGTTGGACAGCTTCACCTGCAGGTCCATGGCCGATGAAAAGGCGAAATCAGCCGTCTTCTTGCCGGCATCGGTTTCCCGCACGATCCGGTCGTAAATCTCCCCGGTCAGCATATCCTCATAGCGGATCGCCACATCGGGATTGGCGTGCTGGAACCCTGTTATCATCGGCTTGGCAAGCGGCTCGTCCAGCGATGAATAAACCGTCAGCACCCTGGCATCCGCCTTGCCCGATTTTGCCGGGTAGAAGGTCTGGTTGCCGTAAGCAAAGCCCGGACAGAGCATTAGTAAAAGAATGAAAAGTCTCCTCATGCCCCAAGGATTGCATGCGTGCAAAACGGGAGCAAGCGCCGATACTCTAGTCAAAGCGGCAAAATCGCAGTCGCCCCGCGACAAGAACTTCAAAAGAAGTTAAGCTAAATTAGACCGTTTTCATGGAGGGGATGTTGGAACGACGGCTGAGTGCAATACTCGCTGCCGACGTCGTGGGTTATAGCCGCCTGATGGGTATCGACGAGTCCGGCACCCTCCAGGCTCTCAACCGTCACCGCTGCGAACTGATCGATGTCAGGATCTCCGACTACAAGGGCCGGACATTCAAGCTGACAGGCGATGGAATGTTTGTCGAGTTCCAGAGCGTCGTGAATGCCGTTGCCTGCGCCGTCGAAATCCAGCGAAACATGGCGGCGCGCAACGAGGGCGTACCGAAGGAACAACGCATCGAATTCCGCATCGGCATCAATCTTGGCGACGTCGTCGTCCAGGATGGTGACGTGTTCGGCGATGGCGTCAACGTGGCGGCGCGGCTGGAAAAGCTCGCGCAGCCCGGCGGCATCTGCGTGTCCGGCTCGGTGCGCGATCAGGTCGGCACCCGGCTGAATGTCGGCTTCGATCTGCAGGGCGAGCATGCGCTGAAAAACATCAAGCAGCCGGTCCAGGTCTATACAATCGATATCACCAAGGGTTCCGGCAGCAGCCGCAGCGCCACCCAGCGGCGCAACACCTGCTTCATCGCCGTCCTGCCCTTTACGAACATGAGCGGCGATACCGAGCAGGACTACTTCTCCGACGGCATCACCGAGGACATCATCACCGACCTCTCCAAGGTCTCCAGCCTGCATGTCGTGCCGCGCCACACAGTCTTCACCTACAAGGGGACTTCGGTCCGCATCAAGCAGGTCGCCCAGGAACTCGGCGTCCGCTATGTGCTGGAGGGCAGCGTGCGCATGGCGGGAACCCGCGTGCGCATCTCCAGCCACCTGATCGACACCACCAATGGCGACCACCTCTGGGCCGACCGCTATGACCGAAACCTGACCGACATCTTCGCTATCCAGGACGAAATCGCCAACTCGATCGTCGGCCAGCTGAAGATCCGGCTGCTGCCGGAGGAGCGCAAGGCGATTGCCGAAGAGCCGACCGCCAATGTCGAGGCCTATACCTATTACCTCCGCGGCCGGCAGCTCTCCCATACCTGGACGAAATCCTATCTCGTCCTCGCCCGCCGCATGTTCGAAAAGGCCGTCGAGCTCGATCCCGAATATGGCCGCGCCTATGCCGGTATTGCCGATTGCGACGCTGCCATCCGCGACTGGGATCCGGATCAGGTCTCCGTCGAGCAGATTCTCAAGGCGAGCGCCCGGGCGCTGGAGCTCAATCCTGATCTGGCCGAGGCCCATGCCTCACACGGGCTGGCGCTGCATCAGAACGGCGAGGAGCAGCAGGCGATCGAATCCTTCGAGCGCGCGCTGGCCCTCGACCCGAACCTCTATGAAGCGAATTTCCACTACGGCCGCTTCTTCTTCATGCGCGGCGACTATGCAAATTCGGTGCATTACTTCACCCGCGCCGCCCATATCCGCACCGACGATTACGTATCGCCGATCCACCTGATGAGTGCCTACCGCTCGCTCGGGCGCGCCGCCGACACCGAAAACTGGGCGAAACTCGGGCTGCTGCGCGCCGAACGCGCCCTCAACCTCAACCCGGAAAATTCCGGGCCGGCGCATCGCGGCGCGCTGGCGCTCGCCCATCTCGGCGATGCCGGGCGAGCCCGCAACTGGGCGGCGCGCGCCATCGCCATCGACCCGGATGATATCGTCGCGCAGTACAATCTCGCCTGCGTCTATTCCGTTCTCGGCGATGTGGACGAGGCGATGGTGCTCCTGGAAAGGCTGCTGGTGCGCAGCTCGATCTACCATATCAAATGGTTCGACAACGATTCCGACCTGGACAACGTCCGTACCCACCCGCGCTTCATCAGGCTGCGCGAGATTGCGCAGCAGGAAGAGGCAGATCACCCCCGCATCAGCAAAAACACCGACAGCACGGCTGATGACAGCGGCACACCCGCCCTGTAATCTCCTTTCCAAAAAAGGAAACATCCGTGCGCATCCTGCTGACCGAAGACAATGTCGCGCTTGCCGATGGCCTGTCCGCGATCTTGCGCGGTACCGGTCATGCGGTCGATGTCGTCCATGACGGGGCCTCCGCCAATGCCGTTATCGCCGCCGAGAATTTCGATCTCGTCATCCTCGATCTCAACCTGCCGGAAATGGACGGCCTGGAAGTGCTGCGCAACATGCGCGCCCGCCAAAGCAAGGCCGCCGTTCTGATCCTGACCGCCCGCGGCACCCCGGAAGAACGCGTCCGCGGGCTCGATCTCGGCGCCGACGACTACCTGATCAAGCCCTTCGACATTGCCGAATTCGAAGCGCGCGTCCGCGTGCTCCTGCGCCGCCAGGCCGGGCTGCATTCGGCGACCGTCATGTATGGTCCGGTTTCCTTCGATCTCAATTCCCGCACCTTTTCGGCAGCCGGCGTACAGATCGATATCCCCGCCCGCGAACTCGGCCTGCTCGAAATTCTCTTCATGCGCGCCGGCAAGGTCGTCGCCAAGGAAGCCATCATCCAGTCGCTGACGGCCTTCGACGACGACATATCGGCCAATGCGATCGAGCAATATGTCAGCCGCCTGCGCAAGCGGCTCGCGCCCTATGGCCTGACGGTCAAGACGGCCCGCGGCATCGGCTACTATCTCGACAAACTGACCGAGGCCGCATGAGCGCTGCCTATTCGCTGCGCCGCAGGCTGCTGTTCTGGCTGCTGATCTCCACCGCCATCATCGGAACGCTGGCGCTCGCCGATACCTATCGCGAGGCGATCCAGACTTCGAACATCGTCTCGGACCGCGTGCTCGCAGGCTCGGCGCTGGCCATCGCCGAGCGTGTCGTCGTTGCCGAAGACGGAACGCTTGAAGTCGACATTCCCTATGTCGCGCTGGAAATGCTGACCTCAGCCGCCCAGGACCGCGTCTTCTACCGCGTCGACGGCCCGCCCGGCGAGTTCATCACCGGCTATCAGAACCTGCCGACGCTTGCCGACACATCCGGCGAAGTCGCGGGCTTTGCCGACGACACCTTCCGCGGCGAGCCGATCCGCGTCGCCACGCTCCGGCGTTCGGCCTCGACGGGCATCCGCTCCGTGCCCTTCGCCGTCACCGTTGCCGAGACCACCATCGCCCGCCGCCAGCTCGCCCGCGCCATCCTGCTGCGCTCGGCGCTGCGCCTGCTGTTCATGATCGCGGGTGCGGCCGTCATCGTCTGGATCTCGGTCACTGTGGCGCTTCGCCCGCTCTACAAGCTCCGTGACGCCATCGGCGAGCGCAGCCCCGACGACCTGCACCCGATCCGCCAGTCGGTCCCGACCGAGGTCGAACCGCTCGTCGATACCGTCAACAGCTTCATGGTGCGCCTGCAATCGGCGCTCGACGCGCTGCGCAATTTCACCGGCAACGCCAGCCATCAGCTGCGCACGCCGCTGGCGATCATCCGCACCCAGCTTGCGCTCTCCGCCCGCTCCGCGACCTTGGACGAAGCCCACCGTTCAGCCCTGAAAGGTGATCAGGCCGTCGCCCATGCCGAGCGCATCCTTGCCCAGTTGCTGCTGATGGCGAAGATCGATGCCGCCACCGCCAAGGAGGCGCTGACGGCGACGGCGATCGATCTCACTCCGATCGCCCAGGAAATCACCGGCGAGCTGATCCCGACCGCCGCCGAGGCGGGGATCGATCTCGGTTTCGAAGGCGAAGGGGCCGCGATGATCCGCGCCGAGCCGTTGCTGATCGGTGAACTCCTGCGCAATCTCGCCGGCAACGCCATCGCCTATGCCGGAAAGGGCGCCGAGGTGACCGTCCGCGTTTGCCGCAACGGCGAGACGGTGGCGCTCGAAGTCGAGGACAACGGCCCCGGCATTCCGCCGGAAAAGCTTGAAGCCGTGCGCCAGCGCTTCTCGCGCGGCAACGATTCCGGTGCGCCGGGCGCCGGTCTCGGCCTGCCGATCGTCGAGGAGATCGCCAATCTCTTCAATGCCAGCCTGACGCTCGCCAACGGCCCGGATGGAAAGGGCCTCAAGGCTTCGGTCACCTTCGCAAAACTGTCGTAAAGCCTTCCAGCCGTTAACCTTTGTGCCTTGCATTCTTTCGCTGCATTGCACACTATCGCCTTGGGAACAGCTAAGCCGCACAACGATGCGGCGCCGGATAAGGCGAAATATGTCGATCAAGGCCAGCATCTATCATCTGACGCACTATACCTATGACAAGCCGGTCCGGCTCGGGCCGCAGGTCATCCGCCTGAAACCCGCCTCGCATTCGAAGACCCGCGTTCTCAGCCATTCGCTGAAAGTGACGCCGTCGAACCATTTCGTGAACCTGCAGCAGGATCCCTACGGCAACTGTCTCGCCCGCTTCGTCTTTCCGGAGCCGGTCACCGAATTCAAGATCGAGGTCGATCTGGTCGCCGACATGACCGTCTACAATCCCTTCGACTTCTTCGTCGAAGAGGAAGCGACGAAATGGCCGTTCGATTATCCCGAGACCATCCGCGAAGATCTGTCGATCTACATGAAGCCCGAGGAGCCCGGCCCGCGGCTCAAGGCGCTTCTGGAAACGCTCGACTACACGCCGGGCCAGCCGACCGTCGATATGGTCGTCGGCCTCAATGCCCGGCTGCAGCAGCAGATCGGCTACGTCATCCGCATGGAAGCCGGCGTCCAGACGCCGGAGCAGACGCTGGAAACCGCCAAGGGCTCCTGCCGTGACACCAGCTGGCTGCTGGTGCAGATCCTGCGCCATCTCGGCCTCGCCGCCCGCTTTGTCTCGGGCTACCTGATCCAGCTGACCCCGGACCTGAAGGCGCTCGACGGCCCCTCCGGTACCGAAGTCGATTTCACCGACCTGCATGCCTGGGCGGAAGTCTATCTGCCGGGTGCCGGCTGGATCGGCCTTGACCCGACCTCCGGCCTGCTCACCGGAGAAAGCCATATCCCGCTCGCCGCCACTCCGCATTTCCGCAATGCGGCGCCGATCTCCGGCGGCTATTTCGGCGAGGCGAATACCGAATTCGCCTTCGACATGACGGTCGCCCGCGTCGCCGAGCATCCGCGCATCACCAAGCCCTTCTCCGACGAGAGCTGGGACGAGCTGAACGAACTCGGTGAAAAGATCGACCGCATTCTGGAAGCGGAGGACGTCCGGCTCACCATGGGCGGCGAACCGACCTTCGTGTCGATCGACGACTTCGAATCCGCCGAATGGAACACCGCCGCCGTCGGCCCGACCAAGCGCGAAAAGGCCGATAGCCTGATCCGCAAGCTGCGCGAGCGCTTCGCGCCCGGCGGCTTCCTGCATTACGGCCAGGGCAAGTGGTACCCAGGCGAAAGCCTGCCGCGCTGGACCTTCTCGCTCTATTGGCGCAAGGACGGCATGCCGATCTGGCAGGACCCGAACCTGATTGCCGCCGAAGGCAAGGATACCGGCGTGACACCAGCTGATGCCGAACGGCTGATGACCGGCATCGCCCACGAACTGGCAATCTCGCCGGATATGGTGCTGCCCGCCTATGAGGATCCCGCCGAGTGGATCGTCAAGGAAGGCAATCTGCCGGAGAATGTGGATCCCTCGAATTCGAAGCTCAAGGACCCCGAAGAGCGCAACCGCATCGCCCGCGTCTTCGAACGCGGCCTGACGGTTCCGACCGGCTACATCCTTCCAGTCCAGGCCTGGAACGCCCAGGCCTCCGGCCGCCGCTGGATGAGCGAGAAGTGGCAGACGCGCCGCGGCAAGATTTTCCTCGTGCCCGGCGACAGCCCCGTCGGCTACCGCCTGCCGCTCGGCACCCTGCCCTATATCTCGCCCGCGCAATTTCCCTATATCCACACCGCCGACCCTTCGATCCCGCGCGAAGCGTTGCCGAAGGCGATGACGCCGCCTGGCCGCGCCATGCTGGAAGCCTCGCGCCATGCCGAAGAAGGCGGCCAGACCCGTGTCGAGCAGACGATCGGCGAGATCGGCGGCTCGGTGCGCACGGCGATGTCCGTCGAGCCGCGCGACGGCCGTCTCTGCATCTTCATGCCGCCGGTCGAGCGCATCGAGGACTATCTCGAACTGATCGCCGCTGCAGAACATGCCGCACGCGATCTCGGTCTTCCCGTGCATATCGAAGGCTACTCGCCGCCACAGGATGAGCGCATCAACGTCATCCGCGTTGCGCCCGATCCAGGGGTCATCGAGGTCAACATCCACCCTGCCTCGAACTGGCAAGACTGCATCGACATCACCACCACCATCTACGAGGAAGCCCGCGAGACACGCCTTGGCGCCGACAAGTTCATGATCGACGGCCGCCATACCGGCACCGGCGGCGGCAACCATGTCGTCGTCGGCGGCGCCAATCCCGGCGACAGCCCGTTCCTGCGCCGCCCGGATCTCTTGAAGAGCCTGGTGCTGCAATGGCAGCGGCATCCCTCGCTCTCCTACATGTTCTCCGGCATGTTCATCGGCCCGACTAGCCAGGCGCCGCGCATCGATGAAGCCCGCCACGACAGCCTCTACGAGCTCGAAATCGCCATGGCACAGGTGCCGATGCCCGGCCGTGGCGTCGCGCCGCTTCCCTGGCTCGTCGACCGGCTCTTCCGCAACCTCCTGACCGACGTCACCGGCAACACGCACCGCGCCGAAATCTGCATCGACAAGCTGTTCTCGCCCGACGGCCCAACCGGCCGCCTCGGCCTCGTCGAGTTCCGCGGTTTCGAAATGCCGCCGAATGCCCGCATGTCGCTTGCCCAGCAGCTCCTGGTGCGCGCGCTGATCGCCCGCTTCTGGATCAATCCTGCCGACGGCAAGTTCGTGCGCTGGGGCACCTCGCTGCACGACCGGTTCATGCTGCCGCATTTCGTCTGGGCCGATTTCCTCGATGTCCTCAACGATCTCCGGGAAAACGGCTTCGACCTCAGCCCCGAATGGTTCAAGGCGCAGCTGGAGTTCCGCTTCCCCTTCTGCGGCGAAGTCGAATACGAGGGTTCGAAGCTCGAACTGCGCCAGGCGCTGGAGCCTTGGCATGTGATGGGCGAGGAAGGCGCGATCGGCGGCACGGTGCGTTACGTCGACAGTTCCGTCGAGCGCCTGCAGGTGCGGTTGGAGACCAACAACGCCTCGCGCTACACCGTCACCTGCAATGGTCGGACGGTGCCGCTGACGCCGACCGGCACATCGGGTGTCTCGGTCGCCGGCGTGCGCTACAAGGCGTGGCAGCCTTCGTCGGGCCTGCACCCCGTCCTGCCGGTCAACACCCCGCTCACCTTTGACATTTATGATACATGGTCGAAGCGTTCGATCGGCGGCTGCATCTATCATGTTGCCCATCCGGGCGGCCGCAACTATGACACCTTCCCGGTCAACGGAAACGAAGCGGAAGCCCGGCGGCTGGCGCGATTCGAACCGTGGGGACATACGGCAGGCGGCTTCATTCCGCGCGCCGAAACAGGTTCGCAGGAATTCCCGCTGACGCTCGATCTCAGGCGCCCGGCAGGACTTTAGGCTAGGTTTTAATGGGCAAGAAACCGGCAACAGAACGCAAGGCAGTCGAGAACCGCAGCGGCAACGATGCGATCCTCGATTATTCGCCATTGCCCGGCGTTGCCGACGAGATGGTCGACAACAACGGCGCCATCCGCCCGGTCTGGCAGCGCTTCCTCTCCGCCTTCGGCCGCGTGCCGAAACCCGAGCTTGCCGAACGCTTTGCCCGCGCCGACCGCTATCTGCGCGACGCCGGCGTCTTTTACCGCGCCTATGGCAACAAGGGCACCGGCGAGCGCTCTTGGCCGCTCTCGCACATCCCGGTCCTGATCGACGAGCGCGAATGGCAGCAGCTGTCGGCCGGTCTCGTGCAGCGCGCCGATCTCCTGGAAGCGATCGTCGCCGATATCTATGGCAACAATTCCCTCGTCCAGGAAGGTTTCGTGCCGCCCGGCCTGATCGCTTCCAACCCGGAATTCCAGCGCCCGCTCGTCGGCGTCAAACCGGCGAACGGCCACTACCTGCATTTCTGTGCCTTCGAAATCGGCCGCGGCCCTGACGGAAACTGGTGGGTGCTCGCCGACAGGACGCAGGCGCCGTCGGGCGCCGGCTTCGCGCTGGAAAACCGCGTGGCCACCACCCGCGCCTTCTCGGATGTCTATGCCGAAACGCCGGTGCACCGCCTCGCCTCCTTCTTCGGCGCCTTCCGCGATACGCTGCAGACGATGAAGCATTCGGGCGACGACCGCATCGCGGTTCTCACGCCAGGCCCCGCGAACGAGACCTATTACGAACACGCCTATATCGCCCGCTATCTCGGCTTCATGCTGCTCGAGGGCGAGGACCTGACGGTCGTCAACGGCCGTATCATGGTGCGCACCGTTGCCGGCCTCAAGCCGATCGGCGTGCTCTGGCGCCGTCTCGATTCCGCCTATGCCGACCCGCTGGAGCTGAACCAGAATTCGCATATCGGCACGCCCGGCCTGCTCGATGCGCTGCGCGCCGAGACGGTGACCATCGTCAACGGCCTCGGTACCGGCATTCTCGAAACCCGCGCGCTGCTCGCATTCATGCCGACCATCTGTCGCCGCCTGCTCGGTGAAGACCTGCGCCTGCCCTCGATCGCCACCTGGTGGTGCGGCCAGAAGGGCGAGCAGGAACATGTCGCGGGCAATATCGAGAAGATGGTGATCGGCCCGGCCTTCTCCCGCGCTCCGTTCTTCGACGACAACGGCGAGTCCGTGCTCGGCTCCTCGCTGCGCGCCACCGCGAAGGATTCGATTTCCGATTGGCTTGGCAGCGACGGCCCGAAGCTCGTCGGCCAGGAAGTCGTGACGCTCTCGACCACGCCCGCCTGGGTCGACGGCAAGCTCACGCCGCGGCCGATGTCGCTGCGCGTCTTCGCCGCCCGCACCGCGAACGGCTGGCAGATCATGCCCGGCGGTTTCGCCCGCATCGGCGCCAGCGACGATGTCGAGGCGATCGCCATGCAATCCGGCGGTGCTGCCGCCGACGTCTGGATCGTCAGCGACAAGCCGGTCGAGCGCCACACACTTCTGCCGGCCGAAGGCAGCTTCACCCGCAACATGCCGGGCAGCCTGCCGAGCCGCGCGGCGGACAACCTCTTCTGGCTCGGCCGTTACATCGAGCGGGCGGAAGGCGCGCTGCGCATCCTGCGCGCGTGGCACGCCCGCTATGCCGAGGCCGCCGATCCGAACCAGCCGCTGCTCGCCGACGTCTCGGAATATCTGGCGGCACTTGATATCGACACAGAGGAACCGGTGCCGGAAACGCTGCTGCGCAATATCGACAGCGCCGTCTATTCCGCCAGCAATATCCGCGACCGCTTCTCGCCCGATGGCTGGCTGGCACTGAACGATCTGGCCAAGACCGCCCGCCGCTTCCGCATGACGGTGGCCGCCGGCGACGACGCCAGCCATGCGATGACCATCCTGCTCCGCAAGCTCGCGGGCTTTGCCGGTCTGGTCCACGAAAACATGTACCGCTTCACCGGCTGGCGCTTCCTGTCGCTCGGCCGCTATATCGAGCGTGGCCTCCATCTGACCCGGCTGCTCAGCCACATGTCCGGCCCCGATGCACCCGATGGCGCGCTCGACATGCTGCTCGAGATCGGCGACAGCGTCATGACCCACCGCCGCCGCTACAACGTCAATACCGCCCGGCTGACGGTGACCGACCTGCTGGCGCTCGACCCGCTGAACCCGCGCTCGATCCTCTTCCAGATGAACGAGATCCACCGCGAAGTCGAGCAGCTGCCGAATGCCTTCATCAACGGCCAGATGTCGCCCTTCTACCGCGAGGCGATGCGCCTGCATTCCGGCCTCGCCGTGATGACGCCGGAGACGATGAGCGTCGAGGTCTACAAGAAGCTGGAGCGCGAACTCGAAGCGCTCTCCGATCTGCTCGCACAGACCTATCTGGGGTGACGCCGTGCTCTACGACCTCTCGCTCCATATGGGATATATCTACGACAGCCCAGCCTCCGGCGCCCGCCATATCATGCGGCTGATGCCGCTGTCGCTGCCCGACCGCCAGCGGCTGATCGCCGGCTCGATCACCATTTCGCCGTCACCCGACGAGCAATCGCATTTCACCGATTTCTTCCGCCATCCCTCCACATCCTTCCTGCTGCGCTCGCCGCACGAGACGCTGGATATCCGCATGCAGGCCCGCGTGCAGGTGGAAAGCCATTCGATCGCCGCCGACTTCTCGCCGATGCTGACGGGCTTGCCCGGAGAAGTCGCAGCCATCTGGTCGCTCGACCCGGAATCGCCCCACCATTTTCTGGGCGACAGCCCGCGCCTCAGCGAGACCAGGGCGATCTCCGACTACGCCCGCGAAAGCGCGGACGCCTCACGCACCGTGCTGCAGATCGCCACGGCTGTCTGCGCCCGTATCAACAAGGATTTCACCTATGACACCGAGGCAACCTCGGTGGACTCGACGCCGCTCGATGCCTTCGAGCTGAAGTGCGGCGTCTGCCAGGATTTCTCTCATGTGATGATCCTGGCGCTGCGCAGCCTCGGCATCCCCGCCGGTTATGTGTCGGGCTTCCTGCGCACCATCCCCCCGCCCGGCAAGGAACGCCTCGAAGGCGCCGATGCCATGCATGCCTGGGTCCGCGTCTGGTGCGGCAAGACGCTCGGCTGGGTCGAGCTTGACCCCACCAACAACATCCCCGCCAGCACCGACCACATCGTCGTCGCCTACGGCCGCGACTACAGCGATGTGGCGCCGGTGATCGGCGTGCTCAAGAGCTATGGCGGCCAGCGGGCGGTGCAGGCGGTGGATGTGGTGCCGCTGAAGCAGTGAAGCGCAACGGCCTGTGCCATAGATATTAATGGGCAGACGTCACGAATATTCCCGCTTCAATATCAATAATGCATTGATACACATAAGTTCTGTGCCGAAATCGTGAGTTGCATTCAATTTTAGGTTTTACCTTAAGGAGTACGGTAACAATCGGGCTGTAAACCGTCATGTTAACTCAACCCCATTGCAGGTGACATGATGTCTCCCATTTCGACTTTGCTCTCCGAGGCATCCGCCCTGCTTCGCGATCGCTCCGGTAATTTTGGCATGGTGACCGCGATCGTCCTTCCGGTTCTCGTTGGAGCCGCTAGTCTCGCCATCGATGTCTCGAATATCGTCGTTTCGCAAAGGCAACTGCAAGAAGCCTCCGATTCTGCGGCGCTCGCGGCAGCGACAGCACTCAAAAATGGCAAAGTGGCCAATGCCGACGAGGCGAAGGCCCTGGCGAAGGATTTTGTCGCCGGACAAATGTCTAACTTTGTCGATCAGGCAACCGTCGCGGCGATCAAACAATCACTCGTTGTGGATGTTCAGACAACAGTGACATCAAATGGCACGAGTTACAAAATCAATGTCAACAGCAACTACGCGCTGACGACGACGCCGCTGTCGAAGGTCTTCGGCTACAGCACTTTCAACGTTGCGGCAGGAAGCACGACGACGAGCGGTGTCAATCAATTTCGCAGCGCAGTGTCCATGACGCTGGTACTGGATGAATCGGGCTCGATGCTCGCGAATACCGGAACAAAAATCGTCCCGACCACATCTTGCCAACAGTACAACACCAGCGGCAGGTCGATCGGTAATATCAGCCCTTGCTATGTGAAGAAAATTGACGCCTTGAAGAGCGCGTCCAACTTGCTGCTTGACGAACTGGACGAAGCAGATCCCAAGGCCAAGTTTGTTAGAACAAATGCGATAGCCTGGAGCGGCACTATCCAGGACTCCAACGCCTTTTCTTGGGGGACGGCCAAAACCCGAACACAGGTGATCAACACGATGTCGGCAGGTGGTAACACAGAGTCCGCCGCGCCAATGAAAAAGGCCTATGAGGATCTGATAACCACGAATTCGCAGTCGGAAACCGAAATTCAGAAGGCTGCAGGAAATACCAGCCTGACGAAGTACATCGTTTTCATGACAGACGGCGAGAACAACGCCTCCTCATCGGATACCTCGACCTTGAAGACATGCACCAGTGCAAAGACCGACGGCATCAAGATTTACTCGATCGCATTCATGGCGCCTGACGCAGGTCAAAAACTCTTGGAAGCATGCTCAAGCGGAACAGGGTTTTACTTCAAGGCGGAGAGCATGAAGGATCTTCTCGATGCCTTCCAGAAAATCGGCGAAGACACTGGCAAAGACAAAACTCTTCTGACCAACTAACCCGCCCAAATCCTCCCAAAACAAAAGCCGCTCCGGAACAAACCGGGGCGGCTTTTCGTTGTCTGCTAATCCTCTGTATCAAATCGGGAAAATCGATTGAAATCAAGTCCCGGGGCGAAGGGGAATGTGAAGGTTTCGCAAATTTTTGCTTTGGTTAAATCGGCTGTTGCAAGTGCTTGGTAACGGTGCATAAACTGACAGTATTCGTGTGTGTGACAAAGCGATTACCTCAGGCATAACATACTGAAATCCAATCAAAATTGGCGAGACCTGACGATGAACACAGCTTCCAAGCCGACCATCCCCTCCCCCGCTCCTCGCAGCTCCCGGCCTGAAATTCTTGCAGAAGAAATTATTGAGCGCCTCACATACCGCATCGGCAAGGATGCCAAAGTCGCCAAGCCGCATGACTGGCTGACCGCCACGATCCTCGTTGTACGCGACCGCATCATCGACAAATGGATGGACTCCACGCGCAAGGTTTACGCCACGGGCGACAAGCGCGTTTACTATCTATCCCTCGAGTTCCTCATCGGCCGCCTGATGCGCGATGCCGTCTCCAATCTCGGCCTGATGGAAGAGGTGCGCGATGCGCTGACCTCTCTCGGCGTCGATATCAACGTCATTGCCGGCCTTGAGCCCGATGCCGCACTCGGCAACGGCGGCCTTGGCCGTCTCGCCGCCTGTTTCATGGAATCCATGGCGACCGTCGATGTCCCCGCTTATGGCTACGGCATCCGCTATGTCCACGGCCTGTTCCGCCAGCAGCTGGCCGACGGCTGGCAGGTGGAGCTGCCGGAAAGCTGGCTCGCCCACGGCAATCCCTGGGAATTCGAGCGCCGCGAAAGCGCCTATGAAATCGGCTTCGGTGGCGCTGTGGAAGTCGTCGGCGATCACGATGGCGAACCGCGCTACGTCTGGAAGCCCGCCGAGCGCGTCATCGCTGCCGCCTTCGACACGCCTGTGGTCGGCTGGCGCGGCAAGCGCGTCAACACGCTCCGCCTCTGGTCGGCCCAGCCGATCGACCCGATCCTGCTCGACGCCTTCAACGCCGGCGACCATATCGGCGCGCTGCGCGAGAGCAACAAGGCCGAAAGCCTGACGCGCGTCCTCTATCCGGCGGATGCGACGCCCGCCGGTCAGGAGCTGCGCCTGCGCCAGGAATTCTTCTTCTCGTCCGCTTCACTCCAGGACATCCTGCGCCGCCACCTGCAGCAGTATGAGGATTTCACCTCGCTGCCGGACAAAGTGGCGATCCAGCTGAACGACACGCACCCGGCGGTCTCGGTGGCCGAGCTCACCCGCCTGCTCTGCGACGTACACGGCCTCGATTTCGAAACCGCCTTCGATATCGTCCGCCGCACGATCTCCTACACCAACCACACCCTGCTGCCGGAAGCGCTGGAAACCTGGCCGATCCCGCTCTTCGAGCGCCTGCTGCCGCGCCACATGCAGCTGATCTATGCGATCAATGCCAAGGTTCTGGTCGAGGCGCGCCGCGAGAAGAACTTCTCCGACACCGAAATCCGCTCGATCTCGCTGATCGACGAAAGCGGCGATCGCCGCGTGCGCATGGGCAACCTCGCCTTCGTCGGTTCGCATTCGATCAACGGCGTCTCGGCGCTGCATACCGATCTGATGAAGGTCACGGTCTTCGCCGATCTGCACAAGCTCTATCCTGACCGCATCAATAACAAGACCAACGGCATCACGCCGCGCCGCTGGCTGCAGCAGTGCAATCCGGGGCTGACGGGCCTGATCCGCGAAGCGATCGGCGACGAGTTCATGGACGACGCCGAGAAGCTGAAGCCGCTCGATAGATTCGCGAGCGATCCGGCTTTCCAGCAGAAGTTCGCCGCCGTGAAGCGCGCCAACAAGGTGGCGCTGTCCAATCTCGTTGCCAGCCGCATGGGCGTAAAGCTCGATCCGTCGGCGATGTTCGACATCCAGATCAAGCGCATCCACGAATACAAGCGCCAGCTGCTGAACGTCATCGAAGCCGTGGCGCTCTACGACCAGATCCGCTCGCATCCGGAAATGGACTGGACGCCGCGCGTAAAACTCTTCGCCGGCAAGGCAGCGCCGAGCTATCACAATGCCAAGCTGATCATCAAACTGATCAACGATGTTGCCCGCACGGTCAACAACGACCCGGCCGTACGCGGCCTCCTGAAGGTCGTCTTCGTGCCGAACTACAACGTCTCGCTGGCCGAAGTGATGGTTCCCGCAGCCGACCTTTCCGAGCAGATCTCGACGGCCGGCATGGAAGCCTCCGGCACCGGCAACATGAAGTTTGCGCTGAACGGCGCGCTGACCATCGGCACGCTTGATGGCGCAAATGTCGAAATGCGCGACAATGTCGGCGACGACAACATCGTCATCTTCGGCCTGCAGGCCGATGAAGTGGCGAAGGTGCGTAGCGACGGCCACAATCCGCGCGAAATCATCGAGAGATCGCGCGAGCTGTCTCAGGCGCTCGCTTCGATCGCCGGCGGCGTCTTCTCGCCTGACGACCGCAACCGCTACACCCAGCTGATCGACGGCATCTACTCGCACGACTGGTTCATGGTCGCCGCCGATTTCGACGCCTATGCCGCTGCCCAGCGCGAGGTCGACCAGATCTGGAACAACCAGTCGTCCTGGTACACCAAGACGATCAACAACACGGCACGGATGGGCTGGTTCTCGTCTGACCGCACGATCCGGCAATATGCCGACGAGATCTGGAGAGCCGGATGAAAACGCCGAAAGCCACCCCTGAGGTAAAGCGTCCCTGGGAAATTTCGGCAGACGAAATCGCGGCGATTCTCGCTGGCTCGCATGCAAATCCTTTTGCCGCGCTCGGCGTGCATCAGGCGGGTGACAGCTATGCCGCCCGCTGCTTCATTCCGGGTGCGGAAGAAGTCACCGCCATGTCGCTCGATGGCACTGTCATCGGCGAACTGACACAGCTTCACCCGGACGGCTTCTTCGCCGGCCCGGTGAAGCTCACCAAGCAGCAGCCGGTCCGCTATCGCGCCCGCAAGGGCGATGCGGAATGGGCGGTCACCGATCCTTACAGCTTCGGCCCCGTCCTCGGCCCGATGGACGATTATTACGTCCGCGAAGGCTCGCATCTGCGCCTTTTCGACAAGATGGGTGCCCACTGGATCAAGCATGAGGGGGCACAGGGCATCCACTTCGCCGTCTGGGCGCCGAACGCGCAGCGTGTCTCCGTCGTCGGCGATTTCAACAATTGGGATGGCCGCCGCCACGTCATGCGCTTCCGCTCCGGCGCTGGCATCTGGGAAATCTTCGCCCCTGATGTGCCGACCGGCGTGCCCTACAAGTTCGAGATCCGCGGCAATGACGGCGTGCTCCTGCCGCTGAAGGCCGACCCCTTTGCCCGCCGCAGCGAGCTGCGCCCGAAGACCGCCTCGGTTACCGCGCCGGAGCTTCTGCAGGAATGGGAGGATGCCGCCCATCTCAAGCACTGGCGCGAGACCGACAAGCGCCGCCAGCCGATCTCCATCTACGAGGTCCATGCTGGCTCCTGGCAGCGGCGCCAGGACGGCACGTTCCTGTCCTGGGACGAGCTCGCCAATACGCTGATCCCCTATGTCACGGACATGGGCTTCACCCATATCGAATTCCTGCCGATCACCGAACATCCCTACGACCCCTCCTGGGGCTACCAGACGACGGGTCTCTATTCGCCAAGCGCCCGCTTCGGCGAGCCGGAAGGTTTCGCCCGCTTCGTCAACGGCTGCCATAAGGTCGGCATCGGCGTCATCCTCGACTGGGTACCGGCGCATTTCCCGACCGACGAGCACGGTCTCGGCTGGTTCGACGGCACGGCGCTCTACGAGCATGAGGATCCCCGTAAGGGTTTCCATCCAGACTGGAACACGGCGATCTACAATTTCGGCCGCACCGAGGTCCTCTCCTATCTCGTCAACAACGCGCTCTACTGGGCCGAAAAATTCCATCTCGACGGCCTGCGCGTCGATGCCGTCGCCTCGATGCTCTATCTCGACTATTCGCGCAAACACGGCGAATGGATCCCGAACGAATACGGCGGCAACGAAAACCTTGAGGCCGTGCGCTTCCTGCAGGACATGAACATGCGCATCTACGGGGAACACCCCGGCGTCATGACCATTGCCGAGGAATCGACGTCATGGCCGAAGGTCTCGCAACCCGTGCATGAAGGCGGCCTCGGCTTCGGCTTCAAGTGGAACATGGGCTTCATGCACGACACGCTGAGCTACATGAAGCGCGATCCGATTCATCGCCGCCACCATCACAACGAGCTCACCTTCGGCCTGCTCTACGCCTATTCGGAAAACTTCGTCCTGCCGCTGTCGCATGACGAAGTCGTCCACGGCAAGGGATCGCTGATCGCCAAGATGCCGGGCGACGACTGGCAGAAATTCGCAAACCTGCGCGCCTATTACGCCTTCATGTGGGGCTATCCCGGCAAGAAGCTGCTGTTCATGGGGCAGGAATTCGCCCAGTGGAGTGAATGGAGCGAGGCGACCTCGCTCGACTGGAACCTGCTGCAATACCGCATGCATGAAGGCATGCGCCGCCTGGTGCGCGATCTCAACCTCACCTACCGCTCGAAGCCTGCACTTCATGCCCGCGATTGCGAGGGCGAAGGCTTCGAATGGCTGATCGCCGACGATCACGAGAACTCGGTCTTCGCATGGCTGCGCAAGGCGCCGGATCAGAAGCCGGTGGCCGTCATCACCAACTTCACCCCTGTTTACCGCGAGAACTACTCGATCCGCCTGCCTTTCGAGGGGCGCTGGCGCGAAATCCTCAATACGGATGCCGATATCTATGGCGGCAGCGGCAAGGGCAATGGCGGGCGCGTGCAAGCCGTCAATGCCGGTGGCACCATCGCCGCCACGATCACTTTGCCGCCGCTGGCGACGATCATGCTTGAACCTGAGACTTGAAGACTGGTGGGAGGAGTAGACTATGGTAGAGAAGCGCATTCAGCCACTTGCCCGTGATGCAATGGCTTACGTTCTGGCCGGCGGTAGAGGAAGCCGCCTGAAGGAACTCACCGACCGCCGAGCCAAGCCTGCGGTCTATTTCGGCGGCAAGGCGCGCATCATCGATTTCGCGCTGTCCAACGCCCTGAACTCCGGTATTCGCCGCATCGGCGTCGCCACGCAGTACAAGGCACACTCGCTGATCCGCCACATGCAGCGCGGCTGGAACTTCTTCCGCCCGGAACGCAACGAGAGCTTTGATATCCTGCCGGCCTCCCAACGCGTTTCGGAAACGCAGTGGTATGAAGGCACGGCCGACGCCGTCTATCAGAACATCGACATCATCCAGGATTACGGCGTCGAGTACATGGTCATCCTTGCCGGCGACCACGTCTACAAGATGGACTACGAATACATGCTGCAGCAGCATGTCGATTCCGGCGCCGACGTCACTATCGGCTGCCTGGAAGTGCCGCGCATGGAAGCAACCGGCTTCGGCGTCGTCCATGTCGACGAGACCGACCGGATCATCGACTTCGTCGAGAAGCCCGCCGATCCGCCATCGATCCCCGGCAAGCCGGACAGCTCCTTCGCTTCGATGGGCATCTATGTGTTCCACACGAAGTTCCTGATCGATGCCTTGCGGCGCGATGCCGCCGATCCGAATTCCAGCAAGGACTTCGGCAAGGACATCATCCCCTATATCGTCAAGAACGGTAAGGCCGTCGCCCACCGCTTCGCCCAGTCCTGCGTTCGTTCCGACTTCGAAAACGAGCCCTACTGGCGCGACGTCGGAACGATCGAGGCCTACTGGCAGGCCAATATCGACCTGACGGCAATCGTTCCCGATCTCGATATCTACGACAAGTCCTGGCCGATCTGGACCTATGCCGAGATCACCCCGCCGGCAAAATTCGTCCATGACGACGAGAACCGCCGCGGCTCGGCAACCTCCTCGGTTGTCGCCGGCGATTGCATCATTTCGGGCGCCAGCCTCAACAAGAGCCTTCTCTTCACCGGCGTTCGCGCTAATTCCTATTCGAAACTGGAAGGCGCGGTCGTTCTGCCGAGCGTCAAGATCGGCCGCCGCGCCCAGCTTAAGAACGTCGTGATCGATCATGGCGTCGTCATTCCGGAAGGCCTCGTTGTCGGTGAGGATCCGGTGCTCGATGCCAAGCGCTTCCGGCGGACTGACAGCGGTATTTGCCTGATCACGCAGCCCATGATCGATAAGTTGGATCTTTAAACATATGAAAGTTCTTTCGGTTTCGTCCGAAGTCTTCCCTTTGATCAAAACAGGGGGGCTCGCCGATGTGGCGGGCGCCCTGCCCATCGCTCTCAAGCGGTTCGGTATCGAGACGAAGACCCTCATGCCCGGCTATCCCGCCGTCATGCGGGCCATTCGCGATCCCGTCGTCCGCCTGCAGTTCGATGATCTCCTGGGAGAACCCGCGACGGTTCTGGAAGTGCAGCACGAGGGTCTCGATATCCTCGTGCTCGATGCCCCCGCTTATTACGATCGTCCCGGCGGTCCCTATCTCGACCAGACCGGCAAGGACTATACTGACAACTGGCGGCGCTTTGCCGCCCTGTCTCTGGCAGGCGCCGAGATCGCCGCGGGCCTGATGCCCGACTGGCGTCCTGATCTCGTCCATGCCCATGACTGGCAGGCGGCACTCACCCCCGTCTACATGCGCTACTACCCGACGCCGGAACTGCCGAGCGTTCTCACCGTCCACAACATCGCCTTCCAGGGCCAGTTCGGCGCCGAGATCTTCCCCGGTCTTCGCCTGCCGCCGCATGCCTTCTCGACCGAGAGCATCGAATATTACGGCCATATCGGCTATCTCAAGGGCGGCCTGCAGACTTCCTGGGCGATCACGACGGTCAGCCCTTCCTATGCGGACGAAATCCTGATGCCGGAATTCGGCATGGGTCTCGAGGGCGTCATCGCCAGCCGCCGCGCCGCGACGCGCTGCACGGCATCGTCAACGGTATCGACGCCGATATCTGGAACCCGGCGACCGACCCAGTCGTCCACACCCATTACGGTCCGGCGACGCTGAAAAACCGCGCCGAGAATCGCAAGTCGATCTCCGAATTCTTCCGCCTGCATGACGACGATGCGCCGATCTTCTGCATCATCAGCCGCCTGACCTGGCAGAAGGGCATGGACCTGATCGCCGCGACGGCCGATCAGATCGTCGCGCTCGGCGGCAAGCTCGCCATTCTCGGCTCCGGCGATCCGGCGCTCGAAGGCTCGCTGCTCGCCGCCGCCGCCCGTCATCCCGGCCGCATCGGCATCTCGATCGGCTATAACGAGCCGATGTCCCACCTGATGCAGGCCGGCTGCGACGCGATCATCATCCCCTCGCGATTCGAGCCTTGCGGCCTGACGCAGCTCTATGGCCTGCGCTACGGCTGCGTGCCGATCGTCGCCCGCACCGGTGGTCTCAACGACACGGTAATCGATGCTAACCATGCCGCGCTTGCGGCTAAAGTTGCGACAGGAATACAGTTTTCTCCCGTCACGGCTGAGGGTATGCTACAGGCCATCCGCCGCGCGATGACACTCTATGCGGATCAAAAAGTCTGGACCCAACTGCAAAAGCAGGGCATGAAATCGGATGTCTCGTGGGAGAAGAGCGCCGAACGCTACGCTGCCCTGTATTCAAGCCTCGCCCCGAAAGGCAAGTGACAGAAAATGAACAAGTCCGTATCCACCACGCCCTACCAGGATCAGAAACCCGGCACCTCGGGTCTCCGCAAGAAGGTCCCGGTCTTCCAGCAGCCGAACTATGCTGAGAACTTCATCCAGTCGATCTTTGATTCGCTGGAAGGCTACCAGGGCAAGAGCCTCGTCATCGGTGGTGACGGACGCTACTACAACCGCGAAGTCATCCAGAAGGCGATCAAGCTCGCCGCCGCAAACGGCTTCGGCAAGGTCATCGTCGGCAAGGGCGGCATTCTCTCGACGCCTGCCGCATCGCATATCATCCGCAAGTACAAGGCCTTCGGCGGCATCATCCTGTCTGCCAGCCACAATCCCGGCGGCCCGACCGAAGATTTCGGCATCAAGTACAATGTCAGCAATGGCGGCCCGGCCCCTGAAAAGATCACCGACGCGATCTATGCGCGAACCAAGGTGATCGACAGCTACAAGATCGCCGACTTCTCCGACGTCAATATCGACCGCATCGGCAAGGAAGAGCTTCCGGGCGGCATGATCCTCTCGATCATCGACTCGGTCGAAGACTATGCCGCGATGATGGAAGAGCTGTTCGATTTCGGCGCCATTCGCAACCTGATCAGCCTCGGCTTCCGCATCGCCTTCGATGCAATGAGCGCCGTCACCGGCCCCTATGCCAAGGAAATCTTCGAAAACCGTCTCGGCGCGCCGCTCGGTTCCGTGCGCAATTTCATGCCGCTGCCCGATTTCGGCGGCCACCACCCGGACCCGAACCCGGTTCACTGCAAGGAACTCTACGACGAGATGATGGGCGACGACGCCCCTGATTTCGGCGCAGCCTCCGACGGCGACGGCGACCGCAACCTGATCGTCGGCCGCGGCATCTTCGTCACCCCGTCCGATAGCCTTGCGATCCTTGCTGCCAACGCCAACCTGGCGCCCGGCTATTCCGGCGGCCTCGCCGGCATCGCCCGCTCCATGCCGACCTCGGGTGCCGCCGACCGCGTCGCCGAAAAGCGCGGCATCGGCATCTACGAGACCCCGACCGGCTGGAAGTTCTTCGGCAACCTGCTCGACGCC
This sequence comes from Rhizobium sp. OAE497, assembly GCF_040546565.1. Taxonomy (NCBI): domain Bacteria; kingdom Pseudomonadati; phylum Pseudomonadota; class Alphaproteobacteria; order Hyphomicrobiales; family Rhizobiaceae; genus Rhizobium; species Rhizobium sp. OAE497. The sequence continues at coordinate 3,283,808 of NZ_JBEPOA010000001.1, forward strand.
GGCATGGCGACGATCTGTGGTGAGGAAAGTGCCGGCACCGGTTCGAACCATGTCCGCGAGAAGGACGGTCTCTGGGCCGTGCTGCTGTGGCTGAACATCCTCGCCGTCCGTGGCGAAAGCGTCCAGGACGTCGTCACCCAGCACTGGCAGACCTACGGCCGCAATTACTATTCGCGCCACGACTACGAAGGCGTCGATACCGATGCCGCAAACGGCCTGATCGACAATCTGCGCGCCCAGCTTCCAACGCTGCCGGGCAAGAGCTTCGGCAGCCTGACGGTCGAGAAGGCGGACGACTTTGCCTATCACGATCCGGTCGACAAGTCGGTCAGCGAGCATCAGGGCATCCGCATCCTCTTCAAGGGCGGCTCGCGCGTCGTCTTCCGTCTTTCTGGTACTGGTACGTCTGGCGCAACCCTGCGCGTCTATATCGAGCGTTACGAGCCGGATTCGAGCCGGCACAATATCGAAACGCAGGAGGCGCTGGCCGACCTGATCGCCGCCGCGGAGGCCATCGCCGACATCCGCAAGCGCACGGGCCGGGACGCACCTTCCGTCATCACCTGACCGGGGGCACATGCGGGCAGACAACAGGGCACAAGGCGGCGCCGTTCTTTTCGAAACCGGCGTCGAGTTCACAGTCTGGTCGCACCACGCCGCAGAGATCCAGCTCTGCCTTTTCGACAAGAGCGGCAACAAGGAAGTCGCGCGCCTGCCCATGGCGCGCGAGGACGGCCACTTCCACCGCCTCTTCGTCGACAACCTGAAGGAGGGCGCGCGCTACGGCCTGCGCGCCGATGGCATCTATTCGCCTGACAACGGCCTCTGGTTCGACCCGTCGAAACTCCTCGTCGACCCCTATGCCAAGGAGCTGGACCGGCCGTTCAAGCACGATCCGCGCCTCGGCATCTTGGGCGAAGACACCCAGGATCTGATGCCGAAGGCGATCGTCACCCGCGATCAGAAGGCAAAGCCCGGCAAGCCGCTTTTCCGGCCCGGCGGCTTCATCTACGAAGTGGCGGTCAAACCCTTCACGATCCTTCATCCCGATGTACCCGAAAAGCAGCGCGGCACGGTGGCGGCGCTGGCCCATCCCTCGATCATCGCCCACCTGAAGCGGATCGGCGTCGATGCGATCGAGCTGATGCCGATCACCGCCTGGATCGACGAGCGCCATCTGCCGCCGCTCAATCTCACCAATGGCTGGGGTTATAATCCGGTCGCCTTCATGGCGCTCGATCCGCGCCTCTGCCCTGGCGGCATGGCCGAGCTCAGAGATACGGTCGCCAAGCTGCATGCCGAAGGCATCGCCGTCATCCTCGACCTCGTCTTCAACCATACCGGCGAGAGCGACCGCTATGGCACGACGCTGTCGCTGCGCGGTCTGGACAACCTCTCCTTCTACCACCACCTGCCCGGCCGCAACGGCGAACTCGTCAACGACACCGGAACCGGCAACACCGTTGCCTGCGACCACCCCTATGTCCGCCAGCTGATCATCGACAGCCTCCGCCATTTCGTACTCGGCGCCGGCATCGATGGCTTTCGCTTCGATCTGGCGCCGGTCCTCGGCCGGACCGCCAACGGCTTCGAAGGCCGCGGCCAGACGCTGACCGCGCTCCTCGCCGACGAGGTCCTTGCCGACCGCGTCATGATCGCCGAACCCTGGGATATCGGCCCCGGCGGCTACCAGCTCGGCAATTTCTCTGCGCCCTTCCTGGAATGGAACGACCGCGTCCGCGACGACATCCGCTGCTACTGGCGCGGCGACGACTGGAAGACCGGGCCGCTCGCAACGGCGCTCGCCGGCTCCTCCGACATTTTCGGCCGCGATGGCCGGCAGGCGACCCGCAGCGTCAATTTCCTCGCCGCCCATGACGGCTTCACGCTGAAAGACCTCGTCTCCTATAACGGCAAGCACAACGAGGCGAATGGCGAGGCCAACCGCGACGGCCACAACGAGAACCACTCGTGGAACAACGGCGTCGAGGGGGAGACGAAGTATCCGGATATCAACGCCAGACGCCGCGCCGACCTGATGGCGCTGATCGCCACGCTCTTCGCCAGCCGCGGCAGCATCATGCTGACGGCAGGCGACGAAGGCGGCCGCACCCAGCGCGGCAACAACAACGCCTATTGCCAGGACAACGAGATCACCTGGGTCGACTGGAAGGCCCTGGACGACGAACTGATCGCCCACACGGCCTTCGTCTCCGGCCTCAGGAAACGCTTCTCCGTCTTCTCCGAAAGCAACTTCTTCACCGGCAACGGCGATGTCGCCTGGCTCTCTCCCTCGGGACAACCGATGACCACGGGCGAATGGGAAACACCGAACCTAACCTCCTTCGGCATGATGCTCGCGACCCGGGACGGAACCGCGCGCAAGATCGTCCGGCTCGCCATCGTCTTCAACCGCTCGAACGATCCGCTTCCCTTCACGCTACCGGCCGGATCCGGATGGCGCGAGCTCAGCCGCTCGGGCAGCAAAAAAGTGGCCCCGGCGGTAACCCTTCCCGCCCGCAGCGCTATGTTCTATCTGGAAAATTAGGCTTCCCGGCCATCCCCGGCGAATCCTTGTCGCAAACGTCACAAAGGCGCGATAAGGCTTCACGCCTGCGGCCGTTTTGACGAGGACTGAATGGGTAAGGAAATTGCACTCGCCGACGTGATGGGTCTCGTCGGCACCGAGACCGGCGTGTCCGACTGGATCACGGTCGACCAGACGATGATCGACGCCTTCGCCGGCGCCACCAACGATCACCAGTTCATCCATACCGATCCGGAACGCGCCGCCGCCGAGAGCCCCTATGGCGGAACAATCGCCCACGGCTTTCTGACGCTCTCGCTGCTCTCGGCCATGAATTTCGACGCCCTGCCGAAGATCCGCGAACAGACGATGGGCATCAACTACGGCTTCGACAAGATCCGCTTCATGTCGCCGGTCAAGTGCGGCGCCCGCATCCGCGCCCGCTTCACCCTCGCCGACGCCCGCCTGCGCGGCGCAGCGATGATGATGACGACCTATGAAGTGACGGTGGAAATCGAAAACGAGAAGAAGCCGGCACTGACCGCGACGTGGATTACCATCGCACAGTTTGATCCGAAGGATCGGCCTACGGCCGATTGACGCCAGCGAGGCAATTTCTAACCTCTCGCAATCGCGGCAAAGTCGTATTATGTTGAGGTCATGAGCAAAGCACCGCAGCAATCGACTGTCATAGTCCGCAACGGTAAGACCGGACAGTTCGTCACGGTCCGCGGCGCTGGTGCGCTTAAGGGCCAGACACCGGCTATCCGCAAGGGCATCGACCTTACGAAACCTATCGCCTCGCAAGCACTCAAGAAACAGAAATAAGGTTTGAACACGCTTGCGCGGAGTGCTGCTCGACACTCACACACTATATTGGCTAGTCAGTGGCGCTGCTGAGTTAGAAGCTGAAGCACTCGTGGCGATCGGCGAGAGTCAGCAGGTGGGGAAGCTCTACGTTTCACCGATCACAGCGTGGGAAATTTCACTCGCTACCCGAAAGCAGACCAATGCGCCGCAGCTGGGAGAATTGACTGGGGCAAAATGGTTTCACGCCGCAATTCGGGAAACAGGAGCCAGGATCATCCCGATAGGCGAGCGTATCGCAGCCGGCGCTGCAGATGTCGTCGCAGAGACCAGGCACAAAGACCCCGGCGATTGCTATCTGATTGCCACCGCCCGAATGAAGAAAATTCCGATCGTCACCAGAGACGCCACCATCATCCAGATAGCCGACTCCGGCTACCTGGATGTCATTGCCTGCTAATTCGCTAGTGCGCCGCGTCTTCCGCGCCGTCGGCGAGCAGGCCGAAGACGAAGTCGGCGAAGGAGCGCCAGCACTCGACGCGGAACGTATCGTCCTCGGTGCGGAGGATGACGATCTCGGCTTTGCCGAAGATGGTGCGCGAGCAGGCGCCAACCGGGAAAGCCGCAAGCGACAGGTCCTGCGGGCAGCCGGAGGCGAGCGCCAGTTCGGCGCCCGGGCCAGAGACGATGATGCCGACATTGCGGTGCGAGACATCGGTTGCCGAATGCAGCACGCCTGCACCGGCAAGCGCGCCCATCAGGTCGCCGCCATTCTCGTCGATGACCAGCCATTCGTCCGGCCCGATCCAGAGAACCGAGCGACCACTGGCACGGCCGGAGGTCTTCGGTGCGTTCGGGATGGTGACGCCGAGCGCCGAAGACAGGGCCGAAAGCGAAGCCTGCGGCGCGCGCAGCGCAACGCGGGTGGCGCTTGCAGCGGGTGTCAGGCGCACGGCCCAGGAGCCGCCCTGACGGCCGGCGAGAACGGATCTACGGGTTGCGGTCTCAGCCATTGATCCGGCCTCCTTCCTTGTCAAAGAACACCATGTCAGTCACCTCGACGGCGATCGTCTTGTCCGGCATCGGGATGTAGAGCGTCTCGCCCATCCGCGCACGGCCACCGGCAACAAGCGCGAAAGCGATCGAACGGCCGCAATTTTCCGACCAGTAGGACGAGGTCACGTGGCCGAGCATCGTCATCGGCTTCGGCTCGTTCGGATTGGCGACGACCTGCGCGCCTTCTTCCAGAACGACCTTCGGATCCTTGGTGACGAGCCCGACCAGCTGCTTGCGGCCTTCCTTCGTCAGGTCGATGCGCTTCAGGCCGCGGATACCGACGAAGTCGGTCTTCTTCTTGGACACGGCCCAGGAAAGACCGGCATCGTCAGGCGTCACCGTGCCGTCGGTATCCTGACCGACGATGATGTAGCCCTTCTCGGCGCGCAGCACGTGCATCGTCTCGGTGCCGTAGGCGCAGGCGCCGAGCGGCTCGGCATTGGCCCAGACCGCTTCGAGAACGGCCTGGCCATAATCGGCAGGAACATTGATTTCGAAACCGGCCTCACCGGTGAACGAGACGCGGAACAGACGGGCCGGAACGCCCATGACCTTGCACTCGGCAACGCTCATGTGCGGGAAGGCTTCGTTGGAAATATCGACGCCTTCGACGAGCGGAGCGATGATCTCGCGCGCCTTCGGACCCTGAACCGCGATAACCGCCCATTGTTCGGTGACCGAGGTCAGCCAGACGTTCAGATGCGGGAACTCGGTCTGCAGATAATCTTCCATGTGGTTGAGAACGCGCGGCGCACCGCCTGTTGTCGTCGTCACATGGAAGCGATCCTCGCTGAGGCGGCCGACGACGCCGTCGTCGTAAACGAAGCCGTCTTCGCGTGTCATGATGCCGTAGCGGCACTTGCCGGGCTTCAGCGTGTCCCAGGCGTTGGTATACATCAGGTTCATGAACTGGGCCGCATCGGGACCGACCACCTCGATCTTGCCGAGGGTCGAAGCGTCGAAGACACCAGCGACGTCACGCGCCGTCTTGCACTCACGCGCAACGGCCTGATGCATGGTTTCGCCTGCACGCGGATAGAACCAGGCACGCTTCCAGTTGCCGACGTCCTCGAACACGGCGCCCTGGGCCTCTTCCCACTGGTGGAGCGGCGTCTTGCGCGTCGGATCGAACAGCTCGCCGCGCGAATGCGCAATCAGCGTTCCGTAGGTGACCGGCGTGTACGGTGCGCGGAAGGTCGTGAGACCCACCTGCGGAATGTCCTTGCCCAGCATTTCGGCGGCGATCGCCAGGCCGTGCATGTTGGACAGCTTGCCCTGGTCGGAAGCCATGCCGTTCGTCGTGAAGCGCTTGATGTGCTCGATCGAATGCATGCCTTCGCGAACCGCGAGGCGGATATCCTTGGCGCAGACATCGTGCTGGAAGTCGATGAAAGCCTTGGCGCTGGTCTCCGGACCCGCACCCTCGGCAGCGCCGATCATGCCGCCCGTCCACTGGAACGCCTGCTCGGCGGAGATGCTAATCTTGCCGCTCGCCTGCTTCCCCGAAGCCTGTGCCATCAGTTCACCGGCAGCCAGCGACTCCTCGATCGTCTGCTGCAGATCGTCCGTACCGTTGCAGGCGCCGACAGAGAGGCACTCCTGGGCATAGGTGCCGGGCAGGAAACGCTCGGTTTCCGGCTCGAACTTCACCTTGCCGCGCGACTGCGAGAACAGATGCACCGACGGCGTCCAGCCGGCCGAAACCAGCAGCGCATCGATGGCGATCTTGCGCGGCGAACCGCCGCCATTGCGCACGACGCTCATCGAGGAGACGCGCAGCTTGCCCGCCGTGTCGATGACGGCATGGCCGGTCAGCACTTCGATGCCGAGCGAACGTGCCTCGGCGAGAACAGCGGCACCCGGCTGCGGACGGCAATCGACGATCGCGGCAATCGCCACACCGGCGCGCTTCAGATCGAAGGCCGCTTCATATGCCGAGTCATGCGCCGTATAGACGCCAACCTTGGCGCCGACGGCGACGCCGTACTGGTTGAGATACATGCGGGCGGCGGAAGCCAGCATGATGCCTGGACGGTCGTTGTTGGCGAACACCATGTGGCGCTCGATCGAGCCGTTGGCGAGGATGACGCGCTTGGCACGCACCTGCCACAGACGTTCGCGGGGCAGATCGCGGCCGGGCTTGGCCATATGGTCGGTCACGCGCTCGGCAAGCGCGATGAAATTGTGGTTGTAGTAGCCGAAGGCGGTGGTGCGGGTCAGCACCTGGACATTGTCCATCGCGCGCAACTTGGCGGCTGTCTGCTGCGCCCAGGTGTAACCGTCGACGCCGTCGATCTTCACGCCGCTGTCGTAGCGCAGCGCGCCGCCGACATCCGCCTGCTCGTCCACGATGATCACGCTGGCGCCAGCTTCAGCAGCCGCAAGAGCCGCCGAAAGACCGGCAACGCCGGCACCGGCAACCAGCACGTCGCAATGCGCATAGCGGCTGGCATAGTGATCGGGATCGGCTTCGGTCGGCGCAACGCCGAGACCAGCCGCACGGCGGATCATCGGCTCGTAGATGTGCTTCCACGCAGCCTTCGGCCACATGAAGGTCTTGTAGTAGAAGCCAGCCGCGAAGAAAGGCGACATCAGATTGTTGACGCCGCCGATGTCGAAGGCGAGCGACGGAAAGCGGTTCTGCGACTTGACGATCATGCCGTCGAAGATTTCCTGAACCGTGGCACGCACGTTCGGCTGCTTGCGGGCGCTATCGCGGGCAACGTCGATCAGCGCATTCGGCTCTTCCGCACCGGCCGACAGGATGCCGCGCGGACGGTGATACTTGAACGAGCGGCCGACGAGGTGAATGCCGTTGGCAATCAGCGCCGAGGCGACGGTATCGCCTTCAAGCGCGGTATAGCTCTTGCCGTCGAAGGTGAAACGGGCGGTCTTGGCAGGCGTCAGGCGGCCCTTGCCGGCAATACGGTTTGCGCCGCTCATTTCGCGTCTCCCTCGGTCGCTTGGGTTTCGACGGGGGCGTGCGGGATGGTGGCCGCGCCGATATCCGGCTTCGGCTCGCCTGCCTTGTACGTCTTGATGAATTTGTCGCTGATCGTGTCGCGCGCCGCATTGAAGAAGCGGCCGCAGCCATGCATGTGGCGCCAGCGCTCGAAGATCAGGCCCTTCGGGTTGTCGCGCAGGAAGAAATATTCCTCGAAAGCCTCATCGGAGATCGAGGCGATATCGGTAGGGCGGGCGATATGCGCATCGCCGGCGCCGCGGAATTCGAGCTCGGAGCGCTCTTCCTGACAATATGGGCAGTAGATCAGTAGCATTTGATACCCGTCTTAGAGTTCCGATCCGGACACGATGGTTCCGGGAGGTTGATTGCAAAGCCGCCTGCCAAGCGCGACATAGGGGCCGATCCGTTTGAGCAGCTGCTCGAAATTGTCGTAGGGCTTCAGCACATCCGTTATTCCGATATTTGCGAAAGCCATTCCGTATAAGTCCGTGTCGATCACGTAGGCCCGTTCCTTCGAACCGCCCTCCGACGGCAGGAAATAGACCGCCGGCTGATGGAGAACGAAAGCGCAGGCGAGCATCCCGCTATCTGCAACAAAGGGCCAATCCTTCTCGCCCCCTGCCCGCTCGATCTTCTGAAGCCGGAAATCCTGGGCTTCCGGCACGACATTGCCAGCGGGCACCGCCCCCATGACAAGTCCTGCCGAAAGGAGGACCTCCGCAATCATCAGTGCGCAACGGCGGCAGCCGCTGCCTCGTCGATCAGGCGGCCGGTGCGGAAGCGATCCAGCGTCAGCCCGGCATTGAACTTGTGCGGCTCATCGCGGGCGATGAGATGCGCAAACAGGTTCGCCGAACCCGGCGTCGCCTTGAAGCCGCCGGTACCCCAGCCGCAGTTGACATAAAGACCCGGAACCGGCGTCTTCGACTGGATCGCCGAACGATCCGGCGTGTTGTCGACGATACCGCCCCACTGGCGCATCATCTTGACGCGGCGGAACATCGGGAAGAGCTCGCAGATCGCGTCGAGCGTATGCGTGATGATCTGCAGGCCGCCGGTCTGCGAGTAGGAATTATACTGGTCCGTACCGGCGCCGATGACGAGCTCGCCCTTGTCCGACTGCGAAATATAGGCGTGCACCGTGTTCGACATCACGACGCAGGGGAAGATCGGCTTCAGCGGCTCTGAAACCAGCGCCTGAAGCGGGCTCGACTGCAGCGGCACGCGGACATCGGCCATGTTCATGACGACGGTCGAGTGACCGGCAGCGGAAACGCCGATCTTCTTCGCGCCGATATAGCCGCGATTGGTCTCGACACCGGTGACGCGCCCATCCGGGTCGCGGCGGATGCCGGTGACTTCACAATTCTGGATGATGTGAACGCCGCGATCGGAGGCAGCGCGGGCATAGCCCCAGGCAACAGCATCGTGACGGGCCGTGCCGCCGCGGCGCTGCAGGGCGGCGCCATTGATCGGGTAACGCGCCGTCGCCGAGATATCGAGCGGCGGGCAATAGGCCTTGGCCTGCTCCGGCGTCAGCCACTCATTGTCGATGCCATAGAGGCGGTTCGCGTGGATGTGGCGCTTGAAGGACTGCTGGTCGTGTACATTGTGAGAGAGCATCATCACGCCGCGCGGCGAGTACATCACATTGTAGTTGAGGTCCTGGGAGAGGTTCTCCCAGAGCTTCATCGAATGCTCATAGATGTGCATGCTCTCTTCATAGAGATAGTTCGAGCGGATGATGGTCGTGTTACGGCCGGTATTGCCGCCGCCGAGCCAGCCCTTCTCGAGCACCGCGACATTGGTGATGCCGTGCTCCTTGGCAAGGTAATAGGCAGCGCCCAGACCATGGCCGCCGCCGCCGACGATGATGACGTCGTATTCCGCGCGCGGTTCCGGAGAGGTCCACTGCTTCTCCCAGCCCTTGTGGGCTCGGAGGGCTTCTCTCGCAACGGCAAAGACCGAGTATTTCCGCATCCGCCATCATCTCCTTCAGGGACAGGCATTCTTCTTCGTGGCAATACAAATCGCAAATCCAAATGCGGCACAACGTTTCTTTTGCGACGTGGACGGGCTTTTGTTTGACATGCGCGAAATCGCTGACCGCGCGTCATGTTCACGCAATGTTGGGCAGGCATGCCGCTGCAGGGAGATTACCATGCGGTTGCTGCTAGCCGAAGACGAAGCCGAGCTTGCCGCCGTTTTGTCGGCGGCGCTGCAGAGCCACGACCTCGTCGTCGATCATGTCGCGACACTGGCCGACGCTGCCGAGGCACTGAAATCCAACCGCTACGATGCCTTGGTGCTCGATCGCAGCCTGCCGGATGGAGACGGCCTGTCGCTGCTCGGCCAGTGCCGCAGCGCCACCCTCAACGCCAGCACGCCGGCAATCATGCTAACGGCCCGCGGCGATCTCGCCGACCGGATCGAAGGCCTGGACAAGGGCGCCGACGACTATCTCGCCAAACCCTTTGCGACCGCCGAACTGATGGCACGGTTGCGCGCCGTGCTTCGCCGGCCGGGTACGCTGGAAGCCGCACCGCTGAAGCTCGGCGCACTGACATTCGATATCCTCAACCGCGAGGCCAGTGTCCGCGGCATTCCGCTCGTTCTGCCGCGCCGGGAGCTCCTGGTGCTGGAAGCGCTGATGCGCCGTGCCGGTCGGACCGTCGAACGCTCGGTGCTGGAAAATGCGGTCTACGGCATCGACGACGAGATCCAGTCGAACGCGCTCGATACGCATGTCTCCCGCCTGCGCCGCCGGCTGGAAACCGCCGAAGCCGGTGTCGATATCCACACGATCCGCGGCATCGGCCACCTTCTCAGGCAGACGCATCCATGAACCGCCGTTTCCCATCGCTGAAATGGCGGCTGATCCGGCGCCTCGTCGCACTACAGGCCCTGACCATCCTGTCGCTGGGAGCGGCCTTTATTCTCGGCCTCTGGAGCATGGGCTTCGTCGGCATCGTTGCGCCGGATGAAGACGCCATCGCCAATGTCGCTTCGTCGATCGCCTGGTCCGAGAAGGGCGAGCTCACGATCCGGAGCACGGCGGAGCTGGAGAAGGAGCGGACGGCGCCCGGCTTCTGGTTCATCGCCCGCAACGCCACGGGAAGCACCGTTTCCGAAGGCGCAGTTCCTGACGAGTTCAGGACGATCGCCGCAATGGGCGCCGGCATCGCGGAAGCGCGTTTCAATGGAGACGAACGGAAAGCCGATTCCATTGCTGCCAGAATGCAGGTTCTCGACACCCCTCACGGTCCGCTGACGGTGATCCTGGGACGCCAGGGCATCCTGCCGCCCGGTCGGCTGCTGCTGACACTGACCGCCCTGGCCTCAAGCGCGGTCTTTCCTGCGATCCTGCTGACCGGATTGATCACCATGGCCGTGACGCTGCTTGTGATGCGCAGCATACCGCGCGACCTGGAAACCCTGGCAGCCGCTGCCGGGCGGATTACCGCGGAGCAGCGCGATTACCGCCTTCCGCTCGACGCAGTTCCAGCGGAGATCGCGCCGCTGGTCACCGCCATGAACGAGACCCTGACGCGTCTGGAACAGGCCTACACTCGGCAGAAGCGCTTCATGCTCTCGGCCGCCCATGAGCTGCGCACGCCGATCGCCATCCTGCAGACGCGGATCGAAACGATGGAGCGGAGCGCCGCCACCGAAAAGCTCCTCGAAGACCTCGCGCGGCTAGCGACCCTCACCGAACAGTTGCTCGACCTGCAAAGGCTGAACAGCGAACCGGCACAGCTGAAACCGGTCGATCTTGCCGCGCTCGCCAGACGCCAGGTGGCGGATCTCGCGCCGCTGATCGTCGCAGCCGGATACGAAGCGGACTTCGACGTCCAGTCGCAACCGCAGACGATCATGGCCGATCCATCCTCTATCGAGCGCGCCATCGCCAACCTGGTGCAGAATGCCATCCGCCATGGCGGGCGGCGCGGCGCCATCAGCATCCGCGTCTCGGTTCCGGCGGAAATCTCGGTAGCGGACGATGGCCCGGGCATCGCGCCTGCCGATCGCGAGCGGATCTTCGAGCCGTTCCAGCGGCTGTCCGCCGATCGCGCCGGCATCGGTCTCGGCCTGCATCTCGTCCGCGAGATCGTCGAATTTCACGGTGGCGAAGTGTGCGCCGGGGAAGCGCCCGGCGGCGGCGCGCGTTTCACCATGAGTTTTCCGGTGGTCTGAGGCCGCACGCAATGTCCACATCACGTGAGCTCTCCAAGACGGGCGTCAGCAAACGCCCCGGAGAGCTCACGATGACCAAAACCTTCCTTGCAACCTTTCTGAAGACGCTGTTCGCGGCGCCGAAAACCGTCGGAGCGATCGCGCCATCGGGCTCCGGCCTCGCGCGTCTGATGACCTCGGAGATCGACCCCGCCGCGGGTCCCGTCCTCGAGCTCGGGCCGGGAACAGGCATCTTCACCCGGGCCCTGATCGCCCGCGGCATGTCGCCAAGAAACCTGACGCTGGTCGAGGTCGAGACCAGCTTCGTCAATCTGCTGCGCCGCCGCTTTCCGCAGGCAACCGTCCTGCAGCACGACGCCCGGCGGCTGCATCAGCTGGACCGCGAGGATTTCGCAGCCGTCGTCAGCGGCCTGCCGCTGCGTAACATGAGTGAGGAGACAATCCATGGGATCGTCTCCGGCGCCTTCTCGCTGATGCCGCGGGGCGGCCGCTTCTATCAGTTCACCTACGGCCAGCGATGCTCGGTCCCGGCCCCCGTTCTCCGCTCGCTCGGGCTGCAGGCGCGCATGCTCGGCCGCGTGCAGCTGAACCTGCCGCCCGCCTCGGTCTACTGCCTTTCCAGACAGGGTTAGCCCAAGAGGGCAGGCAGACCGGCCAATACCGCACATGCTAATATCCATATGTGTGAGGGGTATTTCATGTTGCGTCTGCGTTGCGCCATCGTCGTGGCGCTCGGTCTGTTGTTGCTCAATGCCTGGACGGCCGCCGCTGCGGAGCCTGTCGGCGAAGCTGTGCAGATCAAGACGGAAGTCACGGGCGAGCAGGGGCCCCTCATCGTCAGCTCCTCCGTCTATCGCGACGAGCGCATCCGCACCTCGCAATCCGGCCTCGGCCAGTTCGTTTTCCGCGACGGCACCAAGCTTGCCGTCGGCTGGGGTTCGTCGGTGGTCATCGACCGCTACGTCTTCGACGATTCCGATTCCGTGAAGCGCCTCAGCATCAAGGCGGCCAAAGGCACCTTCCGCTGGATCAGCGGCAGCTCGAAATCGTCGGCCTACCAGATCCTGACACCGGCCGGCACGATCGGCGTGCGCGGTACCGCCTTCGACTTCTATGTCGGCCCCGACGGTACGACGGCGGTGGTGCTGCTGAATGGCGCCGCGCAATTCTGCGGTCCCGGCGGCTGCCGCCAGCTGACACAGCGCTGCGACTGCGTGGTCGCCAAGCGCAATGGTGCAATGACGGACGTAAGGCCTGTCGACCGCAACGTGCTCGACACCCTGGGTACAGCACGCGCCCTGCCGTTTCTCTCCGGCAACCAGCGTCTTTCCGGAATGATGGGAACGAGCTGCGGCATGACCGCGGCTCTCCGCGACCGGCGCGATCCGGTCGCCCCGGCGCCCCGCGTCGCGCCACCACCACCTCCGCCCCCGGAAAAGCCACCGAAACCGCACAAGCCGGATAAGCCGCACAAGCCTCATAAGCCCGACAAGCCGCACAAGCCTGACCGGCCGGACAGACCGGATAGGCCCGACAGGCCGGATCGTCCCGACCACGATCACCACGGCGATCACGACCGCGGCGACGATGACCACGGAAGAGGCGATCGCGACGGCGACCGGGGCAATGACAGGGATCGTGGCGGCTGGGGCGGCAAGGGCCGCGGCTGGAGCAACAACCGCTAGGTCGCCGCCCGCGGCTGCTCCTCCGCCTCCGTATCCGCGTGGCGGAAGTGATCGGCGCGCCGCGCCAGCTTGCGATAGAAATCCGGCAATTGCGGCGAGACGATCTTGGCCCGCAGACGCACCGCGCTTGCAAGCCGCCGGAGCTTCGACGAGCGGATGCGAAGCGCCGCCAGCAATTCACTGTGCAGGCTGCGTAATTCCTCAAACTCCGCAGAGGCGGCAAGCTCGGCATCGCCGACGACGGCGAAGAGCTCGGTACGCGTACTCTTGCCCTTCAGCCCCACGGCCCCCGCTTCGAGCAGAGCGATCTCCGGCTGGCGCCGGGCTGTCTCCTCAGAGATCAAAATATCGAAGCCGACCTCCTTGCAGGAAGATTCGATGCGAGCCGCGACATTCACGGCATCGCCGACGGCCGAATAGTTGAAGCGCGTTTCCGCCCCCATATTGCCGACGCAGGCAATGCCGGTGTGGATGCCGATGCCGATCCCGACCGGATTTTCCGTGCCGAAACCGAAGGCATCCGTCGCGTTCAGCCGCTCCAGCGTCTCGCGCATGGCCAGCGCCGCGCGCACCGCCTTCGCCTCATGATCGGCGACATCAACGGGCGCATTCCAGAACGCCATGATCGAGTCGCCGATGAACTTGTCGAGCGTGCCTTCATTCTCGATCACATGGCGGCTCAATGCATCGAGCAGCGTGTTGAGGAAGCCGACGACGGCGGTCGGCGCCAGCCGCTCGCTGATCGCCGTGAAATGCCGGACGTCGACGAACATCACGGTGAGCTCACGATCATCGCCACCGAGCCGCAGCGCATCGCGGTTATGCTCGATCCGGTAGAGCAACGACGGCGAGAGATAATGACCGAAGGCACGGCGAACCTCGCGCCGCTCGCGGTCAATGACCAGAATGCGGAAGGAGGTCGCGGCGAAATGGGTGATCGAGCCGCCGACGATCGGCGCCAGCGGATCGAAGAGCAGGCCGAGCGCCGAGAAGCAGAACCAGGAAGCCGCAAGCGCCAGCGCCGTAATCGCCAGACCGCAGACGAGCGCGACGGCCGGGCTGACGAAGGTGGTGACGAAAACCAGCAGCGTGCCGAGCACAGCGATCGACAGGATCTCCAGCCCATCGGCCCAGTCCGGCCGCGACAGGAAATGGCCGGACAGGATCTGCTCGGCCGTCTGTGCATGCAGCGAAACACCTGGCACGTTCTCGCCGAGCGCCGTGGTGCGGATATCCTGAAGTCCCGCGGCCGAAGTGCCGATGAAGATGATGCTGCCATTGATCGCCTCTGCGACTGCAGGCGGCGGATCGGCCGCTCCGAGGATCAGCCGGGCGGAGATATAGCGCTCGGCGCGATCGGGCGTCACATAAAGCCAGAGCTCACCGGCAGAGGTAACGGGGACAACGAAATCGCCGATCTTGGCCGAGGTCATGACACCAGCAATTCCGGGTGCGCCGGCAAGCACATAGGTCGATGCCCCCTGCGCGACGCGCAGCGCCTCCATCGCAAGATTGGGATAGAACTGATTGCCGTCGCTGACGAAGAGCGGAACGGCGCGTACGACGGGCGAAGGATTGCCGGGATTGAGGCTGATATGCCCGATCCCCGCGGCATTCTCAGCCAAACCCGGACGCAACGGCGTCGCGGCGGAGAGATGCGGCAGGGCCGAGGCCGGATCCTCGCCGGTGAAGGCGAAGCCTGCCTTGACCGGTGGCCGGTAATCGCCCTCGTTGGAAAGACCGAAGCCCAGCACCACGGGCTTGCCGGCAATCGCATCGGCAAAGATCTGATCGTTATCGGGGAGCCTGGCGATGACGTCAGGCGCGATCCCCTCGATCCCCGCGGCCAGCGAGCGCGGCGACAGCCGGTCCGGCTCGGCAAACAGCATGTCGAAGGCGATCGCCGCCGCACCCAGGTCCGAGAGCCGCTCAACAAGTAGCGCCAGCCGGTCGCGCGGCCAGGGCCACTGGCCGAATTCCTTCAGCGATGCCTCGTCGATATCGATGACATGAACCGGCACCGGCTCGAAGGGCCGCGGCGCAATCCGCTGATACTCGTCGAAAGTGACATCCCGCGCCTGCTGCAGCAGCGGCGGATCGCTCGCCCGAACGGCGGTCAGCGCCACAACGATCAACAGACCGATAAAGACGCCGATTTGCTGCGTACGCGTCATAAACATGCAGCGCCCTTGAGCTTGAGCCGCAAATCTACGATGCTTTCCGGGGAAAGACCATTCGCCCTTATGGATGGGTTTCGGTCTTGCAACCTCGGCGCCAATCCCCATTTTTTCCGTGAAAGCCGCTATCCCGGCTGGACTTCACCAATCCGATCTGCTATCCCGCATCACCAATCGCAAGGCTCTCGCCGCGCGAACGTTATGTTTTTGCCTCTGGCGCCGTGTCGCCTCATGGCGCAACCAAAACCAAAGGAACGTGATTCTCGTGCAGGTACTCGTCCGCGATAACAATGTTGACCAGGCTCTCCGCGCTCTCAAGAAGAAGATGCAGCGCGAAGGTATTTTCCGCGAAATGAAGATGCGCGACTATTACGAGAAGCCGTCGCAGAAGCGCGCTCGCGAAAAGGCTGAAGCCGTTCGCCGCGTTCGCAAGCTGGCTCGCAAGCGGGCACAGCGCGAAGGTCTGGTTGCACGCTAAGGCGTTGCCGTCGTTATTTCGACGTTTTCAGATGCATGTTGGCGGGGGCGATTGGTGTCGCCGCCGCCTTTTTAATTTTTGCCGCTGAAAGATCGCATATCCGGCTGCCGCGGATATGACGCATGGGGAAAGCGCACGAATGGCTGATTTCTTGTTCTCTTCGTCCCGGTCCTTGCGCGCGCCCAAGGCGCGGCTGCTGCCGATGCTCGCGGTTCTTGCCGCGGCCGGTCTCGCAGGTTGCCAGACCGACAACACCTCCGATGCCGTGATCCGCATCGACAAGGCCCAGGGCTCGGAAGGGAACATCGCCTCGCTGACCTCGGTGATCAACGCCAATCCGCGCGATCCCGAAGGCTACAACGTTCGTGGCTCCGCCTATGGCCGCGCCGGCCAGTTTAAGGCTGCGCTGAACGACTTCAACACCGCTCTGCAGATCAACCCGCGCTTCTATCAGGCCTATGCCAACCGCGCGCTGGTCTACCGCAATATGGGTCAGCAGCAGCAGGCAATCGGCGACTATAACGCCGCCCTGCAGATCAACCCGAACTACGACGTCGCTTATATCGGCCGCGGTAACGTTTACCGTCAGGCTGGTCAGGACGACGCGGCCTTCAACGACTTCTCCAAGGCGATCCAGCTCGGAACGACCGACGGACGCGCCTATCATAATCGCGGCCTGATCTTCCAGAAGCGCAATCAGCAGGACAAGGCGATCGACGACTTCTCGAAGGCGATCTCGCTCTCTCCGAATTCGCCCGAGCCCTATAACGGCCGCGGCATTTCCTATATCGCGCTGAACGACGACGACAACGCCTTCGCCGATTTCAACCACGCGATCGAGCTCAACGGCAACGTCGCCGAATCCTGGGCCAACCAGGCGCTGGTCTATGAGCGCCGCGGCGACAAGGACAAGGCGATGCGCTCCTATCGCCACGCTGTCGGCCTCGACCCGAAATACCAGCCGGCCCGCGACGGCATGGCTCGACTCGGCGCACCCAGCAACGGCTGATCCTGAAGCATCGGAGACGGCACCATGGCGGCGAAACAACGTGTGATCGTCGCCGGTGCCGGTATCATCGGCGCCTCCATCGCCTGGCACCTGACCCGCGATGGCGCCGATGTCACCGTGATCGCCGAAGATACTGGCGGTGTTGCGACACCCAATTCCTTCGCCTGGATCAATGCCAGCTGGGGCAATCCCGAATTCTATTTCCGCTTCCGCCGCCGCTCGATGGCCGAGTGGAAACGTCTGGCTGCGGAATTGCCCGGCCTGCCGCTTTCCTGGTGCGGCGGCATCTGCTGGGATCTGCCAGAGGCTGAACTGCTCGCCTATCAGAAAGAGCATGCGAGCTGGGGCTATGACATCCGCCGCATCGGCAAGACCGATATCGCCGCCCGCGAACCCTTCCTGACACAAATCCCCGATTTTGCCCTCGATGCCGCCGAAGAAGGCGCGGTCGAACCGGTGGCCGCCACCCGACTGATGCTCGCCGATGCCGAAGCCCGCGGCGCCAAGTTCGTCGCTGCTGCGGTGCGTGGATTGCTGCGCAGTGGCGAGCGCATTACCGGCGTCGTCACCTCCGAAGGGATTTTCGAGGCTGACCATGTCGTGCTTGCGGCCGGCGCAGGATCGGTTCCGATTGCCGCCTCTGCCGGCGTTACCCTGCCTCTCGATGCACCGGCCGGGCTGATCGTCCATTCCCGTCCTTTCGAGAAGCGCCTGAACGGCCTGGTGATTGCGATGGAGCTTCACATGCGCCAGACCGCCGAAGGCCGCATCATTGCCGGAAGCGATTTCGGTGGCAGCGATCCCGGCGAAGATCATCGGGTCACAGCGGCAGCGCTGTTTGCCAAGGTGAAGGCCAACCTTGCCGATAGCGACAGACTGTCGATGGACTTCTTCACCGTCGGCTACCGGCCGACACCGAAGGATGGTTTCCCGATCATCGGCAATGGCGGCGTTGACGGCCTCTACATCGCCGTCATGCATTCCGGCGTGACGCTGGCGCCGGTCGCCGGCCTGCTCGCATCGAAGGAAATCCTCTCGGGAGAACGCGACGCCATGCTGGAGGCTTTCGGGCTCACTCGCTTCAGCTGAACCTGTGTACGGAATCCGACAGAGCGCCTGCGTGCATTTAGTATGTTGCAACCCCTTCCCCCACCCCCTAACATGACAGCGCATCGATAGCAGGCTATCGGGAATCAGGACGCGTTGAGGGCAATGGCGGCAATGCAGTTTTCTGCTTTCGTAACTGTTGGCAAGAATTTCGCGTGCCTTGCCGCCCGGCATCCGGGAAGACCCTGCCGATGAGCCTGCGTTCCCGCATGTTTCCCAAGGCCTCGATCGGCACCTATCTGGTTGCCATGGCGGTTGCGATCGCCGTCCCGATCTTCGCCTTCGTGACCCTTCTCCTGCTGCAGCTGGAAGACAATCAGCGCGACACGCTGCGCCGCGAGACGGCGCAGGATGCGCTAGCCCTTTCCCGGTCCGTCGACCGGCAGCTGCAGGATATGGCGACGACGCTGCGCCTGCTCGCCACCTCGCCGGAGCTCGAGCACGAGGACTACGCTTCCTTCCACGCCCGCACCGAGACGGCCTTGCGCGGCGACACGCTCTTCGTCATCGCCACCGACAAGGAAGGCCAGCAGTTTCTGAACACCCGCCGCGATTTCGGCACCCAGCTCGGCAAGATGAGCAACCTGACGGCGCTGAAATATGCCCTCGACAGCGGCCGTATCGAGGCATCCAACGTCTTCAAGGGGGCGGTCAGCAACGAGTGGGTCTATAACGTCACGATGCCCGTCGATATCGGCAAGACGGCCGCGCTGATCATTACGCAGAATGCCAGCGACCTCGCCAAGATCCTGCAGCCGGAAGGTCTCGCACCCGGCTGGTCCGCCGCCGTCATCGACCAGTCAGGCCATGTCGTCGCCTCCAGCGGACCCTTTGCGATTGCGCCCGGCACCGCCTTCGATTCCCGTATCCTGCCGTCGCTGATCGCCTCGCGCGGCGTCTTCGAGGACACGGCAATCCTTCCCGATCAACTGCTCGGCTACGCGCAGATCCCCGGCTGGTCGTGGAAGACGGTGATCTGGGGACCGATCTCGACGGCGCAGGCCTCGATCCTGACAACCTGGCGCTTCCTGATCATCGGCGGCATCGCGCTCCTCGCCGTCGCCGTCTTTGCCGCCTATGCCGTCGCCCGCCAAGTGCGCACGACGATCCGCGATATCGCCGAGATGGCAAACCGCATGGGCGAAGGCCATATCGTCGCCCCCATCGATACCAGCGTCATCGAAGCGAACCAGGTGGCGGTGGCGCTGTCTAATGCCTCCTTCGACCGCAGCCAGACCGAAGACCGGCTGCATTTCGTCATGCACGAGCTCGTGCATCGCACCAAGAACCTGCTGACGCTGGCGCAGGCGATGATGCGTCAGCTCGCCAAGCAGGCCGACAGCGTAGAGGGTTTCCAGGCGGCCGTCGCCGAGCGCCTCGATGGCCTCATCCGCTCGATCGAGCTCCTGACCAGCGAGCAATGGGCAGGCGCATCACTGCGCCGCGTCATCGACATCCATCTCGATGCCTTCCCGCAGGCCGTCGATCAGATCGAGATTTCGGGCAAGGATTTCATGCTGAAGCCGGAAGCGGTTCAGAACCTCGGCCTGACGCTGCACGAGCTTGCCACCAACTCGGTGAAATACGGCGCGTTCTCCGTTCCCGAGGGACGGGTGGCGCTCTCCTGGGAAGATGCCGAGGAAGAAGGCCAGACCGAGCCGATGCTGCGTTTCGTCTGGCGCGAGTCGCAGGGGCCGGAGGTCAGGAGCCCCGACCGTTCAGGCTTCGGCACGACCGTGATCAAGACCCACGCCGCCGCCGCATTCCGCGGCACGGTGCAGGTCGATTATCTGCCGGAAGGCCTTCTCTGGGTGCTGACCGCGCCGCGCAGCACGCTTGCCCGCGACTAGCCGGCAAAGGGAACAATCAAAAGCATCGCCCGTTTCGAACAGGTCATTCAAAGGAGAAGGACCATGTTCAAGCACACGATGATCGCAGCCGCCGCGCTGACCGCTGCAGCCTGCGCCACACCGGCGGCAGCTGCGGACTATGTCACTCTCGGCCGGCTGGTCTGCGGATCGGACGGCGGCCAGGGGCTCATCATCAAGTCCGAGAAGAACCTGATCTGCACCTACACCCCGGCTTCCGGCGGCATTAAGGCCGTCTATGCCGGCAAGATCGAAAAATTCGGCCTCGATATCGGTGAGACCGGCAAGAGCGTGATGATCTGGCAGGTGCTCGCCAAGACGGGCACCGACTTCCCGCAATTTGCACTGGCCGGCGAGTACTATGGCGTCGGCGCCGATGCGAGCCTCGGTGCAGGTGCAGGCGCCAAGGTGATTGCCGGTGGCACCAACCAATCCTTCATGCTGCAGCCGCTGAACGTCCAGGCCCAGGAGGGTCTCAACCTGGCGGTTGGCGTGGAGAAGATGACGCTGGCGCCCGCCGCGACCTGAGAGGGTCCGGCGGCAATGGAAAAGGCCCGCTCTCCGGCGGGCCTTTTCGTATTCGGCATCGTCGATACGGGCAGCGTCAGTGGCCTATCGACTTGTTGATCTCTTCCGTGACCTTCTTCGCGTCGCCGAGCAGCATCATCGTGCCGTCCTTGTAGAACAGCGTATTGTCGATGCCGGCATAACCCGAGCCTAGCGAGCGCTTGACGAAGATGCAGGTCTTCGCCTTGTCGACATCGAGGATTGGCATGCCGTAGATCGGCGAGGTCTTGTCGTCGCGGGCGGCCGGATTGGTGACGTCGTTGGCGCCGATGACATAGGCGACATCGGCCTGCGCGAATTCCGAATTGATGTCCTCGAGCTCGAAGACCTCGTCATAGGGAACATTCGCCTCGGCAAGCAGCACGTTCATATGGCCCGGCATGCGGCCGGCGACCGGATGGATCGCGTATTTGACCTCGACGCCGGCCTTCTTGAGGTTATCGGCGAGTTCGCGCAGCGCATGCTGCGCCTGGGCGACCGCCATGCCGTAGCCCGGCACGATGATCACCTTGGAGGCATTGGCCATCAGGTATGCTGCGTCCTCGGCCGAGCCGAGCTTGACCGTCTTGTCGGAATTATCGGCAGCTCCGCCCGACATCTCGCCGCCGAAGCCGCCGAGAATGACCGAGACGAAGGAGCGGTTCATGCCCTTGCACATGATGTAGGACAGAATCGCACCCGACGAGCCGACCAGCGCACCGGTGATGATAAGCGCCAGATTGCCGAGCGTGAAGCCGATGCCGGCCGCCGCCCAGCCCGAATAGGAATTCAGCATCGAGACGACGACGGGCATGTCCGCGCCACCGATCGGCACGATCAGCAGCACGCCGAGCGCCAGCGCCAGCACGATGATTGCCCAGAAATCGAAATGGCTTTCGGTGACAGCAAGGCCGATGATGAAGAAGACGATCAGCACCAGCAGCGCGATATTGATGATGTGCCGGAAGGGCAGCATGATCGGCTTGCCGGACATGCGCCCGTCGAGCTTCAGGAACGCAATGATCGAGCCGGTGAAGGTCAGCGCGCCGATCGCCGCGCCGATCGCCATCTCGACACGGGCTTCCGTATGGATCGAGCCGATATCGCCGATGCCGAAGGAGAGCGGCGTATAGAGCGCCGAGGCGGCAACGAGCACGGCAGCAAGGCCGACCAGCGAGTGGAAGCCGGCAACGAGCTGCGGCATCGAGGTCATCGGGATGACGCGGGCGATATAGGCGCCTGCGCCGCCGCCAATCGCGAGGCCAAGAACGATCAGCACGAAGCCGATGAAGGACGGCGTTGCCAGCACCAGCGTCGTGAGGATGGCGATCCCCATGCCGATCATGCCGTAGAGATTGCCCTTGCGGCTGGTGGCCGGATGCGAGAGGCCGCGAAGCGCCAGGATGAAGAGGACGCCGGAGACCAGATAGAGAAAAGCTGCGATATTGGTCATGCGCCCGGCCTCACTTGTCCTTCTTGCGGTACATCGCCAGCATGCGCTGCGTGACGAGGAAGCCGCCGAAGATGTTGACCGAGACGAGGACCAGCGCCACGAAGCCGAAGCCGGTCGCAAGGCCGCTGGCCGAAATGCCGACGGCAAGCAGCGCGCCGACGACGATGACCGAGGAGATGGCGTTGGTAACCGCCATCAGCGGCGTATGCAGCGCCGGCGTCACCGACCAGACGACGTAATAGCCGACGAAGATCGCCAGCACGAAGATCGCCAGCTGGAAGACGAAGGGATCGATCATTCCGCCCGTTGCGGCACTTGCCGCTTCAGGCGCATGGGCGGCGGCGGTCGCGACGGCCGTTACGGCGTCGTTCAGCTGCTGCAGCGCCTTGTCCATTTGTTCGCCGGCCATCAGTTGTCCCCCTTCTTCGCACCGCCAAATGCCGGATGCACGACATCGCCTGCATAGGTCAGCATCGTCGCCTTGATCAGCTCGTCTTCGAGGTTGATGACGACAGTCTTGGTGT
Source organism: Rhizobium sp. OAE497 (assembly GCF_040546565.1). Classification (NCBI taxonomy): domain Bacteria; kingdom Pseudomonadati; phylum Pseudomonadota; class Alphaproteobacteria; order Hyphomicrobiales; family Rhizobiaceae; genus Rhizobium; species Rhizobium sp. OAE497. The sequence goes on from NZ_JBEPOA010000001.1 coordinate 3,306,204, forward strand.
CCTTGTTGACCATGGTCTCCAGGAAGGTGACGAGGTTCTTGGCATAGAGCGCCGAGGCGCTGGCCGCGACGCGGCCGGCCATATTGGCAAAGCCGATGACCTTCACGCCTTCGACCTCGGCCACCTGATCAGCCACGGCACCTTCGATATTGCCGCCGCGTTCGACGGCCAGATCGACCGCGACCGCACCCGGCTTCATCGAGGTCAGCATCTCGCGCGAAACGAGGCGCGGTGCAGGACGGCCGGGGATCAGAGCGGTGGTGATGACGATGTCCTGTTTGGCGATATGCTCGGCAACCAGCGCCGCCTGCTTCGCCTGATACTCCCTGGACATTTCCTTGGCATAGCCGCCGGCCGTTTCCGCTGCCTTGAATTCTTCGTCCTCGACGGCGATGAACTTGGCGCCGAGCGACGCCACCTGTTCCTTGGCGGCCGGGCGAACGTCGGTTGCAGAAACCGCAGCCCCGAGACGGCGTGCGGTGGCGATCGCCTGCAGACCGGCGACACCGGCGCCCATGACGAAGACCTTGGCCGCAGGCACTGTGCCTGCCGCCGTCATCATCATCGGCATGGCCCGATCATAGACCGCAGCCGCCTCGATAACCGCCTGGTAGCCGGCAAGATTGGCCTGGGAGGAGAGCACGTCCATCGACTGGGCGCGGGTGATGCGCGGCATCAGTTCCATCGCGAAGGTCGAGAGCCCGGCCTTCGCCATGCCGGCGATCGCTTCGTCGTTGCCGTAGGGATCCATAATGGCGATGACCACGGCACCGCTTTTGTAGCCGGCAATCTCGGCTTCCGCCGGACGCCGCACCTTCAAGACGACATCGGCCGTCGCGGCATCGGCAATCGTTCCGATCCGCGCACCCGCCGCTTCGAACTCCCCGTCAGGGATGCGGGACAACGCGCCGGCCCCGGCCTCGACGACGACGTCGAAACCGAGGTTCTTCATTTTCTTGACGGTCTCGGCAGACGCGGATACGCGCGTTTCCAAGTCCGCCGCTTCCTTTGCGACGAAAACGATATTGCCCAACTGCCCCCTCCTCCGGGTCAGCCAGACCGCCACGGGTCTCCCCGCTTATGGCCCAAGCGTCAGCTTACGTTCTGGGAATGCCCTCCCCCTGCCGCGATCAACGCAGCAGGACGATACCGGCAACGAGAATGATGAGGAAAACCAGGATGCCGCCGAGCAGGCCGCCACCGGTGAAGAAACCAGCCGTCATGCCGAGCAGCAGGGCAACGAGGAACATCGTGCCGTATTTCGCGCCAGCGATGAACAGGTTGTAAGTGGACTCATGTTCCTTGTAGTCCATCGGGGCGCCAACTTCGGCGGGTCCGGTGTGATGTTCGGCCATGAATTTCGTCTCCCTCAAATGCCCGGCCCGCACAGTGCGGCAGACCGCCTGAATGCCATGATTCCGCAGCACTTGCGGCGGAACAATCCCTGTTCAGGGCTTACACAAAGCTTTGAGAAAGCGCAATGCATGAGAATGCCGCATGCAGTACGGCCAAAGGCTTTCTTGCGACACGCAATCAGAGCGGCAGATCGGTGCCCAATTGCCCATCCGGAACGAAACGCGCCGTCGGCACGATCGTCAGCGCCGGAGCGCCCTTGCCCGGCGCCCTGCCATACATCATCCGCTGCTCGCTAGCGCTCGAGATGAAGAACGGATAGCGGGTCAGCAGCTTGCGCCCGACCTCCAGCACATTGGTCGCCATCAGCGTCAGGTCGAAGCCGTACATCTCGGTCATGCGCGAGGCGACGACCGTATCGGCATAGAAGACGCGCTTGTAGAAAGCCGCGTGCGCCGGACGGACATGCTGCAGCACCCGGTCCGCCCGGAAATGCGCGGCCGCGACGATATTCGGCCGCAGCGTCAGATAGGGAAGCCAGGGAAGCTCGGCCGCAGCCTGCGGATCGGCGGCAAACCGCGCCGGATCGATCAGCGTCATCCCTGCATCGAGAAAGGCATCCATCTCGGCGGGAAAGATCCCGCCCGACTGCGAGACGCGATGATCGGGCGTCACATGGTGGATGCGGATCGTGCTGACGAGCTCTTCATAGTAGTAGAGGCCGAAGACATAGGCCTGACTGTCGAAGTCGACATCGTCGATCAGGGTCTTGGCGGCGACAGGCAGAACCTCACGCGCCTTATAGGCGCGGAAGCGCAGACGCTCGACATCCTCCATGTCCTCGGTGCTCTCGATACGCCGGTATTCGACGTGATCGAGAACCTCCATGAGCTTCATGCTGAAATCGCTGACTGTCGAAAACCCGTCCGCCATCACGCCCACCGTTTGTTAACGGACTATTAAGCATACGGCTTCTTCTCGCGCAATGATTGCAAACAATCTTAATCACATTTGAATCAATAAGGTTAACGGCGGCCGGAAAAGGCGCCGAGAAAAATACCGGTCAGGTGTTGGGGTTCAGGCGGCGCCGGCCTTGCGGCGCGATGCCGGGCGGAGATTTCCGGAGAGGATGCCGATGTTCTGCGAGGGTACCGGCGGAGAGAACACATAGCCCTGGATGAGGTCGGCGCTGCGTTCCTTGTTGATGATCGCCAGCTGATCCGTCGTCTCGACGCCTTCGATGACGATCTTCAGACCGAGCTCGCGGGCAAGGTTGACCGTGCCGCGCAGCAGCTTCAGCCGCCGCGTATCCTGGGCGATGTTGCGCACGAAGGAACGGTCGATCTTGACGATATCGAGCGGCAGCGTGTCGAGATAGCTGAGGCTGGAGAAGCCGGTGCCGAAATCGTCGATGGCAATGGTGATGCCGCGCGAGCGTAGCTCCGCAAGGATCGTGCGCACTGCGGCCGGCTCATCGATCAGGCAGCTCTCGGTGATCTCGAGATGCAGGCGCGAGGCCGGCAAGCCCGTCTTGGCAAGCGCCTCGGAGACCAGCAACAGGATATCGTTGTCGCGCAGGTCGCGCGCCGACAGGTTGACCGAGACGGCAATATGCTCCGGCCAGGTCATGCAGTCGCTGCAGGCCTGCACGAGGATGAAGCGGGTGATGTCGGAGATGATACCCATCTCCTCGGCCAGCCGGATGAAGACATCGGGCGGGATCGAGCCGCGCTCCGGGTGCACCCAGCGCGCCAGCGCCTCGGCACAGTCGATCCGCGAGCCATCGGCGCGATACATCGGCTGGTAGACGGCGTTCAGCGCACCGGCGGCAACGGCATCGCGAAGGTCGGCCTTCAGTTTCTGCTGCTCGACATAGCGGCCATCCATTTCGCGCTCGAAACCGGCAATGCCGCCGCGGCCGCGCGACTTGCTTTCGAAGAGCGCCAGATCCGCCTTGATACTCCACTCGTCCATCGCGAAGGCATTGCCCTCGAGCACGGCATAGCCGGCGCTGAGCGAGATCAGGAACGTCACCTCATCGGCCTCGTAGTGGCCCTGGATGGCGGTGTGCACGGAGCGGATCTCCGCCTCCAGCGTTTCCCGGTTCTTCGCATGTGGGAAGAAGATCACGAACTGGTCGCCCATCAGGCGCCCGACGATCGCGCTTCCGGCCTTTTCCTTGACTCGTTCGGCAATGGCGCAGAGCAGCTTGTCGCCGGTGATATGGCCGCGCATGTCGTTGACATGCTTGAACTCATCAATGTCGATGACCATGAAGCCGAGCGGCCCTTTGCGGCGCGGATGGCGGTTCAGATAGTCCTGGACGAGCTGGCCGAAATATTCACGGTTCGGCAGCCCGCTCAGCGCATCGAAGCGAACCATATGCAGGATCTTCTGCTCGGCCTTCACGCGGCTGGAGACGTCTTCGAAGATCAGCACCGCCCCGCCATCGATACGGCGCTTGGCGGAGAACTCAAGCGACAGGTCCTCGGGCAGATGGATCAGCACGCGCGACATGCTGCCTTCGGCCACCTGCGACAGCTGCCGCAGGATCAGATCCGGCTGCGAGGCATCGACGAAGCTGTAGCGCGCGCCATAGCGCAGCACCGCGCCGAGATCGCGATCCTTCAGCCTGTCGGGGTCGCCGATCTTCAGGAGCTCGCAGGCCTTGCGGTTGATCACCTGGATCCGGTTGCCGGGATCCACCATGACGAGGCCATGCGGCATGTTGTTGAGCGCCGTATCGAAACGGTCGGCGATCAGCGAGATCTGCCGGTGGGCGATGACATTCTCATAGAGGAATTCGCGAACGCCATTGGCCATCGCCCGCGTCGTCAAGCCGAAGGGAATAAGGAAGGCGGAAAGAATGGCGCGATAGAAATCGAGCGCCATCAGGCTGCAGACGATCATCGGCAGACAGCAGGCAAGCGTCTGCAGGTCGATCGCCCGCTGCGAACCGTAATTGCGGCCGACGACCGACACCATCGATGCCATCGTCACCGCGATGCAGGCGAGCTCGGCAAAGGGATCGCGCAGAATGAAGATCGCATAACCGCTGCCGATACCGAGGATTGCCGCGGTCGAGGTTGCGCCGATCACATAGAATGTCTCCCAACGCTCGATATCGGCGCGCGTCAGCGACTGCTTCTCCACCTTGTCGAACTGGCGGAAGGTCAGCATGCGGCCGACGAAGGTCAGCAGGAAGGCGAGAGCGAGGAGATAGTAGAGCGGCGCATCCGCCTTGGCGGCGACGGCAACGAAGGCAACGACATGGACGATAACGCCGGCCACGAGCGTCATGCGGTTCCCGAAGAGGGAACTCACGAATGACAGATACACATCCTTAGGGACCCTGTTCGGGTTATGTGGCTTCATCCATATTTTCCCTGTGCGCGGGCAAGATACTCAGAACCTTTTAAAAATTGATTGCATGAACCCTATGTATTTGGCCGGTTTTTCTAAAACTTTGAGACGAAATCCAAAATATTGACGCGTTATACGCAGCCGCGGGATGTATTATTTCCGACTGATATTCCGCTCATAGGTTGCCGCCGCCGGGACGGCCGGATGCGGGCGCCGGGCGCCGCGCCTACGACTAAACTCCTAGACGGCCCATTTAATCTTTCATTTTAGAAACCCTTCGTTTACACAAATTTCAACGAGGAGAACTTGCCGTAAAGGCAAACATGGGGAGAGGAATGGCGGCTCTGCTGAGTGTCAGCCGGCTGATCGATCGATTCAGCCAAGTTATCGGTAAGATTGCAGACTACATGGTGCTCTTCTGCTGCCTGATCAGCGCAGCCAATGCCATCGTCCGCTATACCTTCAATTACAGCTCGAATGGCTGGCTTGAGATCCAGTGGTATCTCTTTGCCTATGTCGTCGTGCTCGGCGCCGCTCACACGCTGCGCAACAACGAGCATGTGCGCGTCGACCTGATCTACGGATCGGTCTCCGATCGCGCCCGGCTCTGGATCGACGCGATCGGCCTGATCGTCTTCCTGATCCCGGCCTGCATCTTCCTGTCGATCCTCTGCTGGCCCTATTTCATGCACTCCTTCCAGCAGGGCGAAGTCTCGGCCAATGCCGGCGGTCTGATCCGCTGGCCGGTCAAGTTCATGCTGTTTGCCGGTTTCGCGCTTCTCACCCTTCAGGGCATTTCGGAGCTGATCAAGAGGATCGCGGCGCTCGTCGGCGATATCCAGATCGACACGAAATACGAAAAGCCGCTGCAATAAGACGACTGGGGGAGAAAGCACGTGTTCGATTACGGTATTATTCCGCCCGCCATGTTCGTCGGCATGATCATCTTCATGCTCTATGGCTTCCCTGTCGCCTTTTCGCTCGCAGCCGTCGGCCTGTTCTTCGGCCTGATCGGCATCGCGACCGGCCACTTTGGCGAAGTGTTCCTGCAGGCCCTGCCACTGCGCTTCTTCGGCATCGTCTCCAACGACCTACTGCTGGCAATCCCCTTCTTTACGCTGATGGGCGCGGTGCTCGAGCGATGCGGATTGGCGGAAGACCTGCTTGAGGGCACCGGCAAGCTGTTCGGCGCCATTCCCGGCGGCCTGGCCTACGCCGTCATCCTCGTCGGCGCCGTGCTCGGCGCCATCACCGGAACGGTGGCTGCCTCGGTCATCACCATGGGCGTTATCTCGCTGCCGATCATGCTGCGCTACGGCTACAGCCCGCGGCTTGCGACCGGCGTCATCGCCGCCTCTGGCACGATCACCCAGGTCATCCCGCCGTCGCTGGTTCTCGTCGTTCTCGCCGATCAGCTCGGCCGCTCCGTCGGCGACATGTATCTCGGCGCCATCGGCCCCTCGATCCTGCAGGTGGCGATCTTCGTCGGCTACATCCTGATCCTGTCGATCATCAATCCGAAGTCGATGCCGCCGCTGCCGAAGGAAGTGCGCGGCGACTTCGACTGGAAGCTGCTTGCCACCGTCCTCTGGGGCATGATCCCCTCGATCGTGCTGATCTTCCTGGTGCTCGGCACCATCTTCATGGGCCTGGCGACGCCGACCGAAGCCGGCGCACTCGGCGTCGTCGGCGCCATCGCGCTTGCCGCCCTGCACCGCCGCCTCACCTGGCCGTTGATCCGCGAGGCGATGACCTCGACCATGCACATAACATCCATGGTGGTGATGATCCTGATCGGCTCCACCTGCTTCAGCCTCGTCTTCCAGGGCATGGACGGCTCGCGCTGGATCGAGCACATGCTCTCGGGCATTCCGGGCGGTCCTGTCGGCTTCCTGATCTTCGTCAACATCTTCATCTTCATCCTCGCCTTCTTCCTGGATTTCTTCGAGATCGCCTTCATCGTCATCCCGATGCTGGCGCCGGTGGCCCACAGCCTCGGCATCGACCTGATCTGGTTCGGCGTACTGATCTGCGTGAACATGCAGACGAGCTTCATGCACCCGCCCTTCGGCTTCGCGCTCTTCTACCTGCGCTCGATCGCCAGCCGCGACGTGAAGACGAAGGATATCTACATGGGCGCGATACCCTGGGTCGGCATGCAGCTGATCCTCGTCGCGATCATCATCTTCTGGCCGCAGTCCGTCACCTACTGGCTGGACAAGGGTCCGCAGGTCGATCCGAACACCATCAAGATCGAGGTGCCCGGCTTCGGCGGCCAACTCGGCTTGCCGCCGATGGGCGCTCCGGGTGGTGCATCGCCGCAGATCCCGGGCCTCACCCTGCCGCCGCTCGGCACGCCCGGCCAACCGCCGGCAGCCCCCGCCCCGGCAGCACCGGCGCAGCCCGACCTCAGCCAGCCGCCGGTCATCAAGTAGGCAGCAAAAAACCCCGGATTTCTCCGGGGCTTTTTATTGGTAAGTGGCTTTCTAAGCTCAGAGCTTCCCAGCGCGCTGCTGGATCATCATGAACGTATCGAAGGTGTATTCCGACAGCTGCATCCAGAGATAGGCGTCGCGCTTGAAGGCGGCCTGGTCCTCGTAGATCTTCTTGAAATACGGGTTCTTCGAGGAGATGTCCTTGTAGAGGTCCATCGATGCCTGGAAGCAGGCTTCCATGATCTCCTGGCTGAACGGACGCAGCGTCGCGCCTTCGGCGACGAGCTGCTTCAGCGAGCCCGGGTTCTTCATGTCGTACTTCGCCATCATGTTGGTGTTGGCGTAAGCGCAGGCGTCGGTGAGGGCCGCCTGATAGTGCTTCGGCAGGCTGTTCCACTTTTCGAGATTGAAGAAGGCGTGGACCGTCGGGCCACCTTCCCACCAACCCGGATAGTAGTAATACTTCGCAACCTTGTGCAGGCCGAGCTTCAGGTCGTCATAGGGACCGACGAATTCGGCCGCATCGATCGTGCCCTTTTCGAGCGCCGGATAGATGTCGCCGCCGCCGATCTGCTGTGGGATGACGCCGACCTTCGACATGACCTGGCCGGCAATGCCGGCGATACGCATCTTGACGCCCTTGAGGTCGTCGAGCGTGTTGATCTCCTTGCGGAACCAGCCGCCCATCTGCGCGCCGGTGTTGCCGGCCGGCATCGCGTAGATGCCCTGCGTCGCGTAGAATTCGTTCATCAGCGCATTGCCGTTGCCTTCGTAGAACCAGGCATTGGTGAGGCGGCCGTTGAGACCGAACGGAATGGCGGTGCCGATCGCGTAGGTCGGGTCCTTGCCGACGAAGTAATAGGAGCAGGTGTGAGCCGCTTCGACGGTTCCGGAGCTGACGGCATCGGCCGCTTCGAGAGCCGGCACGATTTCGGCCGCAGCAAAAGTCTGGATCTGGAAGTTGCCGTCGGTCGCCGCGGCAACATGCTTGGCAACGTCATCGGCGCCGCCATAGATCGTGTCGAGGCTCTTCGGGAACGACGACGTCATGCGCCACGAGATCTTCGGATTTTCCTGCGCGATCGCAGGTGCAGCCAATGCGCCAGCCGCGACGGCGCCTGCCCCCGTTGCACCCGCCTTCTTGATAAATGAACGACGATCCATCAAAAACCTCCCGTATAGATGGCAATGCGCGGCTAAACTCTTCCCTACCCGTCGCAATGGCGACGAGCTAAGCATGCAGCCGTTCGCGTTTCAAGCGTTAGTCTATGAGACTTTGGCATCACGGCAGCAATGCGGCACAGGCGGGCTTTCCATCAAAATCAGCAGTTTAGCCGATTTACGGGAGGGACGGAGGCCATTGCCGCAATTTGGCCAGCCATTGCGCCGAGAAGTTGACTTTGCAGCCGTTCTCGGCTCTCAAATAGCGATTACCAAGAGATTTTCCGGATAGACCATGACCAAGCCGATCGTTGCCGTTCCCGCCGATATCCGCACCCTCGATGGCGCCGTCTGGCACGCCGCCCAGCACCAGTATGTCCGCGCAGCATTGAATGCCGCCGAAGTCATGTCGCTGATCGTGCCGGCTTTCGAGAAGGGCTATGACATCGACGCTATCCTCGACCGCATCGACGGCGTGCTCGTCTCCGGTTCGGCCAGCAATGTCCACCCTTCGCTTTATGGCGTCGAGGCCCGGGACAGCGACGGCCCCTTCGATCCGGCGCGTGACGCGACCAGCCTGCCGCTGATCCGCCGTGCCATCGACCGCGGTATCCCGCTGCTCGCCATCTGCCGCGGCATCCAGGAGCTGAATGTTGCGCTCGGCGGCTCGCTCGCTAGCGAAATCCAGGAACAGCCGGGTATCTGGGACCACCGCAGACCCGAAGGCGTCGACCGCGACGGCATGTATGCCATCCGCCAGAGCGTCTTCGTCAAGGAAGGATCCTGCATCGCCGGCATCATCGGCTCCGGCGAAGTGCAGGTAAATTCGCTGCACCGCCAGGCGATCGCCAAGACCGCGCCGCGCCTGCAGGTCGAGGCACTTGCCGAAGACGGCACGGTCGAAGCCGTTTCCGTCATCGACGCAAAGGCCTTCGCCGTCGGCGTCCAGTGGCATCCGGAATATTGGGCCGAAACCGACAAGCCCTCGAACCAGATCTTCGCCGCTTTCGGCGATGCGGTCCGCGAGTACGTAGCGAAGAAGGCCGGTTCGAAGGTGGTCGCTTAAGCCTTCACAGGCGTTTCCGGCACCGGCGTCAGCGGCTTGCCCTGCTGGAACCAGTTGATCAGATTGTCCACGACCAGGTCGGCCATGGCATTGCGCGTTGGCACCGAGCCCGATGCGAGATGCGGCAGCAACACTGCGTTCGGCAGGTCGAGCAGACCGGCAGGCACATTCGGCTCGTCATAGAAGACATCGAGACCGGCAGCGCCGATGACGCCGTTCTTAAGAGCTGTAATCAGCGCATCCTCGTCGACGCTCCAGCCACGCCCGACATTGATGAAGATGCCGTCGGATCCGAGCGCCGACAGGATATCGGCATCGACGACCTTGTGGGTCTGCGGCGTCTTCGGGACGATGGCGATCAGCGTATCGACGGCTGCGGCCAGCTCCCTCAGCGACGGATAGTAATCGTAGGCGACATCCGGGTTGCGGCTGCGCGTGTGGTAGCTGATCTTGACCTTGAATGGCTCCAGCCGCGAGGCGATCTCCTGGCCGATACGGCCGAGGCCGAACATCCCGACATGGCGGCCCTTCAGCGAAAAGCGCGACAGCGGATAATTGACGCCTGGCTTCCAGTTGCCGTCGCGCAGCCAGTTTTCGGCACGCGGGAATTCGCGGGCGGTGTTGAGAAGCAGCGCCAGCGCCGTGTCGGCGACCTCGTCGTTCAGCACATCGGGCGTATTGGTGACGATGACGTTCTTCAAGGCCGCATGCTTCACATCGACGCCGTCATAGCCGACGCCGAAGCTCGAGATCACCTCGACCGCGGGAAGCCCGTCGATATCGGCTGCATTGATCGTGCCCGAGACAGCCACGCCGCGGATGCGCTTCGCCGTCTCGGCATCGATCGCCAGCCTGCCATTTGCATCGCGCCCCGCCGGAACCACCTCGAAATGTTCCTGCAGTCTGGCAGGAACGCGATCGTGTATCTTCCCGGGAACGAGAATGGCAATGCGGGACATGGCTTTTCCTCTTGGCTGTGGGCTGGGGCTATGAGCGGGAGTTAACGGGACTCGTCGACTGACGGATGCGCATCTCCGGCTTGATCAGGTGGATACCATCGGGCTCGTGGCTACCGGCAAGGCGATCGAGCAGCGCGCGCGCCGCAAGCCGGCCGACTTCCGCCTGGCCGTTCCAGACGGTGGTCAGCGCCGGTGTCGCGATCGATGCTTCCTCAAGGTCGTCGTAGCCGGTGACCGAGATGTCGCGGCCGGGAACAAGACCGGCGCGGGAAATACCGTTCATCAGGCCGATGGCGACGAGATCGTTCCAGCAGACGGCGGCCGTCGGCTTCTGTGGCAGAGACAGGAAGTGAACGGCTGCCTCGAACCCGCCCTGCTTCGAGCGCGGTCCGGGAATGCGCAGGTTCGGATCGACCTCGATGCCGGCCTTGCGCAGCGCGTTGACATAGCCCTGGTAGCGGTCACGGCCGGTCGAGGTCTGGTCGGTGCCGCCGATCATGGCGATAGAGCGATGGCCGAGGCCGATCAGGTGATTGGTGGCAAGCGAGATGCCGTAGCTGTCATCGCCGCGATAGGTCGGCAGGTCCATGACATCCATCGAACGCGCAACGAGGATCGCCGGCATGCCGTTATCCTCGGTCAGCTGCAGGTCCTCGGGCGGCGTGCCGATCGCCGGCGACATGATCACACCGTCGCCGCCGAGCTGCAGCAGCGTCTCGATGAAGGTGCGCTGCTTTTCGACGGAGTCGTAATGGTTCGACAGAATGAAGGTGTGGCGGCTGCGGTCGAGTTCGCTCTCGATCGCTTTCAGGATTTCCCCGTAGAACGGGTTCATGATGTCATGCACCACGACGCCGATGATGCCGGAGCGCGAGGTGCGCAGGCTGGCGGCGCGACGGTTATAGATATAGCCCAACGCCCGGGCCTGTTCCTTGATCTTGTCTCGGGTGCTGCCAGCCACGAGCGGGCTGTCGCGTAGGGCAAGAGAGACGGTTGCCGTTGAAATACCGAGTGTTTCGGCAATCGTCGAAAGCTTGATCTTTTGAGCCACGCATCCTCCCCAGGCAACGCGCAAGATGGTGGAGCGCGATATGAGACCGGATGACGACGCCCCTTAAAATGTTTAATTAAAAGATTAAACGCAGAGAGGCAAACCTAAATTTCAGCCAGGTTTAATTTTCGTCCGGCTCTTCGAAATGCTGCACCTCGGCCTGGAGATTGCTGTCGATCGCTTTCAGCAGACGAACGAGATTGCGGATTTCCTTGTCGGAGAAATCGAGGGTCGCCAGCTTGTCGCAGGAGGATCCGGCCATTTCGATCGCCTGAACGCTGCCGCGGCCGAGCTCCGTCAGATAGACCTTGGTGAGGCGCGCATCTTCGGCATCCGGCTTGCGCTCGAGGAAGCCCTGCGCCTCCATGCGGCCGATCGTGCGGGTCATCGTCGGCGCCTTGACGCCGAGCCGCTGTGCAAGGCCGCCCGCCGTCATGCCGTCGCTTTCGGCAAGCGACAGGATCACGCCGTCCTGTCCGGCATAGAGGCCGCTTTCGAGAAGATTGCGCGACAGCACGGTGCGCATCGAGCGCGCCGCCTGCGTCAGGGCGGGCGAGAGATCGGCGACCGTATATTCGGTCTGGTCCTTCTTCTTGGACTTGTTCTTCTTGCCGTCCTTGTTCTTCTTGCCCATCGCCATCCCTTTGATTTACTGCAATATGACATTGCGCAGCTTCACGTCATAAACAAGGGGCATTGAAACCGGATGACAGTCCCCTCACTAAACTTTGCGGACAACGATCCGTCGCTGACGCCTGACGAAAGAAGCCGCTGGATCGCCATCTTACCACTTGGCGCACATGAGCAGCATGGGCCCCACCTGCCCTTCGATACAGACACGCTGATCGCCGAGGGCATCGTCGAGCGCCTTAAGGCAGCACTCCCTCCTTCCCTACCGGTCACATTCCTACCGGCGGAGCCGATCGGCTATTCGGTCGAGCATATGGATATCGAGGGAACGAAGACGCTGACATACGCCGAAGCCATCCACCGCTGGCTCGGCATCGCCGGAATGCTGCACGATCTTGGCATCCGCAAGCTGGTGCTGCTCAACGCCCATGGCGGCAACTCGCCGCTGACGGCGATCGTTTCGACCGAGGCGCGCGTCCACTTCAACATGCTGGCGGTCGCCACCAGTTGGACCCGCTTCGGCGTCCCCGATGGGGTCATTTCGCCGGAAGCGAAGGCGATCGATATCCATGGTGGCGATATCGAGACATCGGTGATGCTGGCGCTGCATCCATCCAGGGTGAACATGCCGAAGGCCGCCGACTTCCCCTCGCGCCAGAGCCAATTTGCCAAGCGCTTCAAGCATCTGCGCGCCTACGGCCCGCATGCTTTCGGCTGGAAGATGTCCGATCTCAACGACACCGGCGTCGCCGGCAACGCCGCGGCAGCGACTGCGGAAAAAGGCGAAGCCCTGATCGCCCATTCAGTCAAAGGATTGGTCGAGTTGCTGCAGGATGTCGATGCATTCGACGCATCCGAACTAGCCTGAGACGCAGCACCGGCAGAATGTGATCTTATAACATTATAAAACCCTTTGAACTGCCGCTCCCAACTCCTTATATGAAACCGACCGTTTAAAGCCCCATCGGCGGTATACCAATTTCTTCGAGGTTCTCATGACCGACGCAATTTCCACGCAGCAGAAGCCTATTCCCGTCACCGTGCTCACCGGCTATCTCGGTGCCGGCAAGACGACGCTGCTGAACCGCATTCTTTCGGAAAACCACGGCAAGAAATACGCTGTCATCGTCAACGAGTTCGGCGAGATCGGCATCGACAACGACCTGATCGTCGAGTCCGATGAAGAAATCTACGAAATGAACAACGGCTGCGTCTGTTGCACCGTGCGCGGTGACCTGATCCGCGTCGTCGAGGGCCTGATGCGTCGCCCCGGCCGTTTCGATGGCATCATCGTCGAGACGACTGGCCTTGCCGATCCGGTTCCGGTTGCCCAGACCTTCTTCATGGATGACGATGTCCGCGCCAAGACCGAGCTCGATGCCGTCATCGCCCTCGTCGATGCCAAGCACCTGCCGCTGCGCCTGAAGGACAGCCGTGAAGCCGAAGACCAGATCGCTTTCGCCGACGTCGTGCTCATCAACAAGACCGACCTCGTGACCGCGGAAGAACTGGCGCAGATCGAAGACATCGTCCACGCCATCAACCCGTCGGCCCGCGTCTACAAGACCAGCCGCTCCGGTGTCGATCTGGCCCGCGTTCTCGATCAGGGCGCCTTCAATCTCGAGCGTGCGCTCGAAAACGATCCGCATTTCCTGGAGCATGGCCATGACGATCACGTCTGCGGCCCGGATTGCGATCACGATCACCATCATCACGCGCGTGGTCATGACCATGACCACGATCATCACCACCATGATCATGATCACGATCACCATCATCATGGCGCCGTGTCGCCGATCCATGACGTGACGGTTCAATCGGTTTCGCTGCGCGGCGGCGAGATGATCGCCGAACGCTTCTTCCCCTGGATCCAGAAGATCACCCAGACTCAGGGCCCGAACATCCTGCGCCTCAAGGGCATCATCGCCTTCAAGGACGATGCCGAGCGTTACGTCGTTCAGGGCGTGCACATGATCGTCGAAGGCGATCATCAGCGTCCGTGGAAGGACGGCGAGAAGCATGAGACGCGTCTCGTCTTCATCGGCCGGGAACTCGACCGCGAAAAGCTCGAAGCCTCCTTCAAGGCGTGCGAGGCTGCGGCCTGATGCCAACAGTTGCTCCGCTTGATCTCGACGGCCATATCCTGGCCGTCGAATTTTTAGGTGACACCCCCTTCTTCGCCAATGCCAACGGCACCTTCCATCGTCTGGAAGGCAGCGAGAAGGTGACCGAAGCCCATCAGGGCATGCTCACCTGCATCCGTGATCCCTATAGCGAAAGCCTGATATCAGGCGGCGAAGACGGCAAGGTCTTGCGCATCAATGCCGATGCCAGCGTCACCGAACTCGCCAGCGCGCCGCGCAAGTGGATTTCGCAGGTTGCCGCAGGCCCGCAGGGCGCCATCGCCTACTCCTACGGCAAGAGCGCCTTCGTGCGCCTGTCGAACGGCGAGACCAAGGAATTCACCGAAGAGCGCACGGTCGAGGGCCTCGCCTTCGCGCCGAAAGGCCTGCGCATCGCCGCTGCCCGCTATAATGGCGTGTCGCTGCACTGGGTGACGATGAGCGCCAAGCCGGTCGATCTCGAATGGAAGGGCGCGCACACCGGCGTCACTTTCTCGCCTGATGGCAACTTCCTCGTCACCTCGATGCAGGAAAACGCCCTGCATGGCTGGAAGCTCGATATCAAGCCGGGCTCTGAAGCCCGCCACATGCGCATGACCGGCTATCCGGCCAAGGTGAAGTCGCTCTCCTGGTCCGCCAAGGGCAAATGGCTCGCCTCGTCAGGTGCTCCCGCCGCCATCGTCTGGCCCTTCCAGGGCAAGGACGGCCCGATGGGCAAGTCGCCGCTGGAGCTCGGCACCCGCGCCAACATCATGGCGACGTCAGTGAAGTTCCATCCGGCCGAGGATATCCTCGCAATCGGGTTCATCGACGGCATGATCCTCGCCGTGCGCCTTGCCGACAGCAAGGAAGCGCTGATCCGCCGCCCCGGCAAGGGCGCCATCACCGCCATGAGCTGGAGCAAGAACGGCAAGCTGCTGGCCTTCGCCTCGGAAGCCGGCGATTGCGGCGTGGTCGATATCTCGGCCTGATCCTTCAGGCGCGGCTTTAGGAAAGCCGCGCCGCTTCAATGATCTCCCCAAGAACATTATGCAGCGCATCGCGATAGCCGTTGCGCGCCGAGGGGCCGCTCTCGGCCGAAGTCATGGCGACCGTCAGATTCAATGACGGGATGATGTAGAGCATCTGCCCGCCATAGCCCCATGCGAAATGCACGGTCTCGCCGCCGATCTGCCGCTCGAACCAACCATAACCATAGCCATCGCCGGAGAAGCGTGAATTGGTGCGCTGCTGCCATGACTGCGTAATCCAATCGCCAGGCACGACCTGCACACCATCAGCCGTCTTGCCGCCATTGCGGTAGAGCTCGCCAAAGGCCAGCAGCGAGCGGGCGCTCATCGCCATCTGGTTGCCGCCGAGATAGATGCCCTGCGGATCGCGCTCCCATGCACCGATGCGGAACCCCTGCACCGGCTCGAACCAGTCCCGCGCCAGAGCCAGCGTCGACTTACCGCCGACTTTGGTGAGGATCGCCGACAGCAGATGCGTCGAGGCCGTCGAATAGAGCATCTCCCCGCCCGGCTCGTCATCGAAAGGCTGGGCGAGCGCAAAGCGCACCCAATTGCGGCTCGATACCCACCGCCCGTAATTCGGCCCGGACATGCGCCCGAGCCCGGCCTGCATGGAGAGCAGATTGCCGATGGTGATCTCGCTCAGCCGCGGATCGGGATTGTCAGGCAGATCGGCCCGCAGGATTGGCGCGATCTTCTGGTCCGGACCTTCTAGCAAGCCCTTGGAAATAGCGATGCCGACCATGGCCGAAATGATCGACTTCGAGGCCGATTTGATGTTGGCGGAATCGGAGGTCTTATGACCACGATATCCCTGCTCGGCAACGATCTGGCCATCACGCGCGACAACCACTGTTTTCAGCGGCGTCAGATCCTGACGAGTGCGCAGGCTTTCGAGCAGATCGCTCAGGCGCTGCTCTTCCGCAAAGGCGGACAGCGGCATGGTGACGACGACAATGAGGGCGGCGAGAAATCTTTGCATGCCCGCAAAGTAACGCCCTGCCGGCGACAAATCATCCGCCGGGCTCGGCATATCACGCGCTCGTGAAAACCTATGAAGCCTCTTGCCGCGGGACACCGCGACGCGACATAGTCCCGGATGGATGGAGGAGATATCTATGGCACGCGTCGCCGTTATCGGAGCAACAGGTCACGTCGGCACCTATCTGGTGCCACGGCTGGTGGAGGCCGGGCATGAGGTGATCGCGATCAGCCGCGGCCGGTCGGAGCCCTACACGCCGCATGCCGCCTGGAAGAGCGTGGAGTGGAAGGAAATGGACCGTGCCGCTCTCGAGCGAGACGGTAGTTTCGGCCCCGCGATCCGCGCCCTGAAGGCCGATATCGTCATCGACAAGATCTGCTTCACGCCGGAAAGCGCCCGCCAGCTCGGCGAAACCCTGAACGGCCATGTCGGTCATCTGCTGCACACCGGCACGATCTGGACGCATGGACATTCGCTCGCCGTGCCGACCCGCGAGGATGCTCTAAAGACGCCCTTCGGCGACTACGGCATACAGAAGAAGACGATCGAGGATTACTTCCTGCAGGAAGCCAGGCTCCGCGGCCTGCCGGTGACGCTCATTCATCCCGGCCATATCGTCGGCCGCGGCTGGGCGCCGCTCAATCCGGCCGGTCATTTCAATCTCTCGGCCTTCGAGACCATCGCCCGCGGCGAGCAGCTGACGCTACCGAATTTCGGCCTGGAAACCGTCCATCACGTCCACGCCGATGATATCGCCGCTCTCTTCATGGCGGCGATCGGCAACTGGCGCGCCTCGACCGGCGAAAGCTTCCACGCCGTCTCCGAGCAGGCGCTGACACTGCGCGGCTATTCCGAGGCGATGTATCGCTGGTTCGGCCACGAGCCGAAGCTCGCCTTCAAGCCTTATGACGAATGGAAGAAGGAGCAGCCGCCAGTCGACGCCGCGGCGACATGGGAACACATCGCCCGCAGCCCGAATTGCTCGATGGAGAAGGCCCGCAATCTTCTGAATTTCCGGCCGCGCTACAGCTCGCTGGAGGCGGTGCAGGATTCCGTCGGCTGGCTGATCGAGAACGGCAAGATCGCCGGCTGAAAACAAAAAAGCCCCTCTCCTTTCGGGAGAGAGGCTTGTTGCCGGTCAGGCCGCCTTCCGGACCGGCGCGTTCGTCAGCATGCGGCCCGTGGGCACGATCATGCCGGCAGCGCCGTCAAGCCAGCCCTCGACCAGCTCCAGCGCCAGGAAGCGCGAGCGTTCGAACGGACCGGGCATGACGAGATGGCGAGCACCCTCGGCAAAGAAGCCGAAACGCTCGTAGTAAGCCGCATCGCCGACCAGCAGGATCGCACCGTGACCGCGGTTCTTCGCTTCGAGAATCGCCGCACGCATCAGCGCACCACCGATGCCCTTGCCTTCATAGGCGGAATCGACGGCCAGCGGGCCGAGCAGCAGAGCCGTGATCGGCGTGCCCTCGCTGTTGACGCCGGCCTCGACGTTCCAGAGACGCACGGTACCGATCAGATGACCGTCGCCATCGCGGGCGACCAGTGCCAGACCTTCGGCCGGAATACGGCCGCGGCGGATCTTTTCCGACGACTTCTTGCGGCGGTTCGGACCCATGGCACGGTCGAGCAAATTCTCGCGGGCCACGACATCCGAAGGGTTCTCGGCATCGATGGTGAAAATGGAAGGCGCAAAGAATGCGCGGACAGAATCAAGAACAGCGGCCATCGTGGCCTCCCGTACCCAATACCGTAGTTAGCGGCGATGAAAAGGAATTGTGAGTTTGCCGCCCCGGCTGGCTACGGGGCTGGCACCATCAGATGATGTAGGCCTTCAGCGGCTCGAAGCCGTTGAAAGCGACCGCCGAATAGGTGGTCGTGTAGGCGCCGGTGCCTTCGATCAGGATCTCGTCGCCGATCGAGAGAGTGAGCGGCAGCGGATAGAGATTCTTCTCGTACAGCACGTCTGCGGAGTCGCAGGTCGGGCCGGCAATGACGCAGGGCTCCATCTCGTCCTGATCGCGCTCGGTGCGGATCGGGTAGCGGATAGCTTCGTCCATCGTTTCAGCGAGGCCGCCGAACTTGCCGATGTCGAGGAACACCCAGCGAGCGGCGTCGTTGTCCGACTTCTTCGAGATCAGCACGACTTCGGTCTTGATGACACCTGCATTGCCGACCATGCCGCGGCCCGGCTCGATGATCGTCTTCGGCAGGTTGTTGCCGAAGTGGTCACGAAGGCTCTGGTAGATCGCACGGCCGTAGGCTTCAGCCGACGGAACGTCACGCAGGTACTTGGTCGGGAAGCCGCCGCCCATGTTGACCATCTGCAGGTGAATGCCCTGCTTGGCCAGCTGAACGAAAACACGCTTGGCATCGGCAAGAGCCGAATCCCAGGCATCGACCTTGGTCATCTGCGAACCGACGTGGAACGATACGCCGTAGGACTCCAGACCCAGCTGATGAGCGTAGACGAGAACGTCGACGGCCATCTGCGGAACGCAGCCGAACTTGCGCGACAGCGGCCATTCGGCGCCTTCGCCATCGGTCAGAACGCGGCAGAACACACGGGCGCCGGGAGCGGCGCGCGAGATCTTCTCGACTTCCTCGTGGCTGTCGACAGCGAAGAGGCTGACGCCGAGCGCATGCGCGCGGGCAACGTCGCGTTCCTTCTTGATCGTGTTGCCGTAGGAAATACGGGCAGCGGTCGCACCGGCATTCAGCGCCATTTCGATTTCGGCGACGGACGCGCAATCGAAGTTGGAGCCCATGTCGGCGAGCAGCTTCAGAACTTCCGGAGCCGGGTTTGCCTTGACGGCGTAGTAGATGGCGCTGTCCGGCATGGCGTGGCGGAAAGCGGAGAAATTGTCACGAACGACGTCGAGGTCAACCACGAGGCAGGGACCGTCGGGACGTCGGGTTGCGAGAAAGTCGCGGATGCGCTGAGTGGTCATATCAATCCCTTTTCAATTCCAGAGCTCCGGCAAAAACCGGAGGACAAAGGGCATACGATTGCTCGCATTGGAACCAGCCGGTGGAGACCCCGGAACCATAGCAAGCGCTCGATGCGCGAATGTTGAATCGACGCCGCATACGCGACATAGACTCGGCTTTGTCTGCCATGGATTGGAGGGTGTTCCCTACCGCACTTCCGGCAATGAAGGTGTGCCTCTAAAGGACTCCAGCTGTTGGAAAGCTGAAAGACACTAGAAAGGCCCGCACCGTCGTTGCTTCAGGCGTCCTCGCATTTTCCGGTTGGCCGGAATAGCGACTGGAGGGGTTAGTTCCAGGTACCTTACCGATTTCCTCACCAATTCGAGGGTTCGGCGGACACCCATGGGCACGTGCGACTTTGGGCTGAGGACGAGATAAGAATATTCGGCGTCATAATCAAGAATTTTTTTGACCCCGGGCCTAAAAAATAAATTGAACGAAGAGCCGCAATTTGTTCAATCTTCCGCAACGAAGCAGGGGGTCGCCATGGACACGCTTACCCGCATACGCGCCTTTATCGATGTCGTTGAAGCGGAAGGCTTTTCCGCCGCGGCGCGCAGGACGGGCCGCTCGAAGGCCTTGCTCTCAAAGTATGTTCGCGAACTGGAAGACGAACTTGGCGCCCTGCTGCTCAATCGCACCACCCGCCAGTTCTCGATGACCGAGGCCGGGCACACCTACTATCGCACCGCTTCCGACATCCTGAAGGAGATCGACAATCTGGCCGATCTGGTGCGTGAGAATAACGCGCAACTCAAGGGCCGGCTGAAGATTTCGGTGCCGCGCACCTTCGTCGATGCCGAAGTCGGCCAGTGCCTGATCGACTTCGCCAAGGAGAACCCCGACCTGCAGCTGGAGATCGCCGCAGACGACCGTTTCGTCGACCTGATCGAGGAAGGCTTCGATCTCGCGATCCGCGTCACCAAGCTGGAAGACTCCGGCATGATCGCCCGCAAGATCTCGGATTTCCGCGTCCACATCTGCGCCACGCCGGAATTTCTGGAACGCCATCCAAATATCGAGCATCCGTCCGACCTCTCGAACGTCCCGTTCATCGTCGACACCAATGCCCGCACCCAGGCGAGCATCCGCTTCTACAATCCTGACAGTAGCTCCTTTGCTGTCGCCGTTGCCGGTCCGATGGAGGTCAACAGCCCGCATGCGACATTGCGCGCGGCCCTTTCAGGTCTTGGCATTGCGCTGATCCCGGATTTCATCGCCCGCAAGCCGATCGAGGACGGGCGTCTGGTGACCCTGTTCAACGATTATCTCCCCACGGATCGCGGAATCTATGCGGTTTATCCGCACCGCCGCTACCTGCCGGCCAAGGTGCGCATCTTCGTGGACTATCTCCACGGCTGGTTCCGCAAGCACAGCTGAAACCGGCCTGATTCACTTTGCCGCCTTGAGACCGGTCCCAATTCCGTCCCATTGTCAGGCAAGAAAACACCAACCGATTTGGGCAGAGCGGTAAGCCGACGCATGAAGAAATCCACGTTCCTGATCGCCGGGCTGCTGGCACTCGCACCGGCCGCGGCCATGGCGCATCCGCATATTTTCGTGGAGGCCCGGCTGGAAGTGGTGGCCGGCCCGGATGGCAACATCCAGGAGCTGAGAAACATCTGGCGCTTCGACGAAGTCTTCTCGTCCTCCGTCGTCATGGATTTCGACAAGAACACCGATCTGAAGCTGGAGCCGAACGAGCTCGCGGAAGTCGGCAAGACAGTGCGCGATTCCCTTGCCGACTACGATTACTACATGAACCTGACGGTCGACGGTAAGAACGTGACGGTAGAGAAGCCGGACATCATCCATGTCGACTACAAGGAAGGGCAGCTCCTGATGTTCTTCGCGGTCAAGCCGTCGCAGCCGATGCCGCTGAAGAGCAGGCTGACCTTCGGCGTCTATGACCCCACGCTCTATACGTCCATCGACTTTCCGAGCGACAAGGAACTCGTCCTCGTCGGCGATGGCTTCAAGGGCTGCAAGCATGATGTCCTGCGCCCCGATCCGGATCAGGTGATCTCGCAGAACAAGCAATCGCTGACCGACGCCTTCTTCAATGACCCGACGGGCACGAACATGTCGAAGCTCTTCGCCACGAGGCTGGAAATCTCATGCTGAAGCATGGCAGGCCGCTTATCCTTTCCGCCGTGGTTCTGATGCTGGTTGCCGCCGCTGGCAGCGCCTATGCTCAGTCGCCGCTCGGCATCGGAACGGCGGAACCGAGCTTTCAGCCGATCGGCGGGCCGCTGGCGCCGCTCTTTGCCTATGTGAACTACGAGCAGCAGGCCTTCTATCGCGCGCTGACCGGCGCGCTGAAGGCGATGCGGGATGATCCCTGGCAGCTCACCTCGCTGATCGGCCTCTCCTTCGCCTACGGCATCTTCCATGCGGCAGGTCCCGGGCACGGCAAGGCCGTCATCTCCTCCTATATGATCGCCAACGAGGTCGAGCTCCGCCGCGGCGTCGTCATCTCCTTTATCTCTGCCTTCATCCAGGGCATCGTTGCCGTGGCGCTCGTCGGCGCCGCCTGGCTCGTCTTGCGCGGCAGCGGCATCACGCTGACGCAGGCGACGCACGCGATGGAGATCGCAAGCTTCGTGATGGTCATCGCCTTCGGTGGCTGGCTACTGTTTCGCAAGCTGCGCTCGATGATCTCAGGCCTGCCGAAGCGCGAAGTCGTGGCAACGGCCGAAGGCCCGGTCAGCATGATGCTGGACTGGAAGGACAATGACAGCGCGCAGCAATCTGGTGTCTACGCCTTCGGCGAGACCAAAGCCCGCAAGGCCGGCCACAACTTCATCTCCGGCATGGCCTGCGAGACCTGCGGCCAGTCGCATATGCCCGATCCCTCGCTGCTCGGCTCGGATACGTTCAGCATCCGCGAAGCCTGGTCGGCGATCATCGCCGTCGGCCTTCGCCCCTGCTCCGGCGCGCTGCTGGTGATGACCTTCTCGCTGCTGAACGGTCTCTATCTCGGCGGCGTGCTTTCGGTTCTCGCCATGTCGCTGGGAACGGCGATCACCGTCGCCATCCTGGCGACCCTTGCAGTCACTGCGAAGGGCACCGCTGTGCGCATCGCCGGATATGGCTCGAAATCCTCGGTCTGGATCGGCAACACGATCGAGATCCTCGGCGCAGTCCTGGTCATCTGCTTCGGCGCCCTGCTTCTCGGCGCCTCGCTGCAGGGCTGAGGCTCAGCGGCCCTTGTTGCGCTGATAGCGGGCGCGCAGCCAGAAGATCACGAAGAATCCGAGGAGCAGCACGGCGCCGACGGCAAAAGCCAGTGGCGGAGAATATTTGCCGATCCAGAGCACCAGGCTCGGCAGGAAATAGATGACGAGCCCCGCGCCAAGCAGAATGACGGCGGCGGCAATCGCCTGAGAACGGCTCTCCGGGCTCATACAAGCCTTTCCTTTTCAAGATCGGCACGGATGTCCTCGAGGCGGCGCTTCTGGTTGCCGTCGGATCCGAAATTCTCAGGGGCGAGCCATGCCTCGAACGCGTCGTTGATACCAGGCCATTCGCTATCGATCATCGAGAACCAGGCGGTGTCGCGGTTCTTGCGCTTGGAGATCATGTGCTGGCGGAAAACGCCCTCGAAAGTGAAGCCGTAGCGGGCGGCCGTGACCTTGCTCGGCTCATTGTTGTTGTCGCACTTCCATTCGTAGCGGCGATAGCCGAGATCTTCGAAGACGTGCTTTGCCATCAGGTAATGCGCTTCAGTCGATAGCGGCGAGCGCTTCATATCGGCGCCATGCGCCACACCGCCGACTTCGACGACGCCGTTTGCAGCATCCGCGCGCATGTAATTCGCCATCCCGACGATCTTGCCGGTGGCGTTGTCGCGGAAAATATGCGTCAGCCAGCCGCCCTTCTTGGCGTTGTCGAGCCAGGCGCCGAAATCCTCGATGCCACCGAAATCGTCCTGCGAGAAATAGAGAAGCAGCGGATTGATGCCCATGCCGCCAAGCCCGTCCCAGAGCGCCTGCAGATGCTCATCGCGCACGAAAGGCTCGACCGTCACATAACGGCCCTTGAGCGTCACATAGCCGGGGGCGGAAACCTTGTAGGTGGAAAGATCGCGCATCGTCACTCCTCTCATCGAAGAGTGGATAGGCCAGCCGCCCCGGAAAGGCAACCGGCCCTATTGTCACTGAGGCAAAGCCATCACTGCGTGAGCGTGACCTTGGCCGACGACACAGTCGCCTCGATATGATCGACGAGCGCATCGGGAAGACCGAGGCGTCCGGCGAGCAGATCGAGATAACCACGCTCGGCACGCGAATCCGGCTCGATCGTCAGGCGCGAGGCGGCGTAGAGCTCCACCTTCTGCTCTTCGGTCTTCGCAGCCGAAATCAGTGAGTCGAGATCGGTCGGAGACGCCAGCTCCTTCTCGATGAAGGCGACCGCTTCGCCGCTGACATCAGCGGCCTTCATCTTGTCCATGATCAGCGCCCGCTCGCCATCGTCGATATGGCCGTCAGCCTTGGCTGCGGCGATCATTGCCCGGATCAGCACCAGCACGAATTCGTTGCTGCCCGCCGGCGACTGCGGACCAAAACCGGAATCGACAGGAGGCGGCAGAACGAGCGGCGTGGATGGCTGCCGGGCGGGCTCGGCAGGAGCGGCGGGCGCCTGTCCCGCTTGATAATTCTTGTAGGCCTGGTAGCCGAGGCCGGCGATCGCGGCCAGTCCGCCGATCGTCAGCGCATTGCCGGCAATGCTGCGCCCGGTCTTGGTGCCGAGCAGCACGGTTGCCAGCGCTCCGGCCTTCCAAGGATTGTCCTTGGCCATCTGCACGGCGCCGCCTGCGCGGTCGCGAACCGAACCGCCGACACCTGGAATCTGCGATCCCAGGAACTGGTCAAGAAGCTTCTTTGCGTCGAACATTCCCCGTCTTCTCCCTGTTTTGAGGCTGGGATGAAGATAGGAACTGCAACTGTAAATACAAATGCAGGCGGAAACCGCCTGCATCAATAGCGATCAATAAAATGTCAGGCCTTGAGCGCTGCGGCTTCGGCGGCGAGCTTGGTAATGCCTGCCCAGTCGCCAGCGGCAACCAATTCCTTCGGCGCGACCCACGAGCCGCCGACACAGACGACGTTCGGCAGCGAAAGGTAGTCGTTGGCGTTCTTCAGCGAGATGCCGCCGGTCGGGCAGAAGATCATGCCGGCGAGCGGCGAGGAAAGTGCCTTCAGGTAAGCGGCGCCACCAGCCTGTTCGGCCGGGAAGAACTTCAGGACCTGGTAGCCTTCTTCGCGAAGCGCCATGACTTCGCTGACGGTGGCAGCACCCGGAAGCAGCGGAACGTGGGAGTCGGCAGCCGCATCGAGCAGCTCCTGCGTTGCGCCCGGGCTGACGATGAACTTGGAACCGGCAGCGACGGCAGCTTCCCAATGTGCAGCATTGAGGATCGTGCCCGCGCCGACTTCGGCACCTTCGACTTCTTCGGCAACGGCACGGACGGCATCGAGAGCAACCGGCGTGCGCATGGTGATCTCGATCGCCTTCAGGCCGCCCGCGACCAGCGCGCGGGCCAGCGAAACACCGGCCTTCACGTCGTCGATGATCAGCACCGGCACGACCGGTTGCAGCTTGAGGATGGAAAGGAGCTTTTGTGTTTTTTCGCCCATGGCCACGATCCTTTGAAACGATTGAAATTCGGGTTCGGCATACGCCCAAGGGTACACTTTGTCGAGACTAAAGCGATCTTTGGCATAAATGGGTTTGAACGATTATTTTTTTGCGCTAGCTTAGCCCCGTCGTCACAAAAGGTTCACTGTAATGGCGAAGGAAATCGAGCGGAAGTTTCTGGTACGCACCGATGGATGGCGCGCGAAAGCCGTATCGAAAGCAATCCTCAAACAGGCCTATGTCGCCTCGATGGACGACCGCTCGGTGCGGGTACGCGTCCTCGACGGAGAGAGTGCGCGGCTGACGATGAAGATCGGCCGCAGCTCCATGACCCGCGACGAATTCGAATACGACATCCCCGTTGCAGATGCCGAAGAGCTGATGGAAAGCGCCATCGGCATCGTCATCGAGAAGACCCGCTACCGCGTGCCCCACGAAGGCTTCGTCTGGGAAGTGGATGTCTTCGGAGGGCCGCATCGCGGCCTCATCATCGCTGAAGTCGAGATGAAATCCGAAAGCGACGCCCCGCCCCTTCCCGCCTGGCTCGGTCGCGAGGTGACGGGCGATTTCCGCTATTCGAACCAGGCGCTGGCGACCGAATACCAGTACGACCGGCATGCCCTTCCGCATTCGGCCTGACGCAGATTTCACCAAGAGTTTTAGAGAGGCCGCCGCCGGCGAGTTGCAGGCTGCGCGCGATGTCATAGAGCAGCGGCCCGAGGGCACGCACCAGGCAATCCACGCCTTCCGCAAGAACCTGAAAAAGGTGCGCTCGCTCTACCGCCTGGTTGCGGCAGATGCGCGAAAATTCCAGAAGCAGGAGAATGAGAGGCTGCGCGAGATGGCGCGATCGCTGTCCGCCATCCGCGATGCCGAAGCGCTGATCGAAACCGTTCGCTATCTCAAGTCGCACGCACCGGCCCCGGAAGAGGCAAGCTCGCTGGATCGCATCGCAGCCATTCTGGAAACGCGGCGGAACTGGATGACCGAGGCCGAAGCCGGCATTGAGGCGAAGCTCCGGGAAACATTGGAAGCCCTCAAGCACGCCCTCTGGGCCCTCGACGACATATCCTTTCCATCAAGCCCAAACAAAGCCGCCAAACTCCTCGCCAACGGCTGGAAGCGCACGGCAGCAAAGGCGCATCAGGCGCTCGAAGCCTGCCATGGCGAAGCCTCGGACAGCGCGTTCCACGAACTCCGCAAGCGCACGCAGGATTACCGCGCCCATCACGGGCTGCTCTCCCCGCTCTGGCCATCCGCGATGAAGGCGAAGCGCGCCGCCGCCAAGGAACTGGTCGACCGCCTCGGCCATGTCCACGACCTCTCCGTCCTCAGCGATCTCGTCGAGGCCGAACCGCAGCTGTTCACCCGCAGCGACGATCTCGCCCATCTCCTCGACGCCATCATCCGCAGGCAGCAGGAAGACCGGCGCCTGGCGCTTGCGCAAGCCGAAGAGATCTTCGCCGACAGCCCTGACGAGGAAGCCAGGCGCGTAGAGCTACTCTGGAGCTCACTGAGAAAATGAAGCTGCGCTGTTGACCTCAATATTACTTGAGGTCCTAGCTTGGCTCGGTCAACGAAATCCTGACCGAGGACATTATGCCTGCCAACAATGCAAAAGTGCCGCAAATCCAAGGCATCTACGAAACGCATCTCATTGTTGCCGACCTGAGAATCTCCATTCCCTTCTATCGCGATATCCTGGGCCTTGAGCTCGCGGCCGAATTCCCGGAACGGCGGATCGCCTTCTTCTGGGTCAACGGCAAAGAGAACGCCATGCTTGGCCTTTGGGAAACCGGCACAGCGCCAATAAGGATGCGCCTGCACATCGCCTTTTGGTCATCACAGGAGGAGATGTTTCGAGCACCCGCTCTGCTGAAGAGCAAAGGTATTGACGTTCGCGGCTTCCATGGCGAGCCGGTGTCCGAGCCAATCGTCATCGGCTGGGTGCCCGCGCTCTCGCTGTATTTTGACGATCCGGACAAGCATTCCATCGAATTGCTGAGCGTGCTCGACGATGAGCCGGATCCCGCCTTCGGTATGCGCTCTTATACGGAATGGAAGACGCGTCTTTCGAAGCATTCACCCCCGTGACCAACGCCATGAGAGCGCAGCGCTCCCGCGTAATGTCATTGCGCAGGAGCGCCATATTCTGTATTTCCACCGCCCATGACCGACAGCATCACTACATCCAGCCCGTTC
Organism: Rhizobium sp. OAE497; assembly: GCF_040546565.1. NCBI lineage: Bacteria > Pseudomonadati > Pseudomonadota > Alphaproteobacteria > Hyphomicrobiales > Rhizobiaceae > Rhizobium > Rhizobium sp. OAE497. Next base: position 3,333,170 of record NZ_JBEPOA010000001.1, read on the forward strand.
CTGGTGGCGGCGCTCTATCATTTCGTTTCCGTGCCGCGCTTCGAAAGCCTGCGCGACCCCTTGCAGGCGCTCTGCGAGGAAAACGGCGTGAAGGGAACGCTCTTGCTTGCCCATGAAGGCATCAACGGCACGATCGGCGGTCCGGACGACGGTGTCAGGACGGTGCTTGCCTATCTGCGCGCCCAGCCGGAATTCGCCGGCCTGGAGCACAAGGAAAGCCGCGCATCGAAGATGCCTTTCCTGCGCATGAAGGTGAAGCTGAAGAAAGAGATCGTCACCATGGGCGTCGAGAATATCGACCCCAACAAGGTCGTCGGCACCTATGTGGCGCCGCAGGACTGGAACGCCCTGATCTCCGACCCCGATACGATCGTCATCGACACCCGCAACGACTACGAGACGGCAATCGGCGTCTTCCGCGGCGCGGTCGATCCGAAGACCAAGACCTTCCGCGAGTTTCCGGAATGGGTGCGCAACAATACCGGCCTGCACAACAAGCCGAAGATCGCAATGTACTGCACCGGCGGCATCCGCTGCGAAAAGGCCACCGCCTTCATGAAGGAGCAGGGCTTCGACGAGGTCTACCACCTCAAGGGCGGCATCCTGAAATATCTCGAGGAAGTGCCGCAGGAAGAGAGCCTCTGGGAGGGCGCCTGCTTCGTCTTCGACGAGCGCGTCTCGGTCGAGCACGGATTGAAGGAAGGCGAGCACAAACTCTGCCACGCCTGCCGCAACCCGATCACCGCCGAGGAGATCACCTCGCCGCACTATGAGGAAGGCGTTTCCTGCAGCAACTGCTACGGCACGCGCACCGAGGAAGACCGTCTGCGCTACCGCCAGCGACAGCACCAGATCGCGCTCGCCAAGAAGCGCGGCCAGAAGCATATCGGCACGTAAACTTTAGCTGCGAAGAGCTTTAGGCCGCGCTGGTCCGGCGCGGCTTACTGTTTTCTTCCCGCCGCGTCTCCAGCATGTCGCTGATCTTGTCGGCCGGAACCGGCTTGCTGAAATAGTAGCCCTGCAGGCTGTCGCAACCGAAGAGGCGGACGGCAACCGCCTGGGCCTCGGTCTCGATGCCTTCTGCCGTAACAGGAATGTTGAGCGAGCGAGCAAGCGCCACGGTCGCCTGCAGCATTTCGCGCTGGCTTTCACTCTCCGTCACGCCATCGACCAGCGAGCGGTCGATCTTGATGCGGTCGAAGCCGAACTGGCGGAGATAGCCGATCGACGAGAAGCCGGACCCGAAATCGTCAAGCGCCACTTTCACGCCGAGCGTCTTCAAGCGCTCGATCGACTGGCGGGTGCGCTGCGGGTTCTGGATCATGTAGCCTTCCGTGATCTCCAGCGTCACGCGCGACGCCTCGATCTCCGTCTGCTTCAGCACATAGCGGACATAGTCGGTGAAGGCCGGGTTGCGGAACTGGCCGGGCGAGACGTTGACGGATATGCGCAGCTCCGGCCATTGCTTGGCTGTCTCGCAGGCCTTGCGCAGCACGAAGAGGCCGAGCGCTTCGATCAGACCGCTGGTTTCGGCAACCGGAATGAAAACGTCAGGCGAGATCGGCCCGAAGCCCGGACGGTTCCAGCGCACCAGCGCCTCGACCCCGTTCATCTCATAGGTCTCGGCATCGATCAGCGGCTGATAGGCCAGCGTCAGGTCGCCGCTTTCGATGGCGGCGCGAAGATCGATTTCAAGCGCATTGCGCTCCTCGCGGTCGGCATCCATCGCCGGATCGTAGAGCATCATCCGAGCGCGGCCGGCTTCCTTGGCCTTGTACATCGCGAGATCGGCGCGGCGGACGAATTCCTCGCGGCCGACGGCGCCTTCTGGCGACATGGCGATACCGATGCTGGCGCCGATGACGACGACGCGGCGGCCGATTTCCAGCGGCTCCGCCAGGAAATCGAGGATCTGCTCGGAAAGCTGCAGCGCCTCCGCATTGCCGCCATCCGTGTGGAAGGCGATGGCGAACTCGTCGCCGCCGATGCGGGCGAGAACGGCATGAGGCGGGATCAGCACCTTGAGACCCGCAGCGACGGCGCGGATCAGCTGGTCGCCGGTGCCATGGCCATAGCTGTCGTTGACTTCCTTGAAGCCGTCGAGATCGAGATAGAGAATAAGGATGTTCTTCTTGGCCTGCTGCGCTTCCTCGACCATCGCGTCGATGGCAACACCGAGACCGTCACGGTTCCAGAGGCCGCTCAGCCGGTCGCGCAGCGCTTCCTCGCGCGCGCCGATCTCCTCGGCCTTGATGCGCCGCCCGGCCATCCAGCCGATGACGAGCAGCACGGCGAAGAACAGGCCGACCAGACCGAGCGCCTTGACCACCGTCGGGCGCACCTGATCGTAGCCGATATCGCCGGGCGAACGCGACGTCCAGACGAGCTTGCCGAGCGTCACGCCCGAGGCATCGTCGATATTGACGGAATACTTAGCCGGTGTATCCGCAGGCACCAGCTTCATGCCATGGATCACATAGGTCTCGCCGAGACCCTTCACCTTCTCATCGTCGAGATGGCGGGCAAAGATAAGGTAGCGGCGCTGATCGGCAGACTTGTCCAGCGCGCCGGATTTTTCACGCACGAGCGCGATACCGGCTGCGGCAATGCCGCTCTTCGTACCGACGAAACCGACGGCTTCCGGCTTGTCCGCTCCGGCGGCACGCGCCTGGTCGAACAGCGCCCACAGCGACGGCGCGAAGAAATCGTCGAGCTTGCCGTCCATCGGCTGGCCGTTGCGATAGATCATCAGCGGCTTGCGGTCGCCATCGATGACGATCGCCATGTCGAACAGCGAGCTGTTGACGGACATCTCGCCGTAGTTGCTCACCGTCCAGGCCATGCCATCCTTGGCATAGACATTGGTGGCGGCATCATCCCATGCGGCATAATCGTTGAGTGTCGCGCCGAGCTGTTCCTCGAAGGTCTTCAGCGCACCGGCAGTCGTTTCCCGCGATCGCTCGTCGTCAAGCACATTGGCATTGTCTGCAACGCGCGAAATGGCAGTCAGGATCATCACAGTGACGATCGCGACGATGACGGCGAAGGTCAGCAGCACGCCCGTGACGGTCGTGTGCCGGCCTATCCCCAAGGCCTGATTTTTTTGCCCGATTGACTTAGGCATTCATTGCTCCCCGATGGCAGGGACTGTGACAGTCAAGCCTTCAAGAAACTGTTAAAAATCACGGCAAAACGATTAATCAGTACGTGTTTTACAAATAAATTTCGCTATCTATGCAAAAGCCGCCCCCAGAACACCGGAAGCGGCTGACTTTACTGCACATTTTGTAGTCATGGCATGCCGCTTGATCGGCGCTTCGAAGCGGAAAAACAGGCATCAGAAACCGATTTCCGGCCCTCGTTCGGGAGGCCAAAACCACCCCTGAAACCCAGGGGTGATTTCAGCGATTTTCGATAAACCCCAGAGTGGAACGGAAGCTCCGCTCAGGCCGTCTTGTGATTGCCCTTCGGGAACTGGCCGGCGAGCTCGCGATACCACTTGCCGCTCTTCTTCACAGTACGGACCTGGGTGTTGTAATCGACATGGACGAGGCCGAAGCGCATCTTGTAGCCTTCCGCCCATTCGAAATTGTCCATCAGGCTCCAGGCAAAATAGCCGCGCATCGGATAGCCGTCCTTGATCAGGTTGGCGACGACATCGAGGTGGTCGCCGACATAGTCGAGGCGCATCGTGTCATTCACCTCGCCATTGACGACATCGGTATTGTCGCAGGCGCCGTTCTCGGTGATGTAGCATTCCGGCAGCTCGTAGCGACGGTAGAGGTCCTCGACCAGATGCTTGAGGCCCGGCGCATAGACTTCCCAACCGATATCGGTCTTCACGTCGCTTGCGGGTGCAGCTTCCGTGGTCCAGGGGAAATCGCCCTTCTTAGACGCGTCGTCATGAACCCGGTCCGGCTTGTAATAGTTGAGACCCCACCAATCGAGCTTCTGGTTGATGATCTTGAGATCGCCGTCCTCGATAGCGGGCATGCGGTCGCCGAGCGCCTCGACGAACTCCTTCGGATACTCGCCCTTGAAGACCGGATCGAAGAAGGCGCCGTTGTGGAACTGATGGGCACGCTCAGCAGCGGCAAGATCAGCCGCGCTGTCGGAACCCGGAATGATCGACGAGGCGTTGAGTACGAGACCAACGGGAACATTCGGCGCCTCCGAGCGGATCGCCTCGACGCCGAGACCGTGGGCCAAGTTCATGTAGTGCATGGCGTGCAGCGCCGCCTGCATGTTGCGTTCGCCCGGCGCGTGAATGCCGTAGAGGTGGCTGAGCCACACGATGCACCAGGGCTCATTGAAGGTCGCGACGGTGTCGAGACGATCGCCGAGGCGGGCCATGACCGTCTTCGCATAGCGCTGGAAGGCATAGGCCGTCGAGCGCGCCGTCCAGCCGCCGTCACCGGCGAGCAGCAGCGGCAGGTCCCAGTGATAGAGCGTCGCGAAGGTCTTGATGCCGCGCGCCTTGCAGCCGTCGACCAGGCGATCGTAGAAATCGAGGCCGGCCTCGTTCACCGGGCCGGTGCCGTCAGGGATGATGCGCGGCCAGGCGATCGAGAAGCGGTAGGCAGAGACGCCCATCTCCTTGATCAGGTCGAGGTCTTCGTCGAGCCGGTTATAGTGATCGCAGGCAACATCGCCATTGTCGCGGTTATAGACGCGGCCCGGCATGTTGCAGAACGCATCCCATATGGACGGCTTGCGGCCGTCGGCTTTGGAAGCGCCCTCGATCTGGAAGGCGGCGGTCGCCACACCGAAGGTGAAATCGCCCGGGAAGCGGGCTGCGAGAAGCTTCGGATCGATCATGATGTTTTCCGTCTTTATTGCTGTTCAGGTCGGCCGGCGCGGCCATCGTTGGCGGCGGTTTAGCCAAGCCGGAATGCCTTGTACAGGGTCTGAATGTCAAAACTGCAACGTTGCAGATAGATTCCTGCCGGAAGGCGACGTTCCCATGCCATGTCACCGCCGTCAAAGCACAGTGGTGCCCGAAGGCATCATGATCCGCCTGGTGATGCCGATATTTTCCAGGAACACCTCGTCATGACTAACGACCAGAAGCGCGCCGTCATAGGCGGACAGGCCAGCCTCCACCGCAGCGATCGAATCGATATCGAGATGATTGGTCGGCTCATCGAGGATCAGCAGTTGCGGCGGCTTCCGCCCGCCGAGCACGCAGGCGAGGCCGGCCCGGAGCAACTGCCCGCCGCTTAGGGTCGAAACCTGCTGCAGCGCTGCATCCGCCCTGAACATGAACCGCGCCAACGCCGTCCGGCAGGCATTCTCGTCCGCGCCCGGATTGAGGGCACGGAAGTTCTCCCGGACGCTGAGCCTTGGATCGAGCAGGCTGACGCTCTGGTCGAAGAACACATGCGCGACCAGAACGGAGACCGTCCCCTGCCAGGGAACAAGCGCACCTGTGACCAACGCCAGCAGCGTCGTCTTGCCCGATCCGTTCGGCCCCGTGATCGCGACCCTTTCAGGCCCCGTCAGCGCAAGCGAGAGGTTGTGAAGAACCGGCCGTTCCGAATCGTAGCCGGCCGTCACACCATTGAGCCGCAGCACTACGCGTGAGGCGGGCAGGCCTGTCGGCTCGAGCCTGACGGTAAAAGGCTGCAGGACCTCGATCCTGCCGCGTGCTGACGTCGCCTCATCAAGCGCCTGCTCCCGCCGCTTCTCGCCGAGGCGAACCCGGTCGCCGCGGGTGTTCTCCGCCTTGCGTTTCAGCCCTCCGGCAACAATACGGGGCATGTCGCCGCGCGCCGCCTTGATCCGGCCACCGCGATCACTGCGCGCCTGTCGTTCGGCGGCAAGCTGGGCGCTGCGATTGACGTCGTCGACACGCTTTTCAGCATCGGCGAGATCGTGTTCGGCGGCAGCAAGCTCAAGTGCCTTGCGTTCCTGAAAAGCGGTCCAGCCGCCGCCATAGCGCCTGGCGCCAAGCGTTGTCAGCTCGACGATCGCATCCATCGCCTCCAGCAACTCGCGGTCATGGCTGACAACAAGCGCCCCACCGCGCCAATCGCGCAGCAACGCGATTACCGCTTCCCGGCCCTCGCGGTCCAGATTGTTGGTCGGTTCGTCGAGGATGAGGAAATCAGGTTCGGCAAACACCAAAGCCGCCAGCCCAGCTCGTGTTCGCTGACCGCCGGAAAGCGATGACAGCGGCGTCCCGGGCGTCGCCTCAAGCCCGACGCGCTCAAGCGCCGAAGCCAGGCGGGCTTCCAGCGTCCAGTCGGCATGAGCCAGTTCCTCACCGGTCGCCTCGCCGCGCTCGGCGCGTTCGAGGATCGCGAGCGTATCACGCACCGCAAAGAGATCGGCAATCGCGGCTCCCGCATCGATCTGCACCGCCTGGCGGAGAATGCCGAAGCGTCCGTCGAAAGCGATGCTGCCCAATGACGGCTGCAACTCGCCGGCCACCAGCTTCAAGAGCGTCGTCTTGCCGACGCCGTTGCGGCCGACAAGCCCGGTGCGCTCGGCACCGAAACTCAGATCGAGATTGGAGAGAAGCGGCCGGCCGTCAGGCGTCGACCACGAAAGATTGGAAATGGTAATGGAGGCAGGCATGGATAGAGAACTCCCGGATGGCAAGGCGAGACGGCATTGCGATCTGGGTGAAATCCATGGTGGCACACATCCTGTTGGTATTGCGGATGGCTTCAATCTAGGCGGGCAAATGGGTCAAATCAAGGCGTGTGCCGGTCGAAGGCCCGCGCTGCTCGCAACGCGATAACGCTGATGTCAGAAGACGTGACTTGAGATCGGCGGTATGCCGGGTGAGAGCGGAATGGGAGATTACAACGAAAGGAACCCGATGCTCGCCTCCATCCACCTGCTACAGCCCCATCTTCTCAGCCTGCTGCGCATCGTCTCGTCGCTCGTGCTCTTCAGCTATGGAACGCAGAAAATCCTGCATTTCCCCGCCGCCGCGAGCGTGCCGCCCGTCGGCTCGATGTCCTGGATCGCCGGCATGCTGGAGCTCGTGCTCGGCTTCCTGGTGCTGATCGGCTTCAAGACGCGCGCCGCAGCCTTTGTTCTCTCGGGCCTGATGGCCTTCGCCTATTTCATCGCCCATGCGCCGAAGAGCTTCTATCCGGCCCAGAACGGCGGCGTCGCCGCGATCCTGTTCTGCTTCGTCATGCTGTATTTCGTCACTGCCGGCGCCGGTCCCTACAGCGTCGATGCGCTCTTGAAGCGCAAGCAGGCTGCCATCGCAGCCTGACCGGCAATCCTGTCTGGCTGAGGCGCGCGCTTCAGCCGGCAGAGATCACGGCTTCTGCGCGCTATTCTTCAGCTTCACCGCCATGGTGACCGTGCCGCGCACACTGATGAAGCTGCCGCCGGAACGGTTCAAATCCGCATTATTGGTGAGATTGGTGACCTGGCAGGTCTCGCCGAGAGTATCGAGCACCAGCTGGCACTGGCGCTGCGCCATCGCGTAGAACGCCTTCTGCGCCACCTCGATCTGCTCTGCCGGGTTCATACTCATATCGGCCGGAACGGTCATCGACAGGCTGGACTGGATGTTGATGGTGCCGGGTACTCTTACGCCGGGCATGAAAGCCTGCTGCGCCGAAGCAGGAAGCGCGGCAAGCGCCAGAATGCACGTCAGATAGCGGGCAGAGAATGTCATCGGGCCTCCCGAAATGGTTGCGCCCTTCTTTTTTCATAATCCCCTTAAACGCGAATGAGCGCATTCCCTAAGATTGGAGGGAATGCGCTCAAATGATCAGCTATGGGGTCCAGGATTAGACCTTGACCCAGCCGCCGTTCTTCTTCGACGAGGCGACGCAGGCTTCGACGAAGGCTACGCCCTTCACGCCGTCATCAACGGTCGGGTAAACCACGGCCTTGTCGACCGGCTTGCCCTTCTTGGCAGCGTTGATAGCAAGCGCTGCCTCGGTATAGATCGTCGCGAAGGCTTCGAGATAGCCTTCCGGATGACCGGACGGAACGCGCGAAACGCGCGCCGCTGCCGCGCCCGACCCGGCGCCATTGCGGGTGATCAGCCGCTTCGGCTCGCCGAAGGGAGTGAACCACAGGTAGTTCGGATCGGCCTGAACCCATTCGAGACCGCCCTTGGTACCGTAGACGCGAACCTTCAGACCATTTTCGTGGCCCGGCGCCACCTGGCTGCACCAGAGCATGCCCTTGGCCGGCTTTTCCTTGCCCTTCGCCTTGTAGCGCAGCATCACATGCGCGTTGTCGTCAAGACGGCGTCCCTCTACGAAGCTGTCGAGATCGGCGGCGAGGCTGTCGAGCTCCAGGCCGGAAACGAAGCAGCCGAGATTATAGGCATGCGTGCCGATATCACCCGTCGAGCCACCTGCACCCGACTGCGCCGGATCGGTGCGCCAGACGGCCTGCTTGGCGCCCTGCTGTTCGACGGCCTCGGTCAGCCAGTCCTGCGGATATTCAGCCTGAACCAGCCTGATATCGCCGAGCTCGCCATTGGCGACCATTTCGCGCGCCTGGCGGACCATCGGATAGCCGGTGTAATTATGCGTCAGGATGAAGAGCGCGCCGCTTTCGTCGGCGATCTTCTTCAGCTTCTTGGCATCGGCAAGGTTCGACGTCAGCGGCTTGTCGCAGATGACATGGATGCCGCGGCGCAGGAATTCCTTGGCAGCGTCGTAATGCACATGGTTCGGCGTGACGATCGAGACGGCCTCGATACCGTTCTTCAGCTTCGCTTCGCGGATCGCCATCTCGCGATAGCTGGAATAGGTGCGCGACGGATCGAGACCGAGATCGCGGCCGGAGGCTTGCGCCTTTTCCGGCGTCGACGACAAAGCGCCGGCGATCAGTTCATATTGATCGTCGAGACGGGCGGCCATGCGGTGTACCGCGCCGATGAATGCGCCAGCCCCGCCGCCGACCATGCCGAGCCGGATGCGCGGCTCGCGGGTCTGTTCGTTTGATGCTTCGATTGCCATTGTGTCCTCCTCAATCGGTGCTCTTCCCTTCTCCCCCAGCGGGGAGAAGATGTCCGAAGGACAGATGCGGGGGGTGAGCGTAGCGAGCGCCTGAGCGGCAAGCGAAGGCGTCACTGGCCCCCTCATCCGACCCTACGGGCCACCTTCTCCCCGCGGGGGAGAAGGGGAGAAAAATTAAATCCCCAGCATGCGCCGGTTGGCTGCCTGGTCGGTGCCGCTGCCGGCGAAGTCGTCGAACGCCTTCTCGGTAACGCGGATGATGTGCGCCTTGACGAATTCGGCGCCTTCACGGGCACCGTCTTCTGGATGCTTCAGCGCGCATTCCCATTCGACCACGGCCCAGCCATCGAAATTGTTGGCGGTCATCTTCGAGAAGACGGCGCCGAAATCGACCTGGCCGTCGCCCAGCGAGCGGAAGCGGCCGGCACGCTCGACCCAGCCCTGATAGCCGCCGTAAACGCCCTGGCGGCCGGTCGGGTTGAACTCGGCATCCTTGACGTGGAACATCTTGATCCGGTCTTTGTAGATGTCGATGTTGTCGAGGTAATCCAGGCACTGCAGAACGTAGTGCGAGGGATCGTAGAGCATGTTGGCTCTGCTGTGGTTCTTCACGCGCTCCAGGAACATCTCGAAGGTGACGCCGTCATGCAGGTCTTCGCCCGGATGGATTTCGTAGCAGACGTCGACGCCGCAATCTTCGGCATGGTTGAGGATCGGCGTCCAGCGCTTGGCAAGCTCGTCGAAGGCGGTCTCGACGAGACCGGCCGGGCGCTGCGGCCAGGGATAGATGAACGGCCAGGCAAGCGCGCCCGAGAAGGTCGCATGCGCCTTGATGCCGAGATGCTTCGACGCCGTCAGCGCCATCTTGACCTGCTCGACAGCCCATTCCTGACGCGCCTTCGGATTGCCGCGCACTTCGGGTGCCGCAAAGCCGTCGAAGGCTTCGTCATAGGCCGGATGAACGGCAACCAGCTGGCCCTGCAGATGTGTCGACAGTTCGGTGATCTCGACGCCGTTTTCACGCGCCTTGCCGGCAAACTCGTCGCAATAATCCTTGGAAGAAGCAGCCTTCTTCAAATCGATGAGCTGGCTTGCCCAGGTCGGAACCTGCACGCCCTTGTAGCCGATGTCGGCCGCCCATTTGGTGATTGCATCCCATGAGTTGAAAGGCGCGGTATCGCCTGCGAACTGGCCTAGGAACAGGCCTGGCCCCTTGATCGTCTTCATGTCAGAAATCCTCCCTGATTAGCGACCGTAAACGTTTATGGTAGTCTTCAACACGCTTCTGGCGGAAGCAAGGCGCCTCCACGCACTTGCGGCAGATGTGGCTGGAAAGCCGGAAGTCAAACGGTAGGCGAACTAAACACGCCTCACCGACAGCTGCAAGAGGTACGTGCCGCAAATTCGTCCGCATGCAACCTGAAGACATAAAAAATGCGCCCATCCTTTCGAATGGGCGCATCCGATACGAATGATCAGAACGGAGAATCCGGGAAATAGAAGTCCTTGGCATTGTCCTTGGTGACCAGCGTCGCATCAAGAACGAAGGTGCCGCGAACCGGTACCTGGTCGTAGAGACCGGCAGCCGTCAGTTCCATAGCCGTACCGACCATTGCCGGCGGATAGAGAACGTCGACCGGGATCATCTTGTCGCCGTCCATGACCTTCTTGATCATGTCCTTGGAGCCTGCACCGGCGACGACATACTTGATGTCGGTGCGCTTGGCCTGCTCGATGGCCTGGAGAACGCCGACAGCCATGTCGTCGTCCTGGCACCATACGACGTCGATCTTCTGGTACTTCGTCAGATAGTCCTGCATTACCTTGAAGGCATCGTCGCGGTTCCAGTTGCCGTACTGGCGGTCGAGAACCTTGACGTTGGAGCCTGCAATACCCTTGTCGAAGCCGTCCTGGCGCTGCTGATCGATCGGGATCGGCAGACCGCGGATAACGACGACCTGTGCATCCGGCGTCTGAGCGGCAATGTACTTGCCGGCGACTTCGCCGAGCGCCGGGTTGTTACCGGCAACGTAGAGGTCACGAACCGAGTCGTCGTTGGTGGACGGTGCACGGTCGACGAGAGCGACATACTTGCCCTTGCCCTTGACTTCCTTGATGGCATTGACCAGCGGATCCGGATCCGACGGCAGGATGACGAGAGCGTCGATACCCTGCGTATCGAGGTCCTGCACCGCGTTTGCCTGGCTTGCGGCATCCGGCGAGGTCTTGACGATGACGTTCAGGCCCGGATGTTCTTCCATCAGCTTCTTGGCGACACGTTCGGCATGGAAGACCACACCCGAGGTCCAGCCATGGTCAGCGGCCGGAATGGACACGCCGATGGTGAACTTCTTGTCCTGTGCGTATGCGGAACCCGCCACAGCGACGGCCGCAACGGCAAGACCCAACATGAGTTTGCGCATGCTATTCTCCTCCCAACATAACTTCAGGGACTTTCCTACCCGTGAACCGGACGCCCTGTGAGCCCGGCCAATTCCTGTTGAGGTCCGTTATGCCTTCCGGACCAGAGAGCGCTGCACCAGCATGGCGATGATGATGATCGCGCCCTGGATCGCACCGATGAGATATTCGCTGATGAAGTTCGACAGCAGCATGATGTTGCCGACGAGTTCGAGAATGAAGGCGCCGCAGATCGTGCCCCAGACGCGCCCTGCCCCGCCCTTCAGCGCCGTGCCGCCGACAACGACGGCGGTGATCGCCTGCAGCTCCCAGAGGATGCCCGTTGTCGCGGATGTGGAGCCGAGACGCGGCACGTAGAGCAGCACGGCAATCGCCACGCAGAGACCCTGGATGACGAAGGCGATGGTGCGGACGCGATTGACGGCGATGCCGGAATAGCGCGCCACATCGCTGTTCGAACCGACGGCGACGACATGGCGGCCATAGCGCGTGCGATAGAGAATGAAGGCGGCGACGGCAGTGACCGCGAGGATCACCACGATCGGAACTGGCACGCCGAGAATGCTGCCGAAATAGGCCGGACGGTAGAGCGTCTGGATTTCCGGCGAGCGCAGCGTGATGGCGCCGCCCTGCGACAGCCAGGTGGTCAAGCCGCGGTAAATGCCCATGGTGCCGAGCGTCGCGATGAACGGTTCGATCTTGCCGACCGTGGTGATGAGGCCGTTCGCAAGTCCACAGAGCGCACCGGCAACAACAGCAAAGACGACGGCGACGACAAGCATCATTGTCGGATCGGCAATGACGCCCGAATTGAGCAGCAGGATCATCAGGCTGGCGACGAAGGCCACCATCGAGCCGACGGAAAGATCGAGATCGCCGGCCGAAATGACGAAGGTTGCGCCGACGGCGATGATGGCGATGAACGCACAGCGGGTCGCGACATTGGCGAGATTGGTGATGCCGATGAAGTTCGGGTTGACGAGCGCGCCGACGATCAAAAGCAGGATCAAGGCTGCGAACGGCGCCACTGCGCGCAGATCGACATCCCGCCAGGAGCGGCGCCGGATCTGCCTGGTCTCCTCGTTGATATCAGTAGTCAAAACCAACCTCCCGACCCAAACCCTGTGGGTATCTTATCGTTGAAACCGCGAAGCGATGCGGCGCCTGAAACTGTCAGGCGGCCTTCCTCTTCAGCCCCGCGGCATAGCGCATGATTTCCTGTTCCGAGATCTCGTCGCCCTCGAGCACGCCGACAATGCGCCCCTCGCGCATGACACAGACCCGCGTGCAGAGGCCGATGACCTCAGGCATTTCCGACGAGACGACGATGATCGACCGGCCATCGCGGGCCAGCGCCGAAATGAAATGATAGATCTGCTGCTTGGTGCCGACATCGATGCCGCGCGTCGGCTCGTCGATGATGATGATATCGGGCTCGGTCTCCATCACCTTGGCGAGCAGCAGCTTCTGCTGGTTCCCGCCCGACATGCGGCCGGCAACGATATTGGCATCGCGCACGCGGATGTCGAAGCGCCGCTTCGCCTTGGCAAGGGCCGCCGCCTCGCTGTTGGGGCTGAGATAGCCGTGCGCCACATGCTGTCCAAGCGATTGCAGCGTCAGGTTGGTGACCATGTTGGAGCGCAGCAGCAGTCCCTTCGACTTGCGGTCCTTGGTCATGTAGGCAAGACCGGCGCGATTGGCGGCGTGAACGTCGCCGGAGGCAATGGTATCGCCCTTGATAACCACCTCACCGGCCGTGCGTGACCGCAGGCCGGCAATCGCTTCCATCAGCTCGGTGCGGCCAGAACCGATCAGGCCTGAGAAGCCGATCACTTCGCCCTTGCGCACTTCGAAGCTTGCGTCCTGGACATAACCGGTCGAAACGCCGGTGACCTGCAGGACGACTTCTTCATCCACATTCGGCTCGACCTTCGCCGGATAGAGGCTGGAAAGCTCGCGCCCGACCATCAGCTGGGCGATCGACTCGCCGTCAAGGATCGAGGTCGGCGCCGTCTTCACCCACTGGCCGTCGCGCAGTACGGTGACCCGGTCGGTCAGTTCCATGACTTCATCGAGCTTGTGCGAGACGAAGACGAAGCTGGTGCCCTTGTCGCGCAGCTTGCGGACCTGTTCGAAGAGGATATTGGTTTCCTCGCGCGACAGAACAGCGGTCGGCTCGTCCATGAAGACGACGCGCGCATCACGGCTGATTGCCTTGGCGATCTCGACCATCTGCTTGTCGGCGATCGACAGCGTGCTGATCAGCGCGTCTTCATCGACATGCGAACCGAGCATATCCAGCACGCGGCGCGTTTCCTTGCGCATGTAGCGCCGGTCGAGCACACCGAAATGCGTCACTTCACGGCCGAGGAACAGGCTCTCGGTGACGGTCAGATGTTCCGCGAGATTGAATTCCTGGTGGATGATGACGATGCCGAGCGCCTCGGCGCCACCGTTCGGCGGCAGCACGATCGGCTTGCCGTCGAGAAGGATTTCGCCGGAGGTCGGCTGCTCGAAACCGGAGAGAACTTTGACGAGAGTGGATTTCCCGGCACCATTCTCGCCCATCAGGGCATGAACTTCACCGGCGCGGAGATCGAAATTGACGCTGAAGAGGACCTGTACCCCATTGAAGGATTTACAGATTCGCTTTGCGGACAGCACCACGGGTGCGGTCTCGGCCGTCTCCAGATTCATCATTTCCTCCCTGCGGCTCCCGACCGCTTGAGCATTTGTGTAAACCTTTACATCGGCCATGTAAAGGTTTACATCATGGATATGCACAAATCTGGCGAAAGCCCGCTTTGACGGATTAGCAAGTCTGTGTAGTGTCGCGGCGAAGACAGCCCCATGGCAGAGCCCCCAGTGTCGAATTCCACGCCTGCAACGATCGAAGACGTCGCCCGGATCGCCGAGGTTTCCATCGCGACCGTGTCCCGTGCGATCCATACGCCGGAGAAAGTTGCGAACTCGACGCGGCTGAAGGTCAACCAGGCGATCGCCATTACCGGCTATACGACCAACGCCATGGCGCGCAGCCTGCGGCTTGGCCGTTCCAATATGATCCTGGTCGTGGCACCCGATATCGGTGACCCGAATTTCTCCAACATTCTCGTCGGCCTGGAGAACGAAGCCCGCGCCCATGGCTACGGCATCCTGATCGGCCACACCCAGAACGACGCCCAGCGCGGCCTCGAATATCTGAAATTCTTCAACTCGAACCAGGCGGCCGGCCTGATCCTCTTCACCGGCATCCTGCCCTTCGGCCACCAGACGATGACGGCACGGTTGCCGCCGAGCGTCGGCGTCTTCGAACCGGTCTTCAACGGCGGCATTCCCTATGTCGGCGTCGACGATACCGAGGGTGCCCGCAAGGCGGTCGATCTGCTGCTTGCCGAAGGCCACCGCAAGATCGCCTTCATCGGCGATTCGCGCACCCGCCTTGCCTATACCCGCCGTCGCGAGGGCTACGAAGCCGGGCTCGATGCAGCCGGTGTGCCGAAGGAAACGCGGATCGTTCTCGAAGGCGACGGCACCATCGAAAGCGGCCGCCACGCCGTCGAGCAACTCTTCATGCGCGACACGCTGCCGACCGCCTTCATGTGCGTCAACGACCAGACGGCGATCGGCGTGATGATCGGCCTCAATGCCCGCGGCTACGATATCCCGCGCGACTTCTCGGTGACAGGCTTCGACGACGTGCCGCAGGCCGTGTTCATGAGCCCATCGCTGACCACCATCCGCCAGCCGCGCACGGCGATCGGCAAGCAGGCGATGGCACTGCTGCTGGAGCTTCTCGGCGATGGCCGGCCGGCCGAAACGGAAATCCTGCTGCGCCCCGATCTCGTCGTCCGCAACTCCGTCTCCGCGCCGCCGAAAAACTGGCAAAGACGCTAACCCGGGCGGAACAATTCCCGCCCCAGGCCGTTGCCTTGCCGGACGCCGGCTGCACAATCTGAGATTTGTGGTTTGCACCGGCAGCTGGCGTCCAGCTCAGCTGAAAAGTCCGCGTTTGCGGCAGCTTCATTCTATCCCGGACTTATTTTGGTCATCGGCGTTTCCGTCGCTGGAAAAATCAACCGACCGCCTACATCATTGATCGCTAAGATGAACATGGGACCCATAGATTCAGTGTCGCCGACGTCCGATCCAGCCGTCATCGAGGACCAGAAACGCCTTGAGGCGCTCGAGGCATTCGACATTCTCGACACCGCTCCCGAGCCCGAATTCGACGACATCGTCTTCGTCGCCTCCTCGGCCTGTCGCACGCCGGTTGCCCTGATCAGCCTTGTCGGCGCCGACAGGCAATGGTTCAAGGCAAAGGTCGGCTTCGAAGCCTGCGAGACCCCCATCGATCAATCCGTCTGCGCCCACGCACTCTCAAGCCCGCAACCGCTTGTCATCACAGATCTCACGAAAGACGAACGGACGCGGACGAACGCGCTGGTCACCGCGCCACCCAGCATCCGCTTCTACGCCGGCGCACCGCTCGTCACCTATGACGGCACGATCATCGGCACGCTCTGCGTCATCGACACCGTCCCGCGCCCCGAAGGCTTGACGCCTGACCAGCTGAAGATCCTCCAGGCCCTGTCGCGGCAGGTGGCCGCCCTTCTGGAGGCCCGCCGCATATCGAGCCGCAAGGACGAGCTCTTCCGCCGCCAGAAGCATATCAGCTCGACGATGCGCTCTACGGCGCAACAGAGCATGGCTGCGCAAGAGGCCGGACGTGTCGGCACGTTCGAGCTCGATATTGCCAGCGGCCAGATGCGCGTCTCCCCGGAATTCTGCCGCATCTTCGACGTGCCGGTGGCCGACAGCTACCCGGCCTCGATCTTCGAAGACATGGTCGTCCCGGATGATCAGGATATCCGCTCCTCCGCATCGACGCGGGCGGACGGCAGCGCCGCCCTCGATGTCGAATACCGCATCAACACCGAGCATCGCGGTACCCGCTGGATCTCGCGTCATGCCGCTTTCATGGCAACGACGGATGGCCGGCCGGCGCTTCTGCGCGGGACGGTGCAGGACGTGACCATCGAACGGCGGGCCGCCGCCCGCGTTCAGGCGCTGCTTGATCTCGGTGACCGGCTGCGCGACCTCGACGACGTGGAATCGATGGCGATCGCCGCGGCCGATCTGATGGCCAAGGCGCTCGATGCCAGCCGCGCCGGCTTTGGCGTCGTCGATGCCGGCAGCGAAACCGTACTGATGCAGCCGGAATGGTGTGCGCCGGGCGTCACGTCGCTTGCCGGCCTCCACCATTTCCGCGACTACGGCAGCTTCATCGACGATCTGAAACTCGGCGAAACCGTCATCATCGAGGATGTCAGCAACGATCCGCGCACCGATGGCAATGCCGAGCAGCTGCTTGCGATCGATATCCGCGTGCTCGTCAACGTGCCGATCTTCGATCACGGCCGCTTCAGCCTCGTCGTCTTCGTGCATCACGATCATCCCTACGAGTGGACGGGCGAGGAAGTGTCCTTCGTGCGCAGCTTCGGCGACCGTATCCAGATCGCCATTGCCCGGGTGCGCGCCGAGGCCGAACAGGACCTCTTGAACCGCGAGATCAACCACCGGCTCAAGAACACCTTTGCCATGATCCAGGCGATCGCCACGCAAACGCTACGCCCAGTGGCCGAACGCGAGCATGTCGAGAATTTCGAGCGGCGGCTGCATGCCCTCAGCAGCGCCCACGACATACTCCTGCAGGACAACTGGCTGAGTGCCAGTGTCCACGATCTCGCCGCCCGGGCCGTCGAACCGCTCGGCGTCGGCGAGCAGGTTTCGATGGAAGGACCAAGCCTGGCGCTTGGCGCCAAGGGGTCGCTTTCGCTCTCGCTGCTGCTGCACGAACTGGCGACCAATGCCATCAAATACGGATCGCTCTCTGCCGAGGGCGGTAAAGTTTATGTGCGCTGGACCATTGAAGGCCGCGGCGAGGCGGCTACCTTCCACCTCACCTGGCGTGAAGAGGGCGGCCCTGCTGTCGGCGAACCGACCAAAAAGGGCTTCGGCTCCAAACTGATCAAGATGGGACTGATCGGCTCCGGCGGAACGGAAAGCCGCTACGGCCCCGATGGCTTCTCGGTCAGCATGTCCGCGTCTCTCTCGCAGATGCAAAGGACCGAATGACATGAGGGAAGGTTATGCAGCCCAAAGGCCTGCTGTCCTCGTGGTCGAAGATGAACCGCTACAGCGGATGATGGCAGTCGATCTCGTCGAGGAGGCCGGTTTCGAGGCGATCGAGGCTGCGGATGCGGATGAGGCGGTACGCATCCTGGAGGCACGGGCCGATATCCGCATCGTCTTCACCGATATCGATATGCCGGGCAGCATGGATGGCATGATGCTGGCCGCAGCGATCCGCGACCGCTGGCCGCCGATCGAGATCATCATCACCTCCGGCCATATCCGTGAGCAGGAAGTGGAGATGCCGATCCGCGGCGTGTTCTTCCCCAAGCCTTACGACACCCGCCGCCTCAGCCAGCAGCTCGTCGCCTTCGGGTTGTCTCAGTGACAAAATCCACGCGTGAAAAAGCCGGGAAGCTTGCGCTCCCCGGCCTGTATTTCGATAAGCTGTCGATCAGACGTAACGGTTGACGACGTTTTCGAGATGTTCCTGCTTGCCCGAGCGCGGCTGCGGATTGACGTCCTTGCCTTCGACCCAGCTGGTGATTTCACCGAGCGAATACTCGCCGCGGAAGAGCTTCTGCCCTTCGGCCGAATCCCAACCGGCGTAGCGGTCTGCGAGCGGCAGCGAGAGAGCCTTGTCTTCGACCATCTTCGCAGCAGCCTTGAGGCCACGAGCGCAGCAATCCATGCCGCCGATATGGCCGATCAGCAGGTCTGCCGGATCGAGCGACTGACGGCGCAGCTTCGCGTCGAAGTTCGTGCCGCCGGTGGTGAAGCCGCCTGCCTGCAGAACCTGGTAATAGGCGAGCGCCATTTCCGGAACGTTGTTCGGGAACTGGTCGGTATCCCATCCGGACTGGTAGTCGTTGCGGTTCATGTCGATCGAGCCGAAGATGCCGAGCGCGTTGGCCAGCGCCAGCTCGTGCTCGAAGGAATGGCCGGCGAGGATCGCATGGCCCTGCTCGATGTTGAGCTTCACTTCGTTCTCGAGACCGTGCTTCTTCAGGAAGCCGTAGACGGTCGCGACGTCGTAGTCGTACTGGTGCTTGGTCGGCTCCTGCGGCTTCGGCTCGATCAGGATCGTGCCCTTGAAGCCGATCTTGTGCTTGTACTCGACGACGAGATTGAGGAAGCGGCCGAGCTGATCGAGCTCGCGCTTCAGGTCGGTGTTGAGCAGCGTTTCGTAGCCTTCGCGGCCACCCCAGAGAACGTAGTTCTCGCCGCCGAGCTTCTGCGTCGCATCAATGCAGGTCTTCACGGTTGCCGCAGCAAAAGCGAAGACATCCGGATCCGGATTGGTCGCAGCGCCGGACATGTAGCGGCGGTTGGAGAACAGGTTCGCCGTACCCCAGAGCAGCTTGGTGCCGGTCGCGGCCTGCTTCTCGGCGAAGTAATCGACGATCTCGTTCAGGTTCTTGGTGTTCTCGGCAAAGTTCTGACCTTCGGGGCGCACGTCGGCGTCGTGGAAGCAGTAATAGGGTGCGTCAAGCAGCGAGAAGAATTCGAAGGCAACATCAGCCTTCAGCTTCGCAGCCTTCATCGTGTCTTCGAACCACGGGCGCAGGAAGGTCTGGCCGCCGAAGGGGTCGCCGCCCGGCCAGGTGAAGGTGTGCCAATAGGCGATCGCAAAGCGCAGATGGTCTTCCATGCGCTTGCCGAGAACGACTTCGTCCTTGTTGTAATGACGGAAGGCGAGCGGATTGGTGCTCTCCGGGCCTTCATACTTGATCTTCTGAATATCGCCGAAAAATCCGGTGCTCATGTTGGTCCTCCTTGGGTTGGTCAATCTTGTTCGTTGTAGCGTGCGGCCCCCTCATCCGACCCTTCCGGGCCACCTTCTCCCCGAGGGGAGAAGGGAAATGAGGCGGCTGTTGCAAATCCCCTTCTCCCCAGCGGGGAGAAGGTGCCGGCAGGCGGATGAGGGGGCCGCCGGCTCAGGTTCTCAATGCGCCAGCGACTTGATCGCCGGATAGAGCGCGCGGTAGCGCTTGTAGGCATCCTCATAGGCGCCGCTCAGCTCGGTAACCGGCTCGATCGTCCCATCCGTCTCCGGCGGCGTGCAGACTGCGACCGGATCCGCACCGGTCGCCGCAATCAAGCCGAGACGGGCAGCGCCAAACGCCGCGCCGAAATCGCCGTCCGCCGGGAGATCGACGGGAACGCCGAGCGCCGTTGCGATCGAGGCCAGCCAGTAGCGCGAGCGCGAACCGCCGCCGATCGCCGTCACACGGGCGATATCGGTACCGGCCGAACGCAACGCTTCGAGATTGTCGCGGATCGCAAAGGACACGCCTTCGAGAACCGCCTGGGTCAGAACGGCGCGGCTGCTTTCATGCTCGAGGCCGATGAAGGCGCCGCGGATGACAGCATCATTGTGCGGCGTACGTTCACCGGAGAGATAGGGAAGGAAGGTGACGCCCGACGGCGCCTTCAGGGTCTCGCCGAGTTCGCCGGTCAGATCGGCGGCAGACTTGCCGGTCACATGCGAATGCCAGTTCAGCGCGTCAGTGGCCGAGAGGATGACGCCCATCTGGTGCCAGGTGTTGGGAAGCGCGTGGCAGAACGCATGAACGGCGCTTTCCGGCTTCGGCAGGTAAGAGCCGTTGGCGGCGAAGAGCACGCCCGATGTGCCGAGAGAAACGAAGGCCGCGCCGTGGCTGACCGTACCCATGCCGCAGGCCGAGGCCGCATTGTCCCCTGCCCCACCGGCAACGACAACGTCTCCGGTAATGCCCCACTTAGACGACAGCTCGCTTCGCAGCTTGCCCGCCTGCTCAGTACCTTCGACAAGCGACGGCATCTGCTTTTCATCGAGGCCCGTTGCGGCCAGGAGTTCCGAAGACCAGGCGCGCTTGCCGGTATCGAGCCAAGACGTACCGGCCGAATCCGACATTTCCGAAATATGCTCGCCGGTCAGCCACAGGCGCAG
Organism: Rhizobium sp. OAE497; assembly: GCF_040546565.1. Classification (NCBI taxonomy): domain Bacteria; kingdom Pseudomonadati; phylum Pseudomonadota; class Alphaproteobacteria; order Hyphomicrobiales; family Rhizobiaceae; genus Rhizobium; species Rhizobium sp. OAE497. The sequence goes on from NZ_JBEPOA010000001.1 coordinate 3,353,606, forward strand.
ATAATCCTTCGGCAGCAGAACCTTGGCGACCTTGGCGAAGATCTCCGGCTCGTTCTTGGCGACCCAGACGAGCTTCGGCGCGGTGAAGCCCGGGAAGACGATGTTGCCGGTCAGCTTGCGGAAGCGCGGATCGGCGTCGAGCGCCGCGGCTTCATGATAGCTGCGCGTATCGTTCCAGAGAATGCAGGGCCGCAGCACCTTGTCGTCGGCATCGAGCAGCGTCGCGCCATGCATCTGGCCGGAAAGGCCGATACCCCTGACCGCCGCAAGCTCCTTCGGATGCTTGGCCTTCAGACCGGCAACCGCTTCTTCGGTCGCGCGGATCCAGTGCGCCGGATCCTGTTCGGACCAGCCGGAATGCGGACGCGAAACGTCCAGCGATCCGTTGGCCGAACCGATAATCTTCTGATCGCCGTCGATGAGCATCGCCTTGACGCCCGAAGTTCCGAGATCGAGACCCAGATACATGTCGTTCTCCCTTTGCCGTTACGGCAGGTTGTCTTTCAAAAAGATATCGAGGCGGATGCGCTCCTGCGCATCGATGACGGCAAGCCCGTCGGCCTTCGCCTTCAAGACGCGAATGGCGCTGCGCACCTCATGACCGGCATCCTGATTGAGAACTGCGTCAATCGTTCCGTCGATCAATGCCGCCCGCGTATGCGGCGTGAGTTCATGGGCAACGACAGTGACCTGCCGCCCGGCGCTCTTGGCCTTCAGCGCCCTGATCAGGCCGCGGTTACCGGCGCCCAAGCTGTATATGCCGACAATGCGATCATTCTTCGAAAGCGCATCCGAAACCAGCATATGCGCCATTTCAGGATCGTCGCGCCCCTCGATGACGGGCAGGATGGAAAGGCCGGGAAACTCCCGCGCCATCAGCGCAGCGAAACCTTCCAGACGTTCGCGATGGTCGCGCACCAGCATGGAGCCGGCGAGCACCGCAATCTCGCCCTTGGCGCCACCGAGGAAACGGCCAAGCAGGCGAGCCGCCGTGCGCCCGGCTGCGATGTTATCGACACCGGCATAGTGATGGCGGAGCGAGCCCGTGAGGTCGGAAACCAGGGTCACGACGGGAATGCCATCGCGCACCAGTGCATCGACTGCCTCGGCAACCTCAGGCGCATCGGTCGCCACAAGCGCGATGCCGGCAGGCCGTTCGGCAGCGAGCTTCCGCAGCGCTTCGACCAGTGCGGCCGGATCGAAGGCCGGAACCTCGATGGTCTGGATCTGCGTGCGCTCGACTGGAGCGCGGGCAACGGCCTCGCGGATCTCGCCGGTCAGCCCATGCATGAAGGAATTGTCGGATGCCGGAAGGATGAAGACCAGCGGATAGGTGCGGCCCTTGGCGAGGTTGGCGGCCGCCACATCCCTGACATAGCCGATCTCGCGAATGGCGTTTTCCACCTTCTCGCGCGTCACATGGCGCACGCCAGGGCGCTGGTTCAGCACGCGATCGACAGTCGCAAGGCTGACCCCCGCATGCGCGGCGATATCGTGAACCGTAGGCTTCATCGCTCCTCCTGACGAAGCCTTTACCGCCAATTCTGATGTACGTAAATCAGAAAATGCCGGATCGACCGAAACTCATCTGGCCGCGTTTGAAAAACATGGATTATTTCTTGCCGTCACCGGCAATACGCGCTTCGATCGCCTGCGCGATCCCTCGCAGATTGGGGTGCTCGCCAGCCAGCGTTTCAATGGCGCCGACGGCAAGGTCGCTTGCGACGTAATCCGACTTGTGGCCGAGGTTTCGGACGACGATCAGCCGCGCCCCTCGGATATCCTTTGCGAGATGCACCGAGTGGATCTTCGGCGAAACGACGCTATCGGTGTCGCCGGTGATGATGATCGTCGGCGCCTTGATCTGCCGGTAGCGCGGCGAGGCTTTCTTCGTCCATTCGAGCAGGTTGGCAACATCAGCGGCGTTGTTGTGAAACTCGGCCGGGCGCAGGGCGAGAAGCGTGCGAGCCTTCGAGATATACCCAGGAGGCCGCCGGTTCGGCGCAAACACACTGCGTGTCGCACCATCCACCATCGCAAGGCCGACGGGCGGCACGACCAGCGCGCTGAAGAGCGGGCCAGTCAACGGCGCGGTCGCCGCATCATAGTACCAGGCAATGCCGCCCGGCCAAGGATAGACGGCCGGCGACAGGAACACCAGACCGGCGACCATATCGGGATGATCGAGCGCAAAGGCGGCCGCAACGGCACCGCCGAAGGAATGGCTGACGATGATCGCCCGGCGGATTCCCCGCTTCTTCATCAGCGCCGCAATCGCGTCGGCCTGCCCGTCCGGAAAGGCGTTCTCGGGACCGCCGCGATCGGAACGGCCGTGGCCCGGACGATCGACGAACAGCAGATCGGCCTTGCCTTCCAGCTTTTCCCGGAACGACAGCATCGGGTCGTAGAGATTGGCGCTGGCGCCATGAATGAAGACGATCGGCGGCAGCCTTGCCTTGCCGGAAGCCGGGATGAAGACGCTGTTCAGCTTGTAGCCGCCGATGTCTATCCTCTCCTCCTCGGCGGCCGCCCGCGCGGATGCGGATGCAAATAGGGGCAGGACGATGCAGAGCCAGGCGATTGCCCTGGCGGAAGACTGAAGCATGAAGCGGCATCCGGTCGAAAGAGATGCACGATATACGGAAAACGGCCGGCTTTGGTTTCCCAAGCCGGCCGTTATTTCGAACACCAGACGATCAGTGGCCGCCGCCACCGCCTCCGCCGCCTTGCGGCGCAGGCTTGGCAATCATCGCCACACCGAGAACCATGACCATGAACAGCACGGTCAGCATCAGGAAGATATCGCTGAAGGACAGGATGACTGCCTGCTTGGTTGCCATGCCGACCATCTGCTTGATCGCCACCGACGCGCCGTCCATCCCGTAGGAATTGAAGTTGCGCGGTCAGGTTGTTCAATTGGTCGATCGCAGCCGGATGGCCCCAGTCCATATTCTCGCGCAGGCGCTCGTAATGCACGTCCTGGCGGTTGGTCAGAACCGTATTGATGATCGCAAGACCGACGGCACCACCGAGGTTACGGGTCAGGTTGAAGAGACCTGAGGCGCCCCGCATACGGGCCGGCGGCATCGTGCCGAGCGCGATATTGTTGATAGGCACCATGCACATCATAAGGCCGAAACCGCGGAACAGCTGCGGGATCAGCAGTTCGTAGAAGTCCCAGTCATCGGTCAGCCCGGTCATGATATAGGTGCCGGCCGCAAAGCTGACGAAACCGATGACCATCATCAGGCGCAGGTCCATCTTCGTCGATAGACGTCCGGCGAGCGGCGCGGTGAAGAACATCGCAAGACCGGAGACGAACATCGTCTCGCCGATCATCAGCGAGTCGTAGCCGCGGATGCGTCCGAGATAGACCGGGTAGATGTAGGTCAGGCCGTAGAGACCGATACCCATGACGAAAGAGAAGACCGAGCCGAAAGCGAAGTTGCGGTTGGCGAAGGCTCTCAAGTCAACGACCGGAAAATCGACAGTAAACGCCCTGTAGAAGAAGACCACGCAGCCGATCGCCGATGCAATTGCACCGATGACGATATAGTTGTCGTTGAACCAGTCGTTCGAATTGCCTTCCTCGAGCACATATTCCAGCGCGCCCAGAAAAACGCCCATCGAGATCAGGCCCCACCAGTCGAACTTCTTGAGAAGCGACAGTTCCGGCTTGTCGAAGTCGATGAAGTTCCAGGTAACGGTCGCGACGATGATGCCGGGGATGACGTTGACCAGGAACAGCCAGTGCCAGGAGAAGGCGTGGCTGAGATAGCCGCCGACGGTCGGGCCGATCGTCGGCGCCAGCGTAGCGATCAGGCCGATGATCGGCGAAACGACGCTGCGCTTGGAGGGCGGGAAGATCGTGAAGGCGGCCGCGAAGACCGACGGGATCATGCCGCCGCCGATGAAGCCCTGGATGGCGCGGTAGACGATCATCTGGTCGATATTCGTCGCCGTGGCGCAGAGCACGCTCGACAGCGTAAAGCCCGCCGCCGAGAAGGCGAAGAGATAACGCGTCGAGACGATGCGAGCGAGCGTACCCGACAGCGGAATCATGATGACTTCCGCGATCAGGTAGGAGGTCTGCACCCAGCCGATTTCATCCGAGCCGGCGGAAAGGCCGGCCTGGATTTCAGCGAGCGAGGCCGAGACGATCTGAATGTCGAGGATCGACATGAACATGCCGAGCACCATCGCAAAGAATGCGATGAGCTTGCGCGGGTCCATCCGTTCCTCGGCTCCTACGCCGGGAACGGTTCCTGCAGTGGTGGTTGCGGCCATTGGCCTTACTCCGGCTGGCTGATTACTTTGCCTGCTGTGCGTCCGGCGCCGTGCGCGTGTCGACATCGACGACGACGCTCAGGCCTGCGCGCAGACGGCCGGTATCAAGCGCATCCTGCGGGAGCGCGATGCGAACCGGCACGCGCTGGATGATCTTGGTAAAGTTGCCCGTCGCATTCTCAGGCGGCAGCAGCGAGAAGACCGAGCCGGAGGCCGGCGAGATCGACTCGACGGTGCCGACGATCGCGTGATCGTCATAAGCGTCGACATGGACATTGACCTTCGAACCCGGAACCAGATGCTGGATCTGCGTTTCCTTGAAGTTCGCATCGATATAGAGCTGGCGGGTCGGGACGAGCGCCATCAGACGCTGGCCGGGCGATACGAGGTCGCCTTCCTGAACCGAGCGATTGCCGACGACGCCGTCATACGGTGCCTTCAGGATCGTGAACGACAGGTCGCGGGCGGCCTTGTCGCGCTGCAGCTCAAGCGTACGGACCGAACCTTCGGCTTCCTTGCGCTGTGCTTCCAGGATGGTGATGTTGGCTTCGGCCGACTTGATGTTGGCATCGCCGCCAACGAGGTTTGCCTTGGCCTGATCGAGCGCGATGTTGGCGGTGTCGAGATCGGCAGCGGTGCCGACCGACTTTGCCTGCAGGTCGCTCTGGCGCTTCTGGGTGATCTCGGCGCCGCGGACGGCGGCATCGAGCGACACCTTCTGTGCCTGTGCCTGGGCGAGAGCCGCCTTGGCGCCATCGACCTGAGCATCGATGCGGCTCAGCGAAAGCTTTTCGGTGGCGATCTGCGCTTCGGCCTGATCAAGAGCGTTCTGATAGTCGCCGTTATCGAGCGTTGCGAGCACGTCGCCGGCCTTTACCAGCTGGTTGGCAACGACATTGACCTTGGCAACGTAACCGGTGACCTTCGGCGAGATGGTCGCGATATCGCCTTCGATATAGGCATCATCGGTCGAGACCATGAAGCGGCCATTCGTCCACCATTCATAGCCGTACCAGCCGCCACCGGCGAGAATGGCAAGGGCGACGATCGGCAGAACGCGGCTGCGCTTCTTTTTCACCGGCGGCTGCTCGGCAACCTTTACCTCGGGTGCTGGCGCCTGCTGGGGAGCACTGCGAGCCTCCGCGGTGGGGGTATCCGCGGAGGCTGCAGTTTCCGGCTGAGCCGCTTCGGCTTCAGCGGAATCGCTTACGATGCGCGCAACATTGGTTTTCTGACTGGACATAGACGAACACCGCTTTGTGAAGTAGATTTAATCGAACTGAACGGTTCGGTTCAGTTGACATAGGCCCTTTTTGCATCCATATCAAGTCATATCGAACCGAGCGGTTCGATTTTAGTAAAGAATCTTCGCAAGTGCGAAAAATGGTTAAGGAGAAGATGACCGAAGTGTCCAAGGTTTCAGCCGCCGAAACGCCCGTGGCCACTGGCCGCTGGGCAGCCGGAGAAGACCCGGCCAAGCGCACGCAAATCCTCGAGGGCGCCAAGAGCGTCTTCATGAAGATGGGTTTCGACGCAGCGAGCATGAACGACGTGACCCGCGAAGCCGGCGTCTCGAAGGGCACTCTCTATGTCTACTTCGCCAACAAGGAAGAGCTCTTCACCGCGATGATCGAGACCGAGCGCGCCGCCTTCGTGGCCGCACTGCGCGTCGCTCTCGAACATCATGACAATGTCGAGGAAGGCCTGCACGATTTTGGCCTGAGCTTCATCTCGCATATCACAAGCGAGAAGGTGATCAGCGCCATGCGCACTGTTCTTGGCGTGCGCGACCGCATGCCGGAGCTCTGTCAGCGTTTCTTCAACGGACCGGAGAACCTGCGTACGGTGCTGCACTCGTATCTGACGCGCTACGTGAACTCGGGCAAGCTCGAGATCGCTGACGTCGATCTGGCAGCCGGGCAGTTCCTCGATCTCGCCAGCGGCAGCTTCTTCAAGTTCCGCCTCTTCGGCAGCATGCCGGAGCCGCCGTCCGAGGCTGAGAGAAAGCGCGTCATCGACGGCGCCATCCGCGTCTTCATGGCCGCCTATGGCGCCAAGCACAACGAGCCCGCCTGAGGGATCGGCGGCGTCCCCGCTTCATTCTCCCCATCACCCGGCGGAATAAATGCCGTCCGGCTTTCGTATACCCCTTGCGGCGCTTGCATCTCAGCGCCTTCACTCTAGATTTCGGCGTCGGCTGTCTGTGGCGCAAGGGAAAAACAATTCATGCAAGATATCATGATGCTGGTTCAGGACCCGGCTGCCTGGGTGGCGCTGGTGACCCTGGTCGTCATGGAAGTCGTTCTTGGTATCGACAACCTTATCTTCATCTCCATCCTCACCAACAAGCTGCCGCCCGAGCACCGTGAAAAGGCCCGCAAGGTCGGTATCGGCCTGGCGCTGATCATGCGCCTCGCCCTGCTCGGCACCGTCGCCTGGATCGTCAAGCTCACGGCTCCGGTCTTCGAACTCTTCGGCCACGGCTTCTCGTGGAAGGATATGATCCTGATTGCCGGCGGTCTTTTCCTGCTCTGGAAGGCGACGAAGGAAATCCACCACAATGTCGATCCGACCGATCACAACGAGGACTTCATCGCCAATTCGGCGACGACGACCTTCGGCTCGGCGATCGTGCAGATCCTGATCCTCGACCTGGTCTTCTCGGTCGACAGCATCATCACCGCCGTCGGCATGACCCCGCATCTGCCGATCATGGTCATCGCTGTTCTGGCCGCCGTGACCGTCATGCTGGTCGCCGCGACGCCGCTTGCGAACTTCATCGAGAAGAACCCGACCATCGTCATGCTAGCGCTCGCCTTCCTGATGATGATCGGCACGACGCTGATCGCCGAGGGCATGGGCTTCCATGTTCCGAAGGGCTACGTGTACGCCGCCATGGCCTTCTCGGCGCTCGTCGAGGTGTTGAACATGTTCGCCAGAAACGCCCGAAAACGAAAGAAGAGCGGGAGCCACTAGCTTCTGCAGCAGGCGCGGCTCCGGCCGCGCCTACAGCATGTCTCCCAGGCTCCAGTGATTGGCCCAGCGCGCATCGATCTCGTCATCGACATTCTGGTAGCGGATATCGGTCGACAGACGGATCAGTCGCCCGGCGCTCTCGTTCGCCGTCGAGGCGTGGATCATGTAGGGACTGTGCAGCATCAAATCGCCGGCCTCATAGCCGGCGATCAGCCAGCGGGCGTCGAAGCGTTCGGCCATATCGGGCAAATCTTTCGATACCCAACCGCCCTCGGTCATGTTGCGATTATAGGCGCTGATCCGCTCTTCGGCTGAAAGTTCGGCACTCTGCGCCGCGAACTCACTCTCCATCTTTCTGCCAATCGCATGCGATCCCTCGAGATAGACGAGCCCGCCCATGTCGACCGGCACATCGCCGAGCGGGATCCATGCCGTGACGATCCGGTTGGTCCCGCCGCGCAGATAGACGAGATCATAATGCGCCGGCGTCGCCGTGGCGCTACCGGGCATCGTGTGGCGCATGATCTTGCGCTTGTGCAGATAGGAGATGCCGGACAGGAACTCGTCCATGAAGGCCGCGAGCCGCGGCTGGGCACAGAAGCCTTCATAGGCCACGGAGCGGACGAGCGACATGAGGATGCGGTTGGCCTGCTGCGGGTCCCCTCCTCCAGCGGCGGCCAGACCAAGACGCGGATCCGATCCCGGCTCGATCAACCCTGCGCCCGCCAGATGCCCGAACACCCAGCCGCGAAACGCATTCACAGCATCGGGATCGAGAAACCGCTTCAGCCAGACATAGCCATGCTCCTCATAGCGCTCCCAGATCGCCGCGATGCCGATCGTCGGATCGGTAGGAACGAGATGGCCAAGCCGGTTCTCCGCTGTCGAGAGCACCTTGCCACCTGCCCTCAACACCGGCATCGTCTTCACAGCCAAACTTGACATTTCGATCGCCATTCCCTTCGAATTTATGTGGCGATGCTGCGACTCAGGAGGGCGAATGACCATGGACAGAAAACACAGCTGGACTTTTCGCTCATGACTTCGCCGCCGCTCGCGCTCTACCGGTCGCCGCCATCGGTCAACCCGCCCGCACTGTCGGTGACCGGCTTCGGACGGCAGCGGATCGCCGTGCATGTCCGGCAGCGCCGCCTGCCATGCCATGCGGTGGTGCTCGTCGAAACGGGACGCGGCATGTTGGAAACCGAAGCGGCAGGCAGGCTCGCAATCGAGGGACCGGCGCTTTTCTGGCTGACGCCGGGCGGCCTGCATTCCTACGGGCCCACCGAGGGTGAAAGCTGGGAGGAGCAATGGGCGCTGTTCGAGGGCCCTTTCGCCTCGAGCCTCGTCCGGCAGCGCCTGATCTCGGAGACGGCACCGCATGTGGCACTGAGCAATCTGCGCGAGATGCTGCAGCTCTTTGCCGCGCTCCGCGCCGATTTTACCGATGGCAGTGCATTGGCATTGAACTCGGCCGCCGCCACGCTTCACCGCATCGTCGTCCAGTCAGCGAGGCAGGCGGATGCTGCCACTGATACCCTGGCTGGCGCCAGGATCGAAGCAGCTGTTTCCGCCCTTGCGGAGCGCGCCTTCAGGGAAATCGACATGCAGCAGCTCGCCGCCGAATTCGACATGTCGCCGGCGACCTTCCGCCGTCGCTTCATGGCCGCAACCGGTCTCTCGCCGAAAGCATTCCAGCTACGGCTGCGGATCGATCATGCCAAGCAATTGCTGACCACCTCGGATTTCCCGATCGAAGCGATTGCCCGGGAGATCGGCATCGATGATGCCTTCTATTTCTCGCGGCTCTTCCAGAACCGCGAGGGCCTGGCGCCGAGCGCCTTCCGCAGCCGCTATCGCAGGCAGTGATCAGGCCTTCGACAATTCCTTGTCGATCGCCGTCACCAGCCGCTGATCCTCGGCGGTCACGTCAGGCGCAAAACGCGCGATGATCTTACCGTCGCGGCCGATCAGGAACTTCTCGAAGTTCCAGAGTATTTCCTTGCCGTCGTCATCGGCCAGACCACGATCGCGCAGCCGGTCACGCATCGGCCCCTCGCCGGTCGTCGGCACCGCTGCAGCCGTCAGCTGGCGATAGAGCGGATGCTTGTCGTCGCCCTTGACCGAGATTTTCGAATAGATCGGGAATTTCACGTCATAGGTCAGCTGGCAGAACTCGACGATCTCGGCATCCGTCCCCGGCTCCTGACCCTTGAAGTTGTTAGCCGGGAAGGCGGCAATGACGAAGCCGCGCTCGCGCTTGTCCTCGTAGAGTTTTTCGAGACCTTCATACTGCGCCGTCAGCCCGCATTTGGAGGCAACGTTGACGACGAGCATCACCTTGCCGCGATGTTCGTTGAGGCTTGTCTCGCGGCCATCGGCGAGCTTCACGGGGATGTCGAGGATCTCGGTCATGTCAGTCTCCATTCACGTCGGGCCGTGAAGCTATACCCGTGCCGCGCTTTGTCCAGCCTTCAAAACCGGCCTGATGCCAAAATCCTCAGCATGCGCTAACGTGCCTCACGGAGAGATGAGAGGGGAAATCTCGGGTGCGTGAGATCGTTGTCGCGGGATCGGTATTTGTGTGTCTGGCCGTCGCCTCGATCGGCACGATGATGATCTATCCGCGGCTGCCGGCCCGCCATCGCGAGGAGGAAACGAACACGGTCGTTCGCCTCGTCGCCAACATCTTCGTGGTCATGACCTCGCTCGTCTTCGGCCTGATGATCAACTCCTCGAAGAACACCTTTGCCGGCATCGACGACAGCGTTCATTCCTTCGCCACTGAAATCATCCTGCTCGACCGCACGCTGCGAACCTACGGGCTGGAAGCCGATGACACCCGCGCCAGCCTGCTCCGTTACGTGCAACAGGCCCTGTCGGGCCCGATGCACGTTGTCGATCCCGTGCTGCAGAGTGATCCGAAATCCGAAATGGCACTCAACGCGGTTGGCAACAACATCGCCGTCATGATGCCGACCGATCCCAACCACGTCGCGCTCTGGACCGACGCCCGGCAGCAATACAAGACCATCGTCGAGCGGCGATGGGTGATCGTCGAGCAATCGGAAGGCGTCATTCCAATGCCGCTGGTCTTCATGCTGATGGCTTGGCTGACGCTGATCTTCGCGAGTTTCGGATTCCGCGCGCCCAAAAACATCATCGTCATGTCGATGTTCCTGGTGGCCGCCTTTCTCATATCCGCATCGATCTATCTCGTGCTCGACATGGATATCCCCTTCGCGGGCATGATCCAGATTTCCGACGCCCCGCTTCGCCGGGCGCTAGCCGAACTGCAGCAATGATGCGCGTGCGGGATTGATAAGCGCAGGCGGCGTTACAGTTATTCCTGTCGCAGAGCATCGTCTGCGTTCGGAATTCCAGCCCCTGGAGCAGCATGACCACCCCGCAGATTCTCGCCTTCGGCGTCATTGGCCTGATGATGGCCGTCTTCATCTGGGACCGCTTCCGTTATGATCTCGTCGCCTGTTGCGCGCTGGTGCTCGCCGTCTGCGTCGGCATCGTGCCCTTCGAAAAGGCCTTCTCCGGATTCAGCGACGATATCGTCATCATCGTCGGCAGCGCGCTTGTCGTCAGCGCCGGCGTCGCCCGCTCCGGCATCGTCGACAGCGCAATCAAGCGCTTCTTTCCGAACCTGAACTCGCTGCATACGCAGCTCGCGCTGCTGTTGATCGTCGTCGCCGTGCTCTCCGCATTCATCAAGAATATCGGCGCGCTGGCGATCATGATCCCCGTCGCCTTCCAGTTTTCGCGCAAGACAGGAAAGTCGCCCTCGCTCTATCTGATGCCGATGAGCTTCGCCGCCCTGCTCGGCGGGCTCATGACGCAGATCGGCACCTCGCCGAACATCGTCGTGTCGCGGCTGCGCGAAGAAATCACCGGCAAATCCTTCACGATGTTCGACTTCACGCCGGTTGGCGCCACGCTGGCGCTGGTCGGCATCATCTTCCTGATCTTCTTTCACTGGCTGGTACCCGAGCGGCAAAACGAAAATCCGTCGCTCGAAGAAGCGCTCGATCTCAAGAACTATTTCTCGGAGGCAACGGTCGTCGAGGGCTCCGGCTTCGACGGCAAGATGTTGAACGAGATCCTGAAGCTCGGCGATGGCGAAGTGGTCGCGCGACCGCGATCCTGCGCGGCCATTCCCGCCTGTCGCCGATCCCGGACCTTATCCTGAAAGCGGGCGACACCCTGCTTCTCGAAGGCGGCCCCGAACCGCTCGACCGTGTCGTCACCAACGCCAAGCTGAAGCTCGCTGGCAAGCAGATTCCGGCGGATACGCAGGATGGCGACATCACCTCTATCGAAGCAGTGGTCTCGCCGGAATCGACGCTGATCGGCTGGTCGGCACGGCAGTTGTCGCTCTTCAACCGCCGCCGCGTCAACCTGCTCGCCGTCAGTCGCCAGGGTCATCGCCTGACGGAGCGCCTCAGCGAGGTGACGCTGAAGGGCGGCGATGTGCTCGTGCTCCAGGGCAGCCGCAAAAACCTGCCGGCCTTCCTGCAGGAATTCTCCTGCCTGCCGCTGGCGCAACGCGACATCCTGCTCGGCACCCAGCGCCGCGCCTATGTGCCGCTGATCATCCTCGCCGCCGCCATGGGCGCGACAGCCGCGGGCCTAGCGCCCGTTGCCGTCGCCTTCTTCTGTGCCGCGCTCGCCATGGTCGTCTTCCGCGTCATCCCGCTTGCCGATGTCTACAAGGCGCTGGATGGCCCGATCCTGATCATGCTCGCCGCCCTCATTCCCGTATCGGATTCGCTCAGGACAACAGGCGGCAGCGAGCTTATCGCCGGCTGGCTCGGCCATTTCGCAGCGCAGATGCCACCCTTTGGCGCCCTGGCGCTGATCCTGATCACCGCAATGGCGGTGACGCCGTTCCTCAACAATGCCGCGACAGTGCTGGTCATGGCGCCGATCGCCGCAAGCTTTGCGCAGACGCTCGGCTACAAGCCGGAAGCCTTCCTGATGGCGGTTGCGATTGGCGCCGGCTGCGATTTCCTCACCCCCATCGGCCACCAGTGCAACACGCTGGTCTTCGGCCCGGGCGGATATCGCTTCAGCGATTATCCCCGCCTCGGCCTGCCGCTCTCCTTCATCATCATTCTCGTCAGCGTGCCGATGCTGCTCTACGTCTGGCCGGTGCGATGAGCGCTGATGCCCATTTTCCTTGACGCAAGCGGCCGAATATGGCCTTAAGGCCAGCCAAATGGACAATCGCCGGGGAAGTGCGCAATTTGCCCTTATCCGGCCGGTTTCCTGATCCAGTTATCTGCATTCTTCCCGCCGCACGCCGCTTTTGCCATCAAAAGCCGTCGGCATTCATTTGACGGGCACATAAAATGACAGCTTCCGGCGTCCGCGTCCGCATTGCTCCCTCGCCGACCGGCGAGCCGCATGTCGGCACCGCTTATATCGCACTCTTCAACTACCTTTTCGCCAAGAAGAACGGCGGCGAGTTCATCCTGCGTATCGAAGATACCGATGCGACGCGCTCGACCCCGGAATTCGAGCAGAAGGTGCTGGACGCCCTGAAGTGGTGCGGGCTCGAATGGAAGGAAGGCCCGGATATCGGCGGCCCCTACGGCCCCTATCGTCAGTCCGACCGCAAGGACATCTACACGCCCTACGGCCAGGAATTGCTGGACAAGGGCCATGCCTTCCGCTGTTTCTGCACCCCCGAGCGCCTGGAACAGATGCGCGAAGCCCAGCGTGCCGCCGGCAAGGCGCCGAAATATGACGGACTCTGCCTGAAATATTCGGCCGAGGAAGTCAGCGCCAAGATGGCAGCGGGCGAAAGCTCGGTCATCCGCATGAAGATCCCGACCGAAGGCTCCTGCGATTTCAACGACGGCGTCTATGGCGACGTGTCGATCCCGTGGGACAGCGTCGACATGCAGGTCCTGATCAAGGGCGACGGCATGCCGACCTATCACATGGCAAACGTCATCGACGACCATCTGATGAAGATCACCCACGTCGCCCGCGGCGAAGAGTGGCTGGCATCGGTTCCGAAGCACATCCTGCTCTATCGCTATTTCGGCTGGGAACAGCCGGTGTTCATGCATCTCTCGCTGATGCGCAACGCCGACAAGTCGAAGCTGTCGAAGCGCAAGAACCCGACCTCGATCTCCTACTACTCCGCTCTCGGCTACATCCCGGAAGCACTGATGAACTTCCTCGGCCTGTTCTTCGTGCAGATCGCCGAAGGCGAAGAGCTGCTGACGATGGACGAGCTCTCCGACAAGTTCGACCCGGAAAACCTCTCCAAGGCCGGCGCCATCTTCGATATCCAGAAGCTCGACTGGCTGAATGGCCGCTGGATCCGCGAGAAGCTGTCGGAAGACGAGTTCCAGGCCCGCGTGCTGACCTGGGCGATGGAAAATGATCGCCTGAAGGCAGGCCTGCGCCTGTCGCAGTCGCGCATTTCCAAGCTCGGTGAACTGCCGGAGCTCGCAGGCTTCCTGCTGAAGTCCGACCTCGGCCTCGACCCGTCGGCCTTCGCCAAGATCAAGTCGCCGCCGGAAGAGATCCTCGAGATTCTGAACACCGTGCAGCCGGACCTCGAAAAGATCCTCGAATGGAACGTCGAGACGATCGAAGCCGAACTGCGCGCTATCGCCGACCGGATGGGCAAGAAGCTGAAGGTCGTTGTGGCCCCGCTCTTCGTCGCCGTATCCGGCTCGTCGCGCTCGCTGCCGCTCTTCGATTCCATGGCGATCCTCGGCCGCTCGGTCGTGCGCCAGCGTCTGAAACTCGCCTCGCAGGCAGTCGCCTCTCTCGTCGGCCCGAAGAACTGAACCGGACATCTGCACCATGACCGAAAAGACCGAAACAGCGACCCTTTCTTCCGACGCAACCGAAGTGCGCGCCCAGAAGCTGAAGCTGCTGCGCGAGCAGATCGGCGATGTCTATCCGGCGCATTTCCACCGGACCATCACCAATGCCGAGCTCGCCGAGAAGTACAAGGATCTCGAATCCGACGTCGAGACGACCGATGTCGTGACCGTTGCCGGCCGCGTCTATTCCTCGCGCAATTCCGGCATGTTCATGGATATCCATGACGCCGGCGGCAAGATCCAGATCTTCAGCCACAAGGACGTGACGCCCGAGGAAGCCCGCAACATGCTCGCCATGATCGACATCGGCGACATCATCGGCGTCACCGGCACCGTCCGCCGCACCAAGCGCGGCGAACTCTCGATCAACGCCCGCGAAATCACCATGCTGACCAAGTCGCTTCTTCCCATGCCGGAGAAGTGGAATGGTATTGCGGATGTCGAGATCCGCTATCGCAAGCGCCACCTCGACATCATGAGCAACGAGGAATCGAAGCTCCGCTTCCAGCAGCGTTCGAAGATTGTCTCCGGTATCCGCCGCTTCATGGAAAGTGACGGCTTCATGGAAATCGAGACGCCGATGCTGCACTCGGTTTATGGCGGTGCCACCGCCGAGCCGTTCAAGACGCATCACAACACGCTGAAGCTCGACATGTACCTGCGCATCGCGCCGGAACTGTTCCTGAAGCGCACGCTGGTCTCCGGCCTCACCGACAAGGTGTTCGAGATCAACCGCAACTTCCGCAACGAAGGCGTTTCCACCCGGCACAATCCTGAATTCACGATGATGGAGTGCTACTGGGCCTATGCCGACTACGAGGACATCATGGACCTCGTCGAGCGGCTGTTCGAGACGCTCGCTTTGTCGATCCACGGCAAGACCGAATTTGCCTTCGGCGACAAGGAAATCTCCTTCAAGGGTCCGTTCAAGCGCGTGCCGATGCCCGACGCCGTCAAGGAAGTGACCGGCATCGACTTCCTTGCGATGAAGACCGATGAAGAAGCCCGCACCGCCGCCAAGGCCGCCGGTTTCGAAGTCGAGAAGGACTGGACCTGGGGCGAATGCCTGGCCTTCATCTTCGAAGAGAAGGTCGAGGGCACGCTGATCCAGCCGAGCCACGTCACCCATTTCCCGAAGGACATCTCGCCCTTCGCCAAGGAAGTGCCGGGCGAGCCGCGCCTCGTCGAGCGCTTCGAGACCTATTGCAACGCCTGGGAACTCGGCAACGCTTTCTCCGAACTCAATGATCCGGAAGAGCAGCGTCGCCGCATGGTCGAGCAGCTCGAGCAGGCCCATGCCCGCGGCGAGAAGGAAAAGCAGCTGGACGACGAATTCCTCGATGCGATCGACCAGGGCATGCCGCCCGCCGGCGGTCTCGGCATCGGCGTCGACCGCCTGATCATGCTGCTCACCAACGCGCCGTCGATCCGCGACGTCATCCTCTTCCCGGCCCGCCGCAGCAAGACGGACTGAGACTGACGAACTTCGAATGCAAAAGCGGAGCGCCCGAAAGGACGCTCCGCTTTTTTATGTCCGGTGATTTTTGTTAGTGGCCGCTCTTGGCGGGCGCGGCTTCCTCGCCGCCACCTTCGGCCGGAGCCTCGGCGGGCGCTGCCTCGCCTTCTCCGCCTTCAGCCTTGGCTTCGCCGCCCTCGGCCTTGGCTTCTCCGCCTTCCGCCTTGGCCTCGCCTTCGCCCTCGCCGCCCTTGGCCTTCTCGGCCTTGGCGCCCTTCTTGCCGCCCTCACCGCCTTCGCCACCCTCAGTCGAGGCAACGGCCGTCGGATCGATGCAGTCGGAATATTCCTTGAAGGACGCGTTCAGCGTCTTGATCTCGTCTTCCGGCAGGTCGACGCGCTCGCCGAAGAACAGGCCGTTCTGGCTGGCCTGGCCGTCGTAGTAGCGGGCGGTATAGGGCTTGTCGTCGATGCCCTCGATCATCTTTTCCGGATGCGGGATATAGACGACGTCGGCGCCGATCGCCCGGCCGCGAATGTCGGAGCGCAATGTCGGGCCGTTCTGGTCGAGCACCACGACCTGCACCAGATCCGGTTTGCTGTCGGCATAGATCGCCTGCGCCACCCGCAGAGCGGTCCGCACGCGCGTCATCCCGTCGGTGGGTTCGGTCTTGATGTATTTGCGGATCCAGACATGCTCCTGCTTCTTGATCGTCACGAGATTGACGTCGGTGCAGGAGGCACCATTCACTTCTTCTGCCGGAGGACCAAGGATCGCATCTTTGCCGACATAAAGCGCCGCACCGCCGGAGGCGCCTGCGAAAAGCGCTACACCGCCGATAACGAAGGCCAGTTTCCGGGACGGCCGGAATATGCGCAGTAAGGCCTTCACGCCAACTGCTCCGTCATCGGCAAAACTCCAACTCGATACATGCTCGGAAAACTATTCAAGCGACGTTTCGGAATGCTTAAGTGCGGCCAGTAAAAACGCAGGGGTGAGAATAAAAGGCCAAAAAAGGTCCGGTAGTTCACAGACTTGTCAGCGTGTATTTCGGCATGCTCTAAAGCCGCATGGCCTTCACGCTTCGTCAGCTTCAATATTTCGTCGCAGTCGCCGAGCAGGGTTCGGTGACGCGTGCGGCGCAGAACCTCTCCATCTCCCAATCCTCGGTCACAGAGGCGCTGAAAGAGCTGGAAACCGATCTTGGCGTCTCGCTCTTCGATCGCCATCCGCGCGGCCTGACCATCACCCATAACGGCCACCAGTTCCTGCGCCACGCCACGAAGATCCTGGCGACCGTCTCGGACGCGCGCACCAGCTTTTCCGGCCAGCAAAGCGCACTATCGGGAACGCTGAACATCGGCGTCACCTCGCTCGTCGCCGGCTATGTGCTCTCCGATCTCCTCGCCCGCTACCGCCGCGCCTGCCCCGGCGTCGATGTCAGCGCCATCGAGGACAATGGCGGCTATCTCGAACATCTGCTTGTCGGCGGCGAGCTCGATGTCGCCGTCATGGTCATCTCCAACCTGCGCGACCGCATGGCGCTGCAGGCGGAAATCCTGGAAACCTCGCCCTATCGCCTCTGGTTGCCGATGGGCCATCCGCTGGTCTCCGCCGATATCATCTCCGTTGCCGATATCGCCCGCGAACCGCTGATCATGCTGACGGTCGACGAAATCGAGGAGAATACCGGCAAGCTGCTCTCGGCCCTCGGCGCCCGCCCGCATGTGGCGTTCCGCACCCGCTCGGTCGAGGCGGTCCGCAGCCTTGTCGCCACCGGCGCCGGTGTTGCCCTGCTGCCCGATCTCGTCTACCGCCCCTGGTCGCTGGAAGGCGACCGCATCGAAAGCCGCGATGTTTCGGGATCGCTCCCCGTCGTTCAGGTCGGCATGGTCTGGCGCAAGGGATCGAGCCTGCCGCAGGCGGCGCGCGACTTCGTCGGTATCGCCGAAAGCATGCGCTCCGGCCGCGTCCGCTCCTGATATCGGAATTTCCGATAACGTCTTTCTGATAAATGAATTTGCGAAAGCGGATTTTTCATCGCAACTTTTCAACCGGGAACAAAATGCCGCAGCAAGCGGCTCAAACCGGGAGACAGACGATGACGAATCTCTTGAAATCCTGCACGGCCGCGCTCGCGTGCCTGAGCTTCGCAACGCAGGTGATTGCCGCCGAACCGCTGAAGGAACTGGGCAAGGGCGAAGGTGCAGTCAGCATCGTCGCATGGGCCGGCTATATCGAGCGCGGCGAAACCGACAAGAATTACGACTGGGTAACCGGCTTCGAAAAGGACACCGGCTGCAAGGTGACCGTCAAGACGGCCGCCACATCCGACGAAATGGTCTCGTTGATGAACGAAGGCGGCTTCGACCTCGTGACGGCATCGGGGGATGCCTCGCTTCGTCTCATCGCCGGCAAGCGCGTCCAGCCGATCAATACCGATCTGATCCCCGGCTTCAAGAATGTCGATCCGCGCCTGCAGAACGGCCCGTGGTACACGGTCGGCGGCGTCCACTACGGCGTTCCCTATCTCTGGGGACCGAACGTCCTGATGTACAATACCGACGCCTTCAAGGATAAGGCGCCGACCAGCTGGAAGGTTGTCTTCGAGGAAGAAACCCTGCCTGACGGCAAGTCCAACAAGGGCCGCGTCCAGGCCTATGACGGCGCGATCTATATCGCCGATGCCGCCATGTATCTGATGGCGCACAAGCCTGAGCTTGGCATCAAGGATCCCTACGAGCTGAACGAAGACCAGTACAAGGCGGCCCTCGACCTGCTGCGCGGCCAGCGCAAGCTCGTCTCCCGCTACTGGCACGATGCGATGATCCAGATCGACGACTTCAAGAACGAAGGCGTCGTCGCCTCCGGCTCGTGGCCCTTCCAGGTCAACCTGATGCAGGCCGACAAGCAGAAGATCGCCTCGACCTTCCCGGAAGAAGGCGTCACCGGCTGGGCTGACACCACCATGCTGCATGCCGACGCCGAGCATCCGAACTGCGCCTATATGTGGATGGAACACTCGCTGTCTGCCAAGGTCCAGGGCGATGCCGCCGCCTGGTTCGGCGCCGTTCCCTCGGTCCCGGCCGCCTGCAAGGGCAACGAACTGATGAGCGACACCGGTTGCGCCACCAACGGCTTCGACCACTTCGACAAGATCAAGTTCTGGAAGACCCCGGTCGCGAAGTGCACGACACAGAGCGAATGCGTGCCCTATCACCGCTGGGTTTCCGACTATGTCGGCGTGATCGGCGGGCGGTAAAGCGCCCCTCCCCAACCCCTCCCCACAAGGGGGAGGGGCCAGCAAGCGGCACCGCCTCGTTCCAATCTCAGCGTCTGCGTTCTCCGAGAGGGACAAGGCGGGGTTTAAGCCCCTCCCCCTTGTGGGGAGGGGTTTGGGGCGGGGTCTGAACACCGCAATTGAAATCCAAGACTGAATGCCAAGACTGGAGCCCACCCATGACACCCGCCGTCCGTTTCCAGCAGGTCTCGCGTCATTTCGGCCAGGTTCGCGCCGTTGACGGCGTCGATCTCGAGATCGCGCCCGGCGAATTCTTTGCCATGCTCGGTCCGTCCGGCTCCGGCAAGACGACATGCCTGCGCCTGATCGCCGGCTTCGAGCAGCCGACTGGCGGCCATATCCAGATTTTCGGCGAGAAGGCCGAAGGCGTGCCGCCCTACCGGCGCAACGTCAACACCGTCTTCCAGGACTACGCGCTCTTCCCGCATCTCAACATTCTCGACAACGTCGCCTACGGCCTGATGGTCAAGGGAACAGGCAAGGCCGAACGCCTGCGCGAAGCGGAAAAGGCGCTCGAACTCGTCAAGCTGCCGGGCTATGGCAGCCGTCGTCCGGGCCAGCTCTCCGGCGGCCAGCGGCAGCGCGTGGCGCTCGCCCGCGCCCTCGTCAACAAGCCGAAGGTGCTGCTCCTCGACGAACCGCTCGGCGCGCTCGATCTGAAGCTGCGCGAACAGATGCAGGAAGAGTTGAAGAGCCTGCAGCGCGCCCTCGGCATCACCTTCATCTTCGTCACCCACGATCAGGGCGAGGCCCTGTCGATGGCCGACCGCGTCGCCGTCTTCAACAATGGTGGCATCGTCCAGGAAGGCACACCGCACGATATCTACCGCCGCCCGAAGACCCGCTTCGTCGCCGATTTCGTCGGCTCATCGAACGTCATCGCCCCGGATTTCATGGCCTCGCTCGGCGGTGAGAAGCGCTGGGCGAGCCTGCGCCCCGAGGCGATCCGTCTCGGCGACGGCACGGAGGCCCGCGTCGATAACGCAAGCTTCCTCGGTGCTGCGACACGCCTGACCGTCGATATCCGCGGCACGCGCCTGCATGTCATGCTGCCCGCCGGTGCGGACGTGCCTGATGTCGGCTCCAACGTTCGTCTCGGCTGGCAGCCGGGCGACGTCCACTACATGGATGATGCGGCATGAGCGCCATTGCGATGACAGGCAAGGACACATCGATCCTGCCGGGGCGCGGCGGCTTCTTCGGCCGCCTCTCGGACGCCTTCTGGCGCCATCCGAAACTGCTGCTCTTCCTGATGCTGACACCGCCGCTGCTCTGGCTCGGCATCATCTATATCGGCTCGCTGATCGCGCTGCTGCTGCAGAGCTTCTTCTCGATCGACGATTTCTCCGGGATGATCAGCTACGAGTTCACGCTGTCGACCTATGCGCAGCTGCTGAACCCGACCAATTTCGACATCATCGTCCGCACCATCCTGATGGCGGCGCTCGTCACCCTCGCTTCCGCCGTCATCGCCTTCCCGATCGCCTATTATGCGGCGCGCTATGCCAAGGGAAAGTGGAAGGTACTCTTCTATCTCGGCATCATGCTGCCGCTCTGGTCGAGCTATCTCGTCAAGATCTATGCCTGGAAGCTGATCCTCGCCAAGGAAGGCATCCTCACCTGGTTCTTCGACAAGCTTTACCTTTCCTGGCTGCTCGACGGCATCCTGAACCTGCCCGTGGTCGGCGGCAATTCGCTCTCGGTCAGCTACCTCGGCACCTTCATCGTCTTCGTCTATATCTGGCTGCCCTACATGATCCTGCCGACGCAGGCAGCGCTCGAGCGCGTGCCCGGAAACCTGATCGAGGCCTCGTCGGATCTCGGCGCCACCCCGCGCCAGACTTTCCGCACGGTGCTCTTCCCGCTAGCGCTGCCGGGAATCGTCGCCGGATCGATCTTCACCTTCTCGCTGACGCTCGGCGATTACATCATCCCGCAGATCATCGGCTCGTCGCGCCTCTTCATCGGCCAGGCGGTCTATACGCAGCAGGGCACGGCCGGCAACGTGCCGCTTGCCGCCGCCTTCTCGGTCGTGCCGATCGTCATCATGGCCGTCTATCTCTGGCTTGCCAAACGCATGGGGGCTTTCGATGCGCTCTGACCGCGGACAGAAATCCCCGCTTCTCCTGAAGATTGCCGCCGGTGCCGGATTGCTCTTCCTGCACCTGCCGATCCTCTTGATCTTCGTCTACGCCTTCACGACGGAGGAAAAGAGCTATCAATGGCCGCCACCGGGCCTGACGCTCCAGTGGTTCGCCATTGCCTGGAACCGCCCGGATGTCTGGTCGGCGCTCGGCCTGTCCGTTCAGGTCGCCTGCATCGCAACGGCGATTGCGCTCGTGCTCGGCACCCTCTGCGCTGCCGCTGTCAGCCAGACGAAATTCTTCGGCCGGGAGGCGATCTCGCTGCTCGTCATCCTGCCGATTGCCCTTCCCGGCATCATCACCGGCATTGCGCTGCGCTCCGCCTTCAGCCTGTTCGACATTCCCTTCTCGGTCTGGACGATCGTCCTCGGCCACGCCACCTTCTGCGTCGTCGTCGTCTACAACAACGCCGTCGCCCGCTTCCGCCGCACGCAGGGATCGCTGATTGAAGCCTCGATGGATCTCGGTGCCGACGGCTTCCAGACCTTCCGCCATGTCGTGCTGCCGAATATCGGCACGGCGCTCTTGGCAGGCGGCATGCTTGCCTTCGCGCTGTCTTTCGACGAAGTCATCGTGACCACCTTCACCGGCGGCCAGCAATCGACGCTGCCGATCTGGATGCTGGAAGAGCTGATCCGTCCGCGCCAGCGCCCGGTGACCAACGTGGTCGCCATGGTCGTCGTGCTCGTCACCTTCCTGCCGATCCTGGCAGCCTATTACCTCACCCGCGACGGCGACCAGATCGCCGGGGCCGGAAAATAAACCAGAGTGGGATGCCCCCATCCGCTCGATGAACGAAAGGGAGAACATCATGGACACCCAAATGCTGATCGGTTCGCGTTTCGAAGCGGGCACGGAGACGGAGGAACACGTCCTCAACCCCAAGACCGGCGAGAAGGTCGTCGACCTGCCGGAAGCCTCGCTCGGCCAGATCGACAACGCCGTCGATGCCGCCGAGAAGGCTTTCAAGAGCTGGTCGCAGACGACGCCCGGCGAGCGCTCTTCTTATCTCCTGAAGATTGCCGATGCGATCGAGAAGGATGCCGCGGGTTTCGCCGCGCTCGAGGCGCTGAACTGCGGCAAGCCGATCAACGCCGTCCTCAATGACGAAATCCCGGCGATCGTCGATTGCTACCGCTTCTTCGCAGGCGCCGTGCGCAACCTGCACGCCCCCGCCGCCGGCGAATACCTGCCGGGCCACACCTCAATGATCCGCCGCGACCCGATCGGCATCGTCGGCTCGATCGCGCCCTGGAACTACCCGCTGATGATGATGGCCTGGAAGCTGGCACCGGCAATCGCCGGCGGCAACACCGTCGTCTTCAAGCCTTCAGAACAGACGCCGCTGACGGCGCTGAAAATGGCAAAGCTGCTCTCCGAGATCCTGCCCGAAGGTGTCGTCAACGTCATCCTCGGCCGCGGCGAAAGCGTCGGCAACGCGCTGATCAACCATCCGAAGATCGGCATGGTCTCGATCACCGGCGATGTCGCGACCGGCAAGAAGGTGCTGCAGGCCGCCGCCAAGACCGTCAAGCGCACCCATCTGGAACTTGGCGGCAAGGCTCCCGTCATCGTCTTCGACGACGCCGATATCGATGCGGTCGTCGCCGGCATCCGCACCTTCGGCTATTACAATGCCGGCCAGGATTGCACCGCCGCCTGCCGCATCTATGCCGATGCCAAGGTCTATGACCGCTTCGTCGCCGACCTGTCTTCGGCTGTCTCGTCGATCAAGTTCAACCAGGCCGACGACACCGAAAACGAGATCGGCCCGCTGATCTCCAAGCGTCAGCGCGACCGCGTCGAGAGCTTTGTCGCCCGCGCCTCCGAGCACAAGCACATGGAGATCACCACAGGCGGCAAGACCTCGGGCGACAAGGGCTTCTTCTACACGCCGACCGTGATTGCCGGCGCCACGCAGGACGACGAGATCGTCCGTCGCGAAGTCTTCGGCCCGGTCGTCTCCGTCACCCGTTTCAGCGATGTCGAGGACGCCGTCACCTGGGCGAACGACAGCGATTACGGCCTCGCCTCCTCCGTCTGGACCAAGGATATCGGCCGCGGCATGAAGACCGCCGCCCGCCTGCAATATGGCTGCACGTGGATCAACACCCACTTCATGCTCACCAACGAAATGCCGCATGGCGGCCTGAAGCAATCCGGCTATGGCAAGGACATGTCGGTCTACGCGCTCGAAGATTATACCGCCGTGCGCCATGTAATGATCAACCACGGCTGAATAACCCAAACGGGTTATTGAGATAACATATTTGTGATTTCAGACCGCCGTAAACAACTACGGCGGTCTTTTTGTGGATATATTTCAATATTGCGTTGAACGAATATATGCTCCATATTTGAGCAAAGCCTTGGCAATAGCCGCGGGGGGCTAAAAAGGCTGATTACTTTCAATGGCATCGCAGATTAATATTCCGGAACTCCAGCGCGCCCTTGGCGGCCTGATGGATTCGGCGCTGATGCCGGAACAATGGGACGGCACGCTGGAGGCGATCAGCCGGGCCACCGGCTCGGTCGGCACCCACATCATGCCGGTGCGTGGAAAATTCGAGGCCGGCGTCCTCACCACCCCTAATTTTCTAGAGGCCTTCGACATCTATTTCTCGGAAGGCTGGTACAAGCGGGACTTTCGCGAGCGCGGCCTGCAGATCGGCCTGACCAAGGGCGTCGTCATCGAGCATGACATTGCCACCAGTAGCGATTTCTCGCAGCACGCCTTCTATGCCGACTTCCTGGCGCGCTTCGGCATGCGCTATTCCGCGATGGTGCTGTTTCAGGCCCGCGGCACGACGCTCAGCATCAACCTGCAGCGCGGCATCCATGATGCCCCCTTCGACCGCAATGACGAGGCGGCGCTTCTCGGCATGCAATCGAGCCTGTCATCAGCAGCCGAACTGGTGCGCACGCTGGATGCGGCGAAGGTCGGCGGCATGGGCGAAGCCTTCGATATGACGGCTGCGGCAGCGATCTTCTTCGACCGCAAGGGCCGCATTACGCATCTCAACGCCCGGGCCGAAGGCCTGCTCGACGAGGAAATCCGTATCGCCGGGGGAGAGCTTTTCACCCTGAAGCAGAGCGAGGCGGCACAGCTGCAGCGCCAGGTGCTCTCGGCCGCCGACGGCGCGCTGTTCATCGAACTGCCTGCCATTCGCATCACCCGGACGGGAAAGCCGCCGCTCGTGGCCCGCGTTCAGAAGCTGCAGGGCTTTGCGGCCGATCTCTTCGCCCATTCGAGTGTCGTGGCGCTGATCACCGATCTCGGCGAGCGCGACGGCCCGAGCATCGAGCTCTTGCGCAGCACCTTTTCGCTGACGCCCCAGGAGGCGACGGTGGCACGGCTGCTGCTCGACGGATCCTCGCCGCGCGAGATCGCCACGATCTGCGGCCTGCAATATGAGACGGCGCGCGGCTATGTGAAACGCGTGCTCTCGAAAACCGGAACGCAGCGCCAGGCACAGCTGATCGCGCTGCTCTCCGGCCTGAAGCCCTAACCGGCGATCTGCGCCCCATAGAGGGTCCAGACTTCCCAGCCGCCTTCCCAGATCATGTCGAGCGCGACATAGACGATGATCGCCAGCCCGATCCAGCCGATCCAACGGAAGCGGCTGAGCAGCTTCGCAACGAAATTCGAGGCAACGCCCATCAGAACGACGGAGAGGATGAGGCCGAAGATCAGCGCCGTCATGTTCGACTTCGCCGCCCCTGCGACGGCCAGCACGTTATCCAGCGACATGGAAAGATCGGCGAAGATGATCTGGCCGATCGCCTGGCGCAGCAGCTTCGGCTTGTGGGCATGATGCCCGGCCTCGTCGCCACCCTCTTCTTCGTCGCCGGCTTCCCGCAGCTCCTTGAACATCGTCCAGCAGATCCAGAGGAGCAGCAGCCCGCCGATCAGGTTGATGCCCTTGATGACGAGCAGCTCCGCGGCAATGACGGCGAAGACGATGCGGATGACGGCGGCAGCGGCGATACCGGACACGATCGCCTTACCGCGCAGTTCAGGCGCAAGACCGGCGGCAGCCATGCCGATGACGATCACATTATCCCCGGAGAGGATGATGTTGATCATGATGACTTCGAGATAGATGGAAATGACGGCGGGATCAAAGAGGGAGGACATCAAGGCACTTTCGTCGATGGGGCAAATCGATGGAAAATCCCCACGCCTTCAGCCCGCCTGCCACGCACAAATATGCGGCAGATCGTCATCCTTAGGAATTGGGGGCGCTTCCTGGGCAAAGTTTGAAACAGATCGAAGCCCAGTTGAAAAGCCCCGCAACCCGGCGATGCCGGAACATTAGAAAATCGCCTGTTATTTCAATCGATTTTATTCTGATGCGGGAACAAATCGCCGTCTGCCGCGTCATCTTCTGCGTCCAACACAGAGGAAACTTCCATGCTTAAGTGGGCTCTCATATTTTTCGTCATTTCGCTGATCGCCGGCTTCTTCGGCTTCTCCGGCATCTCGGCCGCCACCGCGACGATCGCGCGCGTCCTCTTCGGCATCGCGCTGGTGATCTTCCTGATCTTCCTCATCCTCGCGCTGATGGCGGGACAAGCCATTCTCTAGCACCCACCGCGTCTCACGGGCGGGCCTAAAGCAGGCTCGCCCCGACATTGATCGCCAATGCCAGGATCGTCGTGTTGAAAAGAAACGACAGGATCGCATGCAGCAGGGCGATCTTGCGCATGATCCGCGATGACACCGCCACATCGGCGGTCTGCGCCGCCACTCCGATGGTGAAGGAGAAATAGAGGAAGTCCCAATAGGTGGGCTCCTCTATCTTGTCCGGAAACATCAGCCCCTCGCCCTTATCCGGCCCGCCATAGAAGCGGTGGGCATAGTGGATGGTGAAGAGCGTGTGCAGGAACACCCATGAAATCAAGATCGTAACGACCGCCGCGATCGCCCGTGCGAAGGCGACGTCAGGGGGAGCATCCTTGACGGAATGCAGCTCGAGGCCGATGCCGGCAATGCTGGCCACTGCGGCGGCGATCGACAGGAACAGCACGAACGTATCGGAGAAATCCAGATCCTCCGAGCGCCGCCGGATATCCGAGACGGTTGCACGCAGCATCTTGCGCCAGCTGATGCCGATGAAGACGATAGCCGTGACATTCCAGCCGACCAGGACGTTCTTGGCGTTCACGTCACGCGATGTCAGCAGCAGGAAAACGGCGAACCCGGCGGCGAAGGCGATGATGAAACTGCCGTGTCTGATTGCGTAGGTCATAAAACCGGAGCGCTTGCTGCCTGCCATTTCGCTTCTCCTGCCTCGGCTGACGATATCACCATGAAAAAGGCCCGGACACCATCGGCGTCCGGGCCTTTTCAAACACTTATCCGGCAGGATCAGGCAGCGGCGAGCTGCAGTTCCTTCTGAACCATGCCGCGCAGCGTGCCGAGGTCCTTGGCGAAGGCGCGGATGCCTTCGGCGAGCTTTTCGGTCGCCATCGCATCTTCGTTCATCATCCAGCGGAAGGTCTTTTCGTCGACGCTGATCTTCGCAGCCGGCTTGACGGTCTCGGGCGAGAGCTTGCGCTCCAGCTTGCCCTGGTCGTTGGACAGTTCGTCGAGCAGGTTCGGAGCGATCGTCAGGCGGTCGCAACCGGCCAGCGCTTCGATTTCGCCGGCGCTGCGGAACGAGGCGCCCATGACGATCGTCTTGATGTCGTTGGCCTTGTAGTAGTTGTAGATGTCGCGAACGGAGATGACGCCCGGATCTTCCTCAGGGGTGAACTCCTTGCCGGTCGACTTCTTGTACCAGTCGAGGATACGGCCGACGAAGGGCGAGATCAGGAACACCTTGGCGTCGGCGCAGGCAACGGCCTGGGCCTTCGAGAAGAGAAGTGTCAGGTTGCAGTCGATGCCTTCCTTCTGCAGCACTTCGGCAGCGCGGATGCCTTCCCAGGTGGAAGCGAGCTTGATCAGGATGCGGTCACGCTCGATGCCGCGCTCCTTGTAGGCAGCGATGATCGAACGAGCCTTGGCAAGCGATGCCTCGGTGTCGAAGGAAAGGTCGGCATCGACTTCCGTCGAAACGCGACCCGGAACGAGCTTCACGAGAGCCGCACCAACGGAGATCGCCAGACGATCGGCAACGGCAGCCGAAACGGCCTCGGCATTGCCGCCCTGCTTCTTGCCCCAGGCAACGCCTTCCTTGATCGCATCGGCAAACATCGGCGTGCCCAATGCCTTCAGAACGATGCTCGGGTTCGTGGTGCAATCGACCGGCTTCAGACGGGCAACAGCCTCGATGTCGCCGGTATCGGCAACCACCGTGGTTATCTCGCGGAGTTGGTCAAGCTTGGATGTCATGGTCAAAATCCTTTGTGACTGAGCTGCGGACCGGCGCGATCTTCGCCCGGAAAAGAGGTAATCTACGGAATGCTGACGTTCGTGTTGCAGGCGAAAAGGCGCGGCTCCATCACGGCTATTGGGCTAACGTGAGGAACACCCGCAGTGTTCCCGGTGCGGAGGGAAAGAATGGCGCGATAATTCCGCGCAGGCAATGCCCGCGGCACCATGGCCGGTCCTGACTTCCCGCATGCCCGCACACTGTCCTCCTCGGACGGACAAGAACGACTTCTGTCATCGATAATATGGCAATCCAGTTCATCGAAAGTCAAGGACATTTGTGCATTTCAATTGACATAAGTGTCACACCCGTCATTATCGCCGGGGAACAAAGGAATGCCTGCACCCCTTTCGCTTGCTGAAGCAAACTAGGGTGAAATTTTCGCGAGAGAAGATGTGGTCAAGCTGAAGCGCGGCACGCATACCGCCTATTCCGAAGCCTCGTCGCTGCGTCTGCGGGCGGCATGGCTCTATTACAATCAGGGCCTGACCCAGAAGGATGTTGCCGAGCAGCTCGGCATCAGCCGCACGACTGTGATCCGCCTCCTCGACGAGGCGATGAAGCGCAGCGAAGTGCAGATCTGGATCAACGATTCCATCGGCGACTGCGTCGAGCTTTCGGTCAAGCTGGAACGCGCCTATGGCCTCGACGAGGCAATCGTCGTTCCCTCGCCCGTCAACAACGACGTCAATGCTCTGGCAAAAAGCGTCGGCCTGGCGCTCGGCCAGTTTCTCTCCGAGGCAATCCCCGACGACTACACGATCGGCGTCGGCTGGGGCCGCACAATGACGGCATCGCTTTCAAGCTTCCGCCCGCCCCGACGCGACAATTGCAAGGTGGTGTCGCTGCTCGGCGGCATCGTCGCGGTACATCAGACGAACCCGATCGATTATACCTGGCGCCTGGCAAACCAGCTCGGCGCCGAATGCTACATGTTCCTGGCGCCACTGCTCGTCGACTCCACCGAGACGAAGCGGAACCTGATCGACAAATGCGGGCTGGAAACCATCTACCGCCTCGCCGAAAATCTCGATCTCGCCATCGTCTCCTGCGGCGATATCGGCCCGCACTCCACCTCCCTGTCGGAGGGCTGGATCTCCAAGGCCGAACTGCAGGAACTGATCGACGCCGGCTGCGTCTGCGATACGATGTTCAACTTCCTCGACAAGGACGGCAACACCATCGATCACTCGATCAACAGCCGCGTCATGTCGGTCGATCTCGATACGCTGAAGAAGGCCAAGCACATCGTGCTCTCCTCAGGCGGCGCCCACCGCGCCACCGCCATCCGCGCAACGATCAAGCGCATCGGCTGCAACACGTTGATCACCGATGAGAGTGCCGCGAAGGCGCTGCTGGAATTGACGGAAGGCTAGCTCTGCGGATCTGGCCCCCTCATCCGCCCTTCGGGCACCTTCTCCCCGAGGGGAGAAGGTGGCGGCAGCCGGATGAGGGGGCTGCTCGCTCGAAGTTATAGAGGGCTGCTCGCGCAAAACTATCAGGCGTGCGCCGACTCCCACCCAAGCATCGCACGCTTGCGCGTCAGACCCCAATGATAGCCCGTCAGCGCACCACTCTTGCCGAGCGCACGATGGCAGGGCACGACGAAGGAAATCGGGTTGGCGCCAACAGCAGCCCCGACAGCCCGCATCGCCTTCGGATTGCCGATGTCATTGGCGATATCGCTATAGGTGACGGCCTTGCCGAAGGGGATCTTCAGCAGGCTTTCCCAGACGCGCACCTGGAAGTCCGTGCCGATCAGCACCACCCGCAGCGGCTGCTCTGACGACCACTTGCCCGGCTGGAAGATGCGTTCGGCATAGGGCGCCGTCGCCTGATTGTCCTCGACATATTCGGCATTCGGCCAGCGGCAGGCCATATCGTCGAAACAGGCCGCCTCGTCTCCGAGATCGCTGAAGGCAAGGCCCGCCAGACCACGATCGGTGGCCATGACCAAGGCCACGCCGAACGGCGAATGGTGGAAGCCATAGCGGATTGTCAGCCCGCCACCCCTTGCCTTCCATTCCCCTGGCGACATCGCCTCGTGCGTCACGAAGAGATCGTGCAAGCGGCTCGGCCCGGATAGGCCGACTTCGAACGACGTCTCCAGCAGCGGCAGCTCTTCCTGCCGCAGCAGCCGCTTGGCATGATCGAGCGTCACCGCCTGCAGGAAGGCTTTCGGCGAAAGCCCGGCCCAGCGCGTAAAAGTCTTCTGCAGCTGCGTCGGCGACTGGTTGAGGCGCGCGGCGATATCGTCCAGCGAAGGCTGGTCGCGGTAATCCTCGGTGATCAATTCGATGACCTGCCGCACGGTCTCGTAGTCGGGACCGTCAGGCGTGATGTCTCTGTTCAGATTTGCGATCATGTTCATCGTATTTCTCCTTGTAACAAGGAGATAATCAAGGGCGATCTCGCAAGCCACCCGTTTCTTGCGCCACTTTCATAACCGCTGCTTGACGGTGGCGAGCGCCCCCTTGAAGGCCTTCGCAAAACTCTCGCGATCGTCAGGATTGAGGAAAGAGCCGATATCGGTGCGCCGCCCCTGCCCCGAGACATGCATCGAAAGAATGCCGATCTCTTCATGCCGCCGCACGAGAAAGCGGGTCCAGAAGGGATTGAAATGATGCTCGACCATCTTGCCCGACGGCGCGAACTTGCGGATCGCCACATCTGTACGCGACACCGTCACTTCCTCGCGTGCCCGCCCCGACCGGTAGTTCAGCCAGAAAGCGCCGTAGAGCAGCGCGAAATCAAGCCCGAAGAAGAAGCCGATCGGCCAGGCGCCGGTGACGATAAAGAACATGCCGTAGAGGAAGCAGATACCGCCGGATATCGCCAGCAGGATGCGGAAGCCCTTGCGGCCGAGAGAGCGGTAAGGGAAAAGTTCGGCTGCGAAAACAGGCTGTTCGCGCGCGCTGTCGGCGTTGCTTTCCGTCATGGCTGGCGAGTATAGATTGTCCATGGCCGAACCGAAACTCAAATCCGCTTCCCGGACTTCCGCAAACTCAAAAGTGATCGTCCGCCGCAAGAAGACCGCGGTGCGCACCGCCTATTCCGAGGCCGAGCGCGAAGAGATCTTCCGCCGCTTTTCGATCCAGCGGCCGGAGCCGAAGGGCGAACTGGAGCACAGCAATCCTTTCACGCTCGTGGTCGCCGTGGCGCTTTCGGCGCAGGCGACCGACGCCGGCGTCAACAAGGCGACCCGCGCCCTCTTCAAGGCGGCAGACACCCCCGAGAAGATGCTGGCTCTCGGTGAAGACCGGGTGCGCGACTACATCAAGACCATCGGCCTCTATCGCAACAAGGCGAAGAACGTCATGGCTCTGTCGCAGATGCTGGTCAATGATTTCGGCGGCGTCGTGCCACAGACGCTCGAAGAGCTCATTCGCCTGCCGGGCGTCGGCCGCAAGACCGCGAATGTCGTGCTCTCCATGGCCTTCGGCCAGGCGACGATGGCCGTCGATACCCATATCTTCCGCATTGCCAACCGCATCAGGCTCGCCCCCGGCAAGACGCCGGATGAGGTCGAAGAGCGGATGATGAAGGTGGTGCCGAAACAGTATCTCTACCACGCCCATCACTGGCTGATCCTGCATGGGCGCTATACCTGCAAGGCCAGACGCCCGGAATGCGAACACTGTATCATCGCCGATATCTGTAAGTCGGCGGAGAAGACCTGGGAAATGCCGGCACCGCTGGTCGAGCTACCGCCGCAGGTGATCGGCGAGGCCGTCGAGTAGGCTGGCAATCGCCCTCTCGTAGTCCTTCCGCACCCCGCCCTGCTCAATCTCGATCGCCGCGCGGTCAAAGGCGGCTGACAAGAGTGATGTCAGCGCTCCAAGCTGCGCCCCGGCGGCCGGCAGCATCGCCGCCAATCCCCGCCGCAGGCTTTCCTCGGCATTCTCGCGGTCGATCGCCGACGCTTCGGCGCCGAGAACGGCCGGTGCTTCCAGCAAAAGAAGCCGCGTGCGCCCCTCCGCCGCCATGGCATCGAAATAGGCCGAAGCCCCCGAAAGCAGCGCATCGCGCGGCGACTGCGCATCCGCAGAGCGGCTCTCGATCTCTTCGGCCACCCTCTCCGCTTCCTGTTCGATGACCGCCCGGAACAGCGCCCGCTTGTCCTCGAAATGGTGATAGAGCGCCCCGCGCGTCACACCCGCCGCCGAAACGATGTCCGGCGTCGCGGTCTCGGCATAGCCCTTGTCGACGAAGAGGCGGCGCGCGGCCGCAATCAGCGCCTGCTGTGTCTGCTCGGTTCGTTCGCGATTGGTCCTGCTCATATCCTCTATTTACATACACGCTGCATGTATGTTAAACGAAAAAACATACAAGCTGTACGCAAATTAAAGAGGAGCAACGAAATGAAATCGACGAGCTATTATCCGGTGATCATGACCGATGACGTAGCGGCCACGGCAGCCTTCTACATCACGCATTTCCGCTTTCAGGCGCTATTTGAAGCCGACTGGTACGTCCATCTCCAGTCCATGGAAAATGAGAACGTCACCCTTGCAGTCCTCGACGGCAGCCACGAGACCATTCCCGAGCAGGCGCGCGGCAAGGTCTCCGGCCTGCTTCTGAATTTCGAGGTCGAGGATGTCGATACGATCTATACCGCATGCAAGACGGCCGGGCTGCCGATCATGCGCGATCTGCGCGACGAGGATTTCGGCCAGCGGCATTTCATCACCGCCGATCCGAACGGCGTGCTGATCGACATCATCAAGCCGATCCCGCCGAGCGCCGAGTTTGCCGCCATGTACGAAGCCTCGGCGCTGCCCGCCTGACCTAGCCTCTGAAGGCCGGATCCTTCTGCGACACCAGCTTGTGCAGGTGCACCATCATGCCGGCGGCAAAGAGCGGCGTGAGGAGATTGAGGAACGGCACCGCAAGAAAGGCCGCGATGACAAGGCCGCCCAGGAAGACCGTCGATCCGTGCTTGGCCCGGAACGCACGGGCCTCCTCGGGCGGCCGGAAGCGCATCGCCGCAAACTCGAAGAATTCCCGCCCCAGCAGATAGCCGTTGACCATAAAGAAGGCGATCAGGTTGACGCCGGGAATGAAGAGCAGGAACAGCGCGATCATATTGCCGAGGATGACCACGCCGAGGAACTTGATCGAGCTCGCGAGAGCCGGCCCGAAGGGCATGGCGCTGCCCGGCCGGTCATTTGGATAGTCCCGCTTTTCCACAACCTCGGCCACATCGTCGAGAAACAGTCCGGCGATCAGCGCCGTGACCGGCGATAGCAGCAGCGCGAGACCGAGCGCCAGCCCGAGACCGGCAAGGATGGCGAAGACGAAGCTCAGCCATCCGGCCCATTCCGGCATCTGCGGAAAGAAGCCCGCGACCCAGGGAAACAGCAGCGTGGCAAACAGGCTGCGCAGCACGAACCACAGCCCCACCAGCACCAACAGCGTAAGCCCGAGAACCTTCCAGAAAACCGAACGGGTCTCGGAGGCGAGAAGATTGCGGAAAGACAGACGAGCGGCGTCAAGGATCATGCTTTGGCGTCTCCATGTGTTGTCCCGGATGTAGGAATCCCCGCGCAGAACGGCAAGCGGAAATAAAATTACATGCAACAATGGAAAACTTGTCTGCAACTAGACACTAATATATACTGCAAACTATTCGATCTAAACTTGAGCCTGAGACGCAGCTTCCGGAAATAGTTGCAAACGGCAAGTCTCGCCTAAGCGCATCGGAAGCCTCCGCGCCTCTGCCAGTGAGGGGATGCCCGCGTGGAAGACTTCGTCCAGAAGCTCAGGCACTACGTGAAATCCGGCACCCCAGCGGAGCGCCGGATCGCGAAATATTTTACCGAGCATCTGAACGATCTACCCTTCGAAACCGCGGCATCCGTCGCCGACCGGCTGGACCTCAGCCCGATGACCGTCGGCCGTTTTCTGCGGGCGCTTGGCTATCAAGGCCTCGACAGCGTCAAGATCCACATCCGCGAAACCGCGGTCACCTCGCCGGTGCAATTGCAGACCTCACTCACCGAACTGCAGACCGACGCATCGAGCGGCAAGCCGCTGGCTCTGCTGGTCACCGAACAAATCCAGGCCCTGCACCACATCTACCATCTCACCGCCCAGCCCCAATGGGCCGAAGCCGTGGCGATGATCTCCGGCGCGCGCGAAGTCTTCATCGCCACGCATGCCCGCATGGCCGGCTTCGCCTCGCATTTCGCCCAGCGGCTGACCCGCGCCCGCGATGGTGTCCGGGCCCTTGATGGCTCCGGCAGCCGTTTCGCCGAATTATTTGCCCGCCAGACCGGCGAAGGCGCGCTCCTCGTCATCGTCGACAGCCGCCGCTTCGCCCGCGCCCGGCTGCTCGCCAGAACGGCGCGGCGCTATGGATACAAGGTCGTCCTGATCGCTGCCGAGAACAATGACTGGATGCCGGATCAATCCAACATCATGCTGACGCTGCCGCCCTCCCGCGTCCCTGATGACGACAACCTGCCGCCGCTGATGGCCTTGCTCGATTGCCTCTCGGAAACGGTGATCGCCGCCACCGGCGACGAAGCACAGCAGCGCGAACGCCGCATGGCCGAATTCGGCGCCATCCTGGGCGAGGGCCGCGGCGGAGGTTAATCCATCGCCTCCAGCTCGGCGCGGTGGCGATACATCGCCAGCAGCCGGCGGTATTCCCGATCGTACATCGCCCGCTTCCCGGCATTCGGGCTGCGCTCGTCGCCGCCGGGATACATGGCGGTTCCGGCGGCTGCGAGATCGCGGTGCAGGCCGCAGGCGACGGATGCGGCGATTGCCGTGCCGAGCAGCACGGCCTCGTTCATCTTCGGCACCACCACCTTGCATCCCGTCGCATCGGAATAGAGCTCCATCAGCACCGGGTTCTTCACATGGCCACCTGCCACATGCAGCGTATCCGGCACATAGCCGTATTCCTTCATCTTCTCGAGGATATGGCGGATGCCGAGCGCGATCCCGACGGCCGTGCGCCAATAGAGCGCGCAGAGACCGTCGAAGGACGTGTCGAGCGTCAATCCGCTGACGACACCGACGGCATGCGGATCGGCAAGCGGCGAGCGGTTGCCGTGGAAATCAGGCAGCACGAAGATGCGGGCGCCGAAGGCGTCATCGCCCTCCTCGGCGCGAAGTTGCGCAACGCGGGCGGCGATCTTCTGGTGAAGTGCTGCCGTCGGCTCGCCGCCTGCAGCATGCATGCGCACGATATGATCGAGAAGCGCGCCGGTCGCCGACTGTCCGGCTTCGACAAGCCAGGACTGCGGAAACACCGCTTCGTAATACGGCCCCCACATGCCATGGCTCGGCCGCCGTTGGCGGGAAAAGGAGACGATGCAGCTCGATGTGCCGGCAATCAGCGCCAGCTGGCGTTCGAGCGCACGCGGGTCATCGGCAAAGCCGCCGAGCGTTCCGAGCGCACCGGCATAGGCATCGATCATACCCGCCGAGACGTGGCATGCCGTCGTCAGACCGAGGGCCGAGGCCGCTTCCTGCGTCAGCGTGCCGACGCTGGAGCCGACCGGAATTGTATCGTCGGGCAGATGCCCGCGCTCCTGCAGGTCCTCAAGGCCGATCCTCGCCAGGAAGTCTTTCCGCCAGCCCTGTTCCTCATGGGAGAGATAATTCCACTTGGCCGTCAGCGTGCAGCGCGAGCGGTTCAGCGATCCCGTCGCTTTCCAGGTCATGAAGTCGGCCAGATCGAAGAAGTAGCCGGCATTCATCCAGGTGCCCGGCAGCTTCTTCTTCAGCCACATCAGTTTCGGCATTTCCATTTCGGGCGACATGAAATGCCCGGAATGCTCCAGCACCGCATGTTCGGTCGCCGTGCAGAAATCAGCCTCCTGTAGCGCCCGGTGATCGAGCCAGACGATCGTGTCGAACCGCTTTTCGCCACCGGTCGAAACGGAAATCTGCCGCCCCTCGACATCGCGCACGACAAGCGAGCAGGTCCCGTCGAAGCCGATCGCGCCGATCGAGGCGGGCGCCACGCCGGATTGCTCCACGGCCTTGCGGACCGAGATGCAGACGGCGGACCAGATATTTTCGGAATCGTGCTCGGCGTGGTTTTCACGCGGTCTGTTCATGATGATGGGATGCTCGGCCTTGCCAAGCAACCGGCCGGTGGCATCGAAGACACCGGCGCGCGCACTGCCGGTGCCGACATCCACCGCAACCACGTGATCATGCATCAGGGGCGCATCCCATCCAGCTTTTGTTTCTGGATAAGGTGTATCAAATCCGGCATCACGTCAAACACCGCTTCGGGCGAAAGCCGGTCAAGTTCAGCACGATAGCCTTCGAAATTGGCGTGTGAGCCGCCGGTGAAGGCAAAGACGCGCATGCCTGCGGCCTTCGCGGCCTCGATGCCTGCGGGACTGTCTTCGATGACGACGCAGTTCTCCGGCGCGACATGCATTTCCCGCGCTGCATGCAGAAAAAGGTCCGGTGCCGGCTTGCCGTTCTTGACCATGCTGGCGCTAAAGATGTTCGGCAGCTTGTCGATCAGCCCAGTGACGGAAAGCGAAAGTTTGATGCGCTCGACTTGGCTGGACGAGGCCACGCAGCAGGGAAGATGCAGCGCGTCGATCGTCTCGCCGATCCCCTCGATCGGCTTCAGCTCGTTGCGGAACCGGCTGTAGAGATCGACCCGCATCCGCTCAAGAAACTCTTCCCCGGCATGGACGTGATAGTCGTTTCTCATGGTTTCGATGACGGTTGCGAGGCTCTTGCCGAGAAACCGGCCATAGACCTCTTCTTCCGTGATCGGAACACCAAGATCGTTCATCGCCTTGACGAGAACGTTGACGGATATCGGCTCGCTGTCGACGAGCACGCCGTCGCAATCGAAAATGACAAGCCGTGTCTCAGTCATGAAAGACCAACCATGTTCTCGGACGCGTTGCCGGCCCGCTTGCCGCAAGGCGGGTCGATGGCGGCGTCATCCGCCGCCATCGCAATTGCTTACACTGCAAGCTTGCCGTCGAGATAGAGCTTCAGCGTCTCGCGGGTGCCCTTTTCCCACAGCGTTTTCAGGGCATGTGCGAAGCGCTTGCGGAAGACTTCCGATTTCGCCACTTCGCCGAAGATGTCGTCGAAGGCGAGGAACGCCATCGGATCGTCCTTGGCCTTCAGCGCCGCGGCATGCAGACGGTCGGCGCTGGCATCGTTGAAGACGATGTCCTTGCCGCTGTCGGTCTTGCCGGCGAAATAGCGGCACCAGAGCGCCGAGACCAGCGACAGGCCGACGACATCACGGCCCTGGCTGAGATTGTCGAGCGTCGAGGGCAGGATGAACTTCGGCTGACGGTTCGAACCATCCTGCGCCAGGCGCGGAATGGTATCGGCGATCTTCGGGTTGAGCAGGCGCCGCTCGATCAGCTGGAAATAATCCTGCAGCGAAGTGTTCGGCACCGGCGGAACGATCGGGATGATCTCATCCTTTTCGAGCTTTGCCAGGAAGGCGCGGATCAGCGGATCTTCCATCGAGTCGTGCACGAAGTGAATGTCCATCAGAGCCGCCGGATAGGCGATCGCCGCATGGCCGCCGTTCAGGATGCGGATCTTCATATGTTCGTAAGGCGTGACATCGGGAACGAAGGTGACGCCGACCTTTTCGAGCGCCGGGCGGCCCGCAGTAAACTTGTCTTCCAGCACCCACTGCTTGAACTCTTCGCAGTAGACCGGCCAGTTGTCCTCGATGCCGAACTGATCCTTGAGGAGATCGATTTCACGCTGCCCGGTTGCCGGCGTAATGCGGTCGACCATGGCGTTCGGAAAGGAGACATTGGCCTTGATCCAGTCGGCAAGCGCCGGATCAGAAAGCTTCGCGGTGCCGACGACGGCATTGGTGGTGACGACGCCGTTATGTGGAATGTTATCGCAGGACATGACCGTGAACGGCACGATGCCCTTGTCCTTGCGCGCCTTCAGACCGGCAACGATCAGGCCGAAGACGGTCTTCGGCTCCGTCGGGTTCTTGCCGTCGGCGGCAATCGCCGGATGCTCCGGATTGAACTTGCCGGAAGCGTCGATGAAATAGCCGCCTTCGGTGATCGTCATCGAGACGATGCGGATTGCGGGATCGGAGAGCTTGGCGATGATCGCCTTGGCGTCGCCGATCGGCAGAATGTCGGCCATCGGTCCGGTGACCCGGGCCGCGGTCTTGTTGTTGTCCTGCTCGACGACGGTCGTCAGGAAATCCTGGGCCGCGAGCTTCTCGCGCATGGCCGCGTCAGACGGCAGCATGCCCGCGCCGACGATCGCCCAGTCGTGATCCTGCCCCTGGTTGAACAGGTCGTCGAGATAGATCGCCTGGTGGGCGCGATGAAAATTGCCGACGCCGAAGTGCACGATGCCGGCCGTGAGCGACGCCCGGTCATAGGCCGGAATTGCAGCGGTCTTTGCCGCTTCGGTAAGCGTTGCCAGCGATAGTTTGCACGTCATGATCTCAGTCCTCTTGAGGTCTTCCGGAACGGCAGCCGCTCCGGGTATCGGTGAAGCGGACACCCTGCCCGCTTCACATGGCCACCCCGGCCCGGTCGTCGCCTGAGATGGCGAGGCCGCCCTCGTTGAATTTATGGATGCGGGTCTTGTCCGGCGTCAGGTAGACGGTGTCGCCGGCCTTGGCCGCGAACTCGCCACCGCCGCGCGCCGTCACCGGACCAATGCCATCGACGTCGATATGCAGGAACGTATCGGAGCCGAGATGCTCGGCGACCGTGACCCTGCCCTTCCACTCACCGCTCTCGTTCGACAGCATCACATGCTCCGGACGAATGCCGATCGTGTGTGCGCCGAGCTGTGCTGCCGTCTGCCCCTTGACGAAGTTCATCTTCGGCGAGCCGATGAAGCCGGCGACGAAGAGATTGCGCGGGTTCTTGTAGAGCTCCAGCGGCGAGCCGACCTGCTCGATATTGCCCTTGTTCAGCACCACGATCTTGTCGGCCATGGTCATGGCTTCCACCTGGTCGTGGGTGACGTAGATCATCGTGGTCTTCAGCTGCTGGTGCAGCTCGCTGATCTCGATGCGCATGTTGACGCGCAGCGCGGCATCGAGGTTCGACAGCGGCTCGTCGAAAAGGAAGGCCGACGGCTGGCGGACGATCGCGCGGCCGATGGCGACGCGCTGGCGCTGACCACCCGAAAGCTGGCGCGGCTTGCGCTCCAGATAGTCGGTCAGGTTCAGCACCCGGGCCGCATCGGCGACCTTCTTGTCGATTTCGGCCTTGTCCATGCCCGCCATCTTCAGCGGGAAGGCGATGTTGTTGCGCACGCTCATATGCGGATAGAGCGCGTAGGACTGGAAGACCATCGCCAGACCGCGTTCGGACGGGGCCCTTTCGGTCGCGTCCTTGCCGTCGATGACGATCTTGCCGCCCGAGACGTCCTCAAGCCCGGCGATCAGCCGGAGCAGCGTGGACTTGCCGCAGCCGGAGGGGCCGACGAAGACGACGAACTCGCCGTCCTTGATATCGAGATCGATCGAAGGGATGACCTTGGCTTCGCCGAAGACCTTCGAGACTTTCTGAAGGGTAATGCTGCCCATGTTTCTCTCCCTGTAGTCTTATTTCACCGCGCCGAAGGTCAGGCCGCGGACGAGTTGTTTCTGCGAGAACCAGCCGAGGATAAGGATCGGGGCGATCGCCATTGTCGATGCTGCCGAAAGCTTTGCGTAGAACAAGCCTTCGGGGCTGGAATAGGAAGCGATGAAGGCCGTCAGCGGCGCCGCCTTTGAGGCAGAGAGGTTGAGCGTCCAGAAGGCTTCGTTCCAGGCAAGGATGATGTTGAGCAGCAGCGTCGAGGCAATTCCGGGAACGGCCATCGGCGTCAGCACATAGATGATTTCCTTGGCGAGCGAGGCGCCGTCCATGCGGGCGGCTTCGAGGATCTCGCCGGGGATTTCCTTGAAGTAGGTGTAGAGCATCCAGACGATGATCGGCAGGTTGATCAGCGTCAGCACGATCACCAGTCCGAAGCGGCTGTCGAGCAGGCCGCTGTTGCGGAACATCAGGTAGATCGGGATGAGCGCGCCGACCGGCGGCATCATCTTCGTCGACAGCATCCACATCAGGACATCCTTGGTGCGCTTGGTCGGCGAGAACGCCATGGCCCAGGCGGCCGGGATGGCGATGATCAGGCCAAGCAGCGTCGAGCCGAAGGAGATGATCACCGAGTTCATGAAGTGGCCGAGATAGTTCGACCGGCTCTGCACTTCCGAATAATTCTCTGTCGTCCAGTGGAAGAACAGGAACTGCGGCGGCGAGGCGATCGCATCGGCTTCCGACTTGAAGCTCGTCAGGAAGGTCCAGAGGATCGGGAAGAAGATCAGGATCCCGAGCGTCCAGGCAATCGCGGTCATGATGACCTTGCGCTGTGTTGTGACTTTGCGAGCCATCTTACGCCTCCAGGTTCTTGCCGACGAGGCGGACAAGGAAGATCGCGACGATATTGGCGAGGATGACAGCGACGATACCGCCTGCCGAAGCACCGCCGATATCGAACTGCAGAAGCGCCTGCACATAGACCAGGTAGGTCAGGTTCGTGCTCTGCGTACCGGGACCGCCATTGGTCGTGACCAGGATTTCGGCGAAGACGGACAACAGGAAGATCGTCTGGATCAGGATGACCACGGTGATGGCGCGGGCCATGTGCGGCAGCACGATATAGATGAATTTCGAGACAACCCCTGCGCCGTCCATTTCGGCGGCTTCCTGCTGCTCTTCGTCGAGCGACTGCAGGGCCGTCAGCATGATGAGCGTCGCGAAGGGCAGCCACTGCCAGGCAACGATCAGAATGATCGAGAACAGCGGCGCGTTCGCCAGCCAGTCATAGGGCTGCAATCCGAGCGCCTTGGCGAGATGCGCGAAGAGCCCGTTGACCGGGTTCATGAACATGTTCTTCCAGACGAGCGCCGCGACCGTCGGCATGACGAAGAACGGCGCGATCACCAGGATGCGCACGATGCCCTGCCCGTAGATGTCCTGGTTCAGCAGGATGGCGAAGGCAATGCCGCCGATGACGGTGATCAACAGCACCCCAAGCACGAGCAGCAACGTATTGCCAAGCGCCGAGAAGAAGGCCGGATCCGTGAGGAAGTACTTGTAGTTCAGGAAGCCGACGAAGGTTTCCATGCCCGGGCTGAGCAGATTGTAGTTCAGCAGCGAGAAGTAGATCGTCATCGCCAGCGGGATGAGCGACCAGAGCAGCAGGAGGATGACCGAAGGCGCCATCATCATGCGCGCCGCAGAGCGGGTGTGTAACGTTGCCATGGCAATTACCGATCTTGTCTTGGAGTGGCGAACGGCTGCAGGGCAGCAAAGAAAAAAAGGGGCCGCCGATGCAGTTCGGGCAATTCGGCGGCCCAGTTGAGTGGAATGTCAAGCATTCCAACCCGTTCTCAGGAGGTTATTACTTGATGTAACCAGCCTTGGTCATTTCGCGAGTGGTCAGCTGCTGTGCGCTCTGGAGAGCCTGGTCGACCGAGATCTGGCCGGCAAGCGCTGCGGAGAACTGCTGGCCAACGGCCGTACCGATGCCCTGGAATTCCGGGATCGCCACGAACTGGACGCCGACATAGGGGACCGGCTTTACGGTCGGCTTGGTCGGGTCAGCCGAGTTGATCGAGTCCAGCGTCATCTTCGCGAAAGGAGCTGCCTTCTGGTAATCGGCGTTCGCATAGAGCGAAGAGCGCGTACCGGGAGGTGCATTCAGCCAGCCTTCCTTCTCGGCGACCAGCTCGGTGTAGTGCTTGCTGGTAGCCCAGGCGACGAACTTTTCAGCCGCTTCGACCTTCTGCGAGCCTGCCGGGATGGCGAGGTTCCAGGCCCAGAGCCAGTTGCCGCGCTTGCCGAGGCCCTTATCCGGAGCCAGAGCGAAGCCGACCTTGTCGGCAACCTGCGATTCCTTCGGGTTGCTGACGAAAGATGCAGCAACGGTCGCGTCGATCCACATGCCGCACTTGCCGGTCTGGAAGAGCGCCAGGTTTTCGTTGAAGCCGTTCGAAGAAGCACCGGGAGGGCCGGCTTCCTTCATCAGGTTGACGTAGAAGTTCAGCGTGTCCTTCCACTCGGGCTGATCGAACTGCGGTGCCCACTTTTCGTCAAACCAGCGAGCGCCGAAGGAGTTCGACATAGCCGTCAGGAAGGCCATGTTTTCGCCCCAGCCAGCCTTGCCGCGAAGGCAGATGCCGTAGATTTCCTTGTCCTTGTTGGTGATCTTCTTCGCAGCGTCTGCGATGAAGTCCCAGGTCGGAGCGTCGGGCATCTTCAGGCCGGCAGCGTCGAACAGATCCTTGCGGTACATGACCATGGAGCTTTCGCCGTAGAACGGAGCTGCATAGAGCTTGCCGTCTGCGGTCAGACCGCTGCGGATAGCCGGCAGCAGGTCGTCGGCATCGTAGTCGGCGCCGAGATTGTCGAGCGGCATCAGCCAGCCCTGCTTTGCCCAGATCGGAACTTCGTAAGTGCCGATGGTCAGAACGTCATACTGACCGCCCTTGGTCGCGATATCGGTGGTGACCTTCTGGCGCAGCACGTTCTCTTCGAGCGTGACCCATTCCAGATCGATGTCGGGGTTGGATTTTTTGAAGTCGTCCGTCAGCTTCTGCATCCGGATCATGTCGCCGTTGTTCACGGTCGCGATCGTGAGCGTTTCAGCCGAAGCCATGCCCGCAAACGCAAGTGCCGAGCAGGCGCCCAGCAGGAGAGTTCTCAATGTCATATCTTCCTCCCAGAAGATGAGTGTGAGCATTCGCTTTGCTCATGGGCAATTACTCACAAAACATTACAAAATGTCAATCCGCATTCGTTGCTGCATCAGCGAACGGCACACTTAACTATATGATTTAAAACAAAATAATTTTTGCTCAGCCTGTGAGCAAAAACTCGGCAGTTGCCTCATCGGTGATCAAAGCATTGATCTGCCGACCAACGATCGCCGCCCGTATCGCCTTGAACTTGCGCTTGCCCTTGGCGATTCCAATCACCGTCGAAGACTCGCGCGGCGGGATCGGCGCAGACGCCACCCGCTCGTTGATCGGATTATCCAGAAGCTTGCCGTCACCGTCGAAAATCCAGCCGCAGATCTCGCCGACGGCGCCGTTGCGCATCAGCTCCATCATCTCGTCCTTCTCGAGGAAACCGTCGACGCAGAGCGGGCCGTCGATGCCGAGCTCGCCGATACCGACGAAGGTGACATCCGACTGCGAGCTGATCTCCAGCGTCGAGCGCACCAGCTGCTGGCTGTGCAGCATCTCTCGCTCTTCCGAAGAGGTGACGAGAACCGGCAGCGGCATCGGGAAATGCCGCGCCTTGACGGCATCGGCCATGCTGAAGATGACGTTGTAATAGGCCGCCGACCCGTCGGGCGTGATGTTGCCGGTCAGCGAGACGATGCGGTGATCGGGACATTCGAGCAGCGGCAGCTGATCGACCGCGGCCTTCAGCGTGCGTCCGGTGCCGACGGCAAGCACGATCGGCTCCGGCCGCTTCAGCCAGCGCTCGATTTCCGCCGCCGCCGCCTCGGCAATGCCGATCGTCGTCGAGGAGGAGCCCGGATCGCTGGGCACGACCTCGACATAGCGCAGGTCGAATTTCTTGCGCAGCTGGTTGCCGAGTTCGAGGCAGGCGGCGATCGGATGGTCGAGCCGCACCTTGATCAGCTTTTCGGCAACGGCGAGCGAAACCAGCCGCTGCGCCGACTGGCGCGAAATCCCCATGGTGGAGGCGATCTCGTCCTGCGTGCGGCCGGCAACGTAATAGAGCCAACCCGCCCGCGCCGCGTCGTCCAGCCGTCCAGGAGTATCGGTTCTCTTTGCCATCTAGCTTCTACCGCGCAAAATAAGCCGGTGCTTTACCGGGTGAAATGACCATGAATCTCTAATGCGCCAGATCAAAACAAAAATGGGCAAATGTCGAGTGCGTTGAAGAAATGCGTGACAGATTTCGTTGTCTGAGCCGTCACGCAAACTAGTTCGCGATAACGAAAGCCGCCGCCTTGACGATCCCGTAGACCATGCCGCCGACAATCGTCGCCGACAGCGCCGTGGCAATTACGCCGAGGATCACGAACAGCCCGTCACGCCCGAGAATGCCGAAGGAGAACAGGCAGATCGCCAGCGCCGGCAGCATGTTTCCGAGCGGGATCGGCAGCGTCAGAATGATCGCCATGACAAGACAGAGGAAGCCCGCGACATATTCCGCCGGAGGCTCGACCAGCACGGAAAGCCGCGGCTTCAGCATCCGCTCTGCAAAGGCCAGCCAGCGATGGATCCGCGAAATGATCGCCTCGAAATCCTCCCGCCGCATCGAACGGTCGGCAATCACCTTCGGCAGCCAGGGCTTTAGGCCAAATGTCAGCTGCGCGGCAAGAAAGAGCAGAGGCGCGCCGAGGATCGCCGAGGTTCCCGGCGGTGTCGGCACGAGATTGGGCAATGCGAAGACCAGCATCAAAGCGCCGATTGCCCGGTCACCCATGGTCTCGAAAATATCCCGGATGGAGATGCGTTCGCGCGAACGGTCGTTCGCCATCTGCCTCAAAATTGCCGACAGGCGGCGCGCCCGCGGACGTGGATTACGCGGCAGGCGCCCCCGCGCCATGTCCATGCTATCGATCGTCATAAAACCCCAGCTTCTCAATTTCGGCTTACTGATACCATCCAAATATGAAGCTTCTCTGCTGAATGTGCCGCCATCATGACGGCAGGGGTTCGCGATCACGGCCATTGCAAGGCCATTTTTCGCCGTCACGCCCCGCTTGACCCGTGCAGCGACCGGGCGCTACTCATTCGCCAAGGAGAAATTTGCGTGCGGATTTTGCTGGTTGAAGACGACGGAATGATCGGCGAAGCGGTGCGCGACCATGTGGCCGCCGCCGGTCACGCGATCGACTGGATGCGCACCATCACCGACGCGCATGTGGCGGCGAAATCCGTCGACTACGGCCTGATTCTGCTCGACCTGCAGCTGCCTGACGGCACCGGCATCGCCTTCCTCAAGGAGATCCGCGGCCGCGGCTCATCGGTTCCGGTCATCATCCTGACGGCCCGGGACCAGATTTCCGACCGCATCGAAGGGCTGAACGCCGGCGCCGACGACTATCTCGTCAAACCCTTCAATCTCGGCGAGCTCGAGGCCCGCATCATGGCGGTCGCGCGCCGCTATGGCGCCAACC
Source organism: Rhizobium sp. OAE497 (assembly GCF_040546565.1). Taxonomy (NCBI): domain Bacteria; kingdom Pseudomonadati; phylum Pseudomonadota; class Alphaproteobacteria; order Hyphomicrobiales; family Rhizobiaceae; genus Rhizobium; species Rhizobium sp. OAE497. The sequence continues at coordinate 3,398,165 of NZ_JBEPOA010000001.1, forward strand.
CGCACCCGATCATCAAGATCGCCGACATCGAGATCGACCGCCCGCAGCACAAGCTTGCGGTCGCCGGCGAGCCGATCGTACTGACGAGCCGCGAATGGGCCGTTCTCGATCTCCTGATCGCAAGGCCGGGCGCCATCGTTCCCAAGGACCGGATCGAGGAGGCGCTCTATGCTTTCGGCTCAGAGATCGAGAGCAATACGGTCGAGGTCTATGTCAGCCGCCTGCGCAAGAAGATCGGCAAGGACCGCATCCGTACCGCCCGCGGCATCGGTTACACACTGGGCGAAGCATGAGACGTGAACCGAGCATCACCCGGCCGCTGATCCTGGCGCTGACGAGCATCCTCGTGCTTTTCTGGCTGATCGCCATCGGCCTCAGCATCCGCGTCATGCAACACGAATTCTCGGAGATTTTCGATAGCGCGCAGGAAGAAACGACGCAGCGCCTGCTGGCGCTGATCGTCGACGATCTCGGCGAACGGACCGTCAGCGACCCGCGCAGCATCGCCATGCTGAACACGGCCGCCAGCCGCGAATATCTGACCTATCAGCTGCGCGACAAGACGGGGAAAGTCGTGCTGCGCTCCAACGACGCGCCGTCCGAGCCCTTCAGCGCGCCGCTGACCCAAGGCTTCCACGACACGCAATCCCACCGCATCTACACCGAGGCGACAGCAGATGGCACGCTGTTCATGCAGGTCGCCGACCGCTTTGGCAATCGCCGCGAAGCGGTGCGCGAAAGTGCCGCGACACTTCTCTGGCCGCTGATCGTCCTGATCCCCGCCAGCATCTTCGCCGTCTGGTTCGTGGTCGGCCGCGCGCTGAAACCGATCGAGACTCTGCGGCAGGACATTGCCACCAAGGACGGCGGCAACATGGCGCCGATCGAGAGCGGCCGCCTGCCGCGCGAGATCAAACCGATCGCCCGTTCCGTCAACCTGCTGCTTGCCCGGCTGCGCGCAGCCCTCGAAGCCGAGCGCGAATTCACCGCCAACAGCGCCCACGAGCTGCGCACCCCGATCGCCGGTGCGCTGGCGCAGACACAGCGCCTTGCGCAGGAGCTGCCTGCAGGCCCCGTCCGCCAGCGGGCGCAGCAGGTAGAAGCATCGCTTACCAATCTCGGCCGCCTTGCCGAAAAGCTGCTTCAGCTCTCCCGCGCTGAGGCCGGCATCGGCCGAAGCGACACGCCATCCGATCTCAAGGCGATCCTCGACATGCTGATGGTCGACTACGCCCGCGACAGCCGCACCGAAGGCCGCGTCGCCTATCAGGCAGAACCCGGTGCTGCCATGGTGCGCAATGCCGATATCGACGCCTTCGGCATCGTCATCCGCAATCTCGTCGAGAACGCGCTCTCTCATGGCGATCCCGAACAGCCGGTGGAGGTCTCGATCGATGGCAATGGCACGATCCGGGTCGTCAACGACAGCTCCGTCATCGCCGCAGCCGATCTTGCAAATCTGAAGCGCCGCTTCCGCCGCGGCGCGACCAACGCGCCGGGCTCCGGCCTCGGCCTGGCGATCGCCGACCGCATCACCACACAGATGGGCGGCACGCTGGAGCTGATCTCACCCGCTAGCGGCAGCCGATCCGGCTTCGAAGCGCGCGTCACCCTGCCCGCATAGGACTTGCAAATCACATCAAACGGTGCGAGCAGACGCCAGTAATCGCGAGGCGGCAAGACATGATCATTTCCTTCGATATCGGCGGCTCGGCTATCAAGGGCGGCATCGCCCGCTCGGAAGCGGACATCACTCCCATGGGCCGCAAGCCGACCCCGAAGGATGATTTTGCCGCCTTCGTCGAGATCATCCGCAGCTTCATCAACGAAAGCGGCGAACAGCCCTCGCGCGTCGCGCTGTCGATCGCCGGCGTTGTCGATCCCGATACCCAGCGCCTGACCTGCGCCAACATTCCCTGCATCCATGGCCGCGATCTTGCTGCCGATCTTCAGGCCGAACTCGGCCTGCCCGTGCTGATCGCCAATGATGCGGATTGCTTTGCCATGGCCGAAGCCGAACTCGGCGCCGGTCGCGGCCACCGCATCGTTCTCGGCGCCATCCTCGGCACCGGCGTCGGCGGCGGTCTGGTCTCCGATGGCCGCCTGATCAACGCCTCGGGCGGCTTTGCCGGTGAATGGGGCCATGGCCCGATCATCGCGTCGGAAGCCGGAAACCCGCCTGCGAAGATCCCCGCCTATCCCTGCGGCTGCGGCCAGAAGGGCTGCGTCGATACGGTCGGCGGCGCCCGCGGCCTCGAGCGCCTGCACAAGACGCTGCACGATCTCGATTTCTCCAGCGAAGAGATCATCACGCAATGGCAGCAGGGCGATGAGAAAGCGACGCGCACGATCGACGTCTATACCGACCTCGTCGCCTCGCCGCTGGCGCTGACGGTCAACATCACCGGCGCGACCATCGTGCCCGTCGGCGGCGGTCTGTCGAATGTCGAGCAGCTGCTTGCCGAACTCGACAAAGCGGTCCGCCAGCGGATCCTGCGCAAGTTCGACCGCCCGCTGGTGGTTCGCAGCGAATGCCGCGTCGAGCCCGGCCTCATCGGTGCGGCCATCCTCGGCCTGAAGGCCGAGGCCGCCTAAAGCCCAAAAGCGAAAACGGCGCGGCCGAAACCGCGCCATCTTCACTCAGCAGCCATCGCCGGCGGATGATGCTCATCCGCGTCTTCCTGGTCGGCGCTGGCCTGCCCGCTCGTCGCGTCCTTCGGCTCGCGGCCGAAAAACAGTGCGTAGCCTGCGGGCAGAACGAAGATCGTCAGCAGGGTGGCAACCAGAATGCCGCCCATCATTGCATAGGCAAGCGGACCCCAGAATACGCCGCGCGAGATCGGGATCAGCGCCAGCACGGCCGTCAGCGCCGTCAGCATGATCGGCCGGAAGCGGCGGACGGCAGCGCCGACGATCGCTTCCTGGCGATGCATCCCCGCCTTGATATCCTGGTCGATCTGGTCGACGAGGATGATCGAATTGCGGATGATGATGCCGAGCAGCGCGATGACACCGAGGATCGCCACGAAGCCGAAGGGGGCACCGCTGATCAGCAGCGCGCTTGCCGCACCGATGATGCCGAGCGGACCGGTCGCAAAGACCAGCATCGCCTTGCCGAAGTGCTGCAGCTGCGCCATCAGCAGGATCATGATCACGACGAGCATGATCGGCGCCTTGGCGGCAATCGAATCCTGGCTCTCGGCCGCATCTTCCGCGCCGCCCTGGATCTGAACCTGATAGCCGGCCGGAAGGCTGTCACGCAGGCCCTTCATGTCGGCATACATCTTCATCGCCACGTCGTTCGGCTGAACGCCGTCGGGCAACGTGGCGCGCACGGTGATCGTCGGCAGACGGTCACGCCGCCACTCGACGCCCTGCTCCATCACAGGCACGACCTTGGCGATCTGCGAGACCGGCACGAAGCCACCGAAATCCGTCGGCACATAGACCGAGTTGACGGCTGACAGCAGCGAGCGGCTGGCATCCGGCTCGCGGGCAACGATCGAGACCGTTTCCTCGCCATCGCGGAAATCGTCGAGCGGTGCACCGGACATTGCCGTCTGCAGCATCTGGCGGACGCGCTGCGAGGTCACACCGAGCGAGCGGGCACGATCCTGGTCGATGACCAGCTTCATGGCGGGCACCGGCTCGAGCCAGTCGTCATGGATGGCGCCAAGCTCAGGGTTCTCGGCAAACTTCGCCTTCACCTGATCGGCAATCCGCCGCACTTCCTGGCGATCCGGACCCATGACGCGCATCTGCACAGGCCAGCCGGTCGGCGGTCCCAGGAACAGGCGATCGACCTTGCCGCGGATATCCGGGAAGTCTTCGGCCAGGATGGTGCGCAGCTTGGTGATCAGCCGTTCGCGCGCCGGTTCGTCATTCGCCATGATCAGCAGCTGAGCGAAGTTCGGATTGGCAAGCTGCTGGTCGAGCGGCAGGAAGAAGCGCGGCGCGCCCTCGCCGATATAGGTGGCGATGAACTTCTTGTCCTTGTCGTCCATCATCTTGGCCTCGAGGGCTTTCGCCTTGGTCTCGACATCCTTGATGCTGGTACCCTCTGGCAGCCAGAGATCGACCAGGATTTCCGGCCGCGAGGACTGCGGGAAGAAGTTCTGCGGAATGAACTGGAAGCTCCAGAGACTGGTGACGAAGGCACCGACGGTGATCAAGAGCACGATTGCGCGATGGCGCACCGCCCAGCCGACGCTGTTGCGCAGGCCGCGATAGAAGCGCGTGTCGAAGACATCGTGATGCTCACCCGCATGGTGGCGCTGCTTCAGGATCATGTAGCCGAGCCACGGCGTGAAATAGACCGCGACGAACCATGAAACGATGAGCGCGATACCGACGACATAGAACAGCGAGCGCACATACTCACCGGCCGTCGAGGCCGCGAAGCCTACGGGAATGAAGCCCGCCGTGGTGATCAGCGTGCCGGTCAGCATCGGGAACGCGGTCGACGAATAGGCAAAGCTTGCCGCCTCGATCTTGACGAGCCCTTCTTCAAGCTTTCGCTCCATCATCTCGACCACGATCATCGCGTCATCGACCAGAAGGCCGAGCGCAATGATCAGCGCGCCGAGCGAGATACGCTGCAGATCGATGCCGAGTTCGTACATGATCGCGAATGTCGCGGCGAGCACCAGGGGAATGGCGATCGCAATCACCAGACCCGACCGCCAGCCGATCGACAGGAACGAGACAATGAGAACGATGACCAGGGCCTCGCCGAGCGCATGCATGAACTCGCTGATCGCATCGGTCACGACATCTGGCTGGTTGGAAATCTGGTCGACAGCCACGCCGTAAGGCAGCGACTTCTCGAAGCGCTCATAGGTCGCTTCGACATCCTTGCCGACATCGGTGACCTTGAAGCCCTTGGCCATGACGACGCCGACCTGGACGCTTTCGTGGCCGTTGAAGCGGTACTTGCGTTGATAGGGATCTTCGAGACCGGAATAGACGGTGGCGATATCGCCAAGGCGGGTCACCTGATTGCCGGAGCGCAGCCGCAGCTCGCGGATATCGTCCAGCTTGCGCACATCGCCCTCGACGGAAATCCGCACAGACCGCAGACCGGTATCGACGGAGCCGGCGGGATCGACGCTGTTCTGACCCTTGATGGCGTTCTGCAGGTCGACGACCGTCATGCCGCGCTCGGCCAGCGCCTTGGAGGACACGTCGATATAGATCTTCTCCGGCTGGTCGCCGATGATAACCGCCTTCTCGACGCCCGGCGTCGTCAGCAACATGTCACGCGCCTGGATCGCGAATTTCTTCAGCTCCGGATAGGAATAGCCGTCGCCGCTGATCGAATGCAGCGTGATGAACGTATCGCCGAACTCATCGTTGAAATACGGCCCGAGCAGACCCTGCGGCAGCTCGCTGGAAATATCGCCGACTTTCTTGCGCACCTGGTAGAAGGCGTCGGCAACGTCGGCCGCATTGGTATCGCCCTTCACCTGTACGGTGATGATCGAGCTGCCGGCGCGGGTATAGGACTTCACCCAGTCGAGATGCGGCGTTTCCTGCAGCTTGCGCTCGATCTTGTTGGTGACCTGGTCTTCCATTTCCTGAATGGAGGAGCCCGGCCAGACGGCCTGGACGACCATGACGCGGAAGGTGAAATCCGGGTCTTCCTTCTGGCCCATGCGCATCAGCCCGAGCACGCCGGTGATCAGGATGAGGCCGAAGAGGAAGCGGGCGATGCTCGGATGGCCTATTGCCCAGCGCGACAGGTTGAACGGGCGCTTCTCGGTGGTGTTTGTGTCCATGACCTTGATCCCTCTCCCGGCGCTCTACTCGACGGAGCTCGTCACATCGGCCGAGGCGGCCTGCAATTCCGGCAGCTTGACCTTGAGGTTTTCGCTCATGAACTGCGTGCCGGCCGCAACGACGATATCGCCGGTCGAAAGGCCTTCCGTGACGTTGACGCCGTCACCGGTGAAATCGGCAACCTTGATCTCGCGGGCATGAACCGTCGCCGCCTGGCGGTCGACGATCCAGACGATCTTCTTGCCTTCCTTCTCGGCCAGCGCGCTGAGCGGCACGGCGACGTAGGGATTGGCGTTGGTGACGTTGGCTTCGACAGTCGCCGTCATGCCCAAGAGCACGCGGGGATCGTTCGGCAGGCTGACGCGGACCGAGAAGGTGCGTGACTGCGGATCGGCAGCGCCCGAGACTTCGCGAACCTTGCCCTGGAGAACCAGCTTGTCATCGGACCAGAAGCTCGCCTTTACCTTCTTGCCCGGCTTGAATTCAGCGATGTCGTTCTCCGGCACCGCGATCTGCACTTCCTTTTCGCCATCGACCGCGACGGTCACGACGGGCGTACCGGCCGAGACCACCTGGCCGGTATCGGCGTTGATCGTGGTGACGATGCCGTTCTGGTCGGCCTTCAGCTGCGAATAGCTGACCTGGTTCTTGGCCTGATCGAGAGAGGAGAGCGCCGCATCGCGCGTCGAAACCGACTGGTCGTAGCTCAGCGAAGCCTGTTCCAGCTGGGATTTGGAGGCGACGCTCTTGTCGAAGAGCTGCTCGGCACGCTTGTTGGCGAGATCGGCGGTCTGCACACCCTTTTCGGCGGCGGCCAGATTGGCCTCGGCGCTCTTCACGGCAAGTTCGTAATCGGTGGAATCGATGGTGGCGAGGATATCGCCGGGCTTCACCCTGTCGCCGATATTGACGCGGCGCTCGGTGATCTTGCCGGCAACGCGGAAACCGAGGTTCATCTCGGTGCGCGCCTTGACGGCGCCGGAATAATCGAGGACCCGCGTGTCACCGGCCTTGGCGATCTCGACGACCTTGACCGGACGGATGATCTCCGGAGCCTCGGCTTTTTTCTCGTCACTGCAGGCGGCAAGCCCGAAGCCGAGCGCGCCAACGAGCGCAATGCTGAGGATGGACGGCACGCGGCGGCTTTCTTGCGAAATCATGTTCGCACTCCCAATCTTTTTTGATGTTCTCAGACAGCTGAGCCGCCTGTTATTTCAGTGCTTTCAGAGAGAATTCGACGAGTTCGTCGATCGTCGCCCGATTGGTCTTTGCAAGACACTGGGCCACGATCTGCGGGTGACACAGGGTCACCGTCGCCGCACCGAAACAACGCGAAGCCGCATCCGCGTCCTGTTCGGCAAACTCACCGGCGGCGATCCCCTCGCGGATCACGTCGGCGGTCAATGCTTGAATGCTGTCGATATGCTTGTCGATGACATGCCAGTCGCGCTCGATCGCAACGATGACCATCTCGTGAACCTTTTCACGGTCGAGCATGGTGTCCACGGTCATCTGATACTGGCCATGTACGAAGAGCCGCAGCCGCTCGGAAGCGCTGACCGGCATGTGGCAGACGTCGTAGGCCTGCTTGTAACTGGCGGCCAGCATGCGGCCGCAGATCGCCTGGTGGATCTCCACCTTGGAGGCAAAGAAGCGATAGATATTGGCCGGCGACATGCCGAGATCGCGCGCCACGTCGGCAACCGTCGTCTTGGCATATCCGTAGTGCCGGAACAGCTTTTCGGCCGAGTCGAGAATGCGGGTGACATTCTCCTGGCGGGTGCTGTCCAATACGTTTTCGGCGGTTTCGACCATGTTTTCGGCGGCCTCACTTACGACTGACGATTTTCGAATTTCGTCAGTCGTAAGATATCATTCGTCAGATGTCAACCGAATTGGCGAATACAAAAATGCCGCGGCCAAAGGCGCGCGGCATTCAACAGGCGGTTTTGAAGCGGTCAGGAGAGCGTGACGTCGAGCGTGATCGGAACCGCCGACAGCGCCTTGGAGACCGGGCAACCGGCCTTTGCCTTGTTGGCAAGCTCGGTGAATTTCGCCTGGTCGGCACCGGGTACCTTTCCGGTGAGAGTCAGATGGATCGCAGTGATCGCGAAGCCGCCCTCGACGCTTTCAAGCGTCACCTTTGCCGTGGTTTCCATGCTTTCCGCCGTCAGCCCGGCTTCGCCGAGGATCAGCGACAGCGCCATGGTGAAGCATCCCGCATGGGCCGCGCCGATCAGCTCTTCCGGGTTGGTGCCGGGAACGCCTTCGAAGCGGGTCGCGAAGCCATAGGGCTGCTCCTTGAGCGCGCCGCTCTGCGTCGAAATCTTGCCCTTGCCGTCCTTGAGCCCGCCGGACCATTGGGCTGAAGCTGTACGATTGATCTGCATGCCGTCCTCCGTTGCGATTGAAGCTTAAGGCGGTCAACGCCGCCACCCTGGGAAGGCGAAACCTTCCTGCCCGGCAATATAAGGCTCTATCGCGTGTTGAACACAGCTATACGAAAATCATTCAGGCCGGATGCTGCTGGACGCTGAGGCCGCCGTCGACTGTCAGGCAGGTCGCGTTCATGAACGGGCACTCGTCGGAGATCATGAACACCGCCGCCATGGCGATTTCCTGCGGTGTCGCGATCCGCCCGCCGGGATGCAGCTTCATCGTCTCGGCCCTCGCCGCTTCCGGATCGGCAAAGCCATTCCAGTAATCGATGACCTTCTGCGTCGCGACATAACCCGGCGCCAGCGCATTCACGCGAACATTCTTCGGCGCATATTCGAGACCGAGGGACTTGGTCATCCCGAGAAGCGCATGCTTGGCGAGCGGATAGGGGAAGGTATGCGGGATAATCGTGAAGGCATGGGTCGAAGCGATGTTCAGGATGACGCCGCCCCCCTCCCCGATCAGTCCCGGCAGAACGGCCTTCGAGCAGTTCCAGGCGCCCTTCAGATTGATATCAAAGCAGCGGTTCCATTCTTCGTCGCTGGTTTCCAGCGGCTCGGCAAAGACGTTGACACCGGCATTGTTAACCAGCGCATTGATCCGCCCGATCTCGCGTTCGGCTTGGGCAACTGCGTCGCCGATCGCCTTCGCATCGGTGATATCAGCCGCCATATGGCCGACTGCAGCGCCCTGTGCCCGAAGCCTTTCAGCCTCAGCCGCAAGGAGGGCGCCATCCATATCGATAAGGAAGACGGCCGCCGCTTCGCGAACGAAAGCCTCGGCAATCGCCAGGCCGATGCCCTGTGCCGCACCGGTGATGAACACGCGCTTGCCTGCCAGACGTTCTACCAAAGCTCTCTCCTCAAATTCCCGCAGCCGAAAGGCTGATCGTCATTCGCCCCGCAAGGCTCTCGCCGGGCGCCAGCATAATCATCCCGCCAAAATCCCGCATATGATGGCCGTTCGGCAAGTGGCTCATCGGCTCTAAGCAGAAGAAGTCCGCATTGCCCGGCGTATAGATCATGTAGTTGCCGAAGATGCCGTCCATCTCGATTTTAGCGACGAGATCAAGCTCCGGCCACCGGATGGAAGCCGCACCACTCGAACCTTCGAAGGCATTGTTGATCCATCGATCGGGAACCGGTCGCGGGGTCGAGAAGTCAAGCTCTTCAGGAATGGTGACTGGCGCATCCGGCAGATAGCCCTGCCGCTCCGTCCAGAGCCGTGATGCCGGAGCGAGCAGCGTCGCGTTCGGCGTCAGCGGAAAGAACGGGTGAAAGCCGAGCCCGAAGGGCATCGGTGAGACACCGCGATTGGTGACGGACAGGACATTCTCGAGACGACGGTCAGAAACCGAAAAGCCCTGGGATGCCGAATAGCGATAGGGCGAACGCCCCGCCTCCTGCTCGTAGCTCAGTGTCAGAGACCGTTCATCGTGCATCTCGATATTCCAGAGCCCAAGCCACCCATCACCATGCAGGTAAAGCGGATCATCGGTATTCGGCTGGAACGAATAGTCGCGCCCATGAACGGTCATGACGTTGTATTCGACGCGATTGCCGAAGGGCACCAGTGGGAAGCTCGCCATGCCGTCATCCGGTCCGCCCCGCGGCTGTAGGAAGGCGCGGCCGTGGAATGTAGCGCTGCGTATCGCGCCGCCCTGCCGGGACACGGAGATTTCGAGACCGCCATCGGCGATCCTGATCTCGTCGATATCCGCGACCTCGCTCACCCGCGCCGGCCCGCTGCCGAAGAGCGGAGATTGTCGAGCAACACCGCGATCAGCAGAATCAAGCCGCGCACGACATACTGGTAGAAGGCCTGGATGTTCAGCAGATTCATGACGTTTTCGGCAATGCCCATGATCAGCACGCCGACGATGACGCCGGTCATCGCCGCGCGCCCGCCGGCGAGCGATACACCGCCGAGAACGCAGGCCGAGATGACCGAGAGCTCGAGGCCGGTCGCCGCATTCGGCTGGCCGGACGTGATGCGCGAGGCAAGCAGGATGCCGGCGATGGCGCAGACAAGGCCCTGCAGGGCGAATATCCAGATGCGCATGTTGACGACATTGACGCCGGCCAGACGCGAGGCCTCCGGATTACCGCCGATCGCCAGCGTGTTCTTGCCGAAGACGGTGCGGTTCAGCACGAAGCCGAAGACGATGAACAGCGCGATCATGATCCAGATCGGCGTCGGCACTGTCAGGAAGCGCGACAGCGCCAGCTGATAGAAAGCCGGATCGTTGATGCCGACGGCACGGCCATCCGAGGCGATTAGCGCCAGGCCGCGAACGATCTGCATGGTCGCCAGCGTCGTGATCAGCGCGTTGATGCGGAACTTGGCGATGACCACGCCATTGACGACGCCGACGATGCTGCCGCAGATCAGCGCGGCCAGCAGCCCGAGCGGGATCGATCCCGTCGAGTTCGACACCATGACGGCGATCATGCCGGAGAAGGCGACGGTCGAACCGACCGAGAGGTCGAAGTCGCGCGAGGCAAGGCAGAACATCATCGTGCAGGCGACGATGCCGATTGTCACGACGGACTGCAGCAGGCCCAGCATGTTGCGTTCCGTCAGGAAGCTCGGAACGGTCAGCGAGACGATGACGAAGGCGATCGCGAAGATCACCACGAGGCCCTGTTCGCCGAGAAGGATTTTTTTCAACGAGTTCATCACTACCGTTCCCGAATTAGAGTATGCCGGCGGCATTCTTGTCGGGCAGAGCCGCGGTCAGAATGCTGCGTTCGTCGAAATCGGCGCGCGCCACATTGGCGGCGACGCGGCCCTGGCACATGACCATGATGCGATCGGAAATGCCCATCACCTCGGGCAGTTCGCTGGAAATGACGACGATCGCCATCCCCCCTGCCGCGAGCTCATAGAGGATCTCGTAGATCTCCGACTTGGCGCCGACATCGATGCCGCGCGTCGGCTCGTCGATGACGAGCAGCTTGACGCCCTGCTCCGAAAGCCAGCGGCCGAGAATGACCTTCTGCTGGTTGCCGCCGGAGAGATTGATGATGTCCTGCTTGCGCGAGGGCGTGCGAACCCGAAGCTTGGCGATGAACTGGTCGGCGACCGACGCTTCCTTCTTCGGGCTCAGAATGCCGAAGGGCGAGAAATGGCGGCGCGACGAGATCGCGATATTCTCCTCGATCGACCGCCCCTGAATGATGCCGTCGAACTTGCGGTCTTCGGGGCAGAGCACCATGCCGGCATTGATCGCTGCTTTCGGATTGTCGGCAGAAACGGCGACGCCGTCGATCTCGACCGTGCCCTGATGGCGATGATCCGCTCCATAGAGCAGCCGGGCCATTTCGCTGCGCCCGGCACCGATCAGGCCGAAGAAGCCGAGAATTTCGCCCTTGCGGACGGAGAAGCTGATCGGATTGCGCAGCTTCGAGCCGGAAAGGTTTTTGACCTCCAGCCTGATTTCGCCGACCGGCCGCTCGCGCCAGCCCCAGATATTGCTGATCTCTCGCCCAACCATCTCGGCGATGATCTGGTCGCGTGTCGTATCAGCGACCTTGGGATGATGCGCCGCAAGCTTGCCGTCGCGAAGAACGGTGAGGCTGTCGCAAAGCCGGAAGATCTCCTCCAGGCGATGCGAGACATAGAGAATAACGGTGCCCTTGGCCTTCAGCTTCTCGATCAGCGAGAAGAGGATTTCGCTCTCCCGCGACGACAGCGACGACGTCGGCTCATCAAGCGCTATGACCCGCGCGTCGAGCATGACGGCCTTGGCGATCTCGACCATCTGCCGCGCACCGATCGACAGCGTCGCGACCTTGGCCGACGGATCGACATCGATACCGATCTCGTCCAGCTTGGCGCGAACGGTCTCGATCAGCGTCTTGCTGTTGATGACGCCGCCCTTGCCGGGGAAGCGGCCGAGCCAGAGATTTTCGGCGACGGTCAGTTCCGGAACCAGCTGCAGTTCCTGGTGAATGACGATGACGCCGGCATGGAAGGCATCGCGCACCGAACCGTATTTCTGCTCCTCGCCATCGATGACGATGCTGCCCTCGTCCGCGGACTGGTCGCCGGAGAGCACGCGGATCAGCGTCGACTTGCCCGCGCCGTTCTCGCCCATCAGCCCGTGGACGGCACCTTTCTCAACGTCGAAGGAGACATTGGAAAGCGCCCGGACCCCGGGATAGCCTTTGGAGATGTTGTTGAATTCGAGGAAGGCCATGCCAGCTCCATGGAGAAAGAGCCCGGCGGCTTTCAAGGCCGCCGGGGTGAAATCACCTTGGGAGGATGATTACTGGATGCCGAGGTCCTTGCGAACCTTTTCATAGTCGCCGCGCAGCGCCAGCGAGCCGGAGGTCAGCGTCAGCTTTGCCGGTTCCTTGTCGTTAGCGATCCAGTCGTACATGTTGAGCGCGGTTTCGTAGCCGTGACGCTTCGGCGAGATGATGACGGTGCCGAAGAAGCCGGTAGCCGAAGGCTTCTTGAACTCGTTGATCGCCGAGTCTGCGCCACCGATGCCAACGCCAATCATGTTGTCGGCGGCGATGCCGACCGATTCCGAGGCGCGGACGGCGCCGAGAACGGCTTCGTCGTTGAGACCGAAGGCAACCCAGTACTTCACGTCGGCATGCTTGTTGAGAACGGTGGTCGCAGCGTTGAGGGCGGCTTCCGTATCGGTCTTTGCCTGCGGCGCGTCATAGATGTTCTCGGCCGGGAAGCCGGCAGCCTTCAGCACGGAGATCGCGCCTTCGACGCGGTCGACGGCGGTCGGAAGCTGATCGTAGGAGATGCGGATGGCGCCGACATTCTTCATGTCCCAGCCACGCTTCTTGATTTCGTCGACAAGCGCCTGACCGACGGTTTCGCCGATCTTGGTGGCGGAGATACCCATATGCGGAACGTCTTCCAGCGGCTTGCCTTCTGCATCGACGAGACGGTCGTCGACGGTCATCAGCTTCAGCTGGTTGGCAGCGGCCTTGGCGACGATGCCGGGGCCGAGCTTGACGTCCGGCGTGCAGACGATGAAGCCCTGCGCGCCCTGGGCGCCGAGGTTGTCGATCGCCGACTGAACCTTTTCGCCGTCCTCAGCGCCGATCTTGACGAGGGTAAAACCCTTTTCCTTGGCGGCCTGGTCGGCGAACTTCCATTCGTCCTGGAACCACGGCTCTTCCGGCTGCTTGACGATGAAGCCGATCTTGACGTCCTCGGCGAAGGCGGAGCCGGCGGCCAGAATGGCAAACGTGCCAGCCAGGATGGCTGCTTTGAACAAGCGCATGTCTCTCTCCCTAACTCTCAAAAATGAGCATCTGCCTCCCAGGCAGTGCGCTAGAATTAAGTTAAATCATCATACCAGTCAATTGCCTTTGTATGATGATTGGAATAATAAGATAATATCAAGCCTGCCAGGAGGAGGCGTCGCAAAGGCAATCGAATTCAGCTAAGAGGGTTCGGTTTGCTTCGCGGGCAGAGAAAGCGGAGAGGTTCATTTTGGATTCCATCGAACGGCAGAGTGGGGATGCAAATCCACGCACGGGAAGCCGTCCGCGCGTGCGCAAAAGCGTAACGGCGGCCATTGCCGAAGACATCTTCTCGGAGCGCTATCCGGCCGGCTCGCCGCTGCCGCGCGAGAACGATCTCTGCGAGATCTATGGTGTCAGCCGCACCGTCATCCGCGAGTCTCTAAAGGTCCTGGAATCGAAGGGCCTGGTGCGCGGCAAGCCGCGGATCGGCACCTCGGTCTGCGACCGCGACGACTGGAACATCCTCGATGCCGAGGTGCTCGAATGGATGGGCCCCTATATCAAGGACTTCGACCTGCTCGGCTGCATCCTCGAGGCACGTCGCACCATTGAACCCGCCGCTGCCGAATATGCCGCCGAGCGCGCCTCCACCCAGGAGATCGCCGATCTCGACAGCGCCTGGCGCCAGATGCGCGATTCCGCCGGCGATCCCGAAGCCTTCACCGATGCCGACGTGATGTTCCACGCCGTGCTCCTGAAGGCGAGCCACAACCAGGTCTTCCGCCGGCTTCTGAGCGCCATCCACGCCGCACTCAAATATGCGCTCCACGCCTCGAACATCGCCGTCGAGAGCCGCGAGGATGCCGTCGCCGTCCACGGCGAGCTCGTCGAGGCGCTGCGGCTGCGCAACCGCGCCAAGGCCCGCGAATGCGCCAACCGCATGCTGGACCTTGCCGTGCGCGACCTCGCGGCTGCCGAAAAGGCGATCGGCCGGACCAAATAGACAGACAGGCGGCACCGCCGCAGACGCAACACGACAATAGCGAAAGCCCCATCTCATGAAGATCACCAAGCTCACGACCTACATCGTTCCGCCGCGCTGGCTGTTTCTGAAGATCGAAACCGATGAGGGCGTAGTCGGCTGGGGCGAGCCTGTCGTCGAGGGCCGTGCGCTGACAGTCGAGGCCGCCGTCCATGAACTCGCCGACTACCTGATCGGCAAGGACCCCTTCCTGATCGAAGACCACTGGACGGTGATGTATCGCGGCGGATTCTACCGCGGCGGCGCGATCCACATGTCGGCTCTCTCGGGCATCGACCAGGCGCTCTGGGATATCAAGGGCAAGGCGCTCGGCCAGCCGATCCACTCGCTGCTCGGCGGCCAGGTGCGCGACCGCATCAAGGTTTACAGCTGGATCGGCGGCGATCGCCCTTCCGATGTCGCCCGCAACGCCAAGGAAGTCGTCGCCCGCGGCTTCAAGGCGATCAAGCTCAACGGCTGCGAAGAAATGCAGATCGTCGATACCAACGAGAAGATCGACAAGGCGGTCGAGACCATCGCCACCATCCGCGAGGCAATCGGCCCGCATGTCGGCATCGGCGTCGATTTCCACGGTCGCGTCCACAAGCCGATGGCCAAGGTGCTCGCCAAGGAGCTCGAGCCCTACAAGCTGATGTTCATCGAAGAGCCCGTCCTCTCCGAGAACCGCGAGACGCTGAAGGAAATCGCCAATCATTGCTCGACGCCGATCGCGCTCGGCGAGCGGCTCTATTCGCGCTGGGACTTCAAGTCGGTCCTGGCTGACGGCTATGTCGACATCATCCAGCCGGATCTCAGTCATGCCGGCGGCATCACCGAATGCCGCAAGATCGCGTCGATGGCGGAAGCCTATGACGTGGCGCTCGCCCCGCATTGCCCGCTCGGCCCGATCGCGCTTGCCGCCTGCCTGCAGGTCGACGCGATCAGCTACAACGCCTTCATCCAGGAACAGAGCCTCGGCATCCACTACAACAAGGGCAACGACATCCTCGACTACATCTCCAACAAGGAGGTGTTCCAGTATGCCGACGGTTTCGTCTCGATCCCGCAGGGCCCCGGCCTCGGCGTCGAAGTGGACGAAGCCTATGTCATCGAGCGCGCCAAGGAAGGCCACCGCTGGCGCAACCCGATCTGGCGCCACGAAGATGGCAGCTTCGCCGAATGGTGAGATAGAAGGGCCGCGAAAGCGGCCCTTTTCAGTAGATGCCGGGGATGAGCCGCCAGGTGTGGCCGCGATAGGCTTCATACTCTGCACCGAACTGCGATTTCAGAAAGGCTTCTTCCGCACGGATCCGCGCGATCACCGGCCATAGTGTCACAAGCACCAGGATCACCCCAACCATCGAACGGAAGGCCAGCGCCCAGCCGAGCGATGTGACCAGCAGCCCGACATAGCTTGGATGCCGGATAAACCGGTAAGGCCCTGCCGTCACCAGTTCATGCCCTGGCTGGATGGCCACAAGGCCGCTGAACCTGCGGCCAAGCACAAAGACCGGCCAGAGCCGCAACGAGCCGCCGGCGGCATAGATGATGACGCCGGCCCAACGCACGCCGTCTCCGCCGAATGTCCAGAAATCCAGCCTGTCCGTGTAGGCAGGCAGGTAGCCGAGCAGAAAACCGAGGATAGCGAATGCCACAAGCACCCAGCGGTTCGATCTGTCCTCCCGCTCGCCACCACTGAGATTGCCCTTGCTGAAACCGGCCGCGACCGCCAGCGCGATGGTCACCACCGTCAGCACCACGAGCGGCGGGTGGCTGAAGAACGGTCCAAAGCCTCCGAGCCCCGTGATGGCAAGGATGAGAAAGACTGACGTGCCGAACAGCGACAGAAGCGTCAGTGTCAATGCGGATGACTTTTCCATGGTTCTGCTATGCGATGATCACGGACACCGAACAATTCGCCGCACCGGATTGTTCCCTCTCGCCGCCAGGGAAAAGCGGGCAGGCATGGGCAGAATGGCGATCGCTCAGAGATCGCCGCCGAGCCGCGCCGTCTCCAGCGTATAGAGCGCCTGCGCCCGCTTGACGCCGCGCAGCGCGTAGCGGCCGATGCAGGCGAGCACGTCGCGATCCGCCTGCGGAATGGTCTCGGCGAATTCCGAGGAGATCAGCACGTTGAAATCCACCGACCGGCACATTGATGCAATGCGGCTGACTTCGTTGACCGCCGGACCGATGACGGTGAAATCCAGCCGTTCCTGGCTGCCGATATTGCCGTAGAAGACATCGCCGATATGCAGGCCGAGATAGACATCGGTCGTCGGGCGGTCATCGATCTGGCGCGCCGCGTTCAGCGTCGCGAGCTTGCCGCGCAATAGCCGCTCCGCCTCCAGCGCCGCACAGCAGGCGTCCGATGGATCATCCGCTTTGAAGATCGCCAGCACGCCGTCGCCGATCAGCTTCAAGACGTTGCCACCCGCCTCATGGATCGCCGAAATCACGACTTCGCTATATTCGTTGAGGAAGGGCAGGATTTCCTCGGGCGAGGCGTTGTCCGAAATCTTGGTGTAATTCAAGAGGTCTGAGAACCACAGCGCCGCCGAAATCCGTTCCGATTTACCGCGGCTGATCTTCCCCTCCATGACCTGCCGGGCCGCATCCTCGCCGAGATAGACCTCGGCAATCGTGCGGGCGATGCGGCCGAGCCCGATGCATTTGATGGCAAGACCGAGCACCGGCACCAGCTTGCGCAGGATGACAAGATCGTGGTCCGAAAAGCCTTCGGGATGGCGTGTCGAAAAATGCGAGAAGAAGCAATCCATCTCGCCGATCGTGCCCTGCTTCTCGAAGCGGTGGATCATCGCGACATAGTCGGTATGGCCCAGCTCGGCCATCTTCTCGAGCATCTGGAAATCGGCGGGATCACCAAAACCGAGACGGCGGCGGACCTCATTTTCCGTACCGGCCCAGAGATAATAGAAGGCCGAGCGCTTCCAGCTCTCCAGCGCCTCGCCTTCGCCGGTCGGGCCATATTCGAATTCGGATTCGACCTCCTGCTCGCTGTCGAAGCGAAAGGCGCGGCCTTCGTGAACGGGATGCAGGGTATCCATCAGCGCCATGCCGCGGTCGATCTGCAGGCCCTTCTCGCGGCAGGCGATGCAGAAGCCGTCGAGCAGCTCGGACTCGGTCGCGCCCTTGAGCCCCTGCTCCGTCAACCAGGTCGCAATGGTTCCGATGTCGCTATATTCCATCCCGTCCACCTCGCTTCAGCCCACCACTACCCCGATTTCATCCTTTGCGGAAGCATGGTGGTCCGGCATATTGAACGGCGTGATGATCTCGACGGCGGAGAGTGGCCCCGGCCCACCCCGCGCCGCTTTCGAGACGCGGTCGAGAATGGCACGAAACGCCGATCGCGCATCGCTGCGCAGATCGTGATGCAGCACGAAATTGATCTTGCCGGATGCGAGCAGTGACCGGTTATCGGCATCGAGATCATGCGCCACGAAGACGCGGAGCTTCCGGCTGGCCGCCTCGAAGGCCGCCAGCACCGCGCGGTTGCCGCCACCAATCGAATAGACGGCATCGATGCTCGCATCCGATGCCAGTGCCCTGGCCGCCAGCGAGCCCGTTGCCGCATCGGTGCCATGCCCTTCGCTAATCTCGGTAACACCGATAGCCGGATAATGTTCTCGGATCACACGGCGAAAGCCGATCTCGCGCTCCTCCTCGCCGCGGAACCGCCCACTCGAGAGAGTGACCAGCACATGGCCCGGAGTGCCCCCGAATACCGAGCCGATCAGATAGGCGGCCGTCTCGCCCGCAGCCCTGTTATCCGCACCGGTATAGGCGACCCGCGGCGAGTTCGGCAGATCGGTCACCAGCGTTACCACGGGGATACCGGCGTCATCGGCGCGCCGGACGGCGGCAACCACTTCCGGCACATCGGGCGCCTTTAGGACGATGCCATGCGTGCCGCGCAGCCGGATGCGGTCGAGCAGCTGCACAAGCTCAGCGGGCTTCATCACCTCAGCGAAATGGAAACGGCAGCGGAAAACGGTCGGCAGCAGCGTTGCGACCTCCGCCTCGAAGGCGGCGCGCACGGCATCGCTGAACCGCACCGGCGTTTCCATGACGATATCGATTGCCAGCTTTCGTCCTGCCACTTCGGCACCGGCCTGCTGCTTCTCGAGCTCGGCAATCGCCGCCTTCACCCGCTGCTCCGTCTGGCGGCGCACACCTGTCCGTCCGTTCAGTACCCGGTCGACGGTTGCCGTGCTGAGACCGGCCTGAAAGGCGATGTCCTTGACGAGAAAGGGATGGGCCATGGCTGCCATTCTGATGGTTTTTTGATGGATTTTTGATCTATATCAGCAAATCCTGCGGCGTATAGTTCCTTCATCAGATTTGGAGGAGCACCTGATGAAAACCGACAACCTGCAGAAAATGCGCGCCGACCGCGTCTGGCTGACGGAAGATGCCTGCGATCTCGGCGACTTCCGCGCCCTGGCCGAAAAGACCACGGCGCTGGCCGATTACCCGACGGCCGATAGTGTTGAGAAAAACGTTCTGATCTACGACAGCCGCAAGGTTACCAAGGCGATCTCCGATCCGGAAGGCCGCCGCGCCGTGCTGGCCGAGATCTGCGAAGCCTTCGGCGAAGGCCCGGGCGTCGTCGTCTTTAAGCGCGCCTACGAGGATACCTCGATCATCGACCGCGCCAGCCAGATCTTCGACGAGATCATCGAGGAGCAGCACCGCACCTCGACTGGCGGCGGCGACCATTTCGCCAAGCCCGGCGCCAATGACCGCATATGGAACTCGCTCGAAAAGCACTGCCTTGCCGATCCCGAAAATTTCGCGCTCTATTACGCCAACCCGATCGTCGCGATCGCCAGCGAAGCCTGGCTCGGCCCGAGCTATCAAATGACGGCGCAGGTGAACCGGGTCAATCCGGGCGGCGCCGCGCAATCGGCGCATCGCGACTACCACCTGGGCTTCCAGTCCTCCAAGGTGATCGAGCAGTTTCCCGCCCATGTTCACAAGCTCTCGCCGGTGCTGACGCTGCAAGGCGCCGTCGCCCATTGCGACATGCCGATCGAAAGCGGCCCGACCCTCTTCCTGCCGCATAGCCAGACCTATGTGCCCGGCTACCTCGCGCTCAAACGCCAGGAGTTCCGCGACTACTTCGACAAGCACCACATCCAACTGCCGCTGAAGAAGGGCGACGTCGTGTTCTTCAATCCGGCGCTCTTCCATGCCGCAGGCACCAACCGCTCGGCTGACATCAAGCGCGTCGCCAATCTGCTGCAGGTATCCTCAGCCTTTGGCCGCGCCATGGAGACGGTCAACCGCGAACGGATGAGCGCGAAACTCTTCCCGGCGCTGAAGACGCTGAAAGGTAAGCTCTCGGAAACGGGCATCGCCAACGCTGTCGCCTCCTGCGCCGAAGGCTATTCCTTCCCCACCAACCTCGACCGCGACCCACCGGTCGGCGGCCTGGCGCCGAAGACGCAGGCGCAGTTGATGCATGAGGCGCTGAAGGAAGGCTGGAGCGACGAGGCCTTCACCAAGGCCCTCGCCGATCAGGCGGAGAAGAAGCTGACCTGATCAGCTCATAAGAACGACACCATTGAAGCCTCTCGTTTCGACGAGGGGCTTTTGCCGTGAGATCACCATTCAACACATCGGAGGAACCATATGAGCACAGATACCAGCCGCCTCGACGGCAAGATCGCCATCGTCACCGGCGGCACCCAGGGCCTCGGCGCCACCATCGCCCGCCTGTTCGCCGAGCGCGGCGCCAAGGGCATCGTCATCTGCGGCCGCAACGAACAGAAGGGCAAGGCGAAGGCCGAGGAGCTTTCATCGAAGACCGGCGCCAGGGTCGTCTATGTCAAGGCCGATCTCGGCAAGGTCGAGGACGCGCAGAATGTCGTGCGCGCCTGCGACGAGACTTTCGGCTGCGTCGATGCGCTGGTGAACGCCGCAGCGATCACCGACCGCGGCACGATCCTCGACACCAGCCCCGAGCTCTTCGACCAGATGTTCGCCGTCAACGTGAAGGCCCCGTTCTTCCTGATGCAGGAGGCCGTGAAGGTGATGCGGCGCGAGAAGATCGAGGGAACGATCGTCAATATCGGCTCGATGTCGGCAAAAGCCGGCCAGCCCTTCATCGCCGCTTACTGCGCATCCAAGGGCGCGCTGGAAACGCTGACGAAGAACACCGCCTATGCCCTGCTGCGCAACCGCATCCGCGTCAACGGCCTCAACATCGGCTGGATGTCGTCAGAGGGCGAGGACCGCATCCAGCGGGAATATCACGGCGCGGCGGAAGACTGGCTGGCAAAGGCCGCCGCAAGCCAGCCCTTCGGCCGCCTTGTCGACCCGGAAGAGGTGGCCCGCGCCTGCGCCTATCTTTCCTCTGCAGAATCCGGCCTGATGACCGGTTCGGTGATCTGCTTCGACCAGTCGATCTGGGGCGCCTATGACGGCTCGCCGCATCCGGTCGCCGCCCTCTAAGTGACTGCCGGAGCCCGGCAATTTTCGGCGCCGGGCTCTGGCACCGCTCACCGTTTGCGTTTACGAAAGACACGGCCAATCGCTTTGGGAGGAGCAATTCAGTGTCCGAAACCCCGCTCTACGACATCCGTGACGAACGTTTCCGTGGCCTGATCGCCGGCAGCGCCCGGCTCGAGGAACTCTATAGCGGCTGCCGCTGGGCAGAGGGTCCCGTCTGGTTCTCCGACATGAACTGCCTGATCTGGAGCGACATCCCGAACGAACGGATGATGCGCTGGGTTCCGGACGGCGGCGTCTCAGTCTTCCGCTCGGCGTCCAACTATGTGAACGGCAACACCAGGGATCGCCAAGGCCGGCTGGTTTCCTGCGAACATGGCGGGCGGCGGGTCACCCGCACCGAGGCCGACGGCCGCATCACCGTTCTCGCAGACAGCTATAACGGCAAGCGGCTGAATTCGCCGAACGACGTCGTCGTCAAGTCGGACGGTTCCGTCTGGTTCACCGATCCGAGCTACGGCATCATGTCGGATTATGAAGGGCATAAGGCGGATGAGGAGCAGGAGACGCGCAACGTCTACCGCATCGATCCGCAGAGCGGCAAAGTCGAGGCCGTGGTGACCGATTTCATCCAGCCGAACGGCCTCGCTTTCTCGCCGGATGAAAAGCAGCTCTTTATCGCCGATTCAGGCTCGTCCCACCATGAGGTTCCGCGCCACATCCGGGTGTTCGACGTGATCGACGGCAAGACGCTGGCCAACAGCCGCTTCTTCTGCACGATCGACAAGGGCGTTCCCGATGGCTTCCGCTTCGATGTCTCAGGCAATCTCTGGAGCAGCGCGGCCGACGGCGTTCACTGCTTTGCGCCCGATGGCACCCTGCTCGGCAAGATCCTGATCCCGCAGACCGTCTCGAACATCTGCTTCGGCGGCTTCAAGAAGAACCGGTTGTTCATCACGGCCACCCAGTCCGTCTATTCGATCTACACGACCACCAACGGCGCGCAGTACCCGTAAGGCTCAGAAGGCGCGGCGGGCCGATTGGCGCAGGCCGTGCTGAAAGCCCTGCTTCATCTCGGCGAAACCATCGAAGCCGAGATGCTGGGCGAAACGCACGACGCTGGTTTGCGAGACCTTGCAGCGCTCGGCGATCTTCTGGCTGCTTTCGAAGGCGAAAACGTCAGGCCTTTCGGCCGCGAGCCGGGCGAGTGCCGCCAGCCGCTCCGGCACGTTGCGATGCACCGCCGCCCAGAAATTCTTGCTGATCAGGAATTCGTGGACGTCGCTTTCAGCCTTCAGCGAAATCAGCTGCATCGCATTCCTCCTCGATGAATGCCGCCCGCGGAGGCCGGGGCGAGACCGCCCCAGCCCCCACGGGAGGAAGCTCAGATCTTGCCGTCAGGGCGCGGATGCAGCGCTTCGGCACGATGCCAGTTTTCCAGGATCCGGCCATCCCTGTGCTTCTGCTCGGCCCAGCGGATGCCGTTGGAGATGACCTTGTGGATCGTCTTGTCGTGATAGATCGGATAGGTCTCGTGGCCTGGGCTGAAGAAGAAGATGCGACCGCGGCCGCGCTGCCAGGTGCAGCCGCTGCGGAACACTTCACCGCCTGAGTACCAGGAGATGAAGATCAGCTCGTCCGGCTGCGGAATGTCGAATGGCTCGCCGTACATTTCCGAAGCATTGACCTCGAAGAACGGCGGCAGACCCTCGGCGATCGGATGCGAGGGATTGATGACCCACACACGCTCCAGATCGCCCGCCGGCGACTCGCGCCAGGAGAGATTGGCATTGGTGCCCATCAGCCGGCGGAAAAGCTTGGAATGATGGCCGGAATGCAGGATGACCAGGCCCATGCCCTGCAGCACCCGCTGCTGGATGCGGTCGATCAGCCCATCGCTGACCTCCTCATGCGCCATGTGGCCCCACCAGAGCAGCACGTCGGTATCGTTGAGCAATGAATCCGGCAAACCTTCGTCCGGATCATCCAGCGTGCCGCGGCGGATCTCGAAGTCGGGATGCTTGATGCCGGCCGCGATCGCACCGTCGATCCGGTCAGGATAGATATCCTGCACTTCCTTGTGCACCTGCTCGTGCCGGCCCTCGTTCCAGATCGTTACCTTGATCGTCATGATAGTCCTCGATGTTATGAAAGATTGGCCGAGCGGATGACCCGGCCCGACGCGTCGAAGAGATGGCAGGCAGCCGGATCGGCCGCGAGCGAGACCCGGTCCCCGGGCCGGACGGCGATATCGCCATCGGCGCGCACGATGATCGGGTCCTGCGTGGTGCCGACGGTGATGTAGGTTTCGACGCCGAGCCGCTCGACGATCGCCACCTCCGCATTGAAATTGCCCTGCCCCTCGCCGACGATCTTCAGATGTTCAGGCCGCACGCCGAGACGCACTTCGCCCTGCGGCACCGATGCCGCATCGGGCATGTCCATCCTGAGCCCGATCGGGCTATCGAGCGCGATCCGGCCCGCCTGCCGTGTCGCCGTCGCCGGGATCACGTTCATCTTCGGCGAGCCGATGAAGGTCGCGACGAATTCGTTCTCCGGCTGATGATAGAGGCTCATCGGCGCGCCCTGCTGCGCAACCGTGCCCTTGTTCAGGACGACGATCCGGTCAGCCATCGTCATCGCCTCGACCTGGTCGTGGGTGACATAGACGACGGTCGCCTTGAGCTCGCGGTGCAGCCGCTGCAGCTCGGCGCGCATCTGCACGCGGAGCGCGGAATCGAGGTTGGAGAGCGGCTCGTCGAACAGGATCAGCGACGGCTTCTTGATGATCGCCCGGCCGATCGCCACGCGCTGGCGCTGACCACCCGAGAGAGCTGCCGGTCGGCGATCGAGGTAATCGGTGAGCTGCAGGATTTCGGCAACGCCCTCGACCTGCTTGCGGATTTCCGCCTCCGGCACCTTCTTCAGGCTGAGCGAGAAGCCGATGTTCTCAGCGACCGTCATATGCGGATAAAGCGCGTAGGACTGGAACACCATGGCGATGCCGCGCTTGTCCGGTGGCACATCGTTGATGCGCTGGCCATTGAGGATCAGGTCGCCCTCGTCGATGCCTTCCAGACCGGCGATCATACGCAGCAGCGTGGACTTGCCGCAGCCCGACGGGCCGACGAACACGGCGAATTCGCCATCCTCGACAGTGATGTCGACGCCCTTGATGACTTCCAGCGCACCGTAGAATTTGCGGACGTTCTTGAGATTGATCATTCGGTTTCTCTTTCTTGTCTCAGCCCTTCACGCCGCCAGAGAATGTCTGGACGAGGAAGCGCCGCGCGAAGCCGAAGGCGATGACGGCAGGCAGGAGGTAGATGAAGGCAAGGGCCGCCAGCAGGCCGTAATCGATCTCGTTGATGCGCAGGAAGGCGCGGAAGAGACCGAGCGGCAGCGTCTGCAGCTCCGGCGACGACAGGAAGATCAGCGGCAGCAGGAAATCGCCCCAGGCCGACATGAAGGTGAAGAGACCGGCAGCGGCCAGACCCGGCAGCGCCAGCGGGATCAGCACCCGGCGGATGCGCTGGATCATGGTGGCGCCATCCATGACGGCCGCCTCTTCGTAGTCACGCGGCAGCCCATCGAAGAAGGTCTTCATGATCCACAGCGCCAGCGGCAGCTGCATGGTGGCAAGTACCAGCATAATGCCGAGATAGCCGTCGATGAAGCCGGTCCAGCGCATGATGTCGCGGGCATAGCTGCCGAACATGGGCCGCAGCACCGCGCCCTCGGCATTGTTCAGCGTCAGCAGGAACTTATAGAGCGGCACGACGAGCGCCGTCGGCGGCAGTACGCGGATCAGCAGGATGGCGTAGAGGAAGGGCAGCTTCCACCAGGCCCGGGTGCGCGACAGCGCATAGCCGCCGAGACCGGCGAGCACCATGACGATGAAGGTCGCGCCGCCAACGACGAAGAGCGAGTTGAACAACCACTTCGCGCCGTCCTCCTTGACGAAGACACGGGCATAATTGGCGAGCGTCCATTGCTCAGGCCAGCGCAGAAAAAGCTGCGCATTGCCATCGAAGGAGGCGAGCAGCACCCAGAAGAAGGGCACGGCACAGAAGATCGAGATCAGCGACAGCGTCGCATAGGCGAGAAGGTCGGAACGCGTCTTGTTGGCGCTTTCGCTTGGAGAGATGACGGCCATATCAGATCTCCACCTTCATGGCCCGCACATAGGCAATGCCGAGGATCAGCGAGATGACCAAGGCAACCACTGCGACCGCAGCGCCATAGCCGAGCTGGAAAGCCGTGAAGGACTGGTTGTAGATATAGATGCTGACAAGCTCGGTCGCTCCGCCCGGGCCACCTCTGGTCAGCGCATAGACGAGACCGAAGACGGCAATCGTCGAGACGGCGGAGATCAGCATGTAGAGCAGGATCGTCGGCATCATCAGTGGCAGCGTGATGCGGCGGAACATCTGCGACGGGGTCGCGCCATCCATGCGGGCAGCCTCGTAGATTTCGTTGGGAATGGTGCTCAAACCGGCGGTGAGCAGGATCATCGCCGTCGCGATACCGCGCCAGGTATTGACGATGATGATCATCGCCAGCGGAAACGTGTTCAGCCAGTCGGCGGGCGTGATGCCGAAGAAGCTGACGATGCGCGACAGCGTCGCGTGTTCGCCGCCGGCCAGCATCGAAATCCACATGAAGCCGGCAACGACTTCAGGCGCCGCATTCGGCAGCAAGATGATCGACGAGAAGATGCGCCGGAAACGGATTTCGCGGCGAAGCGCCATGGCGGAGACGAGGCCGAGCACGAACTGCCCGATGATCGCCGAACCCATGACGAAGAAGAAGGTGATGAGCAGCGAGTTCCAGAACTTCGCGTCGTTGAAAAGCCGCGCGTAATTGCGGAGGCCGACGAAGCGCGGGCGGAGCGCCGCAGCACCCGTCAGGGCCTCGTTGGTGAAGCTCAGATAGAGCGAATAGAGCGCAGGATAGATGACGAACGCCAGCAGCAGCACGAGCGAGGGCAGCAAGATGATGAGAAGCTGGCGCTCGGCGCGGCGTTCATGAGAGTTTCTGATCATCGAAGCTCACAACCTTATCGAATGAACCGGGAAACGCGGCAAGAGCGCCGCGTCCCCCAATCTTGGGCGGGAGAAAGTGACCCAAGCTTACTTCACGGCGTCGTCGCCGAGCGTTTCCTTGACGTAGTCGACCAGGATCTTCTGGGCGCCGGCCGCATCGGTTTCCTTGCGCAGCAGCGCTTCGGTTGCGCGGGCAACACCTTCCGAGACGGTGCCGAAGCCGGAAGCCTGCTTCAGGAACACGCCGTTTCCGGCAGCCGCGTGGATCGGAACGAGTTCCGTCAGCTTCTGGAAATCAGCATTCTTGGCCGCATCCTTGCTGGCCGGGATATTGCCAATGCGGGCAGCGTAAGAAACCTGCGTTTCGACCGAGCCGATTTCCATCAGCGCCTTGATCGCCAGTTCGGCATTGGCCGACTTGGCATTGACGGCCCACGGGGCAGCAAGGTTGGCAAGCACGTACTGACCGCCGCTCTGGCCCGGAACGGTCCAGGTACCGACGACCTTGGTCACGTCAGGGATCGGGTTCTTGCTCTCGCGGCCCCAGTCGAAGATGTAGCACCAGGAGCCGCAGGTGGTGGCGGCAAGCTTGCCCTGCGGGAACATCTCATACTTCGGCACGACCCACGGCTCCGGTCCAAGCAGCGGCTGAACCGGCATCAGGTCGTTGTCGATCAGCTGCTTGTAGACGTCGAAGACATCCTTGACGCCCTCGCCGTTCAGATCGAGCTTGCCGTCGGCATCGACGATCTGCGGCGTCTTGGAGCCGACGATCAGATGCTGGAAGCCTTCGTCGAACGCACCGCCGCCCCAGGCGACACCGGCCGGGAAGAGCAGACCGTAAGCGCCGGTCTTCTTCTTGATCTCGGCAGCGCGGTCGAGCAGGTCCTTCCAGTCCTTCGGCTGATCGGTCGAGATACCGGCCTTTTCGAGAACGTCCTTGCGATAGTAGATTTCCTGAATGCCCAGCATGAAGGGCATCACGTAGGTCTCGCCATCGGGGCTGACGGCCAGCTGCTTGGCGACGTCATAGAGACCATTATAGCCTTCCCAGGCCTTGAATTCCTTGGTGACCGGAGCGAGGTAGCCCGCCTCGACCATATCGGCAACGGCCGATGCCGTCGGGATCGAGAACAGGTCGGGCGCATTGCCAGCGCCGAGTTCGGTCAAAAGCTTGGTGAGATAATCCTTGTCCGGCGCCGGATATTCGACGACTTCGACCGTCACGCCATATTTCTTTTCGATGCGCTCGACCGTCGACTTCATGGCGTCGATGCCCGACTGACCATGGTTGGCGATGCGGATCGTTTCAGCATGGGCCAGCGTCGAGACCGCGCTGAGCAAAATGGCACAAAGGCCACCGATAACCGTCTTCTTCAACGGAAGTCCTCCCTCTTTAAAACATGGCGCCCTCCAGCACCTGCGGAAAATGTACACGCATTCCTATCTCTGACAAGTCGATTTTCACAGCGATCTCCATCCAAATTTTAATACATTGATTTTCAATGATTATTTATAGCTTGCCAGTTGTGATTGCTTTGTGTAATCGTTTGCACAATGAGTTTCGGGAGGATTTTTCATGGTTCAGAAACTGCGCCTCGGCGTCATCGGCGCCGGGCTGAAAGCGGCCGAATATGCCGCCAGCTGGGCACGCATGCCCGAGATCGAATTCGTCGCTCTCGCCGATACGATCCCGGCCTCGCGCCAGCGGCTGATCGACGTCTGCACGGCAGCCGGCGCACCGGCGCCCGAGGCGTTTGAGGACTATCGCGAGATGCTGGCGACGCGCCGTGATGCGCTCGATATCATCTACATTTCCACGCCGCACGCCTTCCACGGCGAACAGGCCGCCGCTGTCGCCGAAGCGGGCCTCGATCTCTTCCTCGAAAAGCCGATGGTGACGACGGTTGCCGAAGCCGAGCGGCTGATCGCGGCGCAGAAGAAATCCGGCGTCACCATCGTCACCGCCTTCCAGGGCGGGCTCTCGCCACTGGTACTGGATACCCGCAAGCGCGCGGTGGCCGGCGAATTCGGCGATCTCATCGCCATCTCCGGCATGATCTGGGAAAGCTGGGCATCGAACTATGGCGGCCACTGGAAGCAGCAGCCGGAAATCTCCGGCGGCGGCTTCATGTTCGATACCGGTGCGCACATGATGAACACCGTCTGCCTGCTGGCGAATTCGGATTTCGAGAGCGTCTCGGCCTACATGCACAATCACGGCCGGAAAGTGGATATCGCAACCGCCGTCTCCGCCCGCCTGAAGAACGGCGCGCTGGCGACGCTGACGGCCGCCGGCGAAGGCCCTCCCGGCTGCGCCTCCTACATCACCTTCTTCTATTCCAAGGCGATCGTTCGCATCGACGCCTGGGGCGGCTGGCGTGAAATAAGCTTCGGCCGCACCAGCGAAGCCCGTGAAGAGGCCGAAATCCTCGGCAATCCCATGAAGAACTTCCTCGCAATCCGCGCCGGAAGCATGGAAAACTCCGGCTCCGTTGAAATGGGTTTGCGATTCGCTAAGCTCTGGGACGCAATCAAGGAATCGGCAGCGGCGGAGGGAGTGCCCGTCAGGATCGCCGAGTAAGGCAATTCCGGCAAAACTGTGCAGCGGTTTTGCGTCCGGAATTGCATAACAAGGGATAGACCGTTCCGCCACTCGAAGAAGAGCGGAATGGGTCTGGACGGGTGGGAACAGGCATGAGCAGGAAACGCATCACCTCCAAGGAGCTGGCAAAGCTCGCCGGCGTATCCTCGGCAACGATCTCGCGCGCCTTCTCGCCGGATTCCCGCATCGGCAGCGCCACCCGCGACCGCATCCTGGCGGTCGCCCGTGAACACGGATACCAGCCGAACGCCATTGCCCGCTCGCTGAACAACCAGCGCTCGCGGCTCGTTGCCCTCGTCGTCAACGCGATCGGCAATCCCTGCGAGGCGGAAGAACAGCAGCTGCTCGTCCACCGCCTGCAGGCCCGCCAGCTCCTGCCGATCATTCTCTGCTGCGCCGATCACTCGGACCGCCTGCAGCTGATGCGGCTCGCCTCGACCTACCAGGTCGATCACGTCGTCGTCTTCTCCGACATGGTCTCGATGCAGGATGCCGTCGACATCTTCCACACGACCAAGCCGATCATCGTCTCCTTCGAGCCGCTGGAAAACGAGAATGTCTCGAGCATCCGCATCGATGGCGCCGTCGGCGCTGCCGAGATCATCGACAAGATCGTCAAGGACGGGAAGAAGCGCTTCGCCTATCTCTCCGGCACCAAGTCGAGCTGGATCGACAAGCTGCGCCGCAAGTGGTTTGCCGATGCGCTGGCCAAGCACGGTCTCGATTTCGAGGCCGAGGCTTTCGGCGACTATTCCTACGATTCAGGCTTCAAGGAAGCCGTCATGCTGCTGCACCGCTCGAAGGTCGATGCGATCATCTGCGGCAACGACGTGATGGCGATCGGCGCGCGCGATGCGGCCCGCCGCGTGCTCGGCAAGAACACGCCGGCCGATATCGCCATCGTCGGCCAGGACGGCATCGCCATGGCCGCCTGGGACTGCAACGACCTGACGACGCTCGGCCTGGACCATGTCGCCTTCATCGATGCGGTGGTCGAGGTGATCGAGCGCCACGAGCAGGACATCGAAGGCCCGCACAACATCACGCTTGCCTGCACGCCCCGCTGGGGCTCCACCGCCTGAGGCAGCGCTTTTCATTGCATCGAGGAGGAATTTCCGTGACCATCATTTCATGCGCGCGCACTTCGCGCCGAACCATTGCCCACGGCTGCAGCAAGGAAGTCTGATATGCGTTCCGTCGTCTCCTTCAACGAATCCTGGAGCTTTCACGAGGGCTTCGGCCAGCGCCTGCTCGACGCCTTCGACGGCAATACCACGATCAGCCTGCCGCATACCGCCGTCGAGCTGCCGTTCAACTATTTCGACGAGAAGACCTATCAGCGCGCCTTCACCTATCAGAAGGTCCTGCGCTGGATGCCGGAATTCGATGGCCGCGAAGTCTCCATCGTCTTCGATGGCGCCATGGCCGATAGCGTCGTCTATCTGAACGGCGAGGAGATCATCGCCCACAAGGATGGCTACACGCCTTTCGAGGCGCGCCTGACAGGCAAGCTCGTCAAGGGCGACAACCTCATCACCGTCAAGATCGACGGCAGTGAGAACCCTGCCATTCCGCCCTTCGGCGGCCGCATCGATTACCTCACCTATGCTGGCATCTACCGCGACGTCTGGCTGAAAGTCACCGGCACTGTCTCGCTGCGCAATATCAAGATCGAGACGCAGGACGTGCTCGCCGACGTGAAATCGGCAACGGTGCGCTGCCAGCTATCGAACCCGCAGCATGCCACCTTCCTCGGCACGGTGACGGGCACGATCCGCGACGCCTCGGGCGTGGTGATCGCCACCGCGACGGCCGAGACCACGGGCGAAGACGTGACGCTCGCCTTCGGCAGCCTGACCGGCATCGCCCTCTGGGATATCGCCAATCCGGCGCTCTATGAGCTCACCGTCGATCTGAAGACCAGCCACGGCTCGGATCGCCTCGCCTCGAATTTCGGCTTCCGCACCGCCGAGTTCACGCCCGAGGGCTTCCTGCTGAACGGCCAGCCGCTGAAACTGCGCGGCCTCAACCGTCACCAGGCCTATCCCTATGTCGGCTATGCCGCCGGCCGCTCCGCGCAGGAACTCGACGCGACGATCATGAAGACGGTGCTGAAGTGCAATATCGTCCGCACCTCGCATTATCCGCAGTCGAAGTGGTTCCTCGATCAGTGCGACCGGCTCGGCCTGCTCGTCTTCGAGGAGATCCCCGGCTGGCAGCATATCGGCGATCTCGAGTGGCAGAAGGAATCGATCGAAAACGTCCGCCGCATGATCGAGCGCGACTGGAACCACCCGTCGATCATCATCTGGGGCGTGCGCATCAACGAGTCGCTCGACAACCACGATTTCTACGCCGAAACCAACCGCCTCGCCCGCGAGCTGGATACGACCCGCCAGACCGGTGGCGTCCGCTACCTGACGGAAAGCGAGCTGCTGGAAGACGTCTACACGATGAACGACTTCATCCTCGGCAACGAGGAGCTGCCCGGCGCCAACCGACCGCGCACCGCACTTCGCCCGCAGCAGGAAAATACCGGCCTCGCCCACAAGGTGCCCTACCTGATCACCGAATATAACGGCCACATGCATCCGACCAAGATGCACGATCCCGAGCAGCGCCAGGCCGAGCATGTCCGCCGCCATCTCGAAGTATTGAATGCCGCCTATGGCGATCCCGATATTTCAGGCGCGATCGGCTGGTGCATGTTCGACTACAACACCCACAAGGATTTCGGCTCCGGCGACCGCATCTGTTACCACGGCGTCATGGACATGTTCCGCGAGCCGAAATTCGCGGCCTACGTCTATTCCAGCCAGTGTGATCCGTCCGACGAGATCATCATGAAGCCGGTGACCTTCTGGGCGCGCGGTGAGCGCAGCATCGGCGGCGTGCTGCCGCTGATCATCCTCACCAACTGCGACGAGGTGGAGCTCAAGTACGGAACGCTGACCAAGCGCATCGGCCCGGACCGCGAGAACTATCCGCACCTGCCGCATCCGCCCGTCGTTCTCGACCACCGGCATTTCACGGCGGACGAGCTCGGCACCTGGGGTCTGGAATGGATCGATGGCGAATTTACCGGCTTTATCGACGGCGAGCCGGTCGCCCATCTGACGCTCGCGGCCGATCCGCTTCCGGCAAAACTGGAATTTGCGCCTGACAGCACCGTCCTGAAGGCCCGCGAACGCGACAGCACGCGCGTCATCATCCGCGCGCTCGATCAGCGCGGCCAGCGCCTGCCCTTCATGGAAGACAGCATTAGCCTGCGCGTCGAGGGACCGGCAAAGATCGTTGGCCCGACGAGTGTGCCGCTGCAGGGCGGCACGGCCGGCTTCTGGCTGGAGGCGACCGGACTTACAGGCACGATCACGGTGGAAGCGACCTCAAGCCGCTTCCCCGCCATCAGCTTCAGCGTTACCGCCGGCTGAGAGATCAGGCGATCCGCAGCTGGCTCTGCGGATCGAAGAACACCGCCTTGTCGAGATTAAAGGCAAGGCGGGTGTTCTGCCCGGCTTCGATCCCGGCATCGGCGCCGAGGCGCGCGACGACGGACTTTCCGCCAAGCTTGGTAACGGCAAACGTATCCGCGCCCGCGGGCTCGACAACTTCGATCATGCAATCACCATGCGACACCGATTTCGCCTTGCGATCGACGCCGTCGAGATCGGTCAGCGCTTCCGGGCGGATGCCGAAGATCACCGGCTTGCCATTGTAGCTGGTCAGGCTGCTATTGCCTGCCGGAACCGGCAGCTTCAGCGGCTCGCCATTCGGACGGTCGAGCGAGACCTGCAGGCCACCCGAACCGTTCTCGACGGTGGCATTCAGCAGGTTCATCGCCGGCGAACCCATGAAATCGGCCACGAACACATTGGCCGGGCTGTTATAGATCTCGGCGGGCGTGCCGAACTGCTGCAGCACGCCATCGCGCAGCACGGCAATCTTGGTCGCCAGCGTCATTGCCTCGATCTGGTCATGGGTGACGTAGACGATCGTCGTGCCCATGCGCTGATGCAGGCGTTTGATTTCCGTGCGCATGTCGACGCGCAGCTTGGCATCGAGGTTGGAGAGTGGCTCGTCGAACAGGAAGACCTGCGGATTGCGCACCAGCGCGCGGCCCATGGCAACACGCTGACGCTGGCCGCCGGAAAGCTGGCTCGGCTTGCGATCGAGCAGATGGCCGATCTGCAGCATTTCCGAAACCTGCTTGATCGCCTTGTCGCGCTCGGCCTTCGGCACGCCGCGGATTTCCATGCCGAAGGCGATGTTTCCGGCAACGGTCATATTCGGGTAGAGCGCGTAGCTCTGGAACACCATGGCGATATCGCGCTTCGACGGATGCAGGTCGTTGATCGCCCGGCCGTTGACGCGGATCTCGCCCTCGGTGATCGACTCTAGGCCGGCGATGGTGTTGAGCAGCGTGGACTTGCCGCAGCCGGAAGGGCCGACGAGCACGAGGAAGCCGCCCTCTTCGAGCTCGAGATCGATCCCCTTGAGGATGTCGACGGCGCCGAAGCGCTTCTTGAGACCGGAAATTTCAAGGAAAGCCATGGATCACCCTTTGACGGCGCCCGCCATGAGACCGCGCACGAAATAGCGGCCGGCGAGAATGTAAACGATAAGCGTCGGCACGGCGGCGATCATCGCAGCAGCCATGTTGACATTGTATTCGACCACCCCGGTCGAGGTGTTGACGACGTTGTTCAGCGCCACGGTCATCGGCATGGATTCACCGGTGCCTGCGTAAGCCGAGGCGAACAGGAAGTCGTTCCAGATATTGGTGAACTGGTAGATCACGGTGACGACGATGATCGGCAGCGAGTTCGGCAGCATGATGCGGCGGAAGATCTGGAAGAAGCTTGCGCCGTCGACCTGCGCTGCGCGCACCAGTTCCGTCGGGAAGGCTTCATAGAAATTCCGGAAGAACAGCGTCGTGAAGCCGAGACCGTAGACCACATGCACGAAGACGAGGTTCACGGTCGGATTGCCGAAACCGAAACTCATGCCCGTCGCATTCTGCAGCGTCATCCCGAAGCGGCCAAAGGCGCCGAGGATCGTTGCCATCGGCAGCAGCACCGACTGGAAGGGAATGAAGCAGGCAAACAGCATCAGCCCGAATACCAGCGTATGGCCGGGGAAACGCCACTTGGTCAGCACGTAGCCGTTCAGAGCGCCGAGCACCGTGGAGATCGCCACCGCCGGCACGACCATCTTGATCGAGTTCCAGAAATAGCCCTTGATGCCGGCGCAGGTCAGGCCGACGCAGGTCTCGCCCCAAGCCTTGAACCAGGGATCGAGTGTCGGCGATTGCGGCAGCGACAGCATGTTGCCGTTCTGGATCTCGTCCATGGTCTTGAACGAGGTGACCAGCATGACGAATAGCGGCATCAGGTAGAGAACCGCAAAGATGATCAGCAGGCCGTAGATGGCCGTACGGCTGATCCACCGGCTGCCGTTACCCTGCGAGACGGCGATTGTCGAGGAGGTCACGCTGCTCATCGCGCCTTCTCCTTCAGTTCGGAATAGAGATAGGGAACGATGATCGCCGAGATCGTCATCAGCATGATGATCGCGCTCGCCGAGCCGACAGCCATTTCGTTTCGCTTGAACGTGTATTCATACATGAAATTGGACGGCAGCCAGGCCGAACCGCCGGGGCCGCCCGAGGTTAGCGCCACGACAAGGTCGTAGGACTTGATCGCCATATGCGCGAGAACGATGAAGGCCGAGAGAAACACCGGCCGCAGCAGCGGAATGATGATGCGGCGATAAAGCTGCAGCGTCGAGGCGCCGTCGATCTGCGCCGCCTTCATGATCTCGCCGTCGATGCCGCGCAGGCCAGCCAGGAACATCGCCATGACGAAGCCGGACGCCTGCCAGACACCAGCGATAACGACGGTGTAGATGACGAAATCCTTGTTCTTGATCCAGTCGAAATGGAAGCTCGTCCAGCCGAACTGATGCAACGTCTGTTCCAGGCCGAGACCCGGATCGAGGAACCATTTCCAGGCGACGCCCGTAACGATGAAGGAGAGAGCCATCGGATAGAGGAAGATCGGCCGAAGAATGCCTTCGCCGCGGATCTTCTGATCGAGAAGGATCGCCAGGAAAAGCCCGAGCGCCAGGCAGATACCGATATAGAGGAATCCGAAGATGCCCATATTGGTGATCGACGTGTACCAAGACGACGGCGGATCGCTCTCGAAGGTCCAGCGCCAAAGCCGCTGATAGGCCCGCGGCCCGGTCAGGTCATAAGACGGGAAGGTCTTGGAATTGGTGAAGGACAGATAGGCCGTCCAGACGATGAAGCCGTAGACGAAAATGATGGTGATCAGGAAGCTCGGCGCCAGCACGATCTTCGGCAGGGCATCCTGCAACCGGCCGCGAATGGACGCGCGGGCCGAAGGATTGGACGTCAGGACCGGATCGGTGGTCGCAACAGTGCTCATGAAATCAATCTCCTCCCCGCATCATTCCTGCAGGGCGCAAAGGCCTCCCCGCACTGTGCGGGGAGGCCGGATGTCGAACAGGTATTAGCGAGCGTCGTCGATCGCCTGAACGAGCTGGGTCACAGCTTCGTCGGAGGTCTTGATCTGGCCGTGAACGAACTTCGAAACGACGTCCTTGTAGGCATTGGCGATTGCCGGAGGCGCGCCGTAACCCTGAGCGAGCGAACCGAACAGCGTGCCGCCGTCGTTTGCCTTCTTCAGGTCGGCGATACCCTTCTTGCCGCAGGCGTCGAAGGCCGTATCCGGAACGTCCGTACGGGCCGGAACCGAACCCTTAACGACGTTGAAGGCCGACTGGAAGCTCTTCGACAGCGTTGCCGTTGCGAGAGCGACCTGGGCTGCCTTGCGGTCTTCAGGAACGTTGAACATGCCGAACATGTCGGAGTTGTAGATCACGCTGCCATCGGTGCCCGGGAAGCGATAGCACAGGAAGTCCTTGTCCGGGGTCTTCTTGGCGGCGACGAATTCGCCCTTCGCCCAGTCGCCCATGACCTGAACCAGCGCGTCACCCTTGATGACCATTGCCGTCGCCAGGTTCCAGTCGCGGCCCGAGAAGTTCGGGTCGACATACTTGATGATCTTGGCGAGGTTATCGAAGGACTTCTTCATCGTGTCCGACTTCAGAGAGTCTTCGTCGAGATCGTTGAAGGCCTTCTTGTAGAACTCAGGACCGCCGGTCGACAGAACGATCGAGTCGAACATCGTGGCTTCCTGCCAGTTCTGACCGCCGAGAGCGAGCGGAGTGACGCCGGCTGCCTTTGCCTTGTCGAGCAGGGCGATCAGGTCGTCGAAGGTCTTCGGCTCGGTGCCGCCGATCTTGTCCATCACGGCCTTGTTGATCCAGAGCCAGTTGACGGAGTGAACGTTGACCGGAGCTGCGACCCACTTGCCGTCATAGACGGAGAATTTCTGCAGAGCCGCCGGAACGGA
Organism: Rhizobium sp. OAE497; assembly: GCF_040546565.1. Taxonomy (NCBI): domain Bacteria; kingdom Pseudomonadati; phylum Pseudomonadota; class Alphaproteobacteria; order Hyphomicrobiales; family Rhizobiaceae; genus Rhizobium; species Rhizobium sp. OAE497. The sequence goes on from NZ_JBEPOA010000001.1 coordinate 3,434,188, forward strand.
CTTGTCCCAGCCTTCCTTCTTCGCGGTCTCGGTCAGGTCGCCCATGACGCCGGCCTGAGCGTAGTCGAGAACGGTGTAGCCGAGCATCTGGGAAGCGGTCGGGTACGTACCGGCAGCAACCATTGCCTTGAGTGCGGTCATTGCAGCGTCACCGCCGCCGCCGGCAACCGGCACGTCCTTCCAGGCGTAACCTTCCTTGGAAAGGTCGCCCTTCAACACGTTGAGAGCAGCGGCTTCACCGCCCGAAGTCCACCAGTGCAGCATCTGCACTTCCTTGACGTCGGCAGCATGGGCGCCGAATGCAGCCATCATCACGGCAGCAGCAGCCACCGAGCCCAAAAACTTGCGCATAGTCTTCCTCCCGTTTGCAAGTCGGCAGCGAAAGCCTCCCTCCGCCGCCCTGAATGCCTCCCGCCACCCGGGCGGGAAAACATGCCGAAGCCGATCCGGCCGCGGTTGACAATTTAAAACGATATAAATTACCCGCCGTCAAGTCTTTCTCGACTTCCGAGAAAAAAGATTATTAATGACACAAGGTACTGAAATTATTATGTAATGCCTATTTTCGGCCAGAAATCCCAAAAATTTAAAACGTTTTCATAACTTTATTGCTTGCAATGCATCTGCCCGTTATGTTGATTGCCGCAGCCCCAGGAAGGCCAAGTTGACCGATCCGATAAAGCCGCCCCGCGGCGAAAACCAAGACAGCCTGCTGAGACGTGGCAAGCCGACATTGCGCACGATCGCCAACCTGACGGGATTGGCAGTGACGACGGTCTCGCGCGCGCTGAGCGATGCGCCGCAGATCTCGCTGGAAACCCGCGAGCGCGTGCACAAGATCGCCCGCGAGATCGGCTACCTGCCGGATCGCGCCGCACAGCGCCTGAAGACCGGCCGCACCAATGTCATCAGCATCCTGCTCGACTCCCATCAGGAGGTCGTCGGCTTCGGCACCTCGATCATGTACGGCATTGCCAAGGCTCTGAAAGAAACCTCTTACCATCTGGTGGTCGCGCCGAACTTCCTGTCGACGACAGAGCTGGAAGCCGCCGAATACATCGTCCGCAACAATTTCGCCGATGGCGTGATCTTCACCCGCACCGAACCCTTCGATGCGCGCGTGCGCATGCTGATCGAGACGGGCTTTCCCTTCGTCAGCCACGGCCGCACCGAATTCTCGACGCAACATCCCTATGTCGATTACGACAACTACGCCTTCGCCTATGAGGCAACCGCCCGGCTGATCGCCAAGGGCCGTACGAAGGTGACCATCCTTCTGCCGCCGCGCCGGCTGACCTTCTACCAGCACCTGCTGCATGGCTTCATGACTGCAGTCAGGGAAGCAGGCGCGAGCTACGAAATCTCCGAGGCGATCACGCTTGATTCTTCCGCCAGCGATATCCGAGACTATGTGCGCAGCCGCGCCGCCGGACCTGACGCCCCCGACGGCTTCATCTGTCCCGGCGAAGTCTCTGCTCTCGCCACCATCACCGGCATGAGCGACGCCGGAAAGCAGCTGGCCGAGGACTACGACATCGTCGCCAAGGAGCATTCGCGCCTGCTGACGCAGCTGCAGCCCAAGGTCGAGACGATCTACGAGGATCTGGTCGCCGCCGGCGAAGAGCTCGGCCGGATGCTGATCCAGCGCATCAACGATCCCGAGGCGACCACCGGCATGCAGCTCATGCAGACGCCGCAGATCGCATTCCCGCCCTTGTAAGCGCCGCCGACGGCTCGATCTCCGCCAACAGCGGCAGATGATCGGACGCCCGCCGCGCCAGCGGATCAGCAAGTGCCGCCACCCGCCTGACGCCAAGGCCTTCGGAGACGAAGACATGATCGATCCGCAGCACAGGCAGCCGTGACGGATAGGTCGGCCGCGGCTTACCGCCCGCAAGCAGCTGAACATCGCGAAACTGCCGCGCCAGCATCCGGTAGGCAGGCGACAGGGGAATGGCGTTGAGATCGCCGCAGATGATTGCCGGTGCCGCCTGAAACTCCGGCGAACTGATCCAGTCGCGCCCGAGCAGCGTCGCCACCTGCCTCGACCGGTCGATGCCCCGCAGGCCGAGATGCGTGTTGAGCACATTGAACTGCAGCCCGTTCGCAATGACCTGCAGCCATATCGCACCGCGGGTTTCACCAACTGACGGCAATGGACCCGCGCGCATCAGCTTGGTCGGAAGCGCCGTCAGGATCGCGTCACCGTACTTTTCCTCCTCCACATGCAGGGCCGGATGAAAATGCGCCTCCATCTTCAGGAGCGTGGCGATCAGATGCGCCTGATCGATCCCGCCCGTCCGCCTGCGGCCGACATCGAGCTCCTGCAGAGCGATGATATCCGCGCCCGATGCGGCAATGACATCGGCAACCCGCTGCGGATCGAGCCGCCGGTCGGTGCCGATGCAGCTATGAACATTGTATGTGAGAACCTTGATGAGTTTGGCGTCTTGAACGGCCGCGGGGTCTGAGAATGTGCTCATGCCGTGGGAACCCGTTTTCACGTTGTTTCGTTCCATCAACGGAAACTGCGCAGCAAGACGGAAAGCTCATGCCGGGCAAGCGCCTCATCATCAACGCCACCCTCGTCCTCGGGCTGCTGCTGGCCGCCTATCTGCTCTACAAGGTGTTCAGCCGCTATTCGCTCGACGAGGTGATGCAGTCGATCGCCGCGATCCCGGTATCGCGGCTGGCCGCAGGGGTCGGTTTTGCCGCCCTCTCCTACCTCTGTCTCACTGGTTTCGACTGGATGGGCCTGCGCTATGCCGGCAAGCCGCTCAGCTACCCCAAGGCAGCTATCGCTTCCTTCACCGGTCTTTCGATCGGCCACAATCTCGGCGTTGCCGCACTGAGCAGCGGCGCCGTCCGCTACCGCTATTACTCGCGCTGGGGCCTCAGCACGGAGGAGGTCGCCAAGGTCATCCTGTTCTGCGGCGTTACCGTCGGTATCGGCCTTGCCGCCCTCGCAGGCATCGCGCTGCTCGTCAATCCCGCGGATGCCGCCAATCTGCTGAAGCTTAGCCCATCCGGCCTGTTCGGTCTCGGCCTCGCCTGCCTGGCGATCCCCATCGCCTATGTCGTGCTGTCGGCGACCGTCCGCGCGCCGCTTCGGCTCTGGAACTGGAGTTTCGAGATGCCGGCGCTGAAGCTGGCGATCGGGCAGGTCGTCATCGGAACGCTGAACTTCATCTTCGTATCCGCCTGCCTGCATCAGATGCTGGCGGCGCAGGGCGAGGCGAGCTTTGTACAGACGGCGACCGCCTTCGTCCTCGCCAACATCGCCATTCTCATGACCCACGTTCCCGGTGGCCTAGGCGTGCTCGAGGCGACCGTCAGCCACGTGCTGCCGGGTGCGGCCTCGATCGGTGCTCTCGTCGCTTTCCGGGTGATCTACTTCCTGCTGCCGCTCGTCATCGGCCTGCCGATCCTCGGGATCGGCGAGCTGATGCTCCGGAAGCGCAAGCCATCGTCAGAAGAACACGCTGACGAGGCGGCCGACGCGCAGGCGCAGCCGATGTAGCGGCCAATAAGGACGGCGCGGATCGACGATCGCGGTACCGGGCAACGGCGTCGTGCCACCATGGGCGATATCGACGGCAAAATGGCGCAGCCCGCGCTCGCGGCAGTTCAGCACCTCGATCGTCTCGAGCAACGACCGCTTTTCGCTTTCCATCTGCCGAACATCCTCCGGCGCCGCATCGAGATGCTCGGCAATCAGCCGGTGGCGCAGCGCGGTGATCGCCTGGCGATGTCCGTCCGTCTCCGCTTCGATCGCCAGATCACATTCCGTATCCAGCCCCTCGGAGCGATTGTTGAGATTGGAGGAACCGATGCGGATGAAGGCGTCGTCGACGATCATCAGCTTGGAGTGAATGACGATTTCTTTCTCGCCACCCCGTTCATCGGGCACCACGGCATACATCACCCGAAGGCGGTCATAGCGATCGATCCGCTTTAGCCGCCGGATCAGCCGGTCGCGATTGTTGCCCATCGTTAGCTTCTCGATGAGACCGTGCGAACTCTTGGTGACCAGTACCGCGATCTCCGGCCCCTCGATCTCCTTCAGCCGCTTGGCAAGCTCGCGGGCAACGCCAAAGGAAGCGAGATACTGCGTCTCGATGTAGATATGCTTGCGTGCTGCGCGGATCGCATCGCGCGTCAGGCGAAACGCCTCATAGTGACCACGCTTGCCGATCAGGCCGGGCTCCGTGAGCGCGATTGCCGCGGCCGCATCAGTCATCTCCGCGGCAACAGCAAGCGGCCACGCGGCATCCCGCACCGGCGACGGCTCGATCTTCTGACCGGTCGCCTTCTTCCAGCGGCGACGGGCGACATCGCCGATCAGGCTTGCCACCTGCCCGGAAACCATCGACTGCATATCATGCACAGGCTCGTAAGGCGTGCCGTCAGGAGAGCGGCGAACCGGATTGGCGACCCGGTGATCCGGTTCGTCCCAGCGCCGCGCCGTCAGGTCGATACCGCCGAGAAAACCGAGACTGTCGTCGATCGACACCAGCTTCTGGTGATGGCAGCCGCGCAGCGGATGGCGGAGGTCAAAACGCATGGTGATCTGCGGATGAGAAGAAAAGCCGCTCTCGCGGAAGAGCCGCAGCGACTTGCCGGAATAAACCGGCCCCATTCCCCAGACGAGAATGCGGATCTGCAGTGCCGGGTTCTCATCGGCGAGCGACAGCAGCAATTCGCCTAGCGTTTCCGAGCTCTGCTTCGGCCGCAGCCGGATATCGGGATTGAAATCCCAGCCGACGATCCAGATCGTCTGGCGCGCCTGCCGCAGCGCCTGATCGAGCGCCGAGAAATAAGCGGCACCATCGACAAGGAAGGCGACTTTTGACGCTTTACCGGACCGCCAGGCGTTGCGGCCGGCGCGAATGATGCCGCCGGGCACGGCTGGAATGGCAGCCTTCACCGTGCGCCGGGCCGCGCCGGCGATGAATTCCATGGTATTCGACGTCTTGCGGCTTGCGCCGATCGCCTGAAAATCCGTCATCCCTTGCCCGCTGCCCCACGCTTTTTCGATGCGTCCCTTAACGTGCGAGGCTTCGCCGAAGTTCCGGCGCGTGATGCAAAAAATTCCTGATGTCCAAGGCCTTGCGGCAATAGCGGCCTTGCCCCGGCAGCAAATTTCGCCCATCCCTTGAGAAAATCGGGAGGACCACGATATGCGAAACTACTCAGCCTGCATCGAATGGCTCTTTGCCACCCCGGACGACCGCTTCGAAGACCGCATCGCCCGCGCCGCCGCGGCCGGCCTCGGCTTCATCGAATTCTGGCGCTGGACCGACAAGGATCTCGACGCGATCGAGGCCGCGCTGAACCGCACCGGTCTCAAGGTCTCTAGCCTTGTCGCCGAACCGATGATCCCGCTGACCGACGTCAACAACCGCGAAACCTGGCTGGAGGGCCTCACCCAATCCGTCGCCGTCGCCAAACGCCTCGGCGCACCCGTCCTGATCGCCCAGGCCGGCGACGATCTCCCTGGCCTCTCCCGCCCGGAACAACGCGAGGCCCTGATCGGCACGCTGCGCGCCGCCGCCGACATCCTTCAGGGCACCGGCGTCCGCCTCGGCGTCGAGCCGCTCAACACCCGTATCGACCACATCGGCTACTCCCTGGATTCAACCCGCGAAGCCCTCGACATCATCGACGAAGTCAACCGCCCAGAAATCGGCATCACCTACGACATCTACCATTCCGCCGTAATGGACGAAAAAACCGAAGATGTCATCGCCGACCGCGTCTCCCGCATCATCCACGTCCACGTGGCCGACCACCCCGGCCGCAACGATCCGGGCACCGGCAGCATAGACCTGCGCCATCGGCTGGATTGGCTGTTTGATCAGGGGTATCGCGGCGCCGTTGGCATGGAGTACCGGCCGCTGACGGCGGATGCGGCGGCAGTGAAGGCGGCGCTGCGGGCGCTCGGAGACTGAATAGTGTTTGAATAAGCCCATGCCGGCACGCACGGGCCTGTCTCCGCCATCCCCGGAAACGCAAGAACGCGCCGGATCGCGGGCTGTGATGTGTATCGGGGAGATTTGGTTGCGGGGGCAGGATTTGAACCTGCGGCCTTCAGGTTATGAGCCTGACGAGCTACCGGGCTGCTCCACCCCGCGTCCAGCGCAAAACCCTTTGGGTTTTGTCGCGATAGCGTAAATCGCCGAAGGCGTTTTACGCTTACTGCCGGAGCAACTCCGAAGGAGTTGTCTCCTGTAAGGGACGCACCATTATAGATCCGGTGCATCGCTATTTCAGTCTACATATAGGGCTCGAAAGCAAAAAGGCCGCTTTGCGAGCGGCCCTTTGATCGGCCAGGGGCCGTAGAATGTGATGAGAAGATTTTTTGTTTCGCATGCAGCTTTCCGAAGCTTTTCAGCTTCGGGCGCATGCGTGTTGCGTTTAGCAGACCTGGCAGCGACCGACTCTCCCGCGTCTTAAGACGAAGTACCATAGGCGCTGGGGCGTTTCACGGCCGTGTTCGGAATGGGAACGGGTGCAGCCACCCCGCCATGACCACCAGGTCAGCGAAGCGCAACAATTGAGAAGCTGGCGCAGCCGCTAGGCTGCATTTTTTGAACACGTCTTTGATCTTGCTCTACACTCCCGGCCGAAGGCCGCAAGCGCAAGGCGCGTCGCCAACAGTTTGGCGCGCCGTCCGCAGCGCCATTGGCGCGTGAGGACAAAAGGTCAGGCATCATCGAACGAAGTTCGATGAGCACAAGCAATGAGAACGATCAAGCCAATCGAGCTATTAGTACCGGTAAGCTTCATGCGTTGCCGCACTTCCACACCCGGCCTATCAACGTGGTCGTCTTCCACGGCTCTGATAGGGAACACTCGTTTTCAGGTGGGTTTCCCGCTTAGATGCCTTCAGCGGTTATCCCGTCCATATATAGCTACCCTGCTATGCCCTTGGCAGGACAACAGGTCCACCAGAGATATGTCCATCCCGGTCCTCTCGTACTAGGGACAGATCCTGTCAATATTCCTACACCCACGGCAGATAGGGACCGAACTGTCTCACGACGTTCTGAACCCAGCTCACGTACCGCTTTAATTGGCGAACAGCCAAACCCTTGGGACCTGCTCCAGCCCCAGGATGCGATGAGCCGACATCGAGGTGCCAAACAACCCCGTCGATATGGACTCTTGGGGGTCATCAGCCTGTTATCCCCGGCGTACCTTTTATCCGTTGAGCGATGGCCCTTCCACGCGGGACCACCGGATCACTATGACCGACTTTCGTCTCTGCTCGACTTGTCAGTCTCGCAGTCAGGCGGGCTTATGCCATTGCACTCGACGACCGATTTCCGACCGGTCTGAGCCCACCATCGCGCGCCTCCGTTACTCTTTCGGAGGCGACCGCCCCAGTCAAACTACCCACCATACACTGTCCCGGATCCGGATAACGGACCGCGGTTAGACATCCATGACGATAAGGGTGGTATTTCAAGGATGGCTCCACGGAAACTGGCGTCCCCGCTTCAAAGCCTACCACCTATCCTACACATGCCGACACGAATGCCAGTGTAAAGCTATAGTAAAGGTGCACGGGGTCTTTCCGTCTGACCGCAGGAACCCCGCATCTTCACGGGGAATTCAATTTCACTGAGTCTATGTTGGAGACAGCGGGGAAGTCGTTACGCCATTCGTGCAGGTCGGAACTTACCCGACAAGGAATTTCGCTACCTTAGGACCGTTATAGTTACGGCCGCCGTTTACTGGGGCTTCGATTCAAAGCTTGCACCTCTCCTCTTAACCTTCCAGCACCGGGCAGGCGTCAGACCCTATACGTCGTCTTGCGACTTCGCAGAGCCCTGTGTTTTTGATAAACAGTCGCTACCCCCTGGTCTGTGCCACCCCATCTCACTTGCGTAAAATGGGGTCACGCTTCTTCCGAAGTTACGCGTGCAATTTGCCGAGTTCCTTCAACATAGTTCTCTCAAGCGCCTTGGTATACTCTACCTGACCACCTGTGTCGGTTTCGGGTACGGTCTATACGGTGGAGCTATTTCCTGGAACCGCTTCCCTGCCCACTCAATCCAATAAGAATGAACAAGTTACGCAATCCGTCACTACCACCAGGCCCACGAATATTAACGTGGTTCCCATCGACTACGCGTGTCCGCCTCGTCTTAGGGGCCGGCTAACCCTGCTCAGATTAACTTTAAGCAGGAACCCTTGGTCTTTCGGCGAGAGGGTCTCTCACCCTCTTTATCGTTACTCATGTCAACATTCGCACTTCCGATACCTCCAGGATGTCTCACGACTGTCCCTTCACAGGCTTACGGAACG
>NZ_JBEPOA010000001.1:3447500-3924182 GCF_040546565.1 Rhizobium sp. OAE497
TATGGCTCTGATGTCGAATCCGAAGTAGCGCTGAAATCCGTCCCCTTCCCGACCGGCAAGAGCGACCTGAAGGTCGCGCCCGGCATGTCGCTCGACGAGATCGAGGAAAACGTCCGCTCCAACGGCTCGGTCCTCACCGACGGCGCCTCGCAGGTCGCCGCCCTCTATTATGTCGATCCACAGCGCTTCTCCAACGAAGACAACGACGTCGATCTGACCGCCGGCCTTTCGGCCCGTGTCCTCGAACAGAACATGACGGTCTCGGCGCCGGAATCGATCACCCCGCAGACCGAAGAATTTGCCGACGACATCATTCCCGCCCGCCAGAACGTGCCGATCGCCAAGGCGCTGACCGATGCCGGCTATCCCGACCCGCAAGCGAAGATGCTTTCCGGTTATCTGTCGCAGCCGCTCGGCAGCGAGGATCTGTCGAAGGGCGACGTGCTGCGCATCGGCATCATCCAGAAGGGCGAACAGGCAAAGCTGATCCGTGCCAGCGTCTATCGCGGCACGCGGCATCTCGTGACGATCGCGCTCGATGACAAGGGCCGCTTCGTCGTTGCCAGCGAACCGCCGATGCTGGATGCCGTCGCCACCGCCTTTAGCGACGACTCCCTCTCTGTCCCCTCCGGACAGAACCTGCCGCGCGTCTATGACGGCATCTATCGCGCCGCGCTGTCCTACGGCATGACCAAGGACATGACGGCACTGATCATCAAGCTGCTGGCCGCCAATGTCGACTTCCAGGCGCAGCTGAAATCCACGGACTTCCTCGAAGCCTTCTTCTCTGTCGCCGACGCGACCGGCAAGGCCACCGACGATTCCGAACTGCTCTATGTCAACGCCCGCTTCGGCGACACGGCGATCCGTTTCTACCGCTTCCAGGCCGATGACGGCAGCGTCGATTACTTCGACCAGGACGGCAAGAGCATCCGCCAGTTCCTGCTGCGCAACCCGGTTCCGAACGGCATATTCAAATCCGGCTTCGGCATGCGCCGTCACCCGATCCTCGGCTTTGCCCGCATGCATACCGGCGTCGACTGGGCTGCCCCGCGCGGCACGCCGATCATCGCGACCGGCAACGGCGTCGTCGAGAAGGCTGGCTGGGATTCCGGCGGCTACGGCAACCAGACGATCGTGCGCCATGCCAATGGCTATGAATCCTCCTACAATCACCAGAGCGCCATCGCCAAGGGTGTCGTTCCCGGCGCCAAGGTCCGCCAGGGCCAGGTGATCGGCTGGGTCGGCACCACAGGTGAATCAACCGGTCCGCACCTGCATTACGAAATGATCGTCAACGGCACCAAGGTCGATCCGCTGCGCATCCGCCTGCCGGGCGGCAAATCGCTGGATGGCGACGCGCTCGCCAAATTCCAGGACGAGCGCAAGCGCATCGACACGCTGCTGAACAACCAGCCTGTCGATCAGGTTGCCAGCAAGTAGCCTTTACTACTCCAGGCGGCGGCAATGCTCCCTGATACGAGTAGAATTCATCTCTGGAAAATTTCGATTCAAGTAGAATCTATTTGAAGTAGAATATTCGAAAGAGATTCGGCATCGGTTTAGCTAAATGATTTGGCGGGCGACATGGAATCGAGCGATGCATTCGAAAAGTGGGCTTTGTGCAAGGCGCATGAAATCCTTTCGAAAGAAGGATTTCTTCTGATGGACGCGGCACAGGCCCTCGACAAGAAGAGAACCAAATCCAACGCATTTCTGCTGCGCAACGCCATTGCCCGCTCCCTGATGGAAGCGGCAAGCCTTCGCAGCCTTCCGGCAGCCGGCGAAACCGCTTGAACCTTCTGGAATCGTCATTGCCAGCGGGCAATGAAAAATGCCGCCCCGGCTTTGCAGCTGGACGGCATTAATCCATTCTGTCCTGATCCGGCGGTTATGCCGCTTCGCTGACATTCTGCCGGGTGCGGAACAGCAACCGGTCGGAGCCGTTCGTCACCTTGACCAGCGAACCATCCGGCACTTCGCCCGACAGGATCTGTTCGGCCAGCGGATCCTGAACGTATTTCTGGATCACCCGCTTCAGCGGACGTGCGCCGTAGACAGGATCATAGCCCTTGTTGGCCAACCAGTTGCGGGCATCCTCGTCGAGATCGATGACGATCTTGCGCTCGGACAGCAGTGCCACCAGCCGCTTCAGCTGGATATCAACGATCGCGCCCATTTCCTCCCGCTTCAGGCGGTGGAACAGGATGATTTCGTCGACACGGTTCAGGAACTCCGGACGGAAATGCGCCTTGACGACATCCATCACCTGTTCACGAACGTTTTCGCTGTCTTCGCCCTCGGAGAGCTGGGTCAGATAGTCAGCACCGAGATTCGACGTCATGATGATCATCGTGTTGCGGAAATCGACGGTGCGGCCCTGACCATCGGTCAGGCGTCCGTCGTCGAGAACCTGCAGCAAGATGTTGAAGACATCGGGATGCGCCTTCTCGATCTCATCGAACAGCACGACCTGATAGGGCCGGCGGCGGACGGCTTCCGTCAGCGCACCACCTTCATCATAGCCGACATAGCCGGGAGGCGCGCCGATCAGCCGAGCCACGGAGTGCTTCTCCATGTATTCGGACATGTCCATGCGAACCATCGCCGTCTCGTCGTCGAAGAGGAAGCGGGCGAGCGCCTTGGTCAGCTCCGTCTTGCCGACGCCGGTCGGGCCGAGGAAGATGAACGAGCCGATCGGCCGGTTCGGATCCTGCAAGCCGGCGCGGGCGCGGCGGACAGCGCGCGATACGGCCTGAACCGCATCACCCTGACCGATGACCGATTTCGCCAGCTCATCTTCCATCCTGAGCAGCTTGTCGCGTTCGCCTTCGAGCATCTTGTCGACGGGAATGCCGGTCCAGCGCGAGACGACATGGGCGATATTGTCGGGCGTGACGACCTCCTGCACCATCGCACCGCGATCGCCATCCTGCTTTTCGGCATCGGCAAGCTGCTTTTCGAGCTCGGGAATGACCCCATAGGTCAATTCGCCGGCGCGCTGGAATTCACCCTTGCGCTGGGCAATCGCCAGTTCGTTGCGGGCGTCGTCGAGCTGCTTCTTCAGGTCGGCGGCAAGGCCGAGCTTCTGCTTTTCAGCCTGCCAGCGCGCGGTCAGCGCATCGGCCTGCTCTTCCAGGTCGGTCACTTCGGTCTCGAGCCGCTTCAGCCGGTCTGCCGAGGCAACGTCGGTTTCCTTCTTCAGCGCTTCGCGCTCGATCTTCAGCTGCATGATGCGGCGATCGAGTTCGTCGAGTTCTTCCGGCTTGGAATCGACCTGCATGCGCAGGCGGGCTGCCGCCTCGTCCATCAGGTCGATGGCCTTGTCGGGCAGGAATCGGTCGGTGATGTAGCGGTTCGACAGGGTCGCAGCCGCAACCAGGGACGAATCCGAGATGCGGACCTTGTGATGCTGCTCGTATTTTTCCTTCAGACCACGCAGGATCGAGATCGTATCCTCGACCGTCGGCTCATCGACGACGACGGGCTGGAAGCGGCGGGCAAGAGCCGGATCCTTCTCGACATGCTTGCGGTATTCGTCGAGCGTGGTCGCGCCGACGCAGTGAAGCTCGCCACGGGCAAGCGCGGGTTTCAGGAGGTTCGACGCATCCATGGCGCCATCGGCCTTGCCGGCACCGACAAGCGTGTGCATCTCGTCGATGAACAGGATGATCTCGCCATTCTCGGACTGAACTTCGTTCAGCACCGCCTTCAGGCGCTCCTCGAATTCACCACGGAACTTCGCACCGGCAATCAGCGCGCCCATGTCGAGCGCCATCAGCTTCTTGTCCTTGAGGCTTTCGGGCACGTCGCCATTGACGATGCGCAGCGCCAAGCCTTCGACGATCGCCGTCTTGCCGACGCCGGGCTCACCGATCAGGACCGGATTGTTCTTGGTGCGGCGCGACAGGACCTGGATCGTGCGGCGAATTTCGTCGTCGCGGCCGATCACCGGGTCGAGCTTGCCCTCACGCGCCTCAGCCGTGAGATCGCGCGCGTATTTCTTCAGGGAGTCGAAGCCTTGCTCCGCGTTGGCGGAATCGGCCGTGCGGCCCTTGCGGATCTCGTTGATCACCTGGTTGAGGCTCTGGGCCGAAACGCCGGCATTTTTCAGCGTGATCGCCGTCGATGCCGAAGATTCGATCGCCAGTGCCTGCAGCAGGCGCTCGACGGTCACGAAGCTGTCGCCGGCCTTCTTGGCGGCTTCCTCGGCCGTCGAAAAGACCTTCGCAAGCGGTGCAGCGAGATAGATGTTGCCGTTGCCGCCGGAAATCTTGGGAAGCTTCGCAAGCGCGGCGTCATTGGCCAGCCTGGCGGCCTTGGCGTCGCCGCCGGCACGCTCGATCAGCGAGGCAGCCATGCCCTGATCGTCGTCAAGCAGCACTTTCAGCACATGCTCGGGCGTGAATTGCTGATGGCCTTGGGCCAGGGCGTAAGTCTGAGCGGACTGGACGAAACCGCGTACGCGCTCGGAATATTTCTCGATATTCATACTGTACCTCCATGGATCGCCCTGCCCTGCAAGAGGCACAGACCGATGATTGAGATTGAGCTCCCTGAAAAGGCAAGCCCGGCTTCACCGCTTTGGGATTTCGGCGAAGCAATCGAACCGAATATGGTGGGATATCGGGAGAGTTTAAAGGGGGATTGCTGCGAAAAGCGGCAGTTTGGCGCCGGCGCGGGCGCCGCCTTTGCAGCGCCCGTTTTGCCTATTGAAGCTGCGGCTTCTTGAGGAAGCTGTTGCGGTCTGCAGACTTGATGCGAAGCCATGCCTCGCGCCCGTCCCGCAGCACCCGCATCGGGATTTCGGCGCCGGCAGAGCCACTCTCCCAGACCTTGCGGTAGAAGTCCGCAAGCCCTTCGACCTCGCCGTCGCGGATCTCGGAAATCACGTCGCCCTGGCGCAGGCCGGCTTTTGCGGCCGGACCATCAGGCGCGACGCTCATGACGATCACCTCGCCGTTGCTTTCTGCCGAGAAGGCGCCCAGCCACGGCCGGGCGGGCTTGTTGATCTGGCCGCGATTGAGGAGATCGTCGAGGATCGGCCGCAACAGGTCGATCGGGACGATCATGTTGATATCGGCGACCTCGCCATCCTTGGCCATTTGCAGCCGCAGCGACCCGATGCCAAGCAGCTTGCCTTCGGCATCGACCATCGCCGCCCCGCCCCAAGAGGGGTGTGCGGGCACGGTGAAGATCGCTTCGTCGAGCAGATATTCCCAATAACCGGCGAATTCCTGCTTGGCGACGATATTGGCGCGGACGAACTGGCCGATGCCATCGGCAACGATAACGGGATCGCCGACCTGCGCATCAGCCGAGTTGCCGAGCGGAAGGGCTGGAACATCGAGCGCGCCGAGAGCCTGGACGAGGCCGAAACCGGTCTCCTGGTCATAGGCGAGCGCATGACCGGCAACCACATGGCCATCCTGCCGGGTGAGCCAGACTTCTTCGGCCTCGGTAATCAGGTAGCCGATGGTCAGCACAAGGCCGTTTTCGCGAATGACCACGCCGCTTCCTTCCCGGACGGTGCCGAGTGTTGAAGCGGTAAAAGCATCCTCCGGAATGGAGGAACGGACGGCCACGATCGACCGTAAAATCTGATCGGTATTCATCTCTTGACCCTGACGGTTCTGGAAAAGAGGCGCACGATACGCGTCTTGGGGAGCGGCGCATCATACTTGATATAACGTATGAATTGCCGTCTGCGAGTGCAAGCTCAGCACTATCAGTACGGCGAACCTCACCAGAGCATGCATGCGTAAGTTGGTGAATTTCCGTATCTATCAACGGCAAATTCGGCTATTCGCGCATTTGTGATCACATGCGGGTTGGAGAAGATGGAAACAAGCGACCGGGCCTCGTCGGTACTCAAGCAGCATTTCGACCAGCACAGGACCGAGCTCAGCCGCTCGGAGCTTGCGGTCGCCGAGTATCTCGTCGGCCTGCCGATCGATGTCCTGATCTTCAAGAGTGCCGAAGAGATCGCCGCCGACGCGGGAACCAGCGACGCAACCGTCATCCGTACCGCCCGTCGCCTCGGCTTCAGCGGCCTGCCGGAGCTGAAGCGTATCTGCAGCCGCACGATGGCGCGCACCATCCCGACCAGCGACCGGCTGGAGCAGCGCTTCCGCGGCACTGGCAGCGACCTGCCGAAAGTCGCGCATCAGATGTTTGCCACCGCCCGCGAGGTGTTGAGCTCGACCGAGGAGCAGCTCGACGAGGAAGCCTTCGCCGCCGCAGTTTCGCTGCTGGAAAGTGCCGACACCGTCTGGTGCCTCGGCATGGGAACGGCCGAGGTCGAGGCCAGGCACTGCTCGATCGCGCTCAGCCGGACGGGTCTGCGAACCCGCTGTTCCGGCGCTTCCGGTTTCACGCTCGCCAACGAGCTTCTCGATCTCCGCAAGGACGATGCCGTCATTCTCTTCAACGCCGTCCGCGAAACCGCGGAATTCTCGCTGGTCACGAGCCAGGTGGCCGAACTCGGTTGCAAGCTCGTCCTCGTCTGCGGCGTGCAGCTCGGCGAGCTCTATCGCAACAAGGTGGATGCGCTGCTCACCTGCGTCGGCTCGCCATCGAAACTGGCAAGCTGGAGCCTTGGCGCGATCGTTATCGGCGACCTGCTCGCCTATGGCGTAGCGGTGAAGAACCAGCCCCGCGCAGTCGCCACGAAACGACGCCTTGCCGGCCTGCGGAGCAAGGCCCTCAGCCCGAAATGATCGGCCTCAAGCGGCCATCAAAATAAACATGACTATTTGAGTTATATTTATTGAAACGCTCACTACAATATTGTAGTGAGCCCAACACCGGTGTCCGGCTATGGATTTCCGGCGTTGGGGATAGACCGCATGACGCATCTCTTGGATGATCGAGGAGACCGCTCCGGCCGGACGGCTTTTGCCGTCATGCCGCGACCTCCCAACTCGAGTTGATCCCCGCGCCGCAGCCGGCGCTTCCATCACCAAAACCTGATGCCGCCAGACAACGGAAGAAGCCGCACTTCTTTTCCGGATGATGGCTCATTGCCTGATCTTACCTACCCGCAGGACCCCCATGCTTAACAGACGATATCTCGCAGCCACCTTCGCGCTGCTCGCTTCCGCGACCTCGACGCTTGCTCAGGATGCCGCAAATTCCGGCGATACCACCACGCTCGAAGCCATCAAGATCACCGGAAACTGGCTGGACGAGCCGAACGAGGAGAAGGTTCTGAAACACCCCGGCGCCAGAACCATCGTCGATCGCAAGCAGATGGAAGAGCGCGGCGCCACTGACGTGCGCGATGCCCTGAACCTCGTCCCCGGCGTCCAGGTTCAGGAGAGCAATGGCACAGGCGGCAGCGATGTGTCGCTCAATCTCGGCGTTCGCGGCCTCACCTCCCGCCTCTCCCCGCGCTCGACCGTGTTGATGGACGGCATCCCGCTTTCCTACGCGCCTTATGGCCAGCCGCAGCTGTCGCTCTTCCCGTTGACGCTTGGCAATGTCGAGACGATCGATGTCGTGCGCGGCGCGGGCTCGGTGCGCTACGGCCCGCAGAATGTCGGCGGCATCATCAATTTCGTGACCCATCCCATCCCGGACGAATTCACCGCGCGCTTTTCTTCGGGCGCCGACATCGCGAGCGGCACCGGCAACGTCAAGGCAACGCCCAACTTCCTGATCGGCGGCACCAACGACGACGGCTTCGGCGCCGCAATCCTCTATTCCGGCATCCACGGCGAGGGCTACCGCGAAAACAACGACCGCACCGATATCGACGACATCATCCTGAAGGGCAGCTACGAGCTGACCGATACCGACAAGATCAGCGCCCAGTACCACCACTACGAAGGCGAAGGCAAAATGCCGGGCGGCCTGACGGCGGCCGAATATGCCGAGGATCCGTTCCAATCGACCCGCCGCTACGACGATTTCAGCGGCCGCCGCGACGACATCTCGCTGCGCTACCAGCATGACGACGGCGAAAACAATCTCGAACTGCTGACCTACTATGTCGACTCGTTCCGCGGCAGCCATGTCGAGCAGCAGGGCACCGGCGCCAGCGCCGGCCTCTATCGCCTGACTTCGGCGCCGCGCGAATACAGCTATTTCGGCATCGAGCCCCGCTATTCCCGCCTTATCGAGCTCGGCGGCATCACCCAGGAAGTTACGATCGGCTATCGCTATCTCTGGGAGGAGAGCTCCGAAGTCGCTGCGAGAACCGCTTTCTACAATCGCGCGGCCGGCATCGATCCCAATTCGCTGGCGATGAACACCTATCAGACCAGCGACGGCGGGACGACGGCGCATGCCTTCTACATCGACGACAAGATCGAGATCGGCGATTGGACGATCACGCCCGGCGTCCGCTACGAAATCATAAGCACCCATAACGATATCGCCAACCTGACCGGCGGCGTTGTCACGAGCACCTCCTCGCCGTCGATCGATGCCCATGAGGCCCTGCCGACCCTGTCCGCAGCCTATCAGATCAATGATTCCTGGAGCGTCTTCGCCAATGTCGGCGTCTCATTCGGCCCGCAGCAATACAGCCAGCTGGCTTCAACGACCGATGGCCTGCACCCGGAGAAGGCAACCACTTACGAAATCGGCACGCATTACGAGGGCGACAATTGGAGCGGCGAACTCACGCTCTTCAACATCGATTTCGACAAGGAACTCTATCTCGGCCGCACCATCGTCGGCGAAGGCATCTGGACCGATCTCGGCGCCACCCGCCATCGCGGTGTTGAAGCCGCCGGCCGCTATGACCTGAGCGATCTGTCGCCCGCACTCGACGGCCTGTCGCTGTCGGCGACCTACACCTATACCGAGGCAACCTACGAGGCCGGTGCCTTCGAAGGCCGCGATCTGCCCTTCTATTCCCGGCATTTCGGCTCGGTCGGAGCCCGTTATCAGTATAACGACTGGGCGATCAATGCCGATATCTTCGCGCAATCGAAGCAGCATTCGCCGGGCAACGCCGCCGATGGCGCAACCTACGTGACCGACGAGGATCCGACAGGTCGCCTCGGCGACATCCCGGGCTATGCCACGGTCAACTTGCGCGTCGCCTACGAACCGCAGGACAAGAAGAACGCCCCGAAGTTCGCCTTCGGCGTCAAGAACCTGTTCGACAAGGAATATTTCACCCGCTCGACCGACAACAACGGCGGCAAGTTCGTCGGCCAGCCGCGAACCTTCTTCGTCAACGCGTCCATCGCCTTCTGAGACCAGGCAATCCCGCAAAACAAAAAGGCCGCCCAAAAGGCGGCCTTTCGCATATCTGTGTTCGGCTAAGCTTACTCGGAAGCAGCGTCTGCCAGAACCGGAGCCTCGGAAGCGGCTTCGCCTTCGCCCTCACCGGCTGCGCGACGCGGACGGCGCGGGCGGCTGCCGGCATTGCGGCGGCGCGGCTGGCGCGTCTGGCCACCTTCTTCTTCCATCGAAACTTCGGCCGGAATGCCGTCGATCTCCGGCTGAGGGCCGGTGCCGTCGATGGCTTCTTCGGAAGCGGCGGGAGCTTCTGCTTCGACGCGCTGCTCACGCTCGGCGCGCTGTTCGCGAGGCTGACGCTGCTGCTGTTCGCGCGGCGGCTGAACCACGACAACGTCATCGTTGTCGCCATTGTCCATATCCTCGCCATCGCGCTCGGCGCCCTGGTCTTGATAGTCGCCGCGATCGTCACGCTGGAAGCGTTCCTGCATCTGCGCCTGAGCGCTTGCGATAATGCGGTTATAGTGCTCCGCGTGCTGCAGATAATTCTCGGCAATGACGCGATCGCCGGAGCTCTGAGCATCACGGGCAAGCTGGGCGTACTTTTCGGCAATATGCTGTGCGGTACCGCGGATCTTAACGTCAGGACCAGAGCTGTCGTAGGTCCGAGTCAGCGGGTTGCCGCCCTTGCGGTTGAAATTGTTGTTATTGTTATTTCCGCCGCCGCCGCCATTGTTGTTATTGCCACGCCCTCGACCGCGCTTGTTCTGCTGTCCTGGCCTCATAGATCGTTCACCTGAATTCTCTGTTCGTGTGGAGTTAAGGCACCGATCGCCAAGGCCGGGAAAAACCGGCTCAGGGCCTTCGTGCCGCAAGCATGATGCGCCTTCGCGCCGACCTGCCGCTTGTTCCTCAAGTCATATTGACTGATTCACGCATTGGGTCGTGTTCAACCTTTGAAACTCTCGTTTAAAAGAGTGGACCCCCGAGGCCGACCAAGTACCGAACGAATCTTCGTTCATTCCTGAGTGCCCAACGCGTGAGCGCAACCTATCTTGCTTCCCTGGGAAATCCAAGCCTTTTCTTCGCAATAGCAATATCGTCCTGTCCAATGCTGCAATTTGTCGCTCAAACATTGAGTGCGAACACGAGCACCCGGTCATTCTGGCCGTAGTCCTTTACGGACTCCAGACGTTTGAAGCCTTCTTTCTCGAAGACATCCGAGACGTCATCACATTGATCGAAGCCGATCTCCAGTCCGATAATGCCATTCTGCCGCAAGAACCTTGCCGCATCCTTGGCGATCGCCCTGTAGGCGTCAAGTCCATCCGGGCCGCCATCCAAAGCTGCCGCGGGATCAAATTTCTTCACTTCGGGAGCGAGATCGTGAATGACCTTGGAGGCAATATAGGGCGGATTTGAGACGATCGCGTGAAAGCGTCCATCGATATTGTCAAACCAGCTGGATTGTATTGCCCGGAACCGCTCCTCAAACCCGTTCCGCTTCGCATTGGCCGCAGCCGTTTGAAGCGCGTCGGCCGATATGTCGCTACCGGTCCCTTTGGCTTGTGGAAGCTCACTCAGCAGCGCCAGACATATGGCGCCCGTTCCCGTTCCGATATCCAGGATATGGAGATCACCGCCCTCACTTGCAAGGGTCCTTAAATACGGAAGCATCGTATCGACGAGAATTTCCGTATCCGGCCGCGGCTCCAGCGTTTCGGCGGAAAGCGACAGCGGCAGACCGTAGAATTCACGCTCGCCAAGAATGCGATGAACCGGCTCGTGCTGCAGGCGGCGTTCGATCGCCGCCTCGATCACGCCGATCTTCTCGGCATCGGGAACATCATTGGCCCGCGTCAGCATCTCCGTCGACGACAGGCCGAGTAGACCCGAGATCAGCAGGCGGGCATCGGTGGCCGGATCGGCAATCCCGGCTTCCGTGAAGCGGCTGCGGGCGCCGGAAAGGATCGCCGAGACCGTTCGCCCGCTTGCGGTCATTGCTGTTCGCCGAGGCTGGCGAGCTGGCTTGCCTGATAGTCGGCCAGCAGCGCATCGACCACTTCGTCGATTTCGCCGACCATCATCCGGTCGAGCTTATAGAGCGTCAGGTTGATACGGTGATCGGTGACGCGGCCCTGCGGGAAATTATAGGTGCGTATGCGCTCCGAGCGGTCGCCGGACCCGACCTGGCTCTTGCGGTCGGCCGACCGCTCGCTGTCGGCCCGCTGGCGCTCTGCATCGTAAAGTCGCGAACGCAGCACTTGCATCGCCTTCGCGCGGTTCTGGTGCTGCGATTTTTCGGAGCTGGTGACGACGATGCCGGTCGGCAGGTGCGTGATGCGCACCGCGGAGTCGGTCGTGTTGACGTGCTGGCCGCCGGCACCCGACGAGCGCATCGTATCGATGCGGATATCTTCCGGCCGGATCTCGATATCGATCTCTTCGGCTTCCGGCAGAACGGCAACCGTTGCCGCAGACGTATGAATGCGCCCGCCCGCTTCCGTCTCCGGTACGCGCTGCACGCGGTGTACACCGGACTCGAACTTCAGCTTGGCGAACACGCCGCGGCCGGTGATCGTCGCGATGATTTCCTTGAAACCGCCAGCTTCGCCGTCGCTCGATGAGAGAACCTCAACCTTCCAGTTATTCGCGGCCGCAAAGCGCTCGTACATCCGGAACAGATCGCCGGCAAAAAGCGCTGCTTCGGATCCACCCGTTCCGGCGCGGATTTCCAGGATGGCGCTCTTCTCGTCCGCCGCATCCTTCGGCAAGAGCAGGATCTGGATTTCCTGCTCCAGCCCCTCGATGCGCTCCTTGACGTCGGGATATTCAAGCTCGGCGAGATCGCGCATCTCGCGATCGACGGACTTGTCTTCCAGCATCGCTTCCAGATCGGCAAACTCGGCCACGGCCTTCTGATAGGCGCGGATCTTGCCGACCACGGGCTGCAGTTCGGAATATTCGGAGGCGAGCTTCACATAGACGTCGGCGGCGGGACCGGCGGACATGCGCGCTTCGATCTCGCCGAAGCGGCGTTCCAGCTCGCGCATTTTTTCAAGGGGAAGCTTCGCCACCCTTCACTCCAATTCTTCTTATCGTTGTCTAAAGGGGAATATTGTGGCTGCTGGCGAAGCGGACAAGAATGTCGCGCATCGATTCCGTACCATGCGTATCGTCGAGCGCCTCGTCCATGACCTTGGCGAGCGCCGTCACGTCGAGCCCGAGCAGCATCGCCTTCACCGGACCGATAGAGGCCGGCGACATCGATACCGAGCGGAACCCGATCCCCATCAAAGCCATTGCCGAGATCGGCTTGCCGGCGAGCTCGCCGCAGAGCGTCACGGTCGTATTGTTGCGCTCACCGGCGCGCGTGATATCGCGCAGGATGCGCAGGAACGGACGGCCCAGCGTATCGAAACGGTCGGACACCCGCGCATTGCCGCGGTCGACAGCCATCGCGAACTGGAAAAGATCGTTGGAACCGACCGAAACGAAATCGGCCGCTTCCATCAACTCGTCCAGCTGCCAGAGCAGCGCCGGAACCTCGAGCATGGCGCCGAACTGCAGCTTGCGCGGCAGGCCGTGGCCGAAGCGCGAGAGGTGCTGCACTTCCTTCTGCAGGAGCTCGCGAACCGCCTTCAGTTCCGAGACCTCGGTCACCATCGGCACCATGATCTTCAGCTCGGTACCGGCAGCGGCCTTCAGCATGGCACGCAACTGCGTTCGCAACAGGCCCGGCCGGTCGAGCGACAGGCGGATCGCCCGCCATCCGAGCGCCGGATTTTCTTCCTCGTGCCCGCGGAAATAGGGAACGACCTTGTCGCCGCCGATATCGAGCGTGCGGAAGGTCACGGGGCGTCCCGCCGCCTGCTTCAGCACGTTGCGGTAAAAGGCTTCCTGTTCCTCGGCCTTCGGCATGGTCGAGGCGATCATGAACTGCAGCTCGGTGCGGAATAGACCAATGCCCTCAGCGCCGGATTCGGCGAGCTGCGGCAGGTCGACCAGCAGGCCGGCATTCATCTGCAGCGCAATGCGCTTGCCATCCTTGGTGAGCGGCTCGACGGCGCGCAGCGCGCGGAACTGCTCCTGGCGGCGGGCGCGGAAGCGGACTTTCTCCTCGTAGGAGCGCTGCAAATCCTGCATCGGCCGCAGATGGACATGCGCCTCGTCGCCATCGACGATCGCCGCATCACCATTTTCGGCAAGCGCCACGACACCGGCAACCTGACCAATAACCGGAATGCCCATGGCACGCGCGACGATGACGACGTGGCTGGTGACCGCGCCTTCCTCAAGCACGAGACCGCGAACATTAGCACGCGGATAGTCGAGCAGCTCGGCAGCGCCCATGGCGCGCGCAAAGATGATCGCATCGTTCGGGAAGCCATCAGCGGTGGTGCGGCCGGTATAGCCTGTCAGCTGCCGCAGCAGGCGGTTTGCCAGGTCTTCGAAATCATGCATCCGCTCGCGCAGATACGGGTCGGTGAGGCGCATCATTCGCGCCTTGGTGTCCGACTGCACCTTCTCGACCGCGGCTTCCGCCGTCAGGCCGTTGCGGATCGCCTCTTCCAGCTTGCGCACCCAGCCCTGGTCGTGGGCGAACATGCGGTAGGTCTCGAGAACCTCGCGATGCTCGCCTTCCATCGACACGTCACGGCGCGACAGCATGTCGTCGATCGACAGCCGCAGCGAACCCATGGCTTCGGCGAGGCGGCGGATTTCCTTTTCGGAATCCTCGTTCAGCAGGTTGGTAACGACGATGCGGGGCTCGTGCAGCACGACGTAGCCGAGGCCGATGCCTTCATTATAGGTGTCGCCGTCGATGGTGACGGAACGCGTCAGATCGAGTTCCAGGCCGGGCTTGGTGATCTTCTTGAGTTCGCCGGTGGCGATCATCTCGGCGAGCACCATCGCCGTCGTCTCGAGCGCTTCGAGCTCTTCGTCGCGATAGTTGCGGCTCGCCTTGTTCTGGACGACGAGAACGCCGAGCGAACGGCCCGTGCGCAGGATCGGCACGCCGAGGAAGGAGTGATAGATCTCTTCGCCGGTTTCCGGCAGATAGCGGAAGGCCGGATGCGATTGCGCATCGGAAAGATTGAGCGGCTGCGCGGAAGCGGCAATCGTACCGACGAGACCCTGTCCCATCTTCAATTGCGAAAGGTGGACGGCTTCCTTGTTCAGACCTTCGGTTGCGTAAAGCTCAAGAACGCCGTCGGCACGCAGCACGTAGACCGAGCAGACCTCCGCCACCATATTGCTGGCAATCTGGCGTACGATCCGGTCGAGTCGCTCCTGCGGCTCCAGCGGCTCCGCCATCAACTCGCGCAACCGCTTGAGCAGTACGCGCGGACCGCCGGACAGGTCTCTCATTGCGTCTCAAGCTCCCCGAAACAAATGCCTAATGCGGCCAGCAAACCGGCCGCATCTCTTCATGTCGAAGGGGCGGCCCGCCCGCTGGGAATCAATTCTTATCGAGACCGTAGCAGGAATGCAAAGTTCTGACAGCGAGTTCCGCATACGGGCCGTCGATCAGGATCGAAATCTTGATTTCCGACGTGGTGATCGCCTTGATGTTGATACCCTTTTCCGCGAGCGCGCGGAAGGCCGTAGCTGCAACGCCAGCGTGCGAACGCATACCGATGCCGATAACCGATACTTTCACCAGGCCCGATTCGTGCTGCACGACATCGTAGCCGATCGCCGGCTTGTTGTCGGACAGGACCTTGATCGCCTTGTCGACATCGCCCGACGGAACCGTGAACGTCATGTCGGTCTTCGATCCGTCTTCAGAGATGTTCTGGACGATCATGTCGACATTGATGTGGTTCTCGGCCAGCGGTCCGAAGATCGCGGCGGAAACACCCGGCCGGTCGGCAAGACGGCGAAGCGAGATCTGAGCCTCATCCTTGGCATAGGCGATGCCGGTGACTACTTCCTGTTCCACGATTTCATCCTCGTCACAAATCAGCGTTCCGGGTGGATTCAAGAAGTCACCCATGCCCGGAGCATCGGGATCTTCGAAAGAGGAGCGCACGAAGGTACGAACCTTGTGCACCATCGCAAGTTCCACCGAGCGAACCTGCAGAACCTTGGCACCGAGCGATGCCATTTCGAGCATTTCTTCGAAGGCGATCTTCTTCAGACGGCGCGCCTGCGGCACGATGCGCGGGTCGGTCGTGTAGACGCCGTCGACATCGGTATAGATGTCGCAGCGATCAGCCTTCAGCGCCGCGGCAACGGCAACGGCCGACGTATCGGAACCACCGCGGCCGAGCGTCGCGATGCGATTGTCCGGGCCGATGCCCTGGAAGCCAGCGATGACGGCAACCTGGCCTTCGCCCATGCGCTTGACGATATCGGCACCGTCGATTTCCTGGATGCGGGCGGCGCCATGGGCGTTGTCCGTGCGGATGGCGATCTGCCAGCCCTGCCAGGAGCGGGCATTGATATCCATCGCCTGCAGCGCGATCGCCAGCAGACCGGCCGTGACCTGTTCGCCCGAGGCAACGACGGCATCATATTCACGCGCATCGTAAAACGGGGAGTTGGCGCCGACGACCTTCGGCATGTTCTGCACCCAGCCGACGAGCTCGTTGGTCTTGCCCGACATCGCCGAAACCACGACCGCGACTTCGTGGCCCGCGTCCACTTCGCGTTTCACATGGCGGGCAACGTTCTTGATGCGGTCCAGATCGGCGACGGAAGTTCCGCCGAATTTCATAACGATGCGTGCCATAAGCCTCTACCACAGCCAGCGCCGGGGGCCGCGAGCGGATTTCTCCGGCCGATCATGCGCCATTGACAAACCACCGGGAGAGACGATTGCCAGACCCGGCATCAGGAGCCGGTCGGACCATAGGCCGGAGCGCTCGAATTGGGAGTTCTGGAACGCTTCTAAAGCCTTGGCGCCCAAGGGCTCAAGTTGCGGCGTCTCTTAGCGGCTTTGCATGGGGGTGGCAAGGTCGCCAATTGGCGTTTGACGGTACGGTTTAGCAAAGTTTTCCGCGATCGGCAGCAGAGGCTTTTCCGGGCGGCTGTTGACGTCTCCGGCAGCCGCTCCCCATAACACCTTGGGGTTATGTTCGATCTCCGCCCGCTCGTTCATCTTTTCTTCATAAATAAAAAATGCGGGCGGTGACCTGCGCGGAACAGCTAAACGAATTGCCCTGCGCAGCTCCCGGGAAGATCAATCAACAACTCTTCGCGGAGGCGGAACATGAATGACACAGTAAAACTCGACCGCACATTGGGCCTCTGGTCCGTTGTGCTTTTTGGTCTCGCCTATATGACGCCGATGATCGTCTTCGGCACGTTCGGCGCACTTGCCGCCGCAAGCCAGGGCACGACGGCCATGGCCTATCTCGTGGCGGCTGCCGCGATCCTGCTCACCGCCATCAGCTACGGCGTCATGGCCCGCGTCTATCCGGTCGCCGGTTCCGCCTACACCTATGCCCGCCGCTCGCTGAGCCCGAGCATCGGCTTCCTCGTCGGCTGGGCAGTCCTGCTCGACTATTTCTTCCTGCCGATGGTCATCTGGCTGATCGGCGCGGCCTACCTGACCTCCGCCTTCCCGGCCATCCCGGCCTATGTCTGGATCATCGGCTTCATCCTGCTGACCACGCTGGTCAACGTCGTCGGCATCGCCTTCGCAAACCGCGTCAATTTCATCCTGATGCTGGTGCAGCTCGCCGTCCTGATCGCCTTCGTCTTCCTCGCGGCCCGCTATGTCATGGCTGCCAGCGGCCCGGGCGGCCTCGTCTCGGCAACGCCATTCTTCAAGGCTGATGTGCCCTTCTCGGCATCGATCGCCGGTGCGGCAATCGCCGCCTACTCGTTCCTCGGCTTCGACGCCGTCTCGACGCTGACCGAGGAAACCAAGGATGCCAAGCGCACCATGCCCCGCGCCATCCTGATCACCGCGCTTGCCGGCGGCCTGATCTTCGTCGTCGCTGCTTACGTCACCCAGCTTGCCCATCCCGGCATGGACTTCGTCTCGGTCGATGCCGCTGCCAGCGAAATCGCCAAGACGATCGGCGGCGACCTCTTCGTCACCATCTTCCTCGCAACGCTCGTCGTCGCGCAGTTCACCTCGGGTCTCGCCGCCCAGGCGAGCGTCGGCCGCCTGCTCTTCGCCATGGGCCGTGACAGCGTTCTGCCATCGTCGATCTTCGGCAGCCTGCATCCGAAGTGGCATACGCCTGTGATCAACCTCGTGCTCGTCGGTATCGTCGGCCTGCTGGCGCTGACCATGGACGTGACGACCTCGACCTCCTTCATCAACTTCGGCGCATTCCTCGCCTTCACCGCGGTCAACATCTCGGTCATCGCGCTCTATGTGAAAGGCGACCAGCAGGTGAAGCCGCTCGGCGCGCTGATCGGTCTCGTCATCCCGGCGCTCGCCGCGGTCTGCGATCTCTTCCTGCTCTGGAATCTCGACGAGCATGCCAAGGTTCTCGGCCTCATCTGGCTGGTCATCGGTATCGGCTATCTCGCCTATCTGACCCGCTTCTTCCAGTCCGCACCTCCCGAAATGGACTTCGCAGAATAAGCTTCGAAAAGCGGCCCGGCCGGAAACGGCCGGGCTATGCCAGGAACAGGCGGAAGAGCTCGGCCTGGCTGGAAATGTTGAGTTTCGAGTAGATCTGCCGGCGATGCACCTTCACGGTGTTGGGCGAAAGCTCGAGAACGGCGGCAAGCGAGAGGTTGGAATGTCCCTTGAGGATCAGCGTCACGATCTCGAGTTCACGCTTGGTCAGCAGCGGATGTTCGATCCGTGCCGCTGGAGCGGCATTCTTGATCTCCAGCGACAGGCCGGACACATGGAACCAATGACGGCTTCCAAGCGCGCAGACGAGCAATGCGGCCGAACGCAGCCGTTGCAGGTCCTCTTCGGAAAACAGCGCCGCATTGCCGGTGCGCGACAGGGACAGCACGGCGATATAGCCGGTCTCGAGCGCCAGAACGAAACCGATCTCGTCGATGATCTCGGTCGTCGCGTAGTGCAGGCGGTAATATTCGGTCTGCGCAAAATCGTCGGGCGCGATCTCGCGCATCACGATCATCCGCGCGCCGCCATCGGCACGGATCGCGTCATAGAAGGGATCGAGCACGAAGGCGCCCGCCAGATACCGGTCGACGATCAGCGACCGCTCGGCAACGATCTTCTCGTTATAGAGATCGAAGGCATGGCCATCGGGCGAATAAATGAAGCCGTTCATCATCTGGAACGGCGCCAGCAGCCTGAGCGCTGCGGCAAGCGCATCCGGAAAGGCCCGCGAGCCGATGGCGTTCGCAGCCTGCGCGAGAGCAGCATTCCAGACGTCGAAGGACGGCATCTGGGAAGTTGGTCTCGAAACGGAATTCATGAATTGTCCTGGCAATGAAAAGCCGTAGACGGCTTCCGGCACAGCAAGCACTCTTTCAAAGCGAAATGCAATGACCCCGATGGAACACGCAGACATGACCAAGAACGCGGCCGAACAATCCGCCTCCCACCCGCTCGACCTCCCGGCGACGGAGATCGCACGCGGCATTCGCGAAGGGCGTTTCTCGTCGGAATCAGTCGTTACCGAATCCATCCGCCGCGCCAGGGCCGTCAATGCGACCCTCAACCCCTTCACGGTGATCCGCGAGGAACAGGCGCTGGAAACCGCCCGGGCCGCGGACCGTGCCGCAGCGCGCGGCGAAGCGACCGCCCCCCTTCACGGCGTCCCCTTCGCTGCCAAGGACATGACCCCCACCAAGGGAGACCTGACGACCCTCGGCTCCTGGACCCAGGGGAACCGGATCCCCGACGAGACCGCCCTCGTCGTCCGCCGTCTCCAGGATGCCGGCGGCATCCTGATGGGCAAGACGACGACCCCGGAATTCGCCTATGCCAGCTTCACCCACAGCCCGCGCTGGGGCATCACCCGCAACCCCTGGAACCCGGAACGCACCTCCGGTGGCTCTTCCGGCGGCTCTGCCGTTGCAGTCGCAACCGGCGTCGTGCCCTTCGCCGAGGGTACGGATATGGGCGGCTCGGTCCGCATACCCGCGGCCTTGAGCGGCACGGTCGGCCTCAAGGCCAGCATCGGCCGCATCCCGATGACCATCCTGCCGAGCGTCTTCGACAACATCTCGCATTTCGGCCCGCTCGCCCGCACCGTCGGCGATGCCGTCTCCTTCATGGAAGCGACCTGCGGACCGAGCGACGAGGACATCTCGTCGCTGCCGGTCGGCTTCGTCTCGCACGTTGCGCGCAACGGCAGCCTCGCAGGCAAGCGCTTCGCCCTGTCGGTCGATCTGGGCTATTATCAGGTTCAACCCGAAGTCGAACGGCTTGTCCGCCAGGCGGCCGAAGAGCTGCGCCGCGCCGGGGCAACGGTTGATGAAGTGCCTATGCAATGGACACGCGCCGTCAATGACGAATGGTTCGACCTCTGGTGCGTCTTCATGTCCGGCTTCTTCGGTGAGACGATCGAGACCTATCGCGACAAGATGGATCCGGCCGTCGTCTCGATGATCGATCGCGGGCTGGCGATGAACGCCACCGCCTACAAGCGCGTCGAGCTGCTGCGCACCCGCATGTGGCGCGACATGGCCGCCCTCTTTGAAAATTACGACGCACTGCTCTGCCCGACCTGCGCCGTTACCGCCCCGCTGGTCACCGAATGCGATGACGATTATGTCGCGACCGGCCCGGATGGTCGCTTCGTCGGTCTCGACATGACCTGTCCCTTCAACATGCTGCCGCAGCTTCCCGCCCTGTCGCTTCCCGTCGGCCTCGCATCGAACGGCCTGCCCGTCGGCCTGCAGATCGTCGGCCGCCGCTTTGCGGATGAAAACGTGCTGTCGATGGCTGCGGCCCTGGAGGCGCGGCTCTCTGTCCCGCGGCTTCCCGCCCCTTGACTTATGCCGCCGATCGTCCGACTTCACTCATGACTGACGCAAGGAGCAGACCAATGAGCGAAGCCGCAAAGAGCACGATCGACCAGAGCGAAGTGGACCGCTTCTCGGCGATGGCGGCTGAGTGGTGGAGCCCGACCGGCAAGTTCAAGCCGCTGCACAAGTTCAACCCGGTGCGGCTGACCTATATCCGCGACAAGGCAGCCGAGAATTTCGGGCTCGACCCGAAAAGCCCGAAGCCGCTGGAAGGCCTGCGCGTCCTCGACATCGGCTGCGGCGGCGGCCTGCTGTCCGAGCCGGTTGCGCGGATGGGCGCCACCGTCGTCGGCGCCGACCCCTCCGAAAAGAATATCGGCATCGCCTCCACCCATGCGAAGGCGTCGGGCGTTTCCGTCGATTACCGTCCTGTCACGGCCGAACAGCTCGCCGAAGCCGGCGAGACCTTCGATATCGTCCTGAACATGGAAGTCGTTGAGCACGTCGCCGACGTCGAATTCTTCATGTCGACCTGCTCCAGGATGGTCCGCCCCGGCGGCATGATGTTCGTCGCCACCATCAACCGCACGATGAAGGCCGCCGCGCTCGCGATCTTCGCGGCCGAAAACATCCTGCGCTGGCTGCCGCGCGGCACGCATCAATATGAAAAGCTGGTTCGTCCCGAAGAACTGGAAGCGCCGATGACCGCCTCTGGCCTCGAAGTCATCGACCGCACCGGCGTCTTCTTCAATCCTCTGGCCAACCAATGGAATCTGTCGAAGGACATGGACGTGAATTACATGCTGCTAGCAAAGCGCCCGGCCTGAGCAATCAGACCTTCAATTTACTCACGAGTTCCAAGAGATCCTGCTGGCGCGTGGCGTTTTGGGCAGCAACCTCCTTCACCCGTTCGCGGTCGATGGTGATTTCCTCGCCGTCAGGACCATAAGGCTGCTTGAAGTTGAACGCATGCGCGCTCGGTCCGTGATCGTCGAGATATTCAAGCCGCGAGGCGCCCTCCTGCCAGTCTGGCCGATGGGTGGCCGAGACCCACCACAAAACCAGCGGCGGCCAGCTCTGCCGGGCATTCCAGGCCCGGGCATTCTTCAACGCGTCGGCATGCACGCCGTTATAGCTGAAGGCCATCAAGGACTCGATATCGGCCCAGAGCGACAATGAGGACGGCGCGGTGGTGAAGCCGCTGCCTTCGATATATCTCGGAAAAACCTGAACGCCCCAGCTTCGCGTACCGGGTACGCCCGGATAACCCGAACGCCCCAGGAAGCCCTGCGCTCGCGTCGCTGCTTCGAAATTTGCGGGTTCGCGCAGCATGAAGCCGCGAACCGCCTCACTATCAGCCGGCGCCACATGAAGCCCGAAATTGTAAAAGGCGAGGCGCGCGGACTGCATGTCAGTTCACATCGTCAGGTAGGACGGGCAGGGCAGCGATCTCGATGCCCTCCTCGATCAGCTCCTGGGCCTCGTTGGCCGTTGCCTGGCCGATAATGCCGCGCGCATCGGCTTCGCCGTAGTGGATCTTACGCGCCTCCTCAGGAAATCGCGTCCCGACATCCTCGGAATTCGCCTTCACCTGAGCAACGGCATCCTTGAGCTTCTGAAACGCTTCACGGCGCATCGCGTCCATGGCGACGGTCTTGATCTCGTCCTTCTTGCGTGCGGTGGAGACGGACGGCGCCATGAGCACCTTCGAGATCGAGCCCGAATGGCAGACGGGGCAGGTCAGGAAACCGGACGCTACCTGCCTGTCGAAATCGGCGCTCTCGGAAAACCAGCCTTCGAACTCGTGGGCATTCTCGCAACTGAGGGAATAGCGGATCAAGCGGCAACGCCTCCCTTCACCGCCCCCGGTATCTTCTCGATCGAGAATTCCCGGCCGTTCTTCAGGTTCGGGATCTTGTCATGCGCAGCTTTCACGGCAGCCGGATCGATCTCCGCCAGAATAACGGCCTCGCCGGTGCCCCCGGCAGATGTCAGAACCCGGCCCCAGGGATCGATGATCATCGAATGACCGAAGGTCTCGCGCCCGTCCTCATGCACGCCGGCCTGCGCGGCAGCGATGACGAAGACGCCGTTCTCGATGGCGCGGGCCCTCAGCAGGATTTCCCAATGCGCTTCGCCGGTCTGCTTCGTGAAAGCGGCAGGAACCGTCATCACTTCGGCACCGGCAACCGCCTGCGCCCGGAAAAGCGCCGGGAAACGGACGTCGTAGCAGATGGTGAAACCCATCTCCGCAAATGGCAGCGACACGACACGGGCTTCCGAGCCCGGCCGGTAGGCAGTGCTTTCACGCCAGCTCTCGCCGTTGTCTAGGTCCACATCGAACATGTGGATCTTGTCGTAGCGGTTGAGCACCTTGCCATCGGGGCCGAACAGAAAGCCGCGATTGGCCATCTTGCCATCGTCGAGCGCGATCGCCGTCGAGCCGACATGCATATGGATGCCGAGCTCGGCCGCAAGCTCCGAAGCGGTCCGCACGATGATATCGTCGGCTTCACCGCGCAACACCGCTTTGGCAGCCGCGCGGTCACGCTGCAGCATCCCGGTCATTTCGGGCGTCTGGACATAGGTCGCGCCCTGAGCGGCGGCCTCGCGGACAAGCCGCGCCATCGACACGGCATTGCGCGCCGGATCGACGCCCGAGCACATCTGAACGGCTGCTGCCTTGAAGACCATGGTGCTACCCTCAGGCCGCCAGCATCGGATCGAGCTTGCCGGCGCGATCAAGCGCGAAGAGATCGTCGCAACCGCCGACATGCTCACTGCCGATGAAAATCTGCGGGAAGGTCGTGCGGCCGTTCGACTTGCCGATCATCTCCTGGCGCAGATCGGGCGAAAACGTCGCATCATGCTCGACGTAATCGACACCCTTCTCTTCGAGCAGGGACTTGGCGCGGGCGCAATAGCCGCAGAACTGCCGTGTATAGATCGTGACGGGTACCATATTCCGGTCTCCAGACGGGCCTGTTTTCTCCTTGTCATATAGGTTCTTGCAGAGCCCTTGCAAAGGTCAAAACAGTGATGTCGGAGGCGCCTGCCTTGCGCAAGACGCGCGTTGCCGCAGCCACTGTCGCGCCGGTCGTGTAGACATCATCGACAAGCACGATCCGTTTGCCGAAAACATCGTTTTCCCGCCCACGCGCGATCGCGAAGGCTCCGCGAACATTCTCCTCACGCGCCCTCGCCCCTAACCCCACCTGCTGTTCCGTTCGCTTGACGCGCAGCAAAGTGGCGGGAAGCAACGGCTTGCCCGAGACGCGGCCCAGATGCCGCGCAAGCTCCGCCGCCTGGTTGAACTTACGCGACACCATCCGCGACCGGTGTAGCGGGACGGGAATGATCGCATCGCAGGCTTCGACGGCACCATCGCTCGCCCGCAGCATCCAGCCCGCCATCATCTGCGCAAGATCGACGCGGTCGCGATATTTCAGCCCGTGGACCAGATTGCGGACGGCCTCATCGTGAATGACGGCGGAGCGCAGACGATCGAAGGGTGGCGGGTCGGCAATCGCCTGCGCACTCAGGATACCGCCTCCGAGATCGTGAGAGAATGGCGACCCCAGCACCTCGCAGTATGGCCTCTCGATAAAGCGCACACCCGCCCAGCATTCGGCGCAGAGCCCGCGGTGCCCGGATGTCATGATGCCGCAGGCAGTGCAGGCCGGCGGATAGACGAGATCGGCAAGCGCATGGAAGGGCCGCGCAAGATGCGCCCAGCCGAACCGTGCTGCTTTGCCGAAATCGCTTGCCCCCATCGCGCGAGAGTAGCCGCTTCCGGCCAAAAGGAAAATCCGTCTTGCCGCCTGCCGGTGACGGGACTATGCACTTCGCCATGGATATCATTTTCGATAGAGCCGCGATCACTGCCCACCGTCACCGGGCGCTGAAGTACGGCGACCGCAACGCCGCTTTCCTTCTCGACATCGCCGCAACCGAACTTGCCGAACGGCTCTCTGTCGTGGAGCGGCAGTTCGATCGCGCCGTCGAGCTGCATGGCGCGACCGGCACCGCTGCCAAGGCAGCGCTGGCTCTCGGCAAGATCGGTCAATTAGACCGCGTCGAAGCAGAGGCAGCTTACGGCGCCGAGGGAGAGGTCGCCTTCGTCGCCCCCCTCGAAGACGTCCCGCTCGAGCCGCAATCGGCTAATCTCATCATCGCGCCGCTCAGCCTGCACCTGACCAACGACACGCCCGGCGTCTTCATCCAGATCCGCCGCGCTTTGAAGCCCGATGGCCTTTTCCTTGCGGCTATCCCCGGCGCGGGCACGCTACAGGAACTCCGTGACGTGATGCTAGCCACCGAAGCCGAAATGATCGGCGGCGCAAGCCCGCGCGTCATTCCCTTTGCCGATGTCCGTGATGTCGGTAGCCTGCTGCAGCGCGCTGGCTTCTCGCTGCCGGTCATCGATGCCGAGAGCTATACTGTCCGTTACGACTCGATCTTTCCGCTGATGAAGGACCTGCGCGCCATGGGAATGGCGAACCCGCTCGCCGCCCGCAGCCGCAAGCCGCTCTCACGCGCCTTCTTCCTGCGTGCCGCCGAAATCTATGCCGAACGCTATTCCGATCCTGATGGCCGGATCCGCGCGACATTCTCGATTATCTATGTCTCGGGATGGGCTCCGCACGAGAGTCAGCAGAAGCCTTTGCAGCCGGGATCGGCCAAGGCGCGTCTCGCCGATGCTCTCCGCGTCGAAGAACACAAGCTGAAGCAGTAATCGCTATTGGTGCGATGAAACCGAGTTGCTGACAGTCAGGAAAGTGTTCGAAAGACCGTTTCCGAAAGCACCCGCGCCGGCGATCAGACCGACCGAAATGAGCGCGGCCAGAAGACCATACTCAATAGCAGTTGCGCCGCGGATGTCGGCGATCAAGGCTTTCAGAGAACGCATCATCCCAACCCTTCCCGCAGAAAGCGGCGCATCAGCCATTTGATCTTCCATCAGCAGCCGGCCCCCGAGCCGTATCCCTGAACGACGCAAACCGAGCCCGGAGTTTCCTGGAGCACGCTGCGGCGGATCGTGTAACGCTTGCCGTTCTCGGTCTTGGGGATCGAGCCGGTGGTGATGTTGTCGAAGTCGGAGGGAACGCTTGCGAAAACGCTCGACTTCGACTTGTCGGCCAGCATCGGGGTGAGGATGAGGGTGAGCGCCACGGCGGCGGTGCCGAAGAGCAAGGCAAGATTAAGCGCGCCCGTCCTGCGTGAAGCATTCGAGCCCTGCTGTTTTTCTCTAACCGCTTTCCAGAAATCGTCGTCGACCATGCGTCAAGCCTTCATACACACACGCCAGTTGCTTGATTGAGGCCGATCTTTGGCAGAAGGTGTTAAACGATCGATTAATATCCACAGACAAAAACCGTCTGTGAAAGCAAATAGTGAGAAATCCCTAAAGTAGATCCTGCAACATCGGGATCAGCGGCTCATCGGCCGGCGGCATGGGATAATCACGCAATTGCATGGGCTTGACCCATTTCAGCGCCTGCCCTTCCCGGCTTTGCGGGATGCCTTCATAGCGGCGGCAGACATAAAGCGGCATCAGCAGATGAAATGTGTCGTAGCTGTGGCTGGCAAATGTCAGCGGCGCAAGGCAGGCGACCTTCGTCCTGATGCCGAGCTCCTCTTCAAGCTCCCGCACCAGGCACTCTTCCGGCGTCTCGCCCGGCTCGACCTTGCCACCCGGAAATTCCCAAAGACCGGCAAGCGATTTTCCTTCCGGCCGCTGCGCCAGAAGAATGCGCCCGTCGGAATCGATCAGCGCGCAGGCAGCAACCAGGAGAATTTTCTTGCCGGCGTCGCTCATCATCAAAGCGCCTTGCGCCAGTAGCTGTAGCGATAGGCTTCCCGGAAGCCGAGGCGGTCGTAAAGTGCAAGAGCCGGCGCATTGTCTGCCTTGACCTGCAGCCAGCCAGTGCGGGCGCTGCGCATACGCGCCCAGCGAAGAGCCGATGTCAGAATTTCGAGACCGAGACCTTCGCGCCGGCGTTCCCGCGCGACCGACAGCGACATAATGCCGGCCAGATCGTTGTCCTGCACGCAAAGAACCGTCGCAAGCGGTCCCGATGCCGGATCCTCGATCATGAACAGGCCGGACGGCGGCTTGATCGCATTGATGACTTCCGCCAGCGCCGCCTTGAGTCGCGGCGAGACCTGATCGGTCGAGAGATTGGCATCGACGAAGCGGCCGATATCGTGCGTCGGCAGATGGTCGAGGGTATCTGGAAGATCGGCCTGCGTCAGATCGCAGGTCATGACGATCGTCTCGTCGAAATGCGTCCAGTTCTGCGCGGCGACCAGATCGACGAGTAGCGGCGTGCAGAGCGGCGTCTGCCGCAGCACGGCCGGACGGCCATAGGCTTCGAACTTCCTGCTCGCCTTTTCCAGGCGGATCTCGATATCGCGATGATCGGACGGATCGAGCGGCACGATAGAGTTCAGACGGTTCGACGGATGACCCGCCGTCAGCCGCACCTGCCAGCTGCCGTCATACTGCACGGAAGAAGCGGGCCACGCCCGGAAGCCAACTGCTTCCAGCCTGCGAACGAGCGGCAGGTTTGCCGTCTTTGAAGAAGTCTCAGTCAATGAACGATCAGCTCCGGTAGTCACCGTTGATCGCCACATACTCCTTAGTGAGGTCGCAGGTCCAGACCGTTGCCTGACCTTTACCGAGACCGATGTCGACTTTAACCGGAATATCCTGCTGTTTCATGACGTTCGACGCAGCCTCTTCCGAGTAGCCAGGGTCGCGCTCGCCGTTGACGGCAACGCGCACATCGCCGAACCAGATCGCCAGGCGGTCGCGATCCGCCATTTCGCCGGCCTTGCCGACAGCCATGACGATACGGCCCCAGTTGGCGTCCTCGCCGGCAGCCGCAGTCTTGACCAGCGGCGAATTGGCGATCGACAGGGCGATCCGCTTGGCCGCCGCATCGCTCTCTGCGCCGGTCACGGTGATCTCGAGCATCTTGGTCGCGCCTTCGCCGTCGCGGCAGACCTGCAGCGCCAGATCCTTGAGCACTTCGTTGAGCGCGACGCGGAAGGTCGCAAGACGGGCATCGTCGGTGCGCTCGACGCGCGCCTGACCGTCAGCCGCTGCGGCGCCGGTTGCAAACAGCATCAACGTATCGGAAGTCGAGGTGTCGCTATCGACGGTCATCGAGTTGAAGGTCGGGCCGACGCCTTCCGACAGCATCGCCTGCAGCGCGGCCGGAGCGATATCGGCATCGGTCACGACGAAGGAGAGCATCGTCGCCATGTCGGGCGCGATCATCCCGGCGCCCTTGGCGATCCCGTTGATCGTCACCTTGACGCCGCCGATTTCGGCGCTGCGCGTCGCGACCTTCGGATAGGTGTCCGTGGTCATGATCGCCTTGGCTGCCTCGAACCAGAAATCACCGGTCGCATCGCGATGCATGGCATCGAGAACACCGGAAAACTTGGTCGCATCCAGCGGCTCGCCGATAACGCCGGTCGAGGCGAGGTAGACTTCGTTCTCGCCGCAGCCGACGGCAGCCGCGGCGGACTTCGCCGTCAGCTCAGTGGCGGCGCGGCCCTTGAGGCCGGTGAAAGCATTGGCATTGCCGGAATTGACGACAACGGCGCAGGCAACGCCATGCGGCAGGTTTGTGCGGCAGAAATCGACCGGCGCCGACGGGCACTTCGAGCGGGTAAAGACGCCCGCGACCGAAGCCGGCTTGTCGAACACCATCATCAGCACGTCGGTTCGGTTCTTGTACTTGATCCCGGCGGCAGCGGTCGCCATGCGCACACCGCGCAGCGCGGGCATGGATGCGAAGGTCTTCGGGGCGAGCGGAGAAACGGAACCGGACATTGTGATGGACCTGCCTGATAGTGAAGGGCCCGGAAGAACCGGGCCCGAATGATGATTACTGCTGCGGCTGAACGGCGGGCTCATCGCCCGGCGCCGGCTGCTTGTTGGCATCCTCGTAACCCTTGCGAAGGGTTTCGTCCATGATGTCGACCTTGGACTTTTCCTTCGCCGAGGCGAGAAGGGCAAGATACTTGTCGCGCATGACGAGCTGACGAACCTGGTCCTTGACCTGGTCGAACGGCGGCGGCGGTGCATCGCGCTTATCTTCGACCTTGATGACGTGGTAACCGAAATCGGTCTTCACCGGCGTCTTGGAGTAGGTGCCCTTTTCGAGCGCGAAGGCCGCGTCTTCGAATTCCTTGACCATGCGGCCCTTGGTGAAATAGCCGAGATCGCCGCCGTCAGCCTTGTTCGGGTCGGTCGACTTTTCCTTGGCGAGTTCAGCAAAATCCTTGCCGGCGTCGAGCTGCTTGATGACGTCCTTGGCTTCATCCTCGGTCTTGACCAGGATGTGGCGGGCGTGAACTTCTTCCTGCTTCGGCAGGGCAGCGACTTCCTTGTCGTAGCGTGCCTTCACTTCGTCGTCGGTAACCGTGTCGACGACATGCTTCTTGAAGTAGGCATTGTGCAGCTCGCGATCGGAAAGATACTGCATGCGCTTCTTGAATTCTTCGGTCTGGTCGAGCTTTTCGGCAGCGGCGTCACCGGCCAGCAGCTTCACATCGATGGCAGCAGAAAGGGCAGCGACCTTCTTCTGATCGTCCGGCAGCTGAGCGAGCTGCGGGTCCAGATTGGCGATCGCCAGATCGAGTTCCGACTGATGAATTTCCAGGTTGCCAACCTTGGCGATGACGGCGTCCGGCTTGTCTTCAGCGTAGACCGGCGCATGGAACGCAACGAAGGTCGCGACCGCCATCACGGCAAGTTTGTTGTAGCTCAACATCAAATAACCTTTCAGAGTTACACCACCGGCTTCAGCATCACGTGTGAATCCAGCCTAAAACAGCGTTCAACACTGGAATGTGGCCTTTCTATATCAGCCAAATCCGTTGACATCATTCGACCCCCCTCTTATCTGTCACGCAACCTCGCGTCCAGAACAGTTTCCTGGCGTTTCGAGGCGTGCGCCTGAATTTCGGCTGGGTGCGCGCATAAGAAAAGCCGGGGAAGAATATGAGAAAGGGCCAGTCATATGGTCAGCTTTGGCGGCATCGCCCGCAAGATATTTGGCTCTGCCAATGACCGCCGCGTGCGGTCTTTCCAGCCGAAAGTCGCAGCAATCAGCGCCATCGAAGAGAAGACGAAGGCCTTGAGCGACGAGCAGCTCGCCGCACAGACGGTCGAGTTCCGCAAGCAGCTGGCAGATGGCAAGACGCTCGACGACATCCTGATCCCGGCTTTTGCCGTGGTCCGCGAGGCCTCGCGCCGTGTTCTCGGCATGCGACCTTTTGACGTACAGCTCGTCGGCGGCATGATCCTTCACTCCGGCGACATCGCCGAAATGAAGACCGGTGAAGGTAAGACGCTGGTCGCAACCCTGCCGGTCTATCTGAACGCGCTTTCCGGCAAAGGCGTGCACGTCGTCACCGTCAACGACTACCTGGCGCAGCGCGACGCGGCGACCATGGGCAAGGTCTACGGCTTCCTCGGCCTGACCACGGGCGTCATCGTCCACGGTCTTTCCGACGAGGAACGCGCAGCCGCCTATAACTGCGACATCACCTACGCCACCAACAACGAGCTCGGCTTCGATTATCTTCGCGATAACATGAAGTACGAGAAGGCGCAGATGGTCCAGCGTGGCCACAATTTCGCGATCGTCGACGAAGTGGACTCGATCCTGGTCGACGAAGCCCGCACGCCGCTGATCATTTCCGGCCCGCTCGATGACCGCTCCGATCTCTACAACACGATCGACGCCTTCATCCCGCTGCTCTCCGACGGCGATTATGAAATCGACGAGAAGCAGCGTTCCGCCAACTTCTCCGAAGAAGGCACGGAAAAGCTCGAAGGCCTCCTGAAGCAGGCCGGCCTGCTCAAGGGCGCTTCGCTCTACGACATCGAAAACGTCGCGATCGTCCATCACGTCAACAACGCGCTGAAGGCCCACAAGCTGTTCCAGCGCGACAAGGACTACATCGTCCGCAACGACGAGATCGTTATCATCGACGAGTTTACCGGCCGCATGATGCCGGGCCGCCGTTATTCGGAAGGCCAGCACCAGGCGCTCGAAGCCAAGGAAAAGGTCAAGATCCAGCCGGAAAACCAGACGCTGGCGCAGATCACCTTCCAGAACTACTTCCGCATGTACGGCAAGCTCGCCGGCATGACCGGTACGGCGCAGACGGAAGCGGAAGAATTCGGCAACATCTACGGCCTCGAAGTCGTCGAAGTCCCGACCAACCTGCCGATCCAGCGTATCGACGAAGACGACGAGGTCTACCGGACCTTCGAAGAGAAGTACAAGGCGATCATCGCCGAGATCGCTGATGCCCAGAAGCGCGGCCAGCCGGTTCTCGTCGGCACCACCTCGATCGAAAAGTCCGAACTGCTCGCCGACCTGATGCGCAAGCAGGGCTTCAAGGACTTCCAGGTTCTGAACGCCCGCTACCACGAGCAGGAAGCCTATATCGTCGCCCAGGCCGGTGTTCCCGGCGCTGTGACGATTGCTACCAACATGGCCGGCCGCGGTACCGACATCCAGCTCGGCGGCAACCTCGAAATGCGTGTCGAACGCGAACTCGAAGGCGTCGAGCACGGTCCAGAATACGATGCCAAGGTCGAGGCGATCCGTGCCGAGATCAAGCAGCTGAAGGAAAAGGCGCTTGCCGCCGGCGGTCTCTACGTCATCGCGACGGAACGCCACGAAAGCCGCCGTATCGACAACCAGCTGCGCGGCCGTTCCGGCCGTCAGGGCGACCCGGGCCGCTCGAAGTTCTACCTGTCGCTCCAGGACGACCTGATGCGCATCTTCGGCTCCGACCGTATGGACGGCATGCTGACGAAGCTCGGCCTCAAGGAAGGCGAGGCAATCGTCCATCCCTGGATCAACAAGGCCCTCGAGCGCGCGCAGAAGAAGGTCGAAGCCCGTAACTTCGACATCCGCAAGAACCTGCTCAAGTATGACGACGTTCTCAACGACCAGCGCAAGGTCATCTTCGACCAGCGCCTGGAGCTGATGGAAGCCGCCAACATCGCCGAGACCGTTTCGGATATGCGCCGCGAAGTCATCGAAGACCTCGTCGATAAGCACATTCCGGAACGCGCCTACGCCGAACAGTGGGATGCTGCCGGTCTCAAGGAACAGGTCGCAAACCTTCTCAACCTCGACCTGCCGATCGAAGATTGGGCCAAGGAAGAGGGCATCGGCGAAGACGATATCCGCGAGCGCATCACCGAAGCTGCAAACGCCGCCTTCACCGAGAAGGCCGAGCGCTTCGGCGACGACATCAT
Organism: Rhizobium sp. OAE497; assembly: GCF_040546565.1. Taxonomy (NCBI): domain Bacteria; kingdom Pseudomonadati; phylum Pseudomonadota; class Alphaproteobacteria; order Hyphomicrobiales; family Rhizobiaceae; genus Rhizobium; species Rhizobium sp. OAE497. Next base: position 3,478,861 of record NZ_JBEPOA010000001.1, read on the forward strand.
GCGCTATGTCGAGCGCTCGATCCTGATGCAGACGCTCGACCACCTGTGGCGCGAGCACATCGTCAACCTCGATCACCTGCGTTCGGTCATCGGTTTCCGCGGCTACGCCCAGCGCGACCCGCTGCAGGAATACAAGTCCGAAGCCTTCGAGCTCTTCCAGTCGCTGCTGAACAACCTCCGCCAGGCGGTTACCGCGCAGCTTATGCGGGTCGAGCTGGTCCAGCAGGCACCGGCCGAGCCGGAGCTTCCGGTCATGCAGGCCCAGCACCTGGATCCCGACACCGGCGAGAACGATTTCGCGCCGATCTACCAGGCATCCGAAGTGATCGTCGCGCCCGAAAACCGCGATCCGAACGATCCCTCGACCTGGGGCAAGGTCGGCCGCAACGAGCCCTGCCCCTGCGGTTCGGGCAAGAAGTTCAAGCATTGCCACGGCGCTTTTGCCGAAGCGTGATTGACTGAAAAAGATGATGAAGATGCCGCCTCCAGGCGGCATTTTCTTTTGTGGATCAGGCAAGTTCACTGTTGAGCACACGCCGCCCGCACAACCGTTTCTTAACCCTGATCTGGCAAGACTGAGAACACGATTTGCCTGAGTTCTGAGTTGTGCGTGTTCATTATGGCAGTCATTGAAACAGCTGAAAGAATGCTGCCCGCCAGCTTGCGTCCGGCCGGCAGCCGTCTTCTACGCATGCTCGCTGCTGTCCTGACCGAACGTGACGGCAAGGCGGCCGCCCAGCGCATGGCGCTGACCGCTTTCGCAATCCGCATTCTGAGCGCCGCCCTCGCCTTCGTTTCTCAGATCATCCTAGCGCGCCTGATGGGCGAGTGGGAATATGGCATCTTCGTCTTCATCTGGGTGCTGATCGTTCTCTTCGGCGATCTCTCCTGCCTCGGCTTTCACACCGCGATCGTCCGCTTCCTGCCGCAATACAAGGCATCCGGCGCCTTCGAGGAAATCCGCGGCCTGACGGGAACCGCCCGCATCTTCGCAATCCTTTCCGGCTCGCTGCTGATGGTCGCGGGCATGGCCGGGCTGCATTTCTTCGGCGACAAGATAGAGATCTATTACCTGATCCCCGGCTTTCTCGGCCTGCTCGCGCTGCCGATGATCGCGCTCGGCGATATCCTGGAAGGCACCTCGCGCGCCAACCACTGGCCCGTCATGGCGCTGAGCCCGGTCTATATCGTCCGCCCGATCCTGATCATCCTCTTCATGCTGATCGCCAATGCCATGGGCGCCGAGCATACGGCGGTCGTGGCAATGCAGTCGGCCCTGCTCGCAACCTATGTCACGGCGCTCGGTCAGTATGTGGCAACGCTGCTGCGCCTGCGCCGCCATTATGATACCGGCCAGCGCAAGGTGGATTTCATCGCCTGGCTCAGCGTCGCCTTCCCGATCTTCCTGATCGAGGGTGCGAGCTTCCTGCTCACCAATTCCGACGTCGTCATCGTCGGCATCTTCCTCGAGCCGCATGACGTCGCGATCTATTTTGCCGCCGCCAAGACCATGGCGCTGGTGCAGTTCATCATGTTCTCGGTGAAGGCGGCATCCGGCCCCCGCTTCTCCAGCATCATCGCCGGCGGCACCCGGGCGGAACTCGCCGTTGCTGCTGCCGATGCGGCCCGCTGGACCTTCTGGCCGGCGCTCGGCATCGGCCTCTGCGTCCTGGCCGCCGGCCATCTGCTTCTCTCGCTTTTCGGCGGCGCCTTCACCGCCGGTTATGTGCTGATGGCGATCCTGCTTGCCGGCATCCTCGCCAAGGCGCTGGTCGGCCCGGCCGAAACGCTGCTGATGATGGCGGGCAAGCAGAACCTCTGCGCCGCCCTCTATGCCGGCGCGCTGACGGCAAACATCACGCTCAACCTGACGCTCATCCCTCACCTCGGAACCGTCGGCACCGCGATCGCCACGGCATCGGCCATGGCCGTCGAGGCGACACTTCTCCACATCGCCGTGCGGCGCACGCTCGGCATCGTTCTCTTTGCATTCAGCCGCCCGGCAACGGCGCAGGCAGACAGGAAGGCCCATTGATGGTGCGCACTCCTCCGAGTACCGAGTCCACGGACGCCACGACGAACCGCATGGTCCATGAGCTCGCCTCCTTGAATTTCGACGGACCGCAGGCGGAAGCCCGCGTCGAGGTCGGCCGCGCCGGCCGCGAGCTCTGCGTCTATCCCGGCAAGCTCGGCTATGAGCTGCAGGACGAGCTCGACTTCCTTTCGAACCGCGCGATCGAGCCGAACGTCTTCTTCACCGGCCGCTTCCTGGCGCCCGCCATGCCGCGCCTCGACGACCGGCAGGTGAGCTTCGCCCTGATGCGCGACACCGGCAGCAACCGCAGCCGCATGCGCTTCCTGATGCCCTTCTCCGTCGAGAAGCCGGGCTTTGCCGTCGGCCCGTCGATCATCCGCGGTTGGTCGAACAGCTTTGCGCCGCTCGGCACTCCGCTCGTCGATGCCGAGGATGCCGCCGAGACGCTCGATAACCTCTTCGAAGGCCTGACGGCCCGCGACCTGCGACTGCCGCAGATCCTCGTGCTGCCTGATCTGAGGCTGAACGGCATCTTCGCCCGGCTGGTGAAGGCCGTCGCTCTCGGCCGCAACCTGCCGCTGACGATCACCAATCCCTTCGAACGCCCGATGCTGGAGAGCGAGGAAGACGCCGTCGCCTATCTCGCAAGCTCCGTTTCCTCCTCGCACATGCGCGAAATGCGCCGCCAGTGGCGCCTGCTCGAGGACAAGGGCACCGTGACCTACAGCGTCGCCCGCCAGCCGCGCGACGTGCATATGCGCTTCGAAGAGTTCCTAGCGATGGAAGCCGGCGGCTGGAAGGGCAAGAAGCGCAGCGCGCTCGTCACCGACCGCTATCACACCGCCTTCGCCCGCGAAGCCGTTTCCAATCTCGCCGCCATCGACGCCGTGCGTATCCATACGATCGACTTCAACGGCAAGGCGATCGCCGCGATCGTCGTGCTGATGATGGGCGGCGAAGCCTATACTTGGAAGACGGCCTATGACGAGGAGTTCGCCCGCTTTTCGCCCGGCAAGCTGCTGATGGGTGAACTGACGGAATGGCATCTCGACGACGCCAACATCGTCCGCTCGGATTCCTGCGCCATCCCCGATCATCCGATCATGAGCCGCTTCTGGAAGGAACGCGAGGACATGGGAACGCTGGTCATCGGCCTTAACCAGAACGGCGACCGCGATGTCCGCCAGGCGGCCACCCAGCTTCACATGTACCGCAACACCCGCAATATGGCGAAGATGCTGCGCGCCAAGATCATGTCGCTGGCAGGCCGCGGCTAAACTGCTGAGCCTACGCAGCTTCGGCCGCTGCCCGCTCGCGCAGCAGGCGGCGGATCACTTTGCCCGTCGTCGTCAGCGGCAGTGAATCGACGAACTCCACCTCGCGTGGATATTCATGCATCGAAAGCCGCATCTTCACCCAGTCGCGGATTTCGGCGGCAAGCTCGGCGCCGGCGCTAACGCCGGGTACTAGGACCACATAGGCCTTGACGATCTCGGTGCGAACCGGATCCGGCTTGCCGACGGCAGCCGCCAGCTGAACGGCCGGATGCCCGGACAGGCAGTCCTCGATCTCGGCAGGCCCGATCCGGTATCCCGAGGAGGTAATGACATCATCATCCCGCCCCTCGAAGGTGATGAACCCTTCCGCATCCTGATGTGCGAGGTCGCCCGTCAGCAGCCAGCCATTCGCAAACTTGCGCTCCGTCGCCTCCGGATCGTTCCAGTATCCCAGGAACATCACCGGATCCGGCGCCTTGACGCCGATCTGGCCTGTCTGCCCCACCGCCAATTCGTTGCCGCGATCATCGACGACGGCAACCCGATGTCCCGGCGACGGACGGCCGATCGCCCCGGCTTTGGAAACACCCGCAGCCCGGCTTGAGGAGATGACGAAGTTGCACTCCGTCTGGCCGTAGAATTCGTTGACCGTGATGCCGAGCGTATCGCGCGCCCAGACATAGGTTTCGCGCCCGAGGGATTCGCCGGCAGAACCGATCGTCCGCAGATTGAGCTTGTGCGTTAGATACGGATCACCGGCCGCCTTCAGCAGCCGCAGCGCCGTCGGCGGAATGAACGCATTGCGCACCTGCATCTCGGCCATGATGCGATAGGCCGTATCGGCATCGAACTTCTGCGCCGGAGACGAGACGACGGGGACACCCAGCAACAGGCTCGGCAGCAGCGCATTGAGCAAGCCGCCCGCCCAGGCCCAGTCCGACGGCGTCCAGACCTTGTCGCCCGCCTGCGGAAATCCTTCATGGGCAAACTGCATGCCGGGGATATGCCCGGCGAGCACGCGATGCCCATGCAGCGCACCCTTCGGCGCTCCCGTCGTGCCCGAGGTAAAGATCATCAGCGCCGGATCGTCTGGCCCCGTATCGACCACCTCGAAGACCGGCGGATGCGAAGCGACGAGCTCGTCAAATGCCAGCGCCTCTCCGCCATCGATCGAAATCACCGTCTTCAGATCAGGCAGGCGATCGCGGATCTCTGATATTCGCGCCATGCCGAATGCATTGGTGATGACGGCGGACGCACCCGCGGTTTTCAGCCTGTATTCCAGGGCCTCGACGCCGAAAAGCAGCGCCAGCGGCAGCGCAATCGCGCCCATCTTGTAGATCGCCACATGCGAGATGACGGTCTCAAAGGATTGCGGCAGCAGCAACGCCACGCGGTCCCCCCGCCGGATGCCGAGCGATACAAGCCCATTGGCAAGCGATGCCGACCATGCCGACAGTTCGCCATAGGTCATCGAGGGGTGCTGGCCGCCGGGATCGAAATGTTCAAGACAGATCCGGTCGGGCTCGATCTTCGCCCAGTCGTCGCTGACGGCACGGCCCATATTGAAATCATCGGGGATGTCCCACGCAAAATCGCGGTAGAGATCGTCATAGCGATCGAAGCGGGGCAATTTCATAGGCTAGTTCCGGTCAATGCTGCACCAGCTAACACCCGCAGGCGCGCGAGTGCAAGCGCGAGCATTCAAGGCGCCCTCCGCCCTGTCATCGAAATTTATGCGCGATGCTTGCTGACTTTTGCCGCCGCTCCGCCCTAAATTGATCTTCAGGCGGCGGGCGGAATTCAATCACGGAGTCATTTCAATGGATTATGTAAAACTCGGCAAGACAGGCCTCGAAGTTTCAAAAATCTGCCTGGGCTGCATGACCTTCGGCGATCCCGGCCGCGGCAACCATGCCTGGACGCTCGGCGAGGAGGAAAGCCGCGCGATCCTCAAGCAGGCAATCGATCTTGGCATCAACTTCCTCGATACGGCCAATACCTATTCCGACGGTTCTTCCGAAGAAATCGTCGGCCGGGCCATCAAGAGCTTTTCCAAGCGCGAAGACATCGTGCTCGCCACCAAGGTCTTCAACCGCATGCGCCCGGGCCCGAACGGCGCTGGCCTGTCGCGCAAGGCGATCTTCGACGAGATCGACAACAGCCTGCGCCGCCTCGGCACCGATTATGTCGACCTCTACCAGATCCATCGCTTCGACTATTCGACACCGATCGAGGAAACGCTGGAGGCGCTGCATGACGTCGTGAAGGCAGGCAAGGCCCGCTATATCGGCGCCTCCTCGATGCATGCCTGGCAATTCGCCAAGATGATTTACACCGCGCGGCTCAATGGCTGGACGGAGTTCGTCAGCATGCAGGACCACGTCAACCTGCTCTACCGCGAGGAAGAGCGCGAGATGCTGCCCTTCTGCCAGGACCAGAAGATTGCCGTTATCCCCTGGAGCCCGCTCGCCCGCGGGCGCCTGACGCGGGACTGGGACGAGCAGACAGCCCGCACCGAAAGCGACGAATTCGGCAAGACGCTCTACCGGCAGGCCGAAGATTCCGACCGCAAAATCATCGATGCTGTCGGCCGTCTCGCCAAGGAGCACGGCGTTCCTCGCGCGCAGATCGCCACCGCCTGGATCCTGCAGAAGAGCGCCATCACCGCCCCGATCATCGGCGCCTCACGCCCCGGCCACCTCAGCGACGCCGTCGCCGCGCTTGCCGTCAAGCTGACGCCGGAGGAGGTGGCGATGCTCGAGGAACCCTACGTTCCGCACCGCGTCGAAGGTTTCAAGTAAGGCGCTCTCGCGGCGCCTCAGATTTCGAGAGGCGCCGTCGCCGGCGACAGCTTCTGGCGCGTGGTCGAGAGAAACTGCGCGGCAAGCTCGCGGCTCTCGACAGCCCTTGCCAGGCTGACCGCCCCCATCATCGATGACAGGGTCGTAAAGCCGTTCTTGCGCCGCTCTTCCGGCGTGTCGCCTGGCACGACTTCGGCAAGGATCGACACGAGCATCGAGAGCCCGTCATTAAAGATTTCCCGCACGGCACCCTTGCTGCGGGCAACTTCGTCCATCAGCGATACGAAAACACAACTGTTGCCGGGATCGTCGACTGCGCACCAGGAGACATAGTGCTCCAGCAGCGCTTCGAGGGGACGGTGCGGCGAGCCTGCGATCAATTCCTTCCAGCGCACCTCGACGCGGGCCACCAGCGCGCGGCTGACCTCGATCTGCAACTCGTCCTTCGACTGGAAGTGGCCGTAGAACCCTCCATGCGTCAGCCCGCAGGACTTCATGATGTCGGCGACACCGACGCCATCGAAGCCGTTTTCGCGAAACATCACCCCGGCGGCCTCGATGATCTTCTGGCGGTTTTCGGCAAATTTTTCGCGGCTCACGCGCATTGCAGCAATTCCTGAAATTGGTCGCTTGACAATTTATATGATGCCAATCATCAATACGCAACAAATATGATGACCATCATCTAAATCGGTGATGTATTGATCAGCCCTCTGAATGGATGACGCCTCATGGTATCGACAGCGCTTGCCTCCACCCTCGCCCGGCGAAACATTCATTACGGATGGATCATCGTCGCCGCCACCTTCCTGACCATGCTGGTAACGGCCGGCGCCATGGGCGCACCCGGCGTCCTCATCAAGCCGCTGCAGGATGAATTCGGCTGGGAAACCTCGCAGATCTCCTCGGCCTTGGCGATCCGCCTGATCCTCTTCGGCCTGATGGGTCCGTTCGCCGCCGCTTTCATGAATTATTTCGGCGTCCGCAAGGTCATCGTCTTCGCCCTCGGCCTGATCGGCGCCGGCTTCATCGGGTCGCTGTTCATGACCTCGCTCTGGCAGCTTCTGGTGCTTTGGGGCATCGTCGTCGGCTTCGGCACCGGCCTGACGGCCATGGTGCTGGCAGCAACAGTCTCCGCCCGCTGGTTCACCAAGCATCGCGGCCTCGTCGTCGGCATGCTCTCGGCGAGCTCGGCAACCGGCCAGCTGGTCTTCCTGCCGCTGATGGCCGAGCTGACGGAGCGCTACGGCTGGCGCTCGACGGTGTTCTTCGTCTGCGCCATGATCATGGTCGCCGCCCTCGTCGTCCTGCTCTTCATGCGCGACCGCCCGTCGGACCTGAACCTGCCGTCCGTCGGCGAGGCGCATGTGACGGCCGCTCCGGCCCGCGGCACGCTGATCGACGCCTTGAAGATGCCTCTGGTCATTCTCCGGGAAGTCTCGACGACCTCGACCTTCTGGATCCTGTTTGCCACCTTCTTCATCTGCGGCCTCAGCACCAACGGCCTGATCCAGACGCATTTCGTCACCCTCTGCGGCGATTTCGGCATCCTGCCGGTGGCCGCCGCCAGCGTTCTGGCAGTTATGGGCATCTTCGATTTCTTCGGCACGATCGGCTCCGGCTGGCTTTCCGACCGCTTCGATAACCGCTGGCTGCTTTTCTGGTATTACGGCCTGCGCGGTCTCTCGCTGCTCTTCCTGCCCTTCAGCGATTTCACCTTCTACGGCCTGTCGATCTTCGCCGTCTTCTACGGCCTCGACTGGATCGCCACGGTCCCGCCGACCGTGAAGATCGCCGCCGATCGCTTCGGCAAGGAAAAGGTCGGCCTCGTCTTCGGCTGGGTCTTCGCCGGTCACCAGTTGGGCGCCGCGACCGCTGCCTACGGCGCCGGCCTGTCGCGCACCGAGCTGCAGAGCTACCTCCCCGCCTTCTTCATTGCCGGCGCCTTCTGCCTGCTCGCCTCGATCCTGGCGATTACCCTGAAGAAACCCGGCATCGGCAGCGCCGGAGAGGCCATCGCCCACTAACGAAAATGGCTTCCGGCGCGCCTGCGCCGGAAGCCATATCAAATCAGCCGGATAACACCGCCACCGTCTTGCATGCGCGGGCGCCCACATGTTAGACACCCGCCCGTTACTATCCGTGCCCCATTGGCGGAATTGGTAGACGCGCTCGACTCAAAATCGAGTTTCGAAAGAAGTGCTGGTTCGACCCCGGCATGGGGCACCACTCCTCAGCAAAGCAGCTCTCAGCGCTCTCCTGACCCTACTTGTTCTTCAGCAGCCACATCTTGCCGGCCATGGTGATGCCGTAGACATCCTTGGCGGCGTCGGTGTCGAGGTTGCGGCGTTCGATGAGGCCGGAGTTGCTCAGTTCCTCGATGGACTTGGGCGTCACGGACTTGATCTTCTGCGGGCGCTCTTTCCACCGGTCGTTCTTCGCGTAGGTCACGGTGGCATTCTCATGCGTCCACTTGTTGGTGGGCTGAGGATGGAGGTCGCCGTCCTTTGCAAGCTTCAGCGCAGAGATGAGGGCGGGTGTAAGTTCGGTCATAATTGTAAAAGGCCTGTTCTAAGTTTCTGAGGGGCCCTTAGCACACATTTGCGGCAGCACCTCAAAAAAGCGGCCGGATTTGCATTTTCTGCGTGAATGCGCGGCAGATCCATCACAGCGGCGCCCGCTGGAGGCCGCCTTCGCTAGTGGATCAGCTGCAGCCTGATCTCTTCCTTCGCCGCAAACGACCGGCATTCCGCCAGGTCGTCGCCGACGAAGATCACGTCTCCGTCCTCGTCGAACACGCCCCAGCACGCCTCGTCTTCGAGCAAGACCTCGCGGACATAGCCGAACTCGACGGTATCCTCGGAATAGTAGGTGGCTGACGCAGCAACAGTTCCTAATTCTCGCATGGAAATCTCCAATGAGATGGCATCGACTGTTTTAGTGCGCACTCATATTGCGTCCCGAAACTGGCTTCAGGCTGTTGCAACTTGCGGATTATCTGCGGGAAGCGCTGCGGCGCCTCAAATCAAGTGTTTAATTCTGCTCATCCTTCGTTCTAAAGTGGCGCCGCATTCAACACCGAGGGAAAGACGTGCATCAGGAAGCAACCCTTATCGCGACGGTGGCCGTAAGCTTCGTCTTTGCAGCGGTGCTCGGCTATGTGGCGGACAGGCTGCGGCTGCCGCCGTTGGTCGGCTATCTGATGGCCGGCATCCTGATGGGCCCCTTCACGCCGGGCTTCATCGCCGATACCGGGCTTGCAAGCCAGCTCGCGGAAATGGGCGTCATCCTGCTGATGTTCGGCGTCGGCCTGCATTTCTCGGCCGGCGACCTCCTGGCCGTCAAGGGCATCGCCATTCCGGGTGCCGTGCTGCAGATCGTCATCGCCACACTGCTTGGCGTTGCGCTCTGCTCCTTTTGGGGCTGGGGGCTCGGCGCCGGTATCGTCTTCGGGCTCAGCCTCTCGGTTGCCAGTACCGTCGTCCTGTTGAAGGCGCTGGAGGAGCGAAATCTCGTCAATTCCGCCAGCGGCCGCGTGGCGATCGGCTGGCTGATCGTCGAAGATCTGGCCATGGTTCTGGCGCTCGTGCTGCTGCCGGCGCTGGCCGAACTGCTCGGCGGCCATGCGAGCGATGCGCTCGCCCACGGCGGCGGCCTCCCGCTGCCCTTGACCATCGGCCTGACGCTGCTCAAGGTCGGCGCCTTCGCGGTCATGGCCGTCGTGCTCGGCCCCAAGGTGGTTCCCTGGCTTTTGACGCTGGTGGCGCGTACCGGTTCGCGCGAACTCTTCACGCTTGCGGTTCTGGCGATCGCGCTCGGCATCGCCTTCGGCTCGGCCGCCATCTTCGGCGTATCCTTCGCGCTCGGCGCCTTCTTCGCGGGCGTCGTCATGAGTGAATCCAATCTCAGCCATCGCGCCGCCGCCGATTCCCTGCCGCTGCAGAATGCCTTTTCGGTGCTGTTCTTCGTCTCCGTCGGCATGCTCTTCAATCCAGCGGTTCTGGTGAAGGAGCCGATGGCAGTGTTCTGTGCGCTGCTGCTGATCATCGTCGGCAAGGCGATCATTTCCTTCGGCGTCGTGCTTCTCTTGCGCTATCCCGTCGGCATGGGCCTGACGGTCGCTGGCGGCTTGGCGCAGATCGGCGAATTCTCTTTCATCCTCGCCGGTCTCGGTGTTTCGCTCGGGCTGATGCCGCAGGAGGGCCAGGATCTGATCCTTGCCGCCGCCATCCTGTCGATCACCCTCAATCCGTTGGTCTGCTTTGCCGCGGAGGTCGCGCATAAGAAGGTGCACAAGAAATGGCCGCACCTCTACGATGGCTACGGCCGCAAGCGTCTCGACGTGCTGGGCCGCGAACTCGAAAAGAACCGGCTTCTCAGCGAAGAGCGCGAGCGCGAGCATCAGCTGGAAATGCAGAAGCTGGTCGAAACCTTCCCACTCTTTGCCGAGGTTGATGAGCATTCACAGGAGGAACTGCTGCTGCTCTTCCGCCCGAAATCGGCTCTGCCGGGCGAACGCGTCGTGCGCAAGGGCGACCGCGGCGACGGTATGTATTTCATCTCCTCGGGCGCCGTCGAGGTCCGCGTCAATGGCGGACCGGTGGCGCTTGAGGCGGGCGCCTTCTTCGGCGAAATGGCGCTGCTCTCGGGCGGGCGCCGCACGGCCGACGTCATCGCCATCGATTTCTGCCAGTTCCTGGTTCTCGAGCGGCGCGACTTCAACATGTTCTCGGCCCGCCACCCGGCACTCCGCGCCGCCGTCAGCGAGATGGCGCGCGAGCGCACGGAGATGAACGTGATGCGCGCCAAGCGCGCCAAACAGGCCGAACAACACGAGCCCTCGACTGAAAGCTGACGGCGCGAGATCACGAAAAATTTCCACGCCGGCGCCGCTATCATTGCCATAGTCGGCATTTACAGCGCCGGACCGGCCCCCTAATGCTTTTGCACCGCAGCACGAAAGGAATGGAATGCTCCGCAGACTTTACGACTGGACCATGTCTCTCGCCGCCCGCAAGTCGGCCGAAGTCTGGCTCGCCGTTATCGCCTTCGTCGAAAGCTCCGTCTTTCTCGTTCCGGCCGATGTGCTCTATCTGCCGATGGCCCTTGCCAAGCCCGAGCGCGCCTATCGCTATGCGCTGGTCGCGACCGTCGCCTCCGTTCTCGGCGGCATAGCCGGCTGGGCACTCGGCTACTATGCCTACGATGCGATCGCCCGCCCCGTTCTGGAATTCTACGGCAAGCTCGACGCCTTCGAGCAGCTGAGGGTCTATATCCACGACGAGTGGGAAATCCTGCTGCTGCTTTTGGTAACGTCGGGTCTCGCGCATCTGCCGCCAATCAAGGTGGTCACCATTCTCGCCGGCGTCATCCACATGAACCTCGGCTTCTTCGTCATCTCGGCGATCATTGCCCGCGGCGCGCGCTTCTTCTTCCTCGCCTGGCTGCTGCGCCGCTATGGCGAGCCGATCCGCGATTTCATCGAGAAACGCCTCGGCCAGCTGGCGGCGATTGCCGCAGTCGTGCTGATCGCGCTCGGCGTCGCCTACAAGTTAATTGCCCACTGAGCCCAACTCGCGGAGTTCCGCCATGACTGCCATTGCCTCGCCCCTCACCCGTCCGGTCCTCGTCTATTCGCTGGTCCTGGCTGTCGCCATGGCTGCCGTCGTCGGCACCGCGCTCGGTTTTCAGTATATCGGCGGCTACATTCCCTGCGAGCTCTGCCTGATGCAGCGCCAGCCCTACTATTATGCCATTCCGATCGCCCTGCTCGGTGTTGTCGGTTCGCTTTTCCGTCTGCCCAACTGGATGTGCCGCGCGCTGCTTCTCGCCGCCGGCATGCTGATGGTCGTCGGCGCCGGCATGGGCGTCTATCACTCCGGCGTCGAATGGCACTTCTGGGCTGGCCCGACCGCCTGCTCGACCACGGCCGGCAGCATGACCGAGAATGCCGGCGACCTCCTGACGGAGCTCAACACCATCAAGGGTCCGTCCTGCACCGACGCAGCGCTGCGCGTGCTCGGCCTGTCCTTTGCGGGCTGGAACGTGATTGCAAGCCTCGTGCTCGCGGCCTTCGCCTTTATCGGCGTCCGCAAGTCGGCCTGAATATGGCTGCAGCCGTCAGGGCTGCAGTTCGCTATCCCAGTAGAGATAGTCGAGCCAGCTGTCGTGCAGATAGTTCGGCGGGAAGAGCCGGCCGTTATTGTGCAGGTCCTGCACTGTCGGCTGATACGGCTTTTGATGCGGGAACATGCCTGCCTGCTTCGGTAGCTTGCTGCCCTTCCTGAGATTGCAGGGGGAGCAGGCCGCCACGACATTCTCCCAGGTCGTCTCGCCGCCATGAGCGCGCGGGATGACGTGGTCGAAGGTCAGGTCGTTGTGATCGCCGCAATACTGGCACTCGAACTTGTCGCGAAGGAACACGTTGAAGCGCGTGAAGGCGGGATTGCGGGACGGCTGAACGTAGGTCTTGAGGCAAACGACACTGGGAAGCCGCATCGAAAAGCTCGGAGAAGACACCGAGTGTTCGTACTCTGCGATGATATTCACACGGTCAAGGAAGACCGCCTTGATCGCGTCCTGCCAGGACCAGAGCGACAAGGGATAATAACTCAAAGGCCTGTAGTCAGCGTTCAGGACGAGCGCCGGCAGGGCCTGGGGGGAGACTGCAATCGTCAAGGGACTCTCCTGATCGATTCGGCATCTGCATCCTTATATTAGGCCGGTTGTGACAGCCTTGTGAAGTCCAATAAATTCAGTCAATAACGGCAATTCGATGAGTGTTGCGGATCAGGCGACCGGCACGAGGCCGCGCCCGAGTTTCTGGGCATAGTAAGCCCAGAAAAGCCTTGCAGCGACGGACCTCCAGGGCGACCACGCTTCCGCCATCGCCGCCAGCGCTTTCGCCTGTGGCCGTTGAGCGAGACCGAATGCCGCGGCCACGGCATTCTGCAGTGCCACATCGCCGGACGGAAAAATATCCGCATGGCCGCAGCAGAACATCAGATAGACCTCCGCCGTCCAGGGGCCGACACCCTTCAGCGCCGTCAAAGCTTGCAGCGCTTCGCTGGGCGGCAGCACCGAAAGCGCGGTAAGATCGAGATGACCGGCAGCGACGGCGTTGGCGATCCCCGAAAGGGTCGTGGCCTTGGCCCGGGAGAGCCCGAACTCCCGCCACGCCTCGTCATGCAACATCACATAGCTCTCGGCGGTCAGCTCGCCATCGGCAGGCAGCATCCGCCGCCAGATCGCCTCGGCGCTCGCCCGCGACACCATCTGCGAGACGATGATATGCGCCAGTCCGGCAAATCCCGGCTCGCGCAGCCGCAGAGGCAGCGGTCCGGCATCGGCGGCGACGACGGAAAGGCGCGGGTCGAGGCGCAGCAATTCCGACAGTCCCTGCTCGACATCGCCTTCGTTTCGAATGATCTGCACGTCGCCTCGCGGTGGTTTCGAATCCGTGGCAGAAGAAAGCATGACCACGACTCAGCGTCAAAAGCCTGTCTTCCGTTTTGCCCCAAGCCCGAACGGGCCGCTGCATCTCGGCCACGCGCTGTCCGCCTTCATCAATCAGGACATGGCGAAGGCTTCAGGCGGTCGTTTGCTGCTGCGCATGGAAGACATCGACCTGACGCGCTGCACACCCGATTTCGAGACCGGCATCTACCAGGATATGGACTGGCTTGAGATCGACTGGGAGAAACCGGCCCGCCGCCAGTCGGAGCATTTCGGCGAGTACCAGGCAACCCTTCAGACATTGATCGAGCGCGGCCTCGTCTATCCGTCCTTCATGACCCGCGGCGAGGTGAAGGCCGAGGTTACGGCATTCGAGGCCAATGGCGGCAGCTGGCCACGCGATCCCGACGGCTCGCCACATTATCCCCCACATGACCGGGGGCTGACGCAGGCCGAGCGCGGGGAACGGCTAGGGTCGGGTGCGAAACATGCCTGGCGCCTCGATACCAAACGCGCGCTGGATGAGCTTGGCGCCAAGCTCGATTGGGCGGAAACCGGCGATGGCGAGACCGGCACGATCAAGGCCGATCCGGCGGCATGGGGAGACGTAATCCTGTCGCGCTCCGATGCGCCTTCGAGCTATCACCTGTCGGTCGTCCTCGACGACGCCCTGCAGGGCATCACGCATGTCGTGCGCGGCACGGACCTTTTCCACGCGACCTCGGTCCACCGGCTATTGCAGTCCCTGCTCGGGCTTCCCGCACCGATCTACCATCACCACCGGCTGATCACCGATGCTTCAGGCCGCAAGCTGTCCAAGAGCGAGGGCGATACCGGGCTGGCGGAACTGCGGGCCAAGGGGCTCTCAGTGGCCGGCGTCAGGCAGCTTGTCGGTCTCTGAGCGCTTGTGGCCGTTGCCGCTCAGGAAGTTGCGTTTGAAGATCGCCCGCACCCGGAACTTCAAAAGCGCCGCATTGAGCTCCGCCCCGATGATGAAGATCACGCCCACCATATAGAGGAAGATCAGCACGACCATGACGGAGGCCAGACCCGCATAGGTCGCGGTGTAGTTGGCGAAGGTGGCGAGGTAATAGGCAAAAATCAGCGCTCCCGCCAACCAGAGCAAGAGCGTCAAAAGCACCCCGGGGATGACATCGAAGACCTTCCGGCGCCCTGCCGGCAGCCAGAGATGGACCACAAGCAGCCCGAGCGTCAGCATCACCAGCGTTCCGTAGATACGCCAGCTGAAGACGATCTCCAGCGTATCGACGATGGCAGGCAGCCACTGGCGGATCGTATCCGGCACCCACTCGAACGTATCGTTGTGCAGCAGCCATTCGCGGGCATAGTTCAGCCCGACCGGAACGGCGACCAGCAGAATGCTGATTGCGGCGAAAATGATCACCGCAACCAGCACATATCCAAGGCTGGCGAGGCGGGTGAAATACCAGGGCCGAGTCTCCTGAACCCGGTAGGCGCGGTTGAGCGAAATGCGCAGCGCCTCCACGCCATTCGAAGCGAAATAGGCGGCTGCCAGAACTGAGATCGTCAACAGACCACCGCGCGGGATGGTCAGAACCTGCACGACCTGATCAGCCAGCGGTTTGGCGATCGCTTCCGGCCAGGTATCGAAGATGATGTGGATCGCCGTCATCGAAAACTGATCGGCGCCGAGGAAGTTCGCAAGCGCCGTTCCGAAGATCAGGAAGGGGAAGACCGCAAGCAGCGTCGACAGCGCCACATGGCTCGCCATGGCGAAGCCGTCGTCCTCGATGAGATGGCAGATCGCGTCATAGACCACCTCATAGAGCGTGCGCATTATCTTCGGCATTCCATCTCCGGCTCTGACGATTGTAACCTCGGTGCGAATATGGGAAACGAGTCCCAGTTTGTACAGGAATCATTGAATGGCTGAACCGCGCACAATCATCGTTACCGGATGCTCGTCCGGTATCGGTGCCTATTGCGCACGCGCCCTCAAGGCCGATGGCTGGAGGGTCTTCGCCACTGTACGGAAGCAGGAAGATCTCGGATCGCTTGAGGCCGATGGCATCGAAGCCTTCCGCATGGATTATGCCAATAGCGATTCCATCGCCGATTTCATGCGCGAGGTGGAAGCTCTCTCGGGCGGGCGGATCGACGCGCTCTTCAACAACGGCGCCTACGGCCAGCCCGGCGCCGTCGAAGACCTGACGACCGACGTGCTGCGCGAACAGTTCGAGACAAATTTCTTCGGCTGGCACGAACTGACGCGCCGCGTGCTGCCGCTGATGCGCAGGCACGGAAGCGGCCGGATCGTCCAGTGCTCTTCCATCCTCGGCGTCGTGCCCTATCGTTACCGGGGAGCCTATACCGCGTCGAAATTCGCGCTCGAAGGCCTGAGCGTCACCCTCAGGATGGAACTGCAGGGCAGCGGCATCCATGTCAGCCTCATCGAACCGGGGCCGATAGCCTCCCGCTTCACGGCCAACGCGCTCGCCAAGATAAACGAGCATATCGACGTGCGCGGCTCCGTGCATGCGGCAGATTATCGCCGCCAGCTCGCCCGGCTTGACGGCAGCGGTCCGGTCAGCCGACATAAACTACAACCGGATGCGGTCTATGCGGTGCTGAAACACGCATTGAACTCGAAAAATCCGAAGCCACATTATCCTGTAACGGTTCCGGCAAAGCAGGGCATGATGCTGAAGAGGCTGCTGCCTGCAGATCTCTTCTACCGCCTGATGCGCTGGACCGACTGACCAAGAAAGCCGAATGCCATGTCCACGGCCACTTACATTCTCGCCATCATCGTCATGGGCCTCGTCGCCCTGGTGCTGATCCGCGGCCTCTTCAACATGATGAAGGGTGGCGATTCCAACCTGTCGAACAAGCTGATGCAGCTGCGCGTTCTGCTGCAGGCGATCGCCGTCATCCTGATCATGCTGACGCTGTGGCTGACCGGCGGCGGCCGCCCGACCTGACGCACTGACAACCGGGGGATCGATTGGTCAAGCTCAACAAGATCTACACCAAGACAGGCGACGACGGCACGACCGCGCTGGTTTCCGGTCCCCGGCGGCAGAAGCACGATCTGCGTGTCGAGGCCTATGGAACGATCGACGAGACCAATTCGGCGATCGGCATCGTCAGGCTGCATACTGCCGACCTGCCCGAGCTCGACCGGATGCTGATGCTGATCCAGAACGACCTCTTCGATCTCGGCGCCGATCTCGCAACGCCCGATACCGGCAAGCCGCTCGACTACGAGCCACTGCGCATCGTCGCCGCACAGGTGACGCGCCTGGAAGGCGATATCGACACGCTGAATGCCGATCTCGAGCCGCTGAAATCCTTCGTCCTCCCGGCCGGCTCCCCGGCATCCGCGCATCTCCACCTCGCACGCACTATCTCCCGGCGGGCAGAGCGGTTGATGGTGGCGCTGTCGCGCACCGAAGGCGAGATCGTCGGCGCCGAGGCGCTGAAATATGTGAACCGCCTTTCGGATTTCCTCTTCGTCGCCGCCCGTCATGCCAATGACCGGGGCCGCGCGGATGTGCTTTGGGTTCCCGGAAAAAACAGATAGGGTCCCGCATCGACATAGCCGGGGGCGGCCTTCCATGTTCATTCCGCTGCATGATGCCAACACGCTGAAACACATCAAGGTTCAGTGGGTCACCCTGGGGCTGATTGCCGCCAATGTCGCGATCTGGCTGTTCACCGGCTTTGCCGCACCCGATCTCGCCAAGGCGGCGACCGTCGGGCTCGGCTATATCCCCGCCGTCGCCTTCGACCATGCGATCCTGCCGCCGGAACTGGAGCTCGTCGCCAAGCCGCTGACCTATATCAGCTACGCCTTTCTGCATGGCAGCTTCTGGCATATCGCAGGAAACATGATCTTCCTCTGGGTCTTCGGCGATAATGTCGAGGATGCGATGGGGCACATCCGCTTCCTGGTCTTCTATCTTGCCTGCGCCGCATTCGGCGCGCTTTGCCACGGCCTGCTGGCAACGGAGTCCCAGGCCCCGCTGATCGGCGCGTCCGGTGCCATATCCGGCGTTGTCGCAGCCTATCTTGTGCTGCACCCGCGGGTAAAAGTCTGGGTTCTCGTCTTCTTCCGCGTGCCCCTGCCTCTCCCGGCCTTCATTCCGCTGCTATTGTGGATCGGCCAACAATTTTTCATGCTCGTCATCAACCGCGACGGCGATGTCTCCTGGGGTGCCCATGTCGGCGGCATCATCGCCGGCGCCATCCTCATCGTCCTCTTCCGGCGGCGCGGCGTTCCGCTTTTCGACCGGGAGATCGTCACGCCCCGCGCCGTTCGCAGCACCCCGGCAATCCGGCGCACTGTGGCGACCGAAGACGGCACGCCATAAGCCCGCGACCACAATATTGACGTTCACGTAAACGTAATATATTTCCGTTCTCCAATTTGTCTGTCTGCGACCGGCAAGCGTTGTGTTTGGAGGAAAAACGCGTATCCATGTCGCCATTCGACAATCGGAGCAGCGCCGAAGCGCGCATTTTCTTGGCGAAAGAGTTGAAGGAAGGACCCCATGAAAATTCTCGTCCCAGTGAAGCGGGTGGTTGATTACAACGTGAAGATCCGCGTCAAGCCTGACGGTACGGGTGTTGAGCTCGCCAACGTCAAGATGTCGATGAACCCGTTCGATGAGATCTCGGTCGAAGAGGCTCTGCGCCTGAAGGAAGCCGGCAAGGCTGAGGAAGTGGTCGTCGTCTCGATCGGTCCGGCCAAGGCCGAGGAAACGCTGCGCACCGCGCTCGCCATGGGTGCCGACCGCGCCGTTCTCGTCGAAACCGACGATGCCGTCGAGCCGCTCGCCGTCGCCAAGATCCTGAAGGGTGTCGCCGACGCTGAAAAGCCCGGCCTCATCATCGTCGGCAAGCAGGCAATCGATGACGACTCGAACCAGACCGGCCAGATGCTTGCCGCCCTCCTTGGCACCGCCCAGGCAACCTTCGCCTCGAAAATCGAGATCGGCGACGGCAAGGCAACCGTGACCCGCGAAGTCGACGGCGGCCTGCAGACGATCGACGTCAAGCTCCCGGCTGTCGTCACCACCGACCTTCGCCTCAACGAGCCGCGCTATGCCTCGCTGCCGAACATCATGAAGGCGAAGAAGAAGCCGCTCGACAAGAAGAGCCCGGCTGATTTCGGCGTCTCCACCGAGCCGCGCCTCAAGGTGCTGAAGACCGAGGAGCCATCCGGCCGCAAGGCAGGCGTCAAGGTCAAGTCGGTCGCCGAGCTCGTCGAAAAGCTCAAGACCGAAGCCGGCGTCCTCTAAGGTTCGAGAAAGGATTTACGACCATGGCCATTCTTCTTCTGGCTGACCACGACAACGCAACCCTTTCCGACCAGACCGGCAAGGCGCTGACGGCCGCTTCCAAGATCGGCGGCGACGTTCATGTGCTGGTCGCCGGCAAGGGCGCCAAGGCGGCTGCCGATGCAGCTGCCAAGCTCGCAGGCGTCTCCAAGGTTCTGCTCGCTGAAAGCGACGAACTCGCCAACAATCTCGCCGAGCCGCTCTCCGACCTGATCGTTTCGCTGGCTGGCAGCTACGACACGATCATCGCGGCTGCGACCTCGACCGGCAAGAACGTGCTGCCGCGCGTTGCCGCTCTGCTGGATGTCGCACAGATCTCCGAGATCATCGAAGTCGTCTCCGCCGACACCTTCAAGCGTCCGATCTATGCCGGCAATGCGATCCAGACCGTACAGGCGAGCGATTCCAAGAAGGTCATCACCGTCCGCACCGCTTCCTTCGCTGCCGCAGCAGAAGGCGGCTCGGCTTCGGTCGATGCCATCCCGGCCGTTTCCGACCCGGGTCTCTCGACCTTCGTCAAGGACGCACTTTCGGCTTCCGACCGTCCGGAACTGACCTCCGCCAAGATCATCATCTCCGGCGGCCGCGCGCTCGGCTCTGCCGAAAAGTTCCAGGAAGTCATCCTGCCGGTTGCCGACAAGCTCGGTGCCGCCGTCGGCGCATCGCGCGCTGCCGTCGATGCGGGCTACGCTCCGAACGACTGGCAGGTCGGACAGACCGGCAAGGTCGTTGCTCCGCAGCTCTACATTGCCTGCGGCATCTCGGGCGCGATCCAGCATCTCGCCGGCATGAAGGATTCGAAGGTCATCGTCGCCATCAACAAGGACGAGGAAGCGCCGATCTTCCAGGTCGCCGATTACGGCCTCGTCGGCGATCTCTTCGAGATACTGCCCGAGCTGCAGAAAGCTCTCTGAGCGGGCAGATTGCCGGTTTTTCGCACTTGCGAATGACTGGAAAATTATCTTTTATGGCGCTACTACTGCTGCCGGGCGATCACTTTGCCCGGCAATTTCATTAGAAAATACGGCAGCGCTTTCGGGGGTGACTGCTGCGGGGGTTTGGAGATGAACGCGGTGTTGAAGACGATTGGTATTGTCGGTGCGGGCCAGATGGGTTGCGGCATCGCGCATGTTTCGGCTGCCGCAGGCTACAAGGTCCATATCTACGACCTCAGCCAGGAGCGCATCGAATCGGGCCTGGCAACCATCAACGGCAATCTGGCCCGCCAGGTGACGAGCGGCAAGATGACCGAAGAGGAGCGCAAGTCGACCCTCGCGCTGATCTCCGGCTCCGCCAATCTCAACGATCTCGCGCCGTCCGACCTCGTGATCGAGGCTGCGACTGAGGAAGAGGCCGTCAAGCGCAAGATCTACGCGCAAGTCTGTCCGGTCCTAAAGCCGGAAGCGCTTCTTGCCACCAACACCTCTTCGCTGTCGATCACCCGCCTTGCATCGGCAACCGACCGCCCCGAGCATTTCATGGGCATCCATTTCATGAATCCGGTCCCGGTCATGAAGCTGGTCGAACTGGTGCGCGGCATCGCCACAGACGAGACGACTTTTGCGACCGCTAAGGCCTTCGTGGCCTCGCTCGAAAAGACGGTCACCGTCGCGGAAGACTTCCCGGCCTTCATAGTCAACCGCATCCTGCTGCCGATGATCAACGAAGCGATCTATACGCTTTACGAAGGCGTTGGCACCGTCGACGCGATCGATACCGCCATGAAGCTCGGCGCCAATCATCCGATGGGCCCGCTGCAGCTTGCCGATTTCATCGGCCTAGACACCTGCCTGTCGATCATGCAGGTCCTGCATGACGGCCTGGCGGATTCGAAGTACCGCCCCTGCCCGCTGCTGGTGAAATATGTCGAAGCCGGCTGGCTCGGCCGCAAGTCCGGCCGCGGCTTCTACGATTACCGCGGCGAGGTTCCGGTTCCGACCCGCTGACCGGCCTTACAGGCCGATCGCACCCTTGATCAGCGCTTTTGCATCCTCGCTGTCCCAGGCAGCCGGACCGTTCATCGCCGAGATCAGGCATCCCTTGTCGTCGAGCAGCAGCGTGACCGGCAGACCGAAGGCCAGGCCTTCCTTCTTCAGATTGTTGAACACGCCGATCGTGTTGTCGCGATAGAGCTTCAGGGAATCGACGCCGGTTTCGCTGAGAAACGCCTTCGGCTTCTCGTCATCGCCCGTATCGATATTGACGGCCACGACCTGAAACTTGTCGCTGCCCATATCCTTCTCCAGCGCATTCAGCGCCGGCATCTCTTCGCGGCAGGGCACGCACCATGTGGCCCAGAGATTGAGAAGCACGGTCTTGCCGGCAAAACTGTCGAGCGTCACCGGCTTGTTGTCGGCATCGTTGAAGGCAACCGTGGTCAGCTTGCGCGGCTCGTTGGCGGCAACCATGGCGGCAACCTGCCCCTTGGCGAGGGGGGTGATC
The DNA here is from genome assembly GCF_040546565.1 of Rhizobium sp. OAE497. Classification (NCBI taxonomy): domain Bacteria; kingdom Pseudomonadati; phylum Pseudomonadota; class Alphaproteobacteria; order Hyphomicrobiales; family Rhizobiaceae; genus Rhizobium; species Rhizobium sp. OAE497. The sequence continues at coordinate 3,500,198 of NZ_JBEPOA010000001.1, forward strand.
TTCTGCGCCAGATCCTTCGCAGCAGCGCATTGGCCGGACGCCGTTTCGCCGCCGCCATTGCCAGACCCCGTCTCCTTAATGTAAACCGCTGCCGCACCGGCAATTATGCCTGCAACGGCGGCTATCGAGATCAGTTTCAGGGATGGCAGCCCAAGCGGCTTTCTTGTCGTCATTTCATTCTCCAGGACATGCATCCTCAAGGCAGGCAGCTTCGATGGCCGACGGCAACACGGACACCAAATCCTCCAACCAGATGTGGGGCGGGCGTTTCGCTTCTGGCCCCGATGCGATCATGGAGGAGATAAATGCCTCGATCGGTTTCGACAAGAAGCTATTCGCTCAGGATATCCGCGGGTCGATCGCCCACGCGACGATGCTTGCCCATCAGGGCATCATTTCCGGAGACGATAAGGACAAGATCGTTCACGGGCTAAACACGATCCTGTCAGAAATCGAAAGCGGCAACTTCGAATTCTCGCGCCAGCTCGAAGACATTCACATGAATGTCGAGGCGCGCCTCGCAACGCTGATCGGCCCCGCCGCCGGCCGCCTGCACACCGCCCGCTCGCGCAACGACCAGGTGGCGCTCGACTTCCGCCTCTGGGTGAAGGAAGAGCTGCAGAAGACCGAGGCGATGCTGACGAGCCTGATCGCTGCCTTCCTCGACCGCGCCGAAGAGCACGCCGAGAGCGTCATGCCCGGCTTTACCCATCTGCAGACCGCTCAGCCCGTCACCTTCGGCCATCATTGCATGGCTTATGTCGAAATGTTCGGCCGCGACCGCTCGCGTGTGCGCCACGCCATCGAGCATCTCGACGAGAGCCCGATCGGCGCCGCAGCGCTGGCCGGCACCGGCTACCCGATCGACCGCCACATGACCGCGAAAGCCCTCGGCTTCCGCGAGCCGACCCGCAACTCGATCGACACCGTCTCCGACCGTGACTTCGCCATCGAATTCCTGTCGATCGCCGCGATCTGCGGCATGCACCTGTCGCGCCTTGCCGAAGAAATCGTCATCTGGTCGACGCCGCAGTTCGGTTTCGTGCGCCTGTCGGACGCCTTCTCGACCGGTTCCTCGATCATGCCGCAGAAAAAGAACCCTGACGCTGCCGAGCTTGTGCGCGCCAAGACCGGCCGCATCAACGGCTCGCTGGTCGCGCTGCTGACGATCATGAAGGGCCTGCCGCTCGCCTATTCCAAGGACATGCAGGAAGACAAGGAACAGGTCTTCGACGCCGCCGAAAGCCTGGAACTGGCAATTGCCGCGATGACCGGCATGGTCCGCGATATGACCATCAACACCGCGCGCATGAAGGCGGCGGCCGGTTCCGGTTACTCGACCGCCACCGATCTGGCCGACTGGCTGGTGCGCGAAGCCGGCCTTCCCTTCCGCGACGCCCACCACGTTACCGGCCGCGCTGTCGCGCTTGCCGAAAGCAAGGGCTGCGATCTGGCGGAGCTTCCGCTCGCCGACCTGCAGGCGATCAACTCTGCCATCACCGACGCCGTCTATGGCGTCCTGACGGTGGAAGCATCGGTAGCCAGCCGCAAGAGCTTCGGCGGCACCGCCCCCTCGGAAGTGCGCAAGCAGATCGCCTACTGGCGCGGCCGCAACTGAGTTCCGGCCGCCGCTATCAGCGCAACAATCAGGGTGCACAAGCTGGATAAACTTCGCTATGAAGGTGTCCAACAGCGCCGCTCCAAGAGGAATCCCATGCAGACCAGCTTGCCGCACCTCATCCGCCTGACGGTCGTTTTCGCCGTCATCGGCCTTGCCGTTGCCGGATGCGGTCGCAAAGGCGATCTCGATCCGCCGAGCGCGATGGCAACGAAGGGTGGCGATTCCTCCAAGCCGACGAAACAGCCGGGTGTCGCAGATAAGCCTTTCCTTCTCGATCCCCTGCTCTGATAGGCTAAAGCCGTGAACCATTTCGAGTACCGCGACGGCATCCTCTACGCCGAGAACGTTCCCGTTCCCGACATCGCCAAGGCCGTTGGCACACCCTTCTACTGCTATTCCACCGCGACGCTGGAGCGCCACTACCGCGTCTTCGCCGAAGCCTTCAACGATGTCGACTCCATGGTCTGCTACGCCATGAAGGCGAACTCGAACCAGGCGGTGCTGAAGACCCTGGGCAAGCTCGGCGCCGGTATCGACGTCGTTTCCGAAGGCGAGCTGCGCCGCGCGCTGGCCGCCGGCATTCCGGCAAGCCGCATCATGTTCTCCGGCGTCGGCAAGACGCCGCACGAGATGGATTTCGCGCTCGAAGCCGGCATCTACTGCTTCAACGTCGAGTCCGAGCCGGAGCTCGAGATCCTCAACCAGCGCGCCGTCAAGGCAGGCAAGAAGGCTCCCGTTTCCTTCCGCATCAATCCTGATGTCGATGCCAAGACGCATTCGAAGATCTCGACCGGCAAGAAGGAAAACAAGTTCGGCATTTCATGGGAACGCGCCCGCGCCGTCTATGCGCGCGCCGCCACCCTGCCGGGCATCGAGGTTACCGGCATCGATATGCATATCGGCAGCCAGATCACCGAGCTGCAGCCCTTCGACGACGCCTTCAAGCTGTTGCGCGATCTCGTCGATACGCTGCGCGGCGATGGCCACGACATCCATCACGTCGATATCGGCGGTGGCCTAGGCATCCCCTACAAGGACGACAACAACCCGCCGCCGCTTCCCGATGCCTACGCGGCGATCGTCAAGAACCAGCTGCGCAGCCTCAACTGCAAGATCGTCACCGAGCCCGGCCGCCTCATCGTCGGCAATGCCGGTATCCTGGTGACCGAAGTCCTCTATGTGAAGGACGGCGGCGAGAAGACCTTCGTCATCGTCGATGGCGCGATGAACGACCTGATCCGCCCGACGCTTTACGAAGCCTATCACGAGATCAAGCCGGTGGTGATTTCGGCTGCCAACGCGCCGCGCATCAAAGCCGATATCGTCGGCCCGGTCTGCGAGACCGGCGACTACCTGGCGCTCGACCGCGAAATGGCGATGCCGAAGCCCGGCGACCTCTTCGCCGTGATGTCCGGCGGCGCCTATGGCGCGGTCCAGGCCGGCACGTATAACAGCCGCCTGCTGGTGCCCGAAGTCCTCGTCAAGGGCTCCGAGTTCCATGTCATCCGGCCGCGCCGGACCTACGAGGAGCTGATCGGCCTCGATTCCGTCCCGGCCTGGCTCGACTGACGGAAGCATCACTTTTTGGCGACTGGGCGTGAAAAACCGGCATTAGCAGCCGGTCGCCCTCGCCTTCGCCACAAAGAGTGTTATCCTTTCAGCATGCGAGCGAATTGCTGAGCAATCGCCGGAAGCGCCCACTGTTACTCTAACACGCCATGGCGGAGACCGGATTGAAGAAGAGCCCAGGCAGGCAGGGACATGGTGCATTTGCCATCAGGCCATCTCTTGCGAGGCTGGTTGCGGTAAAGCGGCTCTTCGCGCGTGTCGTCCTCCTTTCCGAGCAAATCTTGCCGCCGCTGGTGCCGGTTCTTTCGGTCATCGCGCTTTATCTGGCTGCCTCCTGGTTCGGCCTTTTCCGCAGCGTCCCCGATATCCCGCGCATTCTGCTGCTGATCGCCTTCGCCGGAGCGCTGATTGCTGCGCTGATTCCGTTCCACCGCCTGCGCTGGCCGGGTACGGCGGAAGCCGACCGCCTTCTCGAAGAGCGCAACGGCCTGCCGCACCAGCCGGTCACCGTGCAGGAAGACGAACCCGCCTTCGACACGCCCTTCGCCCGTGCCCTCTGGCGCGAACACCAGACGCGCATGGCCGAGAAAATCGCCGCACTCGATGCCGGCTTCCCGCGCCCTGATATCGCCAAACACGACCGGTTCGCCCTTCGCGCCATTCCGGCGCTACTCGTCGTGATGGGCTTCGGCTATTCGCTGTCGACCAATGGCGGCTTGATCGCCGACGCCTTCCAGCCGCCGGTCGCGCAGGGTGAAAGCAATCCGGCGGTGCGCATCGACGCCTGGGTTACCCCGCCCTCCTATACGGGCCGAGCGCCTGTCTACCTGACGGCAACGGGCACCGAACAGGCGCCCATCAACGTCCCGCAATTCTCCAACCTGACGGTGCGCGTCAGCGGCGGCCAAGCCGACGAGAAAGTCGTCTTCAAGAAGGAGAACGGCGAGGCGAAAGAGATTGCCGCTGAAAAGCAGGCAAGCCAGCAGCCGCTTGGCGCGCCGCAACAACCTCAACAACCGCAGCCACAACAGGCGGCAGCCGGCGAAACACCCGTTCCCGCAGCCCAGACGCACCTGATGAAGCTCGAGGAAAACGGCGCGCTGCAGGTGAATGGCCGAAGCTGGACCTTCAACGTCATCCCCGACAAGGCACCCGAAATCGCCTTCGACGGCATCCCGAAGGCAACCGTCAACGGCGCGCTGGAGATCAAGTTCACCGCCAAGGACGATTACGGCATCCAGGAAGCCCATGCCGAAATCCTGCCGGTCGAGACCGATCCGTCAGCCAAGCCGCTCTACCCGCTTCCCGATTTCCGCCTTGAGATTCCGCGCCGCAGCGCGCGCGACGCCAAGGGTGTCAGCAGCAAGAACCTGACCGAGCACCCGCTCGCCGGCAAGCGCGTCCGCGTCACGCTGGTTGCCAAGGATGGCGCCGGCCAGATCGGCCGCAGCCCGCCGCACGAAATGACGCTGCCTGCCCGCCCGTTCAACGAGCCGCTGGCCGCAGCCGTTGCCGAGGAGCGCCAGGTCTTCGCGCTCGATACCCGCAAGATGCCCGAGGCGATCGCGCTGAACGAAGCGCTGACGATCCGCCCGGAAGAGACGATCCCGAAGCTTACCAATTACCTGCTGATCGAATCCGCATTGGCGCGTATGAAGCTCGCCAAGACCGACGAGCAGCTGAAGGACACCGCCGACTATCTCTGGGACATCGCCCTCGGCATCGAGGATGGCGACCTTTCGCAGGCGGAGCGTAACCTGCGCAACGCCCAGCAGAACCTCGCCGACGCCCTGCAGCGCAATGCGCCCGACGCCGAGATCAAGAAGCTGATGGACGAGCTTCGCAAGGCGATGAACGACTACATGAAGGAGCTCGCTCAGCGTATGCAGAATGCGCCTATGCAGCCCAACCAGAATGCGCAGATGCTACGGCAGCAGGATCTGGAGCGCATGATGGACCAGATCGAAAACCTTGCCCGCTCCGGCAACCGCGATGCGGCCCAGCAGATGCTGTCCGAATTGCAACGGATGATGAACAACCTGCAAGCAGGCAGGCCGCAGCAGGGCCAGCAGCAGCAGGGCGACAACAGCCAGATGCGCCAGCAGATGGACAAGCTCGGCAAGATTCTGCGCGATCAGCAGCAGCTCATGGAACAGACCTTCAAGCTCGATCAGCAGCTGCGCGACCGCATGCAGCGCGGCGACCCAGACATGGGCATGAACGATCCGCTGCTCGACAACATGATGCCCGGCCAGGACGGCGAGCAGCAGGATCAGGACCAGCAGCAACAGCAGGGGCAGAACGGTCAGCAGGGCGACCAGCAGTCGAATGAGATGACCGAGCAGCAGCTGCGTGACGCGCTGAAGAAGCTGCGTGAGCAACAGGATGCGCTCGGCAAGCAGCTCGGCGAGCTGCAGAAGGGTCTCGGCGACATGGGCATGAAGCCCGGCCCGGGCTTCGGCCAGGCGCAGCGCGAGATGGAAGGCGCCGGACGCGAACTCGGCCAGGGCCGCGGCGACACGGCCGTCCAGGGCCAGGGCCGCGCGCTGGAAGCCCTGCGCCAGGGCGCCCGCGACATGATGAGCCAGATGATGCAGGCGCAACAGGGCCAGCAGGGTCAACAGGGACCGAACGGCCAGGTTGGCCAGGGTGACCAGAACGGCCGCGATCCGCTCGGTCGTCCGCGCCGAGCCGACGGCCCCGATTTCGGCGACACCGTCAAGGTACCCGACGAGATCGACGTCCAGCGCGCCCGCGAGATCCTCGATGCCATCCGCGAGAAGCTCGGCAACAACCCGCCGCAGGAAATGGAGCGGCGTTATCTGGAGCGGCTGCTCGATATTCAGTGATCGGGCGGCCGAAGGGCTCGCGTTTTTCGGTCAGCTTCGTAATGTCAATCTTGACGATTGACGAACGACAGCGATTCGATGGCAATTCTCTTCAAGACCGCAATCAGCGAAAACTCGGCATTCGAGATGATCGAACGGGCGCTGTCAGGCGCCCACCAGTATGACGGTTATCTCAATGTCGTCAGCGATGCCGGCGAGACGGCCTTGTCCTGGGGACCGGCGATGCATGCCGAAGAGTTCAAGGCCGAAGTCAGCGAGATCCTCAGGAAGACATGGGATGCGGCCCGCTTCTGGATCATCTACGAGCGCCGCGAAGACCGGCGGGATCCGGAGGCAACCGATATCCGCAATGCCGCCTTCCGCATCACCCGCGGCTATAGCGGCGTCATCGTCATCACGCTCAGCCTGCTCGGAAAGCGGGACAGCGACAATGACATCGAACTGGTGTTCGTCTGCTTCGAGCAGGATTTTCACAGGCGGAATTTCCGGGTGCGCTACGAAGGCAAGTTCGTCCCGGACGATAACTGAGGCTGCCCGAAATCAGGCAGCCAGAGCGCGGGCAACAGCCTTGCGGATATCGGGAAGCGCAAATGGCTTCGAGACCACATCGACGATCTTTTCAGCGAGATCGTCAGCCCGTTCGCGCTGTTCGGCATAGCCGGTCATCAGCAGGATCTTCAGCGCCGGAAACGCCGACTTTGCCTGGTGTGCCAGTTCGATGCCGTCCATGACGGGCATGCGAATATCGGAGAGCAACAGGTCATAGACGCCGTCCTTCAGCTTCTCCAGTCCCTCGGCGCCATCGGCCGCCTCTTCGGTCTCATGACCGTCGAGCCGCAGTGCCCGGGCTACGAAAGAACGGAGGGAATCTTCGTCTTCCGTGATCAGAATTTTTGCCATGATGTGCATCGCTCCGTCTTCATGCCCCAAGACGGAGATCGCACGCCGCTCCTTTGCGATCGGTAAACGGCGGCGGGCGATGGACGGGATGGTTAACAACCCGTCTGCATCCAGGACGGCTCAGGCGTCGCCGGTGACGACGCCGACGAAGGGCAGTTCGCGGAAAGCATAGGCGACGTCCATGCCGTAGCCGACGACGAAATAGTCGGGGCATTCGAAGCCGACGTAGTCGGCCTCGAGCTTTTCCTTGCGCTTGACGCTCTTGTCGAGCAGCACGGCGATCGTCACGTTGCGGGCGCCGCGTTCGAACAGCAGTTCCTTGGCAAACAGCAGCGTGCGGCCGGATTCGAGGATGTCGTCGATCAGGAGGACGTCGCGGTCCTTCACGTCGCTGTCGATATCCTTGACGATGCGAACGCCCTGCGAAACCGTGCCCGTGCCATAGCTCGACAGCGTGATGAACTCGACCTCGGGGGCGAGACCGTTGTTGTGCAGCGCCCGGATCAGGTCGGCGGCAAAAATGAACGACCCCTTCAGAACGGCAATGACCAGAAGGTCCTTTGTGGGGCCTTCGGCGATCTGCTTTGCCATCGCATCATTGCGCTCGGCAATCTGCTCGGCAGTGAAAAGAGGCTCGATATTTTTTCCGCGCACGACAGGCATACGGCTTGCTCCGTGAAAATGAAGGGTAAGCCGTTAGCACATTAGAGGCGGAGAAACACCCTTAGGGCATGAATGACAGCCGGACTTCCGGCATTTTTCCACCAGAGTGCTGGACGCGCGCAGAGAATCCGCGGCTCTCGCCGCCATAGATGACGTCAGCGGGCGGGTTGATGACGATGCTTGCGGTCAGCCTGCCGTCGCTGACGAGATCAGCGCGGATCGGCCGCACGGTCTGGGTCGTGCCGCTCTCGTTTTCGAGAATGCCGTTGATCATCAGGATGCGCATGCCGTTGGCATCACGCGGCGTCAGTGTCACATGGGTGAAATGCAGCGGCGATCCCGCGGCCGACTGATCCTCTGCCTGCAGCCCCGAGAAGCCGCCGGAGAGGCCGAAGACCAGCAGGAACAGCAGGAAGACCAGCGCCGTAAAGCTCTTGAACGACGCCTGCTGCAGATGCTCCTCGACACCGCGGGCAATGCCCGCTGCAGCCGAAAACGCCTTGGAGGGCTCCGCCTTCCTGACGGCTGCGGCCTGTTGCTTGCGATTGTCGTTGAAGCTTTTGGCGTTGAACGCCTGCGACTGCCGGCCGCCGATGACGACGAATTCGGCATCCGAGATATCGGCAGGGCGAGCGCTCGCCCGCGGCTGGCGCGCCGCCCGGTCTGGCGGCAGGAAATCATAAGCGTGGCCGGGCGAACGGCGGCTGAACGAAGATGCTTCCATGATGACGGCCTTTCAGCTCTTCACATGGTTTCAGTGCATGGACGATCCCAGGCATTGAAACGAATCCCGCCCAGTCGTAAATTTTAATGGTTAATGCTTCGCTAAATCTGGCATCGGCCGGGCATCTTTCCGCCGAAATTTACCGGTTGTTAATCGAGTTGGTTAACAAGTCGATGGTGTGAAACCTCGAACAATCTGAGTTGCCCGTTGATCCACTTCGAGAATGTCGGTTTGCGCTATGGTATGGGACCGGAAATCCTCCGGGACCTGACCTTTGACATTCCGAAAAAGTCCTTCCAGTTTCTGACGGGTCCCTCCGGCGCCGGCAAGACCACGCTGCTGCGCCTTCTGTTCATGTCGCTGCAGCCGACCCGCGGTCTGATCCGCATGTTCGGCCGCGATATCTCCGATATTCCGCGGCCCGAACTGCCGCTGCTTCGCCGCCGTGTCGGCATCGTCTTCCAGGACTTCCGCCTTCTCGATCACCTGACAACCTATGAGAACGTCGCGCTTCCGCTGCGCGTGCGCGGCAAGGAAGAGAGCACCTACAAGACCGATGTGCTGGAACTCCTGAAATGGGTCGGCCTCGGCGAGCGCATCAACGTGCTGCCGCCGGTGCTGTCTGGCGGCGAGAAACAGCGCGCCGCGATCGCCCGCGCGCTGATCGACCGCCCCGAAATCCTGCTGGCCGACGAGCCGACCGGCAACGTCGATCCGCCGATGGCGCGCCGCCTGCTCAATCTCTTCCTCGAGCTCAACCGGCTCGGCACCGCCGTCGTCATCGCCACCCACGATCTGGCCCTCATGGACCAGGTCGAGGCGCGCCGCATGATTCTTTCCGGGGGGCATCTCGACGTCTATGACTGAGCGATCCTCCAAGAAACCGGCGGCTGAACCCGCGGCGCAGCAGCAGAAGCGCCCGGAAATGCGCGTGCGCCCGACGGCGCCGATCCTGCCGCCCTCGAATATTCAGGGCAACGCGCTGATGGTGGTCATCGCCATCATGGCTTTCCTCGCCTGCCTGACGCTTGGCGGCGTCAGCATGGTGCGGTCGACGGCTGCCAGCTGGGAAAGCCAGATCTCCCGCGAGATCACCATTCAGATCAAGCCGGACGACGGCCTCGACATGGAAAAGGCGCTGAACCAGGCCCGTGATATCGCCATGACCTTCGTTGGCACCAAGAGCGGCCAGATCGTCGATGAGGCGGCAACGGCACGCCTGCTCGAGCCCTGGCTCGGCAGCGGGCTCGATCTCAAGGAACTCCCGGTCCCCAGGCTCGTTATCGTCACGATCGATGAAAACAATCCGCCGGATTTCGAGGCAATGCGCTCGCTGCTCAAGGACAGTATCCCGCAGGCGACGCTGGACGACCACAGAACCTGGGTCGACCGGCTGGTCTCGATGGCGCATACGACCGTGATGATCGGCACCGGCATCCTGCTCCTGGTCTTCACCGCCATGGTGCTGACTGTCGTCTTCGCGACACGCGGCGCCCTGTCCGGCAACCGCCATATCGTCGAGGTGCTGCATTTCGTCGGCGCCGAAAGCTCTTTCGTCGCCACCGAATTCCAGAAGCACTTCCTGAAGATCAGCCTCAAGGGCTCGGCGATCGGCAGTGCTCTCGCCGCCCTCTTCTTCGCCAGCGCCGGCTTCCTGCAGAGCAAGACCATCGCCACACCGCAGACCGATCAGGCAACCGCGCTGTTCGGCACCTTCTCCGTCGGCGCGCTCGGCTATGCCGGCATCTTCGCGACGATGATCATCATCGCCCTGCTGACGACCCTGACGGCGCGCGTTACGGTCGTCCGCACGATATACGAGATCGATACACTCCGCTCCGATCCGACACGAACAGACGGGATAGCGAGCTGATGACAGCGATCACATTTACCGCCGCCTTTGCCTGTTCCCCGCCGCAATCTCGATATATGCACGACTCATGACCATGGGCTATACGCGACGCAATCCTATTCGGCCCGATCCGGCGCTTGCAAGCTACCGGGTCGAGACGCCGCGCCGCGGCCCGCTGCGCCGGATGCTGCGCTGGAGCGGATTTGCCTGCATTCTCGCCATCGCCCTGATCTTCGGTGGCTTCCTGCGTTTTGCCGATTCGATCACCACGATGAAGCCGCCGGCAGACCCGAAGGCCGACGCGATCGTCGTCCTGACGGGCGGCTACCAGCGCATCGACCAGGCTGTCGAGCTTCTGCAGAAGGGTGCCGGCAAGCGCCTGCTGATCTCCGGCGTCCATCCCTCCACGACACCAGCACAGATCCGCAAGACGACGACGGGTTCCGCCGATCTCTTCGATTGCTGCGTCGATATTGGCTATGACGCGATCGACACGATCGGCAATGCCGAGGAAGCCTCGAACTGGATCCACGCGAAGGGCTATAAAAGCGTTCTCGTGGTCACCAACAATTACCACATGCCGCGGAGCCTCGCCGAACTTGCCTATGTCGATAGCGACACGCAGTTCATTCCCTACCCGGTCGTCAATTCCGACCTGAAGACCCGCGCCTGGTTCATGGATCCGAATGCGCTGCGCGTCATGTTGGCGGAATATGGCAAGGTGCTGCTCGCTGGCGCCCGCAATATCACCGGCTTCGGCCGCCATCCGGGCCTGCGCTCGGCTGAGATGGGCGGCGAAGGCTGAGCCAAACCGTCTTTTTATGGAAGCGATAATCGTGTAGGCAGATCGCAACCGCCCTGCCCGCGGATATAGGCTTTTCGGGAATCCTTATGCTCGCCCTGCGTTCCGTTCTCTTCAACACGATCTTCTACGCCAACCTGATCATCCGGATGATCATGCTCTCGCCCTATTACTTCATCGTGTCGCGCGAGACGGCCTACCGCATCCCGAAGAACTGGGCGCTTTCCAATCACTGGCTGATGGAAAAGATCGTCGGCACCACCTTCGAGATCGAAGGCCTGGAGAACCTGCCCGATGGCAGCTATATCCTGGCGCCCAAGCATCAGTCCTTCTGGGACACCTATGCGATCCTGCCCTGGCTGAAGGATCCGGTCTATATTCTGAAGCGCGAACTGATGTGGATCCCGCTCTTCGGCTGGTATGCTAAGAAGCAGCGGATGATCCCGGTCGATCGCGGCGCACGCGGCAAGGTCATGGTCGAGGTGCTGAAGCGCACTAAGGAAGAGCTTTCGACCGGCCGCCAGCTGATCATCTATCCCGAGGGTACGCGCCGTCCGCCGGGCGCCGAGCCGGTCTACAAATACGGCATCGCCCGCATGTACCGCGATCTCAACATCCCCGTCGTTCCCATTGCCATGCATCCCGGCCTGTTCTGGCCGCGCCGCAGCACCATGCGCTATCCCGGCCATTTCAAGGTCCGGATCCTCGCCCCGATCCAGCCGGGCATGGATCCCGATGCATTCTTTGCGCATCTGATCGATGTGACGGAAAAGGCGAGCGACGAGCTGCTGCTCGATACCGTCGCCCGCAATCCGGACCTGCCGCTGCCGCAGACGGCGATCGATCGTCTGGCGGTCCTGCGCCAGACAAAGGCTGCGTCAGCGTAATCTAGGCCGCGCGCAACCGCTCGACTTCGCCGACCACCTGCTCCAGCCAATGATCGCGAATGCCCATCTCCTTCAGATGGGCAAGCGTATTGAAGACATAGGCGTCGTTCGGCCCCGACTGGCCCTCTGCGCGATCGACCACGCGAGCCGCCTCAAGCGCATCGAGCGCGCCGGCATACTGCCTATGCGCGCGATCGACGACATAGGTCACCGCCTTCACGGCGCGTCCATCAGCCAGGAGAAGCGGCACCTTCCGCTCCAAATAGACATTGGTGACGAGTTCGCGTGCGCGGAGATACTCGATCACCTCTTCCCAGTTCTCAGGCGCTACCGAAAACGCCATGCCGCGGCATGAACCGCCGCGATCGAGCCCGAGCACGAGCCCCGGATTTTGCTCGGTACCGCGATGAACCCATGAGCGGACGCAGAGCGACCGCCTGTAGCCATAAATCAGAGCCTGCGACCGTTCGGCAAACTCAAAGCCCGGATTCCACATCAGGGATCCGTAGCCAAACACCCAAAATTCGTCCATATCGCAAGCCAGACCGAGATTCCCATTCGCGATTCACCATTGGAGAACATCATGGCAGCGTCAAGCCAATCCGGTAGCAGCAGAAAATTCTGGTGGCTTGGATTGGGCATCGTTCTGGTTATCGCGATCTATACCGGCGGCTGGTTCTATGCCGCCTCGCAGCTCAAGGACACGGTGCTGAAGGCTATCGCGCCGCGCAATACCGCTGGCGTCAGCGGCGAGTGCACGGATATCGATTTCCGCGGCTATCCCTTCCGCATCGGGCTTTATTGCTCGAAAGTGGATGTCGACGACAACAAGAACGGCGTATCCGCGAGCTTCGGCGCCCTGCGCTCCGCCGCACAGGTCTATGCGCCTGGCCATATCGTCTGGGAACTGGATTCGCCTGCCGAAATCCGCACGGCGAACGGCCTGACGATCAACGCCCAGTGGGCGAACCTGCAATCGAGCCTGATCACCAAGTTGCGCGGCATCGACCGCACCTCGACCGTCATCGAGGGCCTGAAAGCAACCGCGATTTCCTCCTATGACGGGCAGACGATCAACGTCGATGCCGGCCGCACGGAAATCCATCTGCGCCAGAACGAAGGCGATCTCGACGGCGCCATCTCGCTGCAGGACGCCAATACCGTCATCAAGGACTGGCCGCAGGTCTTCCCGAAATTCTCAGCCAGCGCCGACATCACGCTCGCAGGCAAGGCCGGCATGATCGACGGCAGTGACAGGCAGGGGCTCTACGGCGCGAGCGGCGAGCTGCGCAAGGTCGTGGTCGACATTGGTGACGGCAAGGTGATGACATTGACCGGCCCCTTCTCCTTCGACGAGCAGGGCTTCCTGTCAGGCAAGTTCAAGCTGGAGATCGAGCAGCTCGGCCCCTGGCGCGACAGCATCAAGCAGGCCTTCCCGCAGATCGCCAAGACGGTCGATACCGCCGCCAAGCTCCTGAAGGCGCTGGCCGGCGGCAAAGATCGTGTCCCGGTGGATCTGGTGGTCAATCGTGGCGAGGCGACCGTCAGCGGCTTCATTCCGCTGGGGTCCATCCCTCCGATCTAAGGCGTTTCTCGAGAAACGCCTCCAGATCAGCTCTTCTTCTGGTCCTGCCCATGCGGGCGGCCGAAATCCGGCGCATCGACATCCTGGCCGGCCTGGATGATCGAGCGGCGGATGGTGCGGGTGCGGGTGAAGAGCTCGAACAGCTTGTCGCCCTCGCCCCAGCGGATCGCGCGCTGCAGATAGGCGAGATCTTCCGAGAAGCGCGCCAGCATCTCAAGGATCGCATCCTTGTTGTGCAGGCAGACGTCGCGCCACATCGTCGGGTCGGATGCCGCCAGACGCGTAAAGTCGCGGAAGCCGGATGCCGAATACTTGATGACTTCCGATTCCGTCACCGTCTCCAGATCATCGGCGGTGCCGACGATGTTGTAGGCGATGATGTGCGGCAGATGCGAGACGATCGCCAGCACCTTGTCGTGATGTTCCGGATCCATCTCGTCGACGCGGGCGCCGAGCGCTTCCCAGAATGCCCTGAGCTTGGCAATCGCAGCCGGGTCCGTGTCGGGAACCGGCGTAAAGATGCACCAGCGCTGCTCGAAGAGCCCTGGAAAACCGGCATCCGGACCGGACTTTTCGGTACCGGCGAGCGGGTGGCCCGGGATGAAATGGATGTTCTCCGGCATATGCGGCTGCATCTGCGCGATAACCGACGCCTTGGTGGAGCCGACATCGGTGACGATCGCGCCCGGCATCAGCGTGCCGGCAATTTCCTTCGCGACGCTTCCCGAGGCACCAACCGGCACCGATACGATCACCAGATCCGCACCCTTCACGGCTTCCGCCGCCGACGGCACGTAGCGATCGCCGAGCCCGAGCTCTTGCGCCCGCTTCAGCGTTTCGGCACTGCGGGTCGAGACCACCACTTCCTTGGCAATCCCGAGCCGCTTGACGTCATAGGCGATCGAGGAGCCGATGAGGCCGATACCGATAAGCGCGATGCGGTCGAACTGGATCGTCATACCTTACGCCCCATAAACTCGCCGAGCGACTCGATGACACCGCGGTTTGCCTCTTCCGGACCGACGCTCATGCGCAGCGAGTTCGGGAAGCCGTAGCCCTTGACCGCGCGCAGCACGTAGCCGCGGCTGGTCAGGAACTCGTCGGCATCGGCAGCGCGTTTGCCGTCGATATCGGGGAAATGGATCAGGATGAAATTGGTCACCGACGGCGTAACCGTCAGGCCAATGGCCTCGAAGGCGCCCTTGAGCTTCTCGATCCACATCAGGTTGAAGGCGACGGCGTCCTGAACATGCGCCTGGTCGCGAACAGCGGCAGCACCTGCGGAGATTGCCGGCGCATTCATGTTGAACGGGCCGCGGATGCGGTTGACGGCATCGATGATCTCGGCCGGCGCATACATCCAACCGACGCGGAGCGCTGCCAGACCATAGACCTTCGAGAAGGTGCGGGTCATGACGACGTTTGCGTTGGACGAGACGATCTCGATGCCGGATTCATAATCGTTGCGGCGGACATATTCGGCATAGGCGGCGTCGAGCACCAGCACCACATCCTTCGGCAGCGCTGCCTGCAGGCGGCGGATTTCGCTGACCGGCACATAGGTTCCGGTCGGATTGCCCGGATTGGCGATGAACACCATCTTGGTCTTCGGCGTCACGGCGGCGAGGATCGCGTCGACATCGACCGCGTGATCCTTTTCCTTGACGGTCACGGGCGTCGCACCCGCGCCCATGATCTGGATCTTGTAGACCAGGAAGCCGTGCTCGGTGATGATCGCTTCGTCGCCGGCGCCGAGATAGACGTGACAAAGCAGGCCGAGCAGTTCGTCCGAGCCGTTGCCGCACATGATGTTAGCCGGATTCAGACCATGAACCGCAGCGATCGCTTCGCGCAGCTCATGGGCCTGGCCATCGGGATAGCGCTCGAGATTGCCGGCAGCACTCTTGAACGCCTCGATTGCCTTCGGGCTGGCGCCGAGCGGCGTCTCGTTGGAGGAGAGCTTGTAGACGCGGGCGACGCCCGGCGCATGTTCCTTGCCCGGCACATAGGCTGCGATATCCAGGATACCGGGACGCGGAACGGGCTTGCTCTTCTCAACGCTCATAGCTTCGACCTTGGAAAAATGCCGGGAAATCCGGCTCAAAATTGCCATGTGGCAATAAAGGGGAAAGCGGCTTTTGTCGAGCAGGACTTAGCGGTTGCGGGTCGTCGGAACGCCGTGCGGCGCCAGAACCGGCACAAAAACGCGCCGCGAGGCGCGGGCGGCCACCGGCAGGCCCTGATAGAGACGCTTCTGCGCCTCGACGATGATGACGCCGGAAAAGGCCGGCCAGAGCGTGCGCCCGATCCGCTCGAAGCCGCGCCGCAGGCTGAGCACCGTGCGCAGCTTGGACGGCGGGAAGAACAGCGCCTCGGCCGTGGCGCCCGGCGTAAAATTGGTCTCGCGCAGCAGATGCGTCAGCTGGCCACGCGAATAGGGCCGGCCGGAGCCGAAGGGCGTGTGCTCCATGCGCGCCCAGACGCCGCGGCGGTTCGGCACGACGATGACGAGACGCCCGCCCGGCGCCAGCACGCGCCAGAGCTCCTTCAAGGTCTCACGTGGGCTTTCGGCAAATTCCAGCGAATGCACCATGAGCACGCGGTCGATGGAGGAGTCGGGCAGCGGCAGTTCTTCGTCGAAGATCAGGGCAGTCGACGACAGCGAGCCCATCGGCCAGTTCACCGCGCCCTGCCCTGCCGGCATGAAAGCGAAGGTGCGCTCGGTATCGGCACTGAAACGGTCGAGGAAAGGCACGGCATAGCCGAGACCGATCAATCGCTCCTGCGGCAACCGGACCCAGAGCGACGACAGCGCCATGGCAATCGACTGCTCCGCCAGACGGCCAAGCTCGGAATGATAAAACTGGCGTAGATCGACAATATCCGCGTGCATTGCACTAAATGTTATCAGTGGGCGGTTGGACTTCAAGGCCGGAGCCTCTACATTCCGGACATGTCCGTGGGAAAGAGGCCGCTTAGACTATGAAACCTTTGGAATTAGAAGTTTTTCTCTGCCGATCCGATAATTTTGGCGTTCTCGTGCATGATCCGGAAACCGGCCTGACGGCAACGATCGACGCGCCGGATGCGGCTGCCGTCGAGGCGGCTGCCACGCGCCGCGGCTGGCGCATCTCGCATATCTTCACCACCCATCACCATACCGACCATGTCGAAGGCAATCTGGCGCTGAAGGAACAGTTCGGCTGCGAGATCATCGGCCCGGTCAACGAAGCCGTTGCCATTCCCGGCCTCGACAAGACGATGGCCGATGGCGACAGCTTCACCTTTGGCGACCATAATGTGAACGTGATCGAGACGCCCGGCCACACCGCCGGCCACATCTGCTATCACTTCGTGGACGACAAGCTGCTCTTTGCTGCCGATACGCTCTTCGCGCTCGGCTGCGGTCGCCTATTCGAGCGGCCTGCTGCCGACATGTGGCATTCGCTGCAGAAGCTTGCGGTGCTGCCGGATGAGACCGCCGTCTATTTCGGCCACGAATACACGCTGTCGAACGCCCGCTTCGCCCTGACGATCGACCCCGATAACGAGCGGCTGAAGGCCCGCGCGGCCGAG
Source organism: Rhizobium sp. OAE497 (assembly GCF_040546565.1). NCBI lineage: Bacteria > Pseudomonadati > Pseudomonadota > Alphaproteobacteria > Hyphomicrobiales > Rhizobiaceae > Rhizobium > Rhizobium sp. OAE497. The sequence continues at coordinate 3,517,226 of NZ_JBEPOA010000001.1, forward strand.
ATCGAGGCGCTGCGCGCCGAGGGACGCTTCACCATCCCGACGACGCTGGCGCTGGAAAAGGAAACCAACCCCTTCCTGCGCGCCGCCGACCCGGCGATCCGGCGCAATCTGCTGATGGAAACCAAGACGAACGAAGAGGTCTTTGCGGAAATCCGCAAGCGCAAGGACAATTTCTGATGTCTCCAGACGAGATCATCGAGACGCTTTCGATGCAGCCGCACCCGGAAGGCGGCTGGTACGTACAGACCTTCCGCGACACCAATGGCGGCGAGCGCGGCCATTCGACAGCGATCTACTATCTCCTGAAGGCCGGGCAGCGGTCGCATTGGCATCGCGTCCACGACGCCGCCGAGGTCTGGCACTATTATGCCGGAGCGCCGCTCGCCCTGCACCGCTCGGAAGACGGCAGCAGCAGTGAGACGCTGAAACTCGGCACCGATTTCGCCAAGGGTGAACGCCCGCAGGCGATCATCCCGCCGAACTGGTGGCAATCGGCCGAAACGCTCGGCGAATTCACGCTGGTCGGATGCACTGTGGCGCCCGGTTTCGAATTCTCGAAATTCGAAATGGCACCGCCGGACTGGAAGCCGGAAACCTGATTACTCGGCCGCGGCAGCTTCCGCTGCGGCCGATTTCCGCCTGAACATCTCCTGCGCCGCCAGCACCGCACCGCCGGTCACCAGCAGGCAGGCGAAGGCAATCCGCAGGCTCGGCTCGGCAAAGCCGAACAGCGTCAGGATCAGCGTCGAAAGCAGCGGCGCCGCATAGCTGGCAGCACCGAGGATCTGGATATCGCCGTTCTTCACACCGTAATCCCAGGCATAAAAAGCTGCTCCGACCGGGAAGAGCCCGAGGCCGACCACAGCCAGCCATTCAAAGGACGTTTCCGGCCAGACCGTCGTCTCCAGGCCGATATGGCAGATCAGCGAAAGGATGGAGGTCGCCAGGCAGAAGCCGGTCACGACATCCGTCGACACGGCATCGAAACGGCGCGTCAGCAGCGAGTAACCGGACCAGGTGAAGGCGCAGAGGAAAGCTGCGCCATAGCCGACGGCATAAGCGCCATCGAAATTGATGCCGTTGCGGCCGACGATCAGGAACGTGCCGCAGAGCCCGGCCAGCGCCCCAGCAAGGTGATACCAGCGCAACCTCTCGCCCGGCAGCAGCGCAGAGCCGACGACAATCAGCAGCGGCCAGAGATAGGCGATCAGACCCGCCTCGACGGCCGGAGCGTTCCTGAGCGCCGTGAAATAGAGAAAGTGGTAGCCGAAGAGACCGGCGATCCCGATGATCCACACCTTTGCCGGCTGCTTCAGCAGCACCAGGCGCGAGGGATTGAGAACGAGGACGGCAATGCCGGGAATACTGCCGATGGCAAAGCAGATCGCCGAAAGCTGAAAAGGCGGCATCTTGCCGGAGGCGGCAGTAAAGAGCGCCAGAAACGACCACATCAGAATGGCCGTGAACCCGATCAAAGTCGCCCGAAGCTTCATCATGTCCCCCGAAACCGGAGACAGGCTCCGTCAGCTTGCGCTGTATTTCACTGCCTTGATCGTCACTGTTCCGTACTGCGTCGGAATACTGACGTAGACAGGAGCATATACATTCGCGGCGTCGGCCTTGGCAAACCAGATTTCCATCTGGCCGCTCTTGCTGAGGTAATCGATATCCTTGCGGCCCTTCTTGTATCCGGCCTTCGGCACGAAGCGCACGCTGCAGACCGTCGCCTGACCGGCGAAGCCATCCGTTTCGAAATCTTTCGATCCCTTGGGCGACAGCACCAGATCCATGCGCATCTCGCCGTCATAGATCGGCAGCCGTTGCGAGCAGAGTTTCGTATCGCCGGGGAAGATCAGCCCGGAGATCGGGTCGAGGACGGCGCGCATATCGCCCGGCTTGAGATTGACCCAATTGTTCGGTAGCTTCCGCTCCGGCTTCACCGTCGTCGAGACGATATTGCCGTTGGCATAGCGGACCTCATAGGTGCGCGCCCGCTTGCCGCTCTTGTAATAGAGGTAATAGCGCTGCGCCTGCAGCCGGTCGTCGCGGATGACGCCGTCGACACTGGTCTTGGCCGAGATCGTCGTCACCAGATCGGCAAGGCCCGCCGAACTGATATCGCCGGAAACCTTGTAGCTCTTGTCATCCTCGATCTTGGTGACGAAGGCCGCACGCGCGATCGGCAGGATGCCGAGGGCGACGCGATATTCCGTGCGATGGCGGATTTCTTCCGCACCTGCCGGAACGGCCATCAGCGCCGCGATTGCCGCGATCAAAATTCGTCTGCCCGAAAGAGCCATGAAGTAAGCCTTGTTTGACGGGCGAAACCTGCCCTGTTAAGCGGTCTATACTCTGCCCGCCCCGCGAAGCAAACACGAGCTTTTTGACAGAATTGCGGGAAAGGCCAAGGTTTGGCTTGACGCGGGCGGCCGCTCTGACTATAGAACCGCAACTTTCCAATCATGGCCTTGGATTGCAAGCCCGGTTTTGCCGTGCGTCGCAATTTGATGGCTGAGAAAAACAAGAATAGGTGTCAAATGTCTCGCGTGTGCGAATTGACCGGCAAGGCCGTCCTCGTTGGCAACAATGTCAGCCATGCCAACAACAAGACCAAGCGTCGTTTCCTGCCGAACCTGTGCCAGGTTACGCTGATTTCCGACGCTCTCGGCCAGCGTTACCGTCTCCGTGTTTCGGCCCACGCTCTGCGTTCGGTTGAACACCGCGGTGGTCTCGATGCGTTCCTGATCAAGGCAAGCGAAAACGAACTGTCGATGCGCGCTCGTCTGCTGCGCCGCCAGATCGTCAAGAAGACTGCAGAAGCCGCTGCCGCTGCTTAAGCATCGGCCAGCTTTCTTCTCGAAAGTTTCAAAAGGCTTGCACGGTTGATACCGGACAAGCCTTTTGCTTTGCCGGCATGGTGCCGGCCAAAATTTGTTCACTCCAACTGGTGGCATCACCCAGGATAAAAAAATGCTGAAGACACGCTATCTGCTTATCTATGTGGCCCTGATGACGCTCGTCGTCGTCGCCTCCAACTTCCTCGTTCAGTTTCCGCTGAACGCCACGGTTGCCGGCATCAATCTTGCCGACATCCTGACCTGGGGCGCCTTCACCTATCCGATCGCCTTCCTGATCACCGACCTGACAAACCGCCAGTTCGGCCCGCAGACCGCCCGCAAGGTCGTTTTCGCAGGCTTCGTCGTCGGCGTCGGCCTGTCCTTCTACACGGCCGTTCCTCGCATCGCGATCGCTTCCGGCTCCGCCTATCTCGCGGGCCAGCTGCTCGACATCTCGGTCTTCAACCGCCTTCGCCGTCAGGCCTGGTGGCGCGCGCCGCTGGTCGGCTCGCTGATCGGCTCGGCGCTCGATACGATCATATTCTTCTCGTTCGCCTTCGCCGCCTTCTTTGTCTTCTTCGGCCCGAACGAACCCTTCGCGCTCGAAACGGCACCGATCCTCGGCGTGCTCTCGATCGAGGCCCCGCGCTGGATTTCCTGGGCGCTCGGCGACTTCACGGTGAAGATGCTGGTCGGCCTCATCATGCTGCTGCCCTATGGCGCGCTGATGAACACCCTGCGCCCGATGCAGGCAACGCCTGCCCGCTGATTGCAGCAAAGGCCGCCGGCGCTAAGCTTGCGGCCTTTTCGCCATGACGGCTGCATGGCCCAGAACCTGCGCAACGAGATCGCCGACCGGCTGTGACGAGTCGAGCCTCAGCAACGGCGTGGCCCTCTCCTTCAGCCATTCCTCATGCGAGGCAGCGCTCCGCCGCTCCGGCCCCGCCGTATCATAGCTCTCGGCCCATTCCAGAAACTCCCGGCTCTTCTCCGCCATATCGCCGCCCGGCTTGATCCGGTCGCCGTAGCGCGTCTCCTCACGCCGCCGGATGCGCGCCATGCGCATTGCAGGATCGATCTTGAGAAACACGATAAGATCGTAGAGCGGCTCGAACTCGGCCGCCCATTTCAGCGCCGAGCCCGAGAGCACCCAGCCATCGGCGGCCCCGATCGCCTCGCGGAGCATTTCTACGCGTGCCTCGACCGGCCGCTGCGTCGTGAAGGGCGGATCGGTCGGCATCCAGAAGAAGTGATCGGTATCGAGATGACGGATCCCGAGCTTTTCGGCGAGCGCCTGACCGAGCGTGGTGGTGCCGGAGCCTGAGGCTCCCATGACATGGATGTTCAGCATGGCTCTCTCGAAATGGGTGAAGGGAGGGAGCAGATAGCGGAGAGTTGTGACAGTTGTTCGGCGGCGCGCTCAGTCGAGGAGCCGGAATTCCAGCATCATGTTCCGCTGCAGGATCGAATGGTTGTCGTCCGAGACAAGGATGATATGGGTCGAGCCATCCTCGGCCTGGAAGGCATCGAGCCCTTCCATATTGTCTATCTGATAACCGAAATCGGCGGTCATCAGCACCTTGCCCGTTGCAACGGAACCGGGCCGGATTTCGGCAGCCGCGATCCGCCGGATGCGCATGCCGATACCGTTTGCCATGTTGAAGCGCCGCTCCAGAAGCAGCAAGTCGCCATCCGGCAGGAACGCCCCGTCGGTCGGGTCGAAATCATCTGTGCGGCTGACGGTAAACCGGCCCTTCAGCGGCCCCTCCAGGATCGCCGCATAGACGTTTCCGTCATCATCAAGGCTCTCTTCCGAAACGATGACTGCAGCGCCCTTCAGGGCGCTTTCTGCGGGCGCGATTGCCACCGTCTCGAGGCTGCGGTTGCCCCTGAGCTCGTCGCGCGGAATGAGGATCGGCAGCGTGCCAACGGCAGCTGATGTCGCGAAGCCTTGGCGCGGATAGATATCGACGCGGTGATTGCCCTCGAAGGAGACCAGCGCCCGGTCCCTGTCGAGCGCCAGCCCCTCGGCATCCATACGGCCCTTACCTTCGAAACTGCGGCCCGTGCGATCCTGCATCGGCGTGATATCGACATCGGCAAGACCGGAGAGGCGACCCTGCGCATCGCGCACCAGCGAACCCGTCAGCCAGTGGCCGGTGTCGAGAACGCCCGCCACATGCTTGCGGTCCGGATCGACCTTGATCGACGACCACGAGCCGAAGATCCGGTTGCTCGAAACCATCTCCAGCCCGCCGATAAATTCCAGCGGGCCGAACCTGGTTTCGTCAGAGCCGATCTTGAAGGTGGTGATGACGCGGCTCTCGATCGGAGCGCTTTCTGCGAAGACGGCAGACGGCAATCCCGCGAGGCAGGCGGCAAGCATGGCCACGCGGGAAAGAGCGATCATATGGGTCAGCTGGCGCGGCGGAGGCGCCCGCCACGCGGGGCGGCGGCATGATCCTCGAAGAGCGAAGCCAGCTGCTCGGTCATCGCGCCTGCAAGTTCGTCCGCATCGACGATCGTGACGGCACGGCGATAATAGCGCGTCACGTCATGGCCGATACCGATGGCCAACAGCTCGACCGGCGAACGCGTCTCGATCTGCTCGATGACGGCGCGCAGGTGCCGCTCCAGGTAGTTGCCCGGATTGACTGACAGCGTCGAGTCATCGACCGGCGCACCGTCCGAAATCATCATCAGGATACGGCGCTGCTCGCGGCGGGCGAGAAGGCGGTTATGCGCCCAGATCAGCGCCTCGCCGTCGATGTTTTCCTTCAGCAGGCCTTCGCGCATCATCAGGCCGAGATTGCTGCGGGCGCGGCGCCACGGAGCATCGGCGGACTTGTAGATGATATGACGCAGGTCGTTGAGGCGGCCCGGCGTCTGCGGCTTGCCATTGGCAAGCCAGCTCTCGCGCGCCTGCCCGCCCTTCCAGGCCTTGGTCGTGAAGCCGAGGATCTCGACCTTGACGCCGCAGCGCTCCAGCGTGCGGGCCAGAATATCGGCGCAGGTCGCGGCAACCGTGATTGGACGTCCGCGCATCGAACCGGAATTGTCGATCAGCAGCGTCACGACGGTATCGCGGAACTGTGTGTCGCGCTCCATCTTGAAGGACAGGGCCTGCATCGGGTCAATGATCATGCGCGTCAGGCGCGCCGGATCGAGGTAACCCTCTTCAAGGTCGAAATCCCAGGAGCGGTTCTGCTGCGCCATCAGGCGGCGCTGTAGGCGGTTCGCGAGACGCCCGACGGCACCCTGCAGATGCGCCAGCTGCTTGTCGAGGAAGGCGCGCAGGCGCTCCAGCTCGGCAGCGTCGCACAGCTCCTCGGCCGTGATGATCTCGTCGAATTCCTCGGTAAAGACGTGGTAGTCGACCTTTTCGTTGAAATCGGCAAAAGGCGTGTTCGGACGGCGGGTTTCGCCCGGCGTCTCGGAATCGTCCTCACCCTCTTCCATCATGTCGTCGTCGGAGATCTCGGCGCCTTCGGTCTCGCCGTCCTCCATCTGCTCGTCGGCAACTTCGCTGTCTTCGACAGGCGCTGCATCCGAGCCGGCATCTTCGTCGACTTCGTCCTGATCCTGCTCGTCGCCGCTCGGCTGATCGTCCTGATCCGAATCCTCGTCGGTCTCCGGCTCGCTGTCGTCGTCGCCATACTCCTCGGCCATTTCCATGGCCGACAGCATGTTGCGGATCACCTTCGAAAAGGCATGCTGGTCGTTGATAACGTTCGAGAGGTTATCGAGCTCGGCACCGGCCTTGTCTTCGATGAAGCGCCGCCAGAGATCGAGCACCTTGCCTGCGGACGCTGGCGGCTTCTGACCGGTCAGCTTCTCGCGGACCATCATGGCGACGGCTTCGCCGATCGGCGCATCTTCCTGGCGTTCGATGCCGGAGAAATTGGCCTTGGCGTATTTTTCCTCGGTCATGGAGCGCAGGTTTGCAGCCATGCCCTCCATGCGCAGCGCACCGATCGACTCGACACGCGCCTGCTCGACGGCATCGAAGACCGCGCGGGCATCCGAGCCCTGCGGTGCCATCGTCGTGTGAACCTTCTCGTCGTGGCAGGCAAGCCGGAGCGCCATGGAATCGCCGAGACCGCGGGTCACCGCCAGCTCATGCGCCGTCGGGCGCTTTGAAAGCTCGGGCAGCCGGATACGCTCGGCCGTCATTCCCGGACGTTCGTTGGCGAAGGTCACTTCGACTTCGTCGTCACCGGCGATTGCGCGAACGCAGCCGGTTATCGCACGCCGCAACGGCTCCACATCGACAGGGCCGTTGGGCTTGGCTTTCGAATTGTCACCACGAGATGCCATGATCGACCGGCCTTAGGCCTCCAGCACGATATTGGCAGCGCTTTCCTTCAGCTCGACGCCAAAGGCACGCTGATAATGCTCGGCCACGAGCGCACGCTCAAGCTCATCGCACTTGTTGAGGAAGGTGACGCGGAACGCGAAGGCGAGATCGCCGAAGATCTCGGCATTCTCGGCCCAGGTGATGACGGTACGCGGGCTCATGACGGTCGACAGGTCGCCGTTCATGAAGGAAGCGCGCGTCAGGTCGGCAACGCGCACCATCTTCGAAACGGTGTCGCGGCCTTCCTTGTCCTTGCCGAAGGTCTTCACCTTGGCGGCGATGATGTTCACTTCGTGGTCATGCGGCAGATAGTTCAGCGTCGTCACGATCGACCAGCGGTCCATCTGTGCTTGGTTGATCTGCTGCGTGCCGTGATAGAGGCCGGTCGTATCGCCGAGACCAACGGTGTTGGCGGTCGCGAACAGGCGGAAAGCCGGGTGCGGACGGATAACGCGGCTCTGGTCGAGCAGCGTCAGGCGGCCGGCGGATTCCAGAACGCGCTGGATAACGAACATGACGTCAGGGCGGCCGGCGTCGTATTCGTCGAAGACCAGCGCAACATTGTGCTGGTAGGCCCAGGGCAGGATGCCGTCCTTGAATTCAGTAACCTGCAGGCCGTCCTTGACGACGATCGCGTCCTTGCCGATGAGATCGATACGGCTGACATGGCTGTCGAGGTTGATACGCACGCACGGCCAGTTGAGGCGCGCAGCAACCTGCTCGATATGCGAGGACTTACCCGTGCCGTGATAGCCGGAGATCATGACGCGGCGGTTATGCGCAAAGCCTGCAAGAATGGCGAGCGTCGTCTCGCGATCGAAGAGATAGTCGGGATCGAGATCCGGAACATAGGCGTCGCCCTTGCTGTAGGCGGGAACGCGAATATCGGAATCGATACCGAAAACCTCCCGGACCGAAACGGTGGTATCCGGCAGAGCGGGAATATCTAAGTCAATCTTGCTCATCACGTCTCCAAGGCGGGCAAAACACCCGGCCATATCTCTCAGGCCATTTCGCGACCACGACGCCGCAGTTCTATTCCGCGCCGTCCGTGGTGAGAACGTCGGCGATGCTTCTCCGGGACTGAAATGAAACCTCGGCGGGATGATGACGCCCGAGCATTTTAGAACAAAGTCCCGGACAAGAAACGCCGCGTCCGGAAGGAAGGCAAAGGCGCCAGAAGCAAAACGCAATAATGCATGCCGCGTTGGCCTGCGGCCCTAGCCGATTTGGACCATACCCGATTGAAGGCGGAGAGCAAGGACGGGAATTAACAAAAACCGTTCTGCTTCAACAATTGATAGGCCTGGATGACGGCGCGGAAACGCTCTTCGGAGCCACGGTCGCCGCCATTGGCATCCGGGTGATGCTTCTTGACGAGCTCCTTGTAGCGCGTCTTGATCTCGGCCGAGGTCGCATTCGCCTCCAGCCCCATCGTGTCGAAAGCCTTCGCTTCCAGGCTCTTCAGCTTGCGCTGCTGCTCGGGAAAACGCGGACCGGCGCCCTTGGTGCCGCTGACGAAGCCGAATGGGTCACGGACGCGATTGTAGGAGCCGGAACGGACGTCCGAATGCAGCGGGCTGTTCTTGGCATCCTTGTTGACGCCGACCGTCCAGGTCGGCCGGTGGCCGGTGATCGCCTCTTTCTGATAGCGCGCGATCTCGCCGTCCGACAGGCCGGAGAAATAGTTGTAGCCCTTGTTGTATTCCTTGACGTGCTCGAAACAGAACAGAAAGAACTGCCCCTCGGCATTGCGCCCGACGGGAGCGCGATGCACGCCTTTTTGATCGCAGCCATCCCACTGACAGACCGGAGGAGCCTTTTCGGGCTCCTGCTCGCGTTTGCGGCGGGTCCGGATGCGATCGAAATATTTGGAATCAAGTCTCATGACGGCGCTAATTATGGGGCTGCCGCGAAGCGACAACAAGAATTGACAAACGGGAATGTTGCTGGCTTCTTGGGAACCCTTTTTTTCACAAGCAACGAGACGAAAACGTGACCCTGCAGGCCCGCATTGAAGAAAAACTCACCGAGGCTTTCGCGCCCGAACGTTTGAGCGTCATCAACGAAAGCCATCTCCACGCCGGGCACCAGCCTGACATAACAGGAACAGGCGAAACGCATATGCGCGTTCGCATCGTCTCTGAAAAATTTTCAGGAATGACGAGGCTCGCCCGCCACCGTGCCATCACCGAGCTGTTGAAGCCGGAGCTCGACGCCGGACTGCACGCCCTTGCCGTCGAACCGGCAGCACCCGGTGAAGCCACCCGCTGGTAGCGGAGACAGCCTCCATATAGGCATTCCCGCCCGGCAATCCAACCGAAAACCGCTCAGAGCGCCTTGGTCGCTTCTTCTTCCGCCGGGCGGATGCGCAGCTTGGTGATGCGGTTCTTCTCGCGCTTCATGACGATGAACCGCTTGCCATAGAAGGTGAAAGCCTGGCGCTCTTCGGGAATAGTCATCGACTCGTGGATGACCAGACCGGCGATCGTCGTCGCCTCCTCGTCTGGCAGCTGCCAATCGAGGGCGCGGTTGAGATCGCGGATCGGCACGCCGCCATCGACGACGATCGACCCATCCGCCTCCTGCCGCACGCCCTGCATGTCGATATCGTGCTCATCGGAAATATCGCCGACGATCTCTTCGAGGATATCCTCCAGCGTCACAATGCCCTGCACTTCGCCATACTCGTCGACGACGACGGCGAAATGCTGCTTGCGACGCAGGAACGCGTTCAGCTGGTCTTCCAGATTGGTGCTGTCCGGCACGAACCACGGCTTCTGTGCGATCTTCACGATATCGAGATTCTCAGGCTCGACATTCGGCTCGGCCAGCGCCCGCAGCAGGTCCTTGGCGTGGACGACGCCGATGATGTTGTCGATCGTTCCACGCCACAGCGGCATGCGTGTATAGGGACTTTCGAGAATGATGCGGACGATCGCCTCCGGGGCATCGTCTGCATTGATCGCCCGCATCGCCATGCGGTGGACCATGATGTCGGAAAGCTCGAGCTGGCTGAGATCGAGCACCCCACCGAGACGGTCGCGGTCAGCCTTGACCACCGATCCTTCGCGGTGGAGCAGATCGACCGCGCCACGAAGCTCCTCATGCGCCGTCAGCATCGACGTTTCGCGTGAAAGCGTGATCCCGAAAATGCCGAGGATCCTGCGAACGATTCCATTGATGAAGGACGAGACCGGGCCGACGACGGCGACAAACATCTTGACGGGACGCGAGACGCCCAGCGCAAAGCGGTCAGGCGTCGAGATCGCCCAGCTCTTCGGGAGCACTTCGGCAAAGATGACGAGAATGACGGTCATCGCCAGCGTCGCGAGCGCCACGCCCGAATTGCCGAAAAGCCCGAGGAACAGGCTGGTTGCCAGCGACGAGGAGAGAATATTGGCGAGGTTATTGCCGATCAGCATGGCGCCGATCAGCCGGTCGCGCCGTTCGATCAGCTCGCGCACGACGCCGGCGCGCTCCTCGCCATTCGCCTCAAGCGTATGGATGCGGCTGCGCGAAACGGCGGTCAAAGCCGTTTCCGAGCCGGAGAAGAAGGCAGACATGAGGACGAGGGCCACGATGGAGACGATTTCTGGCCAGTAGACGGAAAGAAATGCCAGCGTGCCTTCGATGCTCATTGAGGGTGCTTTTCCTTCAGGAAACTCAACACTTCGGATTGCGGTACGTCGTCGGCGATAAAGGACTGGCCGATGCCGCGCGTCAGGATGAAGGTGAACTTGCCGTTCTTGACCTTTTTGTCCTGCGCCATCGCCTCCATCAACCGCTCTGCCGGCGGCAGCTCGCCCGGAATATCGGACATGCGCGTCGGCAGGCCAACTTCTTTCAGATGCTTCTCGACGCGCTTGCCATCGTCAGGGCTCGCAAGGTTCATGCGCGCCGAAAACTCATGTGCCAGCACCATGCCGATCGAAACGCCTTCGCCATGCACGAGCCGGGCGCTGTCATAGGCCGTGGCGGCTTCCAGCGCGTGTCCGAACGTATGCCCGAGGTTGAGAAGCGCACGGGGTCCATTTTCCCGCTCGTCGGCGACGACGACATCGGACTTCGCCTGGCAGCTCGTGGCGATCGCCTCGATCCGGGCATCGCCACCAGCAAAGACCGCCTGCCAGTTCTTCTCCAGCCAGGCAAAGAAATCCGGCTTGTCGATCAAGCCATATTTCGCGACTTCGGCATAACCGGCACGGAATTCGCGTTCCGTCAGCGTATTCAGCACGTCGGTATCGGCGAGAACCAGATCCGGCTGATGAAACACGCCGATGAGGTTCTTGCCGTGACGGCTATTGATACCGGTCTTGCCGCCGACGGAGGAATCCACCTGCGAAAGAAGCGACGTCGGCACCTGCACGAAGCGCACGCCGCGGCGCACGATTCCGGCTGCAAAGCCCGCAAGATCGCCGATCACACCGCCGCCGAGTGCGACGACATAGTCGTTCCGCTCGACACGGGCTTCCAGCACCTTGTCGCAGACAGTCATCAGATGCTCGAAGCTCTTGGTCTTCTCGCCCGCCGGCAGGACGAGCGAAGAAGCGGTAATGCCAGCGGCTTCGAGGCTCGCGACCAGCGCATCAAGATAAATCGGCGCGACATTCGCATCGGTGATCACGGCAGCCTTGCGGCCCTTTAGGCGCGAGGTGATCTCCGCACCGGCGCGCGCAATCAGCCCTGGACCGATCAGGATGTCGTAGGCGCGCTCGCCGAGCGGCACATGCACCTTCTTTTCGGTGGCAACGGAAGCGATCGCATTCATGGCACTGCACTTTCGGTTTGGTATTCGATCACGGCCTTCAAGACTTCGTCGGCCATCAGTTCCTTGCGCACGTCCCGCGACAGAACGGTGACGTCAGCCTGCGCATAGACCGGGTATCGCGCATTCATCAGGTTTTCGAGCGTCTGCTTCGGGTTCTCGGTCTTCAGCAACGGCCGGGTATCGCGCTTGTTGACTCGCTCCCAGAGCACGTCGAGATCGGCTTTCAGCCAGAGCGATAGGCCGCCCTTCTTGATATGCTTGCGGGTGCGATCGTTGATGAACGCACCGCCGCCGGTGGAAACCACGCGCGGGCCGTTCTTTAAAAGCCGCTTCATCACCCGGGTTTCCAGCGCCCGGAATTCTTCTTCCCCGTAGGCGGCAAACAGCTCGGTAATCGTCATGCGCGACACGCGCTCGATCTCGACATCGCTATCGACGAAGGGAATGCCGAGCTGGCTCGCGACGAGGCGGCCGACGGAGGATTTCCCGGCACCCATGAGGCCGACAAGGATAAGATTGCGGGACCCGAGCGCGGCGCGAGCTCTGTCTTTCAGACTGTCTGCAATTGTCAGAACGGGATCACTCATCGATCTATTCACACTTTGTTTGCAAACGGTATCGACAAATGCAGGTACAGCGTCAAGTCGCGGGCAAGGGAAACATGATCCAAATGCCGCTTCTTGCACGCAATCACGCTTCTTCCTAAAAAGAAGCCGAGCCCATGGAGTTCTGGAATGCCGACCCTCTTCCGCTTTCTGGCTGTCTTGGCTGCCATAGCCGGGATCATCTATGGCGGCATGGTCGCACTCGTGACCTTCGTCGAGCCGCAGCCCCGTGACGTGACGATCCGCATCCCCTCCGAGCGCATCAATCCGCCGGCGACGGGAACGATTGCCCCTGCAAAGAAGTGAGCCGATGCGGGATCTCGGACGCGCCCATGTGGAAGCCTTTCTCGAGATGATGAGCGCCGAACGTGGCGCAGCTCAAAACACGCTGCTCTCCTATGAGCGCGACCTCGACGACCTGCACGGATTCTTGAGCGGCAAGAGCGTGCGCCTGACCGAAGCCGCTTCCGCCGATCTGACCGCCTATCTCTCCTCGCTCGCAAGCCAGGGCTTCAAACCCTCCTCCCAGGCACGCCGCCTCGCCGCCATGCGGCAATTCTACAAGTTTCTCTATGCCGAAGGCATCCGCACCGACGATCCGACAGGCATCCTCGACGCGCCGAAGAAAGGCCGCGCCCTGCCGAAGACAATGGGTGTCGCGGAAGTGACCAAACTGCTGACGCAGGCCGAGCAGGAAGCGTCGGACGCAGCGCCCGGCCAGCTGCAGCGCCAGCGTATGCTCGCCCTGCTGGAGCTGCTCTACGCGACCGGCATGCGCGTCAGCGAGCTCGTCTCGCTTCCCGCCCGCGTCCTCGATCAGGAAGGCCGCTTCCTGATCATCCGCGGCAAGGGCAACAAAGAACGCCTCGTTCCGCTCTCCCAATCGGCGATCGCCGCGTTGAAGGTCTATGGCCGCTCGATGGCAGTGGAAAACGCCAATAGCAAACAGCCAGTGGAAAGCCCCTGGCTCTTTCCGGCTGCCTCGAAGGAAGGTTATCTTCCCCGTCAGGTCTTTGCCCGCGATCTCAAGAACCTGTCGATCCGGGCCGGGCTGACGCCGTCGATGATCTCGCCGCACGTGATGCGCCACGCCTTTGCCAGCCATCTCCTGGCCAATGGCGCAGACCTTCGCGTCGTGCAGGAACTCTTGGGACATTCGGACATTTCGACCACGCAGATCTATACCCACGTCCTCGAAGAACGCCTGCAACAACTGGTGCAAACGCATCACCCTCTTGCAAAACAGGCGAAAAAGCACGAATAGGACCGGCGACAAGGGGCGACGCTAGCAATTTGCCCTGGGCACAAGGAACGGAAACGCACCTCATGCACAACTATCTCGACTTCGAAAAGCCGATCTCCGACCTCGAAGCTAAGATCATCGAACTGAAGAAGCTCGCGTCCGAGGGCGAGAGCATCGACACGTCGGATGAAGTCGGCCGCCTCGAAGTTCGCGTTCGCGAAGCGATGGTCGATATCTATTCCAAGCTCAACGCCTGGCAGAAGACGCAGGTCGCGCGCCATCCGCAGCGTCCGCATTTCGTCGATTATGCCAAGGTGCTGTTCCAGGAATTCACGCCGCTCGCCGGCGACCGCAAGTTTTCCGAGGACGCCGCCATCCAGGCCGGCCTCGCCCGTTTCCGTGGCCAGCCTGTCGCCGTCATCGGCCAGGAAAAGGGCAACGACACCAAGAGCCGCCTGAAGCACAATTTCGGCAGCGCCCGTCCTGAAGGCTATCGCAAGGCGATCCGCGTTCTCGAAATGGCAGACCGCTTCGGCCTCCCGGTCGTGACCCTCGTCGATACCGCAGGCGCCTATCCGGGCGTCGGTGCTGAAGAGCGCGGCCAGGCGGAAGCCATCGCCCGCTCCACGGAAATGTGCCTTGGCGTCAAGGTTCCGATCATCTCCGTCGTCATCGGCGAAGGCGGTTCGGGCGGCGCGATCGCCATCGCCACCGGCAACAAGGTCTTCATGCTCGAGCATTCGATCTACAGCGTGATCTCGCCGGAAGGCGCGGCTTCGATCCTCTGGCGCGATTCCACCCGCGCCAAGGAAGCGGCGACCAACATGAAGATCACCGCCGAAGACCTGAAATCGCTGGGCATCATCGACGGCATCATTCCGGAGCCGCTCGGTGGCGCGCACCGCGATCCGGACAACGTCATTGCCGCGACCGGCGATGTCATCGCCAACGCTCTCGCCGAGCTTTCGCCGCGCACCGGCGAGCAGCTGCGCAACGACCGCCGACAGAAATTCCTGTCGATGGGTCGTAACCTCTAAGGCAAAGCCAGTGAAAATGGCCCGATTGGGGCCAAATCTTGGCCACAATAATGTTATCTACCGAACTTCGTGCTTGCGGGGGCGCCGCAGGCAGGTCATAGGCTGGTAAGGATTTGTAAAGTATAAGCCGCCTATGATTCCTGGTAATGCCCGGAACTCTGCGTGCGGAGTGGGCTGAATCCTTAGTTGGGCTAGTTGAATGCGCATTCGTCATTTCGCCTACGTGTCGCTGATGGCGCTCGCACTTGCGGGCTGCAACGACACTCTCGAATCCGCCAGCAAGATCGACCTCTCCACCGTCAAGAACAAGGTGGAGCAACCGCTGCCGCCGCGCATCCTGGCGCAGATGAGCGCCAAGAGCATGGATCGCAATTCGCCGATCCTGATCCGCATCTTCAAAGAGGAAGGCGCGCTCGAGATCTGGAAGGCGAAGACCGACAACCGTTTCGACAAGATCGCCGACTACAAGATCTGCGCCTGGTCCGGCCGCCTAGGCCCGAAGGTGAAGACCGGCGACCGTCAGGCCCCGGAAGGTTTCTACAACCTCACCCGTGCCAATCTGAACCCGAATTCGAAATATTATCTCGCGATCAATACCGGCTTCCCGAACAAGTATGACGCCGTCAACGGCCGTACGGGTTCCGATCTGATGATCCACGGCGCCTGCTCATCGTCCGGCTGCTACTCGATGACCGACGAGCAGGTTCTCGAGATCTACGCCTTCGCGCGCGACGCCTTCAAGGGCGGCCAGACCTCGGTGCAGCTGCAGGCCTTCCCGTTCCGCATGACCGCGGAGAACATGTACAAGCACCGGCTCGATCCGAGCTACGACTTCTGGAAGATGCTGAAGGTCGGCTACGACAATTTCGAAGTCACCAAGCGTCCGCCTGACGTCAATGTCTGCGAGAAGAAATACGTCTTCAACCAGCAGACCACCGATGGCGGCGCCTTCAATCCTGCCGGCAAGTGCCCGGCCATGTCGACGCCTCCGGCACTCGCATCCGCGCTGTCGTCCTACGACAAGACCTACGCGATGGATTATGCCAAGGCCGAGAAGAAGTTCGACGGCCTCGCCTGGTACGATCCGACAGAAGCCGAGCGCAAAGCCGTCGTCGCCAAGACCCGCAAGGGCCGCGAACTCGCCTACGCCCCGACCGGCACCTCGCTGGAAGCTGGCCGCATGGTCAAGGTCGCCGAACTCGAAGGCATGATGTCGAAGCCGGCTGTCCCGGCGACGGTCCCGGAAGCCGCGATCGCATCCGCTGCCCCGGCAGCAGCGCCGGCTACGGCAGCGCCCGCCGCCGCTCCGGCCGCAGCCAACGCCACGGCGGTGGCAGCAGCAACGCCTCCAAACGTTCCGGTTCCGCAGCAGAACCCG
Source organism: Rhizobium sp. OAE497 (assembly GCF_040546565.1). Taxonomy (NCBI): domain Bacteria; kingdom Pseudomonadati; phylum Pseudomonadota; class Alphaproteobacteria; order Hyphomicrobiales; family Rhizobiaceae; genus Rhizobium; species Rhizobium sp. OAE497. The sequence continues at coordinate 3,533,454 of NZ_JBEPOA010000001.1, forward strand.
CTCGCCTTCGCACCCGAGCCGCCGCAGGAAACTGCCGACGCCTCCAAGAAGCCGTTCTGGAAATTCTGGTCCAAGAATTGAGCGGTACCGACGCCGTCACTTATGACCTGCGCGGTCTGAAGTGCCCCCTGCCCGTCCTGAAGACGCGCCGCAAGATGTCATCCATGGCAAGCGGCGCCCTGATCCGCGTCGAAACCACGGACCCGCTGGCAGGCATCGACATCCCGCATTTCTGCAACGAAGACGGTCATCAGTTGCTGGAAACGGAAAAAACCGAGACCGGTCACAGCTTCCTGATCCGCAGGAAATAAGCCTCAGATCTTCATGCCGGGAATGGCGAGCGGATTGTCGTGCAGCGCGGCGCGATCCGGCGTATCGATACGCGGCTTGCCGAGAAACGCATCGAACAGCGTCTTCACGAAATCCTCCGGCAGATCCTTGGTGATCAGCACCATGCGCGTGCGCCGGTCGCTGGCGTCAGGCCATGCAGGCAGTCGCACCGGGGGATGGAAGATGTTCTGCACGCCATGCAGCACCAGCGGCTTGTCCGGCCTGTCCGATACCGCGACGATCGCCTTCATTCGCAGCAGCTTCTCGCCATGCGCCGAGCGCAGCAGATCGATGAACATCTCCAACGCCATCGGATCGATCGGCTTCTCCTCGACGATCGAGAAGGACCGGATCGAGGCATCGTGACGGTTCACGTCGTGTGGATCCTGATCGTCGTGGCCGTGATGGTGGTGGTGATGCCCGTGATGATCATCGTGACCATGGTCATGGTGGTGATGATGATGCGCATCATGAGCATCTTCATCGCGCAGCCAGCGGCCGACATCGGCAATCTTCGTTTCAGGATCGTAGAGCCCGTTGACGAGAACCGCAGCCGTCCCGGCCTCCCCGCCATCGGCATCCATCAGCGCCGCCCGCGGATTGAGATCGCGCAGCCGCGCTTCCAGGGCCTTTAGCAGCGCCACATCGGCCATCGGCCGCTTGGAGACGATCAGCCGGTCGGCAACCGCTACCTGCTTGCGGGCTTCCTCGTGATTGTCGAGCGTCTGCAGCCCGTTGACCGCATCGACGACGGTGACGACGCCATCCAGCTGGAAATTCGTGGCAATGATCGGATTGCCCATGATCGCCTGCATCACCGGCGCCGGATCGGCAAGCCCCGTCGTCTCGATGACGATGCGCTTCACAGCCTTCACGCGCCCGGTCTGGATCGCATCCATCAGATTGGCCAGCGTATCGACGAGTTCGCCGCGCACCGTGCAGCAGAGGCATCCATCCGAAAGCTCGATGATCGCATCGCCGGAGCTTTCGACCAGCAGGTGGTCGATACCGACATCGCCGAACTCGTTGATGATGACGGCCGCTTCGTTCATCGCGGGATCCTTGAGGATCCGGTTCAGAAGCGTCGACTTTCCTGCACCGAGAAAGCCGGTGAGGATGGTGACCGGGATCCGGTCTGCATGCAGGCTCATGGGACTTGCCTTTAGAAGGACGTGGGACGCGGCAGCGGTACCGGAACATTGGCAGCATCGCCGATCGCATCCGCCTTGGTGGTCTTGTCGGGCTGCGGGTCCTGGCCGGGGATCAGACCGGCGAAGACGAAGTTCGGCTCGTGGTCCATTTCATGGATATAGGGCGACTGCACCTTCATGCGGCCCACTTCATCGCGCGTTTCGCTGCGCACCTTGGCGCCCTTGGCGCTGCAGATGTCGGCGCTGATATCGGTGACCGCATCCTGCCCCGGCCCATAGGGCTTGAGCGAGCGGAGCGTATCGCCCGAGGACGTCGGCGAGGAGAATGCCTTCTCCAGCAGGTTGGCAGTCGCATCGGCGCGCGCCGCAAGGCTGTCCGTGCCGAGCACGACGGAAACCACCGTGCGGCCGTTGCGGGTTGCCGAGCCGATCTGGTTGAAGCCCGAAGCGCAGATGAAGCCGGTTTTCATGCCGTCGGCACCGGCGAAGCGGCCGATCAGCAGGTTGATGCTCGGCGTATTTGTCTTGCCGTTGGTGAAGCCTTCGAGCGCGAAATAACCGGCATATTGCGGGAAGTCGCGGCGCAGAGCGACCGTCAGGATCGCCAGATCGCGCGCCGTCGTGTACTGGCCCTTGCCGGGCAGGCCGTTCGGATTGACGAAATGCGAATCCGTCATGCCGAGTTTGACGGCCTCGGCATTCATCCGCAGCACGAAGGCATCCTGTGTGCCTGCGACCGCCTCAGCGACAGCAACCGCGATATCATTAGCCGACTTGACCATCAGGATCTTCAGCGCGCTGTCGAGCGTCAGCTTCTGGCCCGGCTTGTAGTACATCTTGGCGGCCGGCTGCGCGGCGGCCTGCTTGCTCATGACGATCGGGGTATCGAGGCTGATCTGGCCGGAGCGGATGGCATCGAAGGTCGTATAGACGGTCATCAGCTTGGTCAGCGATGCCGGATACCATTTGCGGAAGGCTTCCTCATGCTCGATCACGCGGCCGCTCTGGACATCGACGAGAATATGCGGATTGGCCTGCGCCAGCGGAACCGAAGAAAGCAGGGCTGCGGCAGCACTGACTGCGAATGATACCGGCCGCAAAGCAGCGAACAAACGATTCTGGCGCGTCGACACGTCTAGTCCTTAAATTGTCCGGAAATCTCGAAACCTTCACCTATTTAACGTATATGGCCATGACATGGCAAAGGCCATTGAATAAGTTCTTTTCGCGGCACCATGTCTTGGGTGCCGTGGAAAACCCGTTGTCGCTATAGGAATTTTCGCATGCCGATTTTGAACAGAGCCGCTGAATTGCAGGATGAAGTGACCGAGTGGCGCCGCCATATTCACGCCCGGCCCGAGCTGCTGTTCGCCGTCGAAAACACCGCCGCTTTCGTCGCCGAGAAGCTCAAGGAGTTCGGTGTTGACGAAATCGTGACCGGCATCGGCCGCACCGGCGTCGTCGGCCTGATCAAGGGCAAGGGCGAAGGCCGCACCATCGGCCTGCGCGCCGATATGGACGCACTGCCGCTCACCGAAATCACCGGCAAGCCCTGGGCCTCGACCACGGCTGGCAAGATGCATGCCTGCGGCCATGACGGTCACACCGCCATGCTGCTCGGCGCCGCGAAATACCTGGCCGAGACCCGCAATTTCACCGGCAATGTCGCCGTCATCTTCCAGCCCGCAGAAGAAGGCGGCGGCGGCGGCAACCTGATGGTCAAGGACGGCATGATGGAGCGCTTCGGCATCGAAGAGGTCTATGGCATGCACAACCTGCCGGGCCTGCCCGTCGGCCAGTTTGCCATCCGCAAGGGCCCGATCATGGCAGCGACCGACGAATTCACCGTCACCATCAAGGGCCGCGGCGGCCACGCCGCCCAGCCGCACCGGACGATCGACCCGATCGCCATCGGCGCCCAGATCGTCTCCAACCTGCAGATGATCGCCGCCCGCACCGTCGATCCGCTGCGTTCGGTCGTCATCTCCGTTACCAAGTTCAACGCCGGCTTCGCCCATAACGTCATTCCCAACGACGCCCAGATCGCCGGCACGATCCGAACACTCGATGGTGAGGTTCGCGACCTCGCCGAAAGCCGATTCAAGCAGGTGGTGAACGGCGTTGCCGCCACCCACGGCGCCGAAGCCGAAATCGCCTTCCATCGCAATTACCCGGTTACCGTCAATCACGCCGACGAGACCGGCCACGCGATCGCGACGGCAACCGACATCGCCGGTGCGGCAAACGTCAATCCCGAGATCGATCCGATGATGGGCGGCGAGGATTTCTCCTACATGCTGAACGCCCGCCCCGGCGCCTTCATCTTCATCGGCAACGGCGACACCGCAGGCCTGCACAACCCGGCCTACGATTTCAACGACGAGGCGATCGCCCACGGCATTTCCTACTGGGTCCGCCTCACCGAACAGCGCCTCGGCGCCTGATCCGATACTTGCAGCGAAACCTGAAAAAGGCTTGGCTTCCCGCCAAGCCTTTTGTATGCATGAGCCCCAAGTGGTTCCGTAGCTCAGCAGGATAGAGCATCAGATTCCTAATCTGAGGGTCACGCGTTCGAATCGCGTCGGAATCACCATTATTTTCAGATAAATAGGCATAATTTATCGCGGGATGTTCCCGGGCACATCAGGCACGAAGCCATCTCACGCCGCCATAGCATCGGCCGATGCCGGTACCCCTGACAAATAGCACACCCCTCCCGCTTACGCGGAAGGGGCGCGAACTGGCCTAAAATCAGCCCGGGGTCAGCGTCATAGAAGCGCTGCCTGCGGCGACGTTGAGGCCGAGCTGGCCGGTGACGCTGAGGGCCTGCAGGTGGATCGAGCCGGAGGTGCCGCCGATCAGGACGTTGGCGCCGACGCCGGCGCCGACGGTGGCTTCGGCCGATGCGCCGACATAGAGGCCGCCGAGCGAGCCGCGGTGATAGCCGGCGGTCGGTGCGAAGACGGCCCAGACGAGGCGGCTGCGGGTGGTAAAGCCGAGGTCGATGCCGAGCTTGCGGATATCGCCGGTATAGTGGTCGGTGACCTCATTGCCGATCGTCGAGCTAAAGACGCAATCGGCTTCCTTGGCAGAGCCCAGCACATAGCCGAGACCGCCGCCGATATCGCAGGTGAGCATGCCGATCTTGACGCCGCCGCGCGTATCCGGTTCCTCGTAGGTCCGGACCATATCGGCTGCACTGGCCGCCGTAACGCAAGCCTGGGCAAGCGAAGCTGCTGCAACTACCATCGCAATGGTCTTTTTCATCATGGTCTCCTTCTCAAAATGGCACCGGCAGCTTCAGATCGAAGACGCACCGGCAAGCAAACCCAGCCACAAATAACGTATGGGATCGCAGAACGATCCAAACAGCCTTCATTGTTTCTATGCGCAATGAAGAACGTCCTTAACGTTCTGATCGCAAAGGGGACAATTCGAAGGCAGGACCGTTGCTTGTTGGCCGCACTCGATGCCCGAATGCCCGCTTGGGCAACCCCACGCAGAAATTGAGCGGTGGCTGATCATAGCCGCCTTCGGGCGAAAAACCTAAATATTTCGTAAGGTTGGAACCGGCCCACCGTCTGGCGAGTTCATCGTCCGGTTAATTGAAAGGCCAAAACCATGAAATCTCTTATTCTTGCTTCCATGCTTGCCGCAGCCGCCATTGTCTCCACCACCGCCCCGTCCCAGGCGGCCAGCATGACGGTCACCACCACCGAGCGCGGTCCGGACCATCATTGGCACAAGCCGATGCACGTCATGACGCATTGCTACACCAAGACGGCCCGCATTCACGAACACGGCCACTGGGTCGTCAGGAAGACCCGCGTCTGCCGCTAACAGATAGCTCAGCATGATTGAAACCGGCCGCCACGCGGCCGGTTTTTTGTTGGACGGACGCCAATCGCCGCAGCTGGAACTTTGAGAAAAGGCGGACGTTAAGCTGGCAAAACAGGAGTTTTGTCATGCGTCAGAAACTTGCTTTGCTCACCATCGCCTATGTCGCGATCAGCGCCATCCTGCTGGTGCTCGCCTATCATCCGCAGGGTCCGATCACCACGCAGAAGACCGACCGTGTCGCCGGCGCCAGCACCGGCTCGCATTTCCTGGTCGAGCGCTTCGCCGGCTGATCAGCTGAGCGCCGGCTTATAGGCGACGACATGGAAATACTCTTCCTCGAGGAGGGTCCCGCCCCTGAGAAGGTGGCCATCGACGGAAAACAGCATCGGATCGCCGTCGAAACCGCTGGCGCCCAATTGCGCCCGCAGCTGCTGCGGGGTCGTCGCATAGACCATGATGCCGAAGTCATGGGCGCGGTGCAGCAGAATCGCATGTTCGCCCTCGCGTTGCTCAAGCGGGGCAAAACGGCGTTCGCGAACCAGACCCATCGCATGCTTTACCAGCCGGAAGCCGAGTCGCAGCGGATCGTTCGACCAAACGATAGATGAGCGCGCCCGCTTCTCTCCGAACCCATGCCAGTTGCGATTGAAGGTGGAGAAGACGAAGGTCCCGCCTGCCCTGAGCACGCGCGATACCTCGGACAGAACGGCCCGGCGCCCCTCCGCATCGACAGAATCGATGCCGTTGTAGCTGAAGAGCACGAGATCGAAGCTGGCATTGCCGAAAGCAGAGAGATCGCGCGCATCCATGTGCGCGAGCTGCGCCTGCGGATAATTCCGCTGGGCGAGCTCCACCATTTCAGGCGTATAGTCGATGCCGACATAGTCTGCGGCGATATCGCAAAACAGCCCGGTCGTCCGTCCGCCGCCAATGCCGATATCCAGGATCCGCCCGCCGCTCGCACGCTTTCGCGCAATCTCGAACACCAGCCGCTCGCCTTCGTTGATGAAGCCGGTGCTCGCCCGGTAATCGCGCCGGGCGATCGGATTGCGCCAGGTCCTGCGGTTGATCTCTTCCATGCGATGCATTTGCCGCACCTCCGGTTAAGCCAGTTGCATGGCTCTAGACCTAGGCCGCAAGACAGGTGGGGTCCAATTACAGAACGTTAATCTTTTGTTAATGGTTAACGCGCGCAATTTCACCCGAGCAGGATCTGGTTGCGGACGTCGTGGACCCCCTGCACAGCCCGGACGATCGCGGTCGCCCGCTCGATTTCGGCGACGGTCGCGACCGTGCCCGTCAGCACGATATCGTCGGCATCGGACGTCACCTGCACATCCGAGGCATCGATATCTCCGGCGGTCGCCAGCGCCTCGGCAGCGGCGATTTCCAACGCCGCGTGATTGACGAACTCCACCTCGATCTCCGGCTGCTTGCCATGAAATGTGGCTTCCTTGAAAACCATCACTCGTCCTCCTTCTGGTGATCTCAGGGAAACGCCGGAGGCCGGGCTTGGTTTCAGATCACCAGGTGACGCGGTAGTTGACGTTGACGCTGGCCGCCCGCCCGGCGGAGAGCGGATCGTTGACGGCAGCATTGAGATTGAGGTTCGGCAGAATGTTCTGGCTGACGCCGACGGTGCTCGAAAAATCCTGCCCGAAATCGGTGACGCTGCCATTCGCCGTCAGCGATGTTCCCGTCCAGGGATAGATGAGCTTGACGGCCTGCGTCGCCGTCACCGAGGTCTGGCGCGCCGCAAGCGGGTCATAACCGACATTGACGAAGCGGCTGGTCTGCAGGTCGAGAGAGTCGGACAGGATGAAGCTCTTCGCGCGGCTGAGCATCAGCGAACCACTGCCCCGCAGGGTATCGACCCGCACGCCCGCCGATTGCTGTGCATTGCCGGCCGGCGTCACCCGGACGCGGGTGATCTTGCCCCAGAGGGTCGCCTGCCCCGATCCCGGCAGGATCGCATCGCCATCGGTTGCGGCGAGCCCGAGATCGGCGCCTGCGCTGGTTTCCCATTCGAATGGCAGGCGGAAACCCATCGTCGCCTTGTAGGACTGATCGGACACCTGCACCGGATCCCATATCAGCAGATTATCCGCCCGCGCGGGAAACACGGCCAGAGCCCCTACGGCGAAGAGAAAGGTCATTTTCAGCATCGTCAGCAAGCTGGTCCCTTGGCGCCTGAAGCGCGCAACAATCATGCAGATGCGCCTCGCGGCACCTCTGTCGATCCTCCCGATTTTTGAAATGGCAGAGGCATCGCGATGCCCTCTACCCAATGCGCCGGAGCGCTGGGATACACCGATGGCCGCAAGCAGCCGCGCATCCCGTCATCCTCCACGGATGTTATAAGAATCCCATCCCGATGCCGCTCTGTAAACCCCGCTGGAAGAGAAAACTGCTGCGTTGCACACTTGCCGCACCCCGGAAAGCGCGCTAGAGCCGAAGGCAAATGACGGCTCTGGATAAGACACGCGCATGAAGACCGGCCCTAACGCGCCGCGGCGCCTCAGCATTTTCGGCTCAACCGGCTCGATCGGCGTCAACACGCTCGATGTGGTCAACCAGCTTGGTGGCCGCGAAGCCTTCGAGGTCGTCGCCATATCAGGCAACGCCAATGTGGCACTGCTGGCAGAGCAGGCAAGAGCCTGCGGCGCCGAGCTCGCCGTCACCGCCGATGAGGCAAGCTACGGCGCCCTGAAGGATGCACTATCCGGCACCGGCATCGAGGTCGCCGCAGGCCGCGAAGCCCTGATCGAGGCCGGCGCCCGTGACGCGGATGTCGTCATGGCGGCGATCGTCGGGACGGCCGGTTTGGAACCGACGTTGGCAGCAGCAAGACGCGGCGCCGACATCGCGCTCGCCAACAAGGAATGCCTGGTGTCCGCCGGCGAGCTCTTCGTCAAGGCCGTGGCCGAAGGCGGCGGGCAGCTTATCCCTGTCGACAGCGAACACAGCGCCATCTTCCAGTCGCTCGAAGACGGCCAGCATCACGCGATCGAACGCATCGTGCTGACCGCCTCGGGAGGCCCGTTCCGTACCTGGACGCGTGAGCAGATGGCCGGTGTCACCGCCGATATCGCCCGCGCCCATCCGAACTGGTCGATGGGATTGAAGATCTCGATCGGCAGCGCCTCGATGTTCAACAAGGCGCTGGAGATGATCGAGGCGAAACACCTCTTCGATCTCCGTCCCGACCAGGTGGAAGTGATCGTCCATCCGCAGTCGGTGATCCATTCCATGGTCGGTTATGTCGACGGCTCGGTGCTGGCGCAGCTCGGCTGCCCCGACATGCGCACGGCGATCGGCTATGCGCTGACCTATCCGAACCGCTCGAAGCTCGACGTCGAACGGCTGGATTTCGCAAAGCTCGCCCGGCTCGATTTCGAAGCACCGGACGAAGTGCGCTTCCCGGCCCTGCGTCTCGCCCGCGCCGCGCTGGAGCGCGGCGGCCTGCAGGGCGCCGTCATGAATGCCGCCGAAGAGATCGCCTTCCACGCCTTCTGCGATGGACGGATCGGCTTCCTGGAGATGGCAGATATCGCCGAGCGCGTCATGGACGACATGACCGGCTACAAGGCGGCAGCAACGATGGAAGACGTCTTTGCCGCCGATGGCGAGGCGCGACGTCGGGCCGGCGAAATCATCGCCCAAAAGGAAATGGCCGCTTAAGCGGCCATTTGTTTATCAAGCTAATTTCCGTTCACTCAGGCAACGTGCCGCGCCAGTGCGCAGCGCGACCAGAGCGAATGCAGCGCACCGACCAGATGCTCGATATCGGCATCCGTATGCTGCGGCGTCGGCGTGAAGCGCAGGCGCTCGGTCTTCTTCGGCACCGTCGGGTAGTTGATCGGCTGCACGTAGACGCCGAAATTGTCGAGCAGCAGATCCGAGATCCACTTACACTTGGCCGCATCGCCGACCATGACCGGCACGATATGGCTCGGGTTCGGCATATGCGGAATACCCTGCTGATCGAGCAGCACGCGCAGCTTGCGCACGCGATCCTGATGACGGGCACGCTCGAACGGGCTGGACTTCAGATGCTGGATCGAGGCGACCGCACCGGCGGCGAGAGCCGGCGGCAGCGAGGTCGTGAAGATGAAGCCCGATGCAAACGAGCGAATGAAATCGCAAAGCGCCGTCGAGGCCGCGATATAGCCGCCCATAACGCCGAAAGCCTTGGCAAGCGTGCCTTCGATGACCGTGATCCGGTCCATCAGGCCTTCGCGCTCGGCAATACCGCCGCCGCGCGGGCCGTACATGCCGACGGCGTGGACTTCGTCGAGATAGGTCATCGCGCCATACTTGTCGGCGAGATCGCAGATTTCCTTGATCGGCGCGATATCACCGTCCATCGAGTAGACGCTTTCGAAAGCGATCAGCTTCGGCGCCTTCGGATCGGCGGCCGCCAGCTTCGCTTCGAGATCGTGGATGTCGTTATGCTTCCAGATCACCTTCTCGCACTTCGCATAGCGAATGCCTTCGATCATCGAAGCGTGGTTCAGTGCGTCAGAGAAGATGATCATGCCGGGGATCTTGCCGCCGAGCGTGCCGAGTGCGGCCCAGTTCGAGACATAACCCGACGTGAAGGTCAGCGCGGCTTCCTTGCCGTGCAGATCGGCGAGCTCGCGCTCAAGCAGAACGTGATAGTGGTTGGTGCCAGAGATATTCCGGGTGCCTCCCGCACCCGCGCCACAGTGCTCGATGGCGGCTTTCATCGCCTCGATCACTTTGGGATGCTGGCCCATGCCGAGATAGTCGTTGGAGCACCAGACTGTTACGTCTTTCGGGCCGTCGGCCGTGTGGCGCGTCGCACGCGGGAAACTTCCGCGGTGGCGCTCAAGGTCGGCAAAAACGCGATAGCGGCCTTCGGCGTGAAGACCTTCCAGCTCGCTTTTGAAAAACGCTTCGAAATCCATGCATATGCTCCAGTATCGCGCGATCGTTTTGCTGGGCACACCGACGCGCGTCAACCCATGGCCCCTGCTTTAGCATCAACTGCGGCAAAAGGCGCATATTTTTGAATCATTCCAGACGAAAAAGCTTCAACCCAGCCGATAAAGCGGCTGGGTTGACATATCGGGAATGCCGTCAATTGCCCTGTAGCTAACCTACAGCCGCAACCGCGCGCTTCGTCATGACTTTTATCAAATTGGCGCGATATTCCGCGCTGGCATGCAGATCGGACAGCAGGCCGCTTGCATCGACCTGAACGCCCATCGCCGCATCCGGCGACCAGTTGGCAGCGAGAGCCGCCTCGAGGCCGCCATGCCGGAAGGCGCCGTTGCTGCCCGCACCCGCGATACCGACGCGAACCGTCCCCCCGGATTTGGTCACGAGAACGCTGGTCATCGCATAGCGCGAGGCCGGGTTGCGGAACTTGGCGTAGCCGGCCTTGTCCGGCGCATCGAAGCTGACCCCGGTGACGATCTCGCCATCCCCGAGCGCCGTCTCGAACAGACCGGTGAAGAACTGGTCTGCCGCAAGCTGGCGCTGGCTGGTGATGATGGTCGCGCCGAGCGCCAGCATAGCCGCCGGATAATCCGCCGCCGGATCGTTGTTGGCGATCGATCCGCCGATCGTTCCCATGTGCCGGACATGCGGATCGCCGATCAGCCCGGCGAGCTCACAGAGAGCCGGGCACACGCCGCGGATGGCGGACGAGGCCGCCACTTCGGCATGGGTTGTTGCCCCGCCGATCGTCACCTTGCGGCCATCGACCTTGATGCCATTCATCGCATCGATGTGGCGCAGATCGACGAGATCGCTCGGCGCGGCGAGCCGCTGCTTCATCGTCGCGATCAGTGTCATGCCGCCGGAAACAAACTTGCCTTCCGGCTTGCCCGAGATCAGCTTGACGGCTTCATCGACCGAAGAAGCGCGGTGATAATTGAGTTCATACATGGCCCGTCCTCCTCAGTTCGTTGCGCGCGCCGCCATCCACACCTTCTGCGGCGTGGCGGGCATGGTCAGCATATTGTTGCCGATCGCGTCGGTGATTGCGTTCATCAGCGCCGGCGGAGAGCCGATCGCACCCGCCTCGCCGCAGCCCTTGATGCCCAGCGGATTGCTGGGGCAAGGCGTGTTCTGGTGCGAGATCTTGAACGACGGCAGGTCGTCGGCGCGCGGCATGGCGTAATCCATGTAGCTCGCCGTCAGCAGCTGGCCGTTCTCGTCGTAATGGACGCCTTCGAGAAGCGCCTGGCCGATGCCCTGCGCGATACCGCCATGCACCTGCCCCTCGACGATCATCGGGTTGATGATATTGCCGAAATCGTCGGCGGCGACGAACTGCACGATCTTGGTATGACCCGTTTCCGGATCAACCTCGACCTCGCAGATGTAGCAACCCGCCGGGAAGGTGAAGTTCGACGGATCGTAGAACGCCGTCTCCTTCAGACCGGGCTCCATGCCCGCCGGCAGGTTATGCGCGGTGTAGGAGGCGAGTGCCACCTGGAACCACGGCAGCGCCTTGTCGGTACCGGCGACCTTCAGCTCACCGTTCTCGACGACGATATCGCTCTCGTCGGCTTCCATCAGATGCGCGGCGATCTTCTTGGCCTTGGCCTCCACCTTGTCGAGCGCCTTGACGACCGCTGACATGCCGACGGCGCCGGAGCGCGAGCCATAGGTGCCCATGCCCATCTGCACCTTGTCGGTGTCGCCATGGACAATCGAGACGCTGTCGATCGGAACGCCGAGGCGGTCCGCCACCAGCTGCGCGAAGGTCGTCTCGTGGCCCTGGCCATGGCTGTGCGAGCCAGTCAGAACTTCGATCGTCCCGACCGCATTGACCCGCACCTCTGCCGATTCCCACAGGCCGACACCAGCACCGAGCGAGCCGACCGCCTGAGACGGCGCGATGCCGCAGGCTTCGATATAGCAACTCATGCCGATACCGCGCTTCATGCCGCGGTTCGCAGCCTCCGCCCGGCGGCTTTCGAAACCACCCCAGTCGGCAGCCTGCATCGCCGCATTCAGCGACGCATCGTAGTCGCCGGCATCATACATCATGATCACGGGTGTCTGATGCGGGAAGGAGCGGATGAAATTCTTGCGCCGGAGTTCCGCCGGCGAAATGCCAAGCTCACGCGCCGCCGTCTCCATCGTCCGCTCAAGCAGATAAGTCGCCTCCGGCCGCCCGGCACCGCGGTAGGCATCGACAGGCGCGGTATTGGTATAGACGGTGCGGACATTGGCGTGGATCGCCGGGATGTCGTACTGGCCGGACAGCAGTGTCGCGTAGAGATAGGTCGGCACTGCGGAAGAGAAGAGCGACATATAGGCGCCGAGATTGGCGATCGTATCGACCTTCAGCCCGATGATTCGATGATCCTTGTCGAAGGCCATCTTCACCTTGGAAACATGGTCGCGCCCATGCGCATCCGTCAGGAACGCCTCGGTGCGATCGGAATTCCACTTCACGGGAACGCCGGTCTTTTTCGAAGCCCAGAGACAGACGATCTCTTCCGGATAGATATAGATCTTCGAGCCGAAACCGCCGCCGACATCGGGCGCGATCACCCTCAGCTTGTTTTCCGGCGCGACATTGTAGAAGGCGCTCATGACCAGACGGGCCACATGCGGATTCTGGCTGGTCGTGTAGCAGGTGTAGTGATCCTCGGCGGAATCGTAGATCCCGAGCGCCGCGCGCGGCTCCATTGGATTGGGCGACAGGCGGTTGTTGGTCAGCTCGATTTCGGTGACATGTGCGGCCTCCGAAATCGCCTTGTCGGTCGCGCCTTCGTCGCCGATCACCCAGTCGAAGATCAGATTGTCGGATGATTCCGGATGGATCTGCGGTGCCCCGGGCTTCAAAGCCTCGACGGCCTCCGTGACAACAGGAAGCTCTTCATAGTCGATGCTGACGGCCTCGGCGGCGTCCCGTGCTTCGCCCAGCGAATCCGCAACGACGATCGCCACGGCATCACCGACATAGCGGACGGTATCGACCGCCAGCGGCCGCCAGGCGCCCATCTTCATCGGCGAACCGTCGCGCGAATGGATCATCCAGCCGCAGATCAGATTGCCGATGCCGTCGGCGAGCAGCTGCTTGCCGTCAAGCACATCGATCACGCCGGGCATCGCCTTGGCGGCAGAAACGTCGATATTCTTGATCTTTGCATGTGCATGCGGGCTGCGGATGAAATAGCCGTATTTCATCCCCGGGACGACCATGTCGTCGGTATAACGGCCCTTGCCGGTCAGGAACCGCTTGTCTTCCTTGCGTGCGACGCGTGCACCAATTCCTTCAACACCCATGATGTCCTCCAATGGGGTTTCGGGCCTGGCATTCCGCCAAAGATTACAGTGTTCGGCAGCTGCCAGACGAATTCAGGGAGATGCTATTCGGCAGCCTGCTTGGCGCCGCCATGCATTTCGGCATTGGCAGACAGCACGGCCTTGACGATGTTGTGATAGCCGGTGCAACGACAGATATTGCCCTCGAGCTCGTGGCGGACGGTCTCTTCGTCCAGCTGGCCGCCATGCCGGTTGATCATATCGACCGAGGCCATCACCATGCCGGGCGTGCAGAAGCCGCATTGCAGGCCGTGATGCTCCTTGAAGGCTGCCTGGACCGGGTGCAGTTCGCCGTTTGCGGCAAGCCCCTCGATCGTCGTCACCGACGAGCCGGATGCCTGGACGGCAAGGATCGTGCAGCTCTTCACCGACTTGCCGTCCATGTGAACGACGCAGGCACCGCATTGGGTCGTGTCGCACCCGACATGGGTGCCGGTCAGGCCGAGCTTTTCGCGAATGAAATGGACGAGAAGCGTTCTTTCTTCACAGTCGCCGCTCACCGCGCGGCCATTCACCGTCAGTTTGACTTTCGCCATGATGTCCTCCTTGTGCCTCCTCCAGGCACAAGCGGCATCATTTGACTTTTTCCCTGCACTATCAACCGCTACTTTAGGGAGTTGTATCAATTTTGCTTCACTATGCGGGAGGAAAAGCCACGAGCCCTCTTGCAACGTTCTGAAATGAAGCGTGACCGGATTTTTCGTGGCAGTTGCTGGACACGATTTCTTTACGCCATAGTTTGCAGGCAGCGTGACAAAAAGAAAAACACGTGAGGGACAGCTGCTGCCCGGGGGGCAGCCAACCCAGGAGATGAAAATGAAGAAGATTATTGCATTCGTACTCGTCGGCCTCTCGATCGCGAGCTGTACTCCAACCCAGCAGGGTGCCGGCATTGGCGCAGCATCCGGCGCCGTGATCGGCGGCGTTGCAACCGGTAATGTTCGTGGCGCCGCTGTTGGCGCAGCAATCGGCGGTGTCGCCGGCGCCCTGATCGGCCGTGTCGCCGAGCAGCCCGGCCAGTGCTACTACCGCGACCGGAACGGCAACCGCTACATCGACGACTGCCCGCGCGGCGGCTACTGAGACCTAAATTCAACCATGCAGAAATCCCGGCCAGCGCCGGGATTTTTCATTTTTTGTACTAAATTAGCCCAGCAACAACTTAAATTGGTACACGTTTCGCATTTTTGCCGCTAAGGTGCCCGCGGCTGGGCAACGCGAAGCTTCATTTTCATGTAACAAAAAGCGGCGGATGCAGATCAGAGGGAAGACACCGAAAGCGGGTTTCGCGTCTCGGCGGACAGGCACCATGATGGTGATCGCGGCAACCGCCGCGCTTTCGCCGTTTCTGGTCGATGAGGCATACGCCTTCAAGCTGTTTGGCATAACGATATTCGGCAAGGACGATAGCGACGCGGAGCAGGTTCCTGATCCGGTGCGCTATGACGTCGATCTGACCGCGGGCACCGCCGATCCCGATCTCACGGAAGCGCTGCAGAACAGCTCTCGCCTGGTCGGCGACAAGGACAAGCCCGTCTCCGGCGATCTCGGCGTCGTCGTCAAGGCGCGCGACGACCGCGACCGGCTGATCGCCACGCTTTACGAAAAGGCCCGCTACGGCGGTGTCGTCACCATCACCATCGGCGGCAAGAATATCGATGACCTGCCGCCCAATCCGGTTTTCGACCGCTCTAAGCCGGTTCCGGTCAACGTCTCCGTCGATCCAGGCCCCGTTTTCCATGTCCGCGATGTCCAGTTCGGCGGCGATGCGGCGATGCGCAATCCGGCCGACTATGACCTCGCGCCCGGTCAGGAAGCCGGATCCCTCGTCATCATCAAGGCCGGCGACAAGATCGTCGAGCAGCTGAAGAGCGAGGGTCGCCCACTTGCCAAGCTCACCAAGCGCGAAGTGGTCGCGGACCACCGCAGCAACACCGTCGACATCATCATCACCACGGAAGGCGGCCCGGTCGCACCTGTTGGCTCCGTCGGCGTCACCGGCGAAAAGGGTGTGAAACCGGACTTCATCCAGCGCTATTCCCGCCTCAACCGCGGCGATGCCTATTCGCCCGAAGCCTTGAAAAAGGCCGGTGACCGGCTGCGGGCGCTCGGCGTCTTCTCCAGCGTCACCATTCACGAAGCCAACGAGCTTGCTGCCGATGGCACACTGCCGATGACCATCGAGGTCTCCGAAGGCAAGCAGCGCTACTTCGGCTTCGGCGCCAATTATTCGACGATCGACGGCTTCGGCGTGCAGGGGTACTGGGGCCACCGCAACCTATTCGGCGAGGCGGAATCGCTGCGCATCGAAGGCGCGGTCGGCCGTCTCGGCGAAAACGACATCAGCAATCTCGATTACTCGGCCGGCATCTCCTTTACCAAGCCCGGCGCCTTCCTGCCCGCCGGAACGCTGAAGGCATCGATCCTCGCCAAGACCGAAAACCCGGACGCCTACAATGCCTCGCTGCTCACCGGTTCGCTCGGCTATGCCTATGAGCTCAGCGATCAGGACACCGTCTCGGCAGCGGGCGAAGTCAGCTACGAAAAGGACGACGACGCCTTCGGCCAGAACGAATACCTGACCTTCGCTCTGCCGCTGACTTATGAGCGCGACGCCCGCGACAACAAGTTCAACCCGACCGAAGGCTACCGCGCGACGCTCGCGGCAACCCCGAGCTACGAAGCTTTCAACGGCACGATCTTCTCCTCCTTCGAGGGCTCGATCTCGGGCTATCAGGCAATCGGCGCCGAAGACAATGTCGTCTTCGCCGGGAAGCTCGCGACCGGCTTCATGGTCGGCGGAGAGCTGCAGGACATCCCGGCGACCCGCCGCTTCTTCGCAGGCGGCGGTGGATCGGTGCGCGGCTATGGCTATCAGGAAATCTCGCCCTACGACGCCGACAACGAGGCGACGGGTGGCAAGTCCTACGTGACCGCGTCGCTAGAAGCGCGCGTGAGGATCACCGATACGATCGGCATCGTGCCCTTCCTCGATGTCGGCACGGTCTCCGCGGAGACCTTCCCGGATTTCGGGGATTTCCGCGCCGGTGCGGGCGTCGGTATCCGCTATGCAACGCCTTTCGGCCCATTGCGGCTTGATTTTGCCGTACCGCTGAACAAGTACGAAAATGGCACGGCCTATGGCATCTATGCCGGCATAGGCCAATCATTCTAACGGTGTGACAAGCAGCCGCTTGGCCGCTGCAGCACCTCGCGAACGGGATAGTGTCCGCCTTCATGCAAGCACTGACGAAGCTCATCAACTGGATCGTAAGGCTGCTCGGCTACGGGCTGGGCGTCGTGCTTGTGGCCGCGGCGATCGCCATTGCCATCTTCGGCTTCACCACCTTCGGTTCGCGCATCGTGATGGAGAAGGTTGCCGAGATCATCTCCAACCGCGACATGAACATCGCGATCCGCGAGCCCGGCAGCTTGCTGACCGGCGGTCTCGATGCGGCGCAGGTGACGATTTCCGATACGCGCGGTGTCTTTGCCGAAGCCCGCGGCATCTCGATCAACTGGAACCCGCTGGCACTTCTGACCGGCACCTTCCACGCCAAGCAGATCGGCATCCAGTCGGTGACCGTCGTGCGTAAGCCGATCCGCACCCTTCCCTCCCCGCCCGATACCGGCGAGGAAGGCGGCTTCAAGCTGCCGATCAAGATCGCCATCGATAGCATCGTCTTGCCGCAGATCAATCTCAGCGAACAGCTGGCGGGACGCGCCTTCACGCTGACCGCGAACGGCAATGTGCAGGCCGACCAGGACGGCGGCCACGCCGTCATCAACGTCAACCGCCAGTCCGTTCCTGATGCGAAGCTCAGCGCCGATGTCGCCTTCATGCCGGGAGAAAACCAGCTGCGGCTGAAGGCACAGGTGGCCGAGCCGAAGGGTGGCCTTCTGGCCACGCTGCTGTCGCTGCCGGGCGAGCCCGCCGTCAATGTCGCCATCGACGGCGATGGACCGATCTCCAACTGGAAGGCCAAGCTGCAGGCTTCGCTCGACGGTCAGCCGCGCGCCTCGATCGAGGGCCAGCATGTGCTCACGCCCGAGGGGCTTCACCAGCTGAACCTGAAAGGCGGCGGCGACCTTAGCTCGCTGCTTCCCCCGCCCTTCCGTCCGCTCTTTGCCGGCCAGACGAATATCGATCTCGCCGCCACTTTCGACAACAAGGGCAAGATTGACATCCAGACCGGCAATCTCGCGACCGGCTCGGTCGTCATCGCCGCCTCCGGGACGCTCGATCCCGCCGGCAACAACAGCCTCAACGCCAATGTGCTCGGCACGTCGGGTCCTGTCGATTTTCGCTGGCCGCTCGAAAAGGGCGAGGCGCGCTTCCTGATCAGCGGCCTCAATCTGGCGCTGACAGGCGATGCCCAGGCAGCCCGCCTGAACGCCAGTGCCTCGCTCGACGCCGTCACCTTGCCGCAGGCGACCGCAAGCAACGTCAAGCTCACAGCCAAGAGCGACGCTTTCAACATCGCCAAGCGCAGCGGTGGCGTACAGATCCGGCTGGTGGCCGGCGATACGGCTTTCCTCGATCCGAACCTCAACCGCGCAATTCAGGGCCCGGTCACGCTCGCTGCCCCGATTCAGATTGCCCCTGACAGCATCGGCTTCAACGGCACGACGCTCGAAAGCGCCAATGCGAGCGGCGGCGTCAACGGCACCTACCGGCTGGCAAATCAGGCGCTGACGGGCAATGCCAAGCTGACCATCGAGCCGGCCGCCCTCCCGCCCGCCGTCGCTCCACGCTTCGACACGCCGATCTCGATCGAGACCCAGGTCGCCGGCACGATCCCCTCGAAGATCAACCTGTCTAACCTGATCGTGAAATCCGGCACGATCGAAACAGCCGGCAACGTGACGCTCGACGGCGACACGCTAGCTGCGGATCTCAGCGGACGCCTGCCCGATATCGCCAAGCTCGCCGAGAACGCCAGCGGTGAAGTCGGTTACACGGTCAATGTCAGCGGCGCTCTCTCGGCCCTTGCGATCAAGGCCAATCTCAAGTCGGCGACGCTGCATACGGTCGACCGCACGCTTTCGAACCTTGACGTCAACATCACCGGCACCGCCGACCCCGCCGCACCGCAGGCAACGATCGAGGCGAAGGGCGCGATCGACGGCCAGCCGCTGACGATCAATGCCAATGCCCTCTCGAAGGACGGCATCACCAGCATCCCGTCGATCTCCGTCGAGGCCGGCACCAACAAGCTGAATGGCAATATCGAACTGACGCCCTCCTTCCTGCCAAGCGGCAAGCTGAGCTTCGATTTCCCCGATGTCGGCCTGCTTGCGGCACTCGCCGGTCAGCGGGCCGAGGGCGACCTCAAGGGCGGCTTCGACATCGCCAATGACGGCGGCAAGATTTCGATCGCCGCCAAGGCAAGCGGCAGCGGCATCCGCCGTGACGGCCTCTCGCTCGTCCGGCCCGATATTGACGTGACGATCAGCGACCTCAAGGCCTTCGCCGCGAGCGGCGTCGTCAAGGCCGACGAGATTTCGTCGGGCGCCAATGTGATCAGCGGTCTGGCGCTGAATTTCACCCAGCAGCAGAACCGGACAAATTTCGATCTGTCGTCGACCTACGATGCCAATCCGCTGGTCGCGGCCGGTGCCGTCGAGACCAATGGCGGCGACATGAAGATCGAGCTGAACCAGCTCTCCGCCAAGCCGCGCAACATTGCAGTCGACCTGGCTGCACCAACCGCTGTCACCATCTCCGGTGGAGCAGCGAAGCTCGACGGCCTGACGATCCGCACCGGCGACGGCTCGGTCAGCGTTTCCGGCTCGGCCGGGGAAACGCTCGATATCAACGCCACGATCAAGGACCTGCCGGCAAGCCTCGCGAACACCTTCGTGCCCAAGCTCGAAGCGGCCGGAACCATCTCGGGCACGGTCACGGTCACCGGCACACCCGCGGCACCGCTCGCCAATTTCAAGCTCGACTGGAAGGATGCCGCCAGCAGCCACACCAAGGCGGCCGGCCTTTCCGGCTTCGCGATCGAGGCGGGCGGCAAGTTTGCCGACAACCGCCTGGATTTCGAGACCACCGCGGCAGGCGACAAGAAGCTGTCGCTGAAGGCATCGGGCAATTACACGGTGGCGGGCGCTGATGCACAGGCGCTATCCGTCGATGCCGAGATCGCCAATGTGCCGGCTGCTCTCGCCAACGCCTTCGTTCCCGATCTCGGCGCCGAGGGCATCATCTCGGGAACGGCAAAGGCATCTGGCAAGCTTCCGCAACCGACCGCCGATTTCAAGGTGACCTGGAAGGATGCTGCAACGAGCCAGACCGTCAAAGCCGGGCTCGCCAAGCTTGGCATAACGGCAAACGGCACCTTCGCCGGAGACACGCTCGATTTCACCGTTGATGCGGCGGGCGCCATGGATTTGAGCCTCAAGGCGACCGGCAATTTCGCCGTCTCCGGCCTTCAGGCCAACACCCTCTCCGTCGATGCGACCGTCAGCAACGTTCCCGCATCGCTCGCCAACGGCTTCGTTCCGGATCTGAGGGCCGAAGGCATGATCTCCGGAACGGCGAAGGCGAGCGGCAGACTGCCGCGCCCGGCCGCCGACTTCGATCTTGCTTGGACGGACGCGGCAACCGGCCAGACGAAAAAGGCCGGTCTCGCCAGCTTCGACGTCTCCGCCAAGGGCAAGTTTGCCGACAACAAGCTCGATTTCGATGCCAGCGCCGACGGCGCCAACAGCCTGTCTCTCAAGGCTCTCGGCAATTTCACCGTCGCCGGACCGGATGCCAACACGCTCTCCGTCGACGCGACGCTCAGCAACGTCCCCGCGGGTCTCGCAAACCCGTTCGTGCCCGGCCTCGGCGCCGAGGGCCTGATCTCGGGCACGGCCAAGGCCAAGGGCAAGCTTCCGGCGCCGACCGCCGATTTTGACCTGACCTGGGCCAATGCCGCAACCGATCAGACGAAAAAGGCAAAGCTCGCCAGCTTCGACGTGACGGCCAAGGGCAAGTTCGCCGAGAACAGGCTGGACTTCGATGCCGCCGCCAGCGGCAAGAACAGCCTGTCGCTGAAGGCTCTCGGCAATTTCACGGTCACGGGCCCCGATGCCAACGCAATCTCGGTCGATGCGACCGTCAGCAATCTGCCTGCCGGCCTCGCCAATCCGTTCGTTCCCGGCCTCGGCGCCGAGGGCTTGATCTCCGGCACCGCCAAGGCATCCGGCAAACTGCCGCGGCCGACTGCCGACTTCAACCTGACCTGGAGCGATGCGGCGACCGACCAGACGAAGAAGGCAAAGCTCGCGAGCTTCAATGTCTCGGCCAAGGGCAAGTTCGCCGATGCCAAGCTCGATTTCGATGCCACGGCGAGCGGCACCAACAGCCTCTCGCTGAAGGCGAACGGCAACTTCATCGTCTCCGGCCCGGATGCGAACATGCTGAATGTCGATGCCGATATCAGCAACGTCCCGGCTGGTCTCGCCAATCCCTTCGTTCCCGGCCTCGGCGCCGAGGGCCTGATCTCCGGCACCGCCAAGGCATCCGGCAAGCTTCCGAACCCGGCTGCAGACTTCAAGGTGACCTGGAAGAATGCGGCCACGAGCCATACGAAAGCCGCCAACGTCACCGGCCTTGGCGTCTCGGCCGATGGGACGCTGTCGGGCAACACGCTGAATTTCAACGTCAATGCCAGCGGCAGCGGCGCCCTGTCCTTGAAGGGTAAGGGCAGCTTCACGGTCGCCGGCCCCGATGCCAATTCGCTGAAGGCCAATGCCGACATCGCCAACCTGCCGGCCGGCATCGCCAACGCTTTCGTTCCCGGTCTCGGCGCCGAGGGCGCGATCTCGGGCAGTGCAAGCGCCGCAGGAAAGCTGCCGATCCCGAATGTCGATTTCAAGCTGAACTGGAAGAATGCCGCGACCAGCCAGACGAAGAGCGCCGGGCTCGCGCCGCTCGGCATCACCGCCGATGGCAAGCTTGCAGGGCAAACCCTGACGATCGATACCGGTCTCAGCGGCGAAGGCGGCCTGTCGATGAAGGGTGGCGGCAGCGTCGGCATAGCAGGCCAGCGCGCCCTGAACCTGCAGTTCAAGGGCAATCTTCCCTTCGCCATTCTCGGCGCGCAACTCGCCCAGCAGGGCCTCGTCGCCGATGGTGCCGCCGATATCGATCTGCGCATCACCGGCAACGCCGGCGGTCCCGTGATCAACGGCACGATCAACACCAGCGGCGCCAAGATCGTCGACGTACGCCGCAATCTGGCGCTCAACAACCTGACCGCCAATATCACCATGAATGGTCAGCAGGCGACGATTTCCCGCTTCAGCGCCAATCTCGCCAGCGGCGGTGCTATCTCGGCCAGCGGCACGGTCGGCATCCAGCCGAACAGCGGCTACCCCGTCAATATCGAGGTCAAGCTCGACAAGGCCGTCTATGTCGACGGAACGCTGGTTGTCGCCACGGTGGACGGCACGCTCGGCATGCGCGGCCCGCTGCTCTCCAATCCGACGCTGAGTGGCCGCCTCAATCTCGAAAAGGCATCGATCACGGTACCGGAAAAGCTGCCGACGTCGCTGCGCGAGATCAACATCAAGCATATCCATGCGCCTGCCGCCGTTCGCGCCCAGCTGCGCGACGAAGGCAACCAGGGCGCCAGCCAGAAATCCTCGACCATCGCGCTCGACCTGCGGCTCGATGCACCCTCGCAGATCTTCGTGCGCGGCCGCGGCATCGATTCCGAGCTCGGCGGCAGCGTCACGATCAAGGGAACGGCAGCCTCGCCCGTCGTCTCCGGCGGCTTCACCATGCGGCGCGGCCGCCTGACGATCCTCAATCGGCGCATGAACTTCACCGACAAGAGCCGCATCACCTTCGCCGGCGACCTGACACCGGCGCTCGACATGGAAGCCAGCTCGACATCGGGCACGACGACGCTGACCGTCGATGTCGCGGGTCTCGCGACCGATCCCGCCATTACCTTCTCCTCCTCCCCCGCCCTTCCGCAGGACGAAGTGCTGGCGCAGCTGATCTTCGGTCAGTCGATGTCGAAGCTCTCGCCGGTGCAGATCGCCCAGCTTGCCGATGCCGTCAGCCAGTTGGCGGGCGGACGCTCGACCTCGCTCTTCGAAGGCCTGCGCAATCAGCTCGGCGTCGACGATCTCGACATCAGCACTGACGAGAAGGGCCAGACCAGCGTCAGCGTCGGCCGCTATCTCAACGAACGTACCTATTTCGAGCTGCAGCAGGGCGGCGAAGCGGGCGCCAAGGCGGTCATCAATCTCGATGTCGGTCGCGGTGTGAAACTGCGTGGTGCGGCCGGTGGCAACGGCTCTGGCGAAGCAGGCGTCGTCTACGAGCACGAATACTGATCAGAACACCGTCTTGCTGGTCTTCAGCAGGATGTTGGTCTCGGTAACGTTGATGCCGTCGATCAGGCGAATGCGCCGGAGGGTCTCGTCGAAGGAAACCAGATCACGGTCTTCCAGTTCGGCGATGAAGTCCCATTTGCCGTTGGTACTGTGAAGCGCGCGCACCTGCGGAAGACCGCGCAGCTGATCGGCCACCTTGTCGGCGAGCTTGCCGAGAACCTCGATGAGAATGATGGCCCGGACACCGGCCGAGCGCACTTCATGACCGGTACGGATGGTGAAGGCGGCGATCGTGCCATTCGCTACCAGCCGGTCGATACGTGCTGCCACGGTGGCGCGTGACGCGCCGGTCATTGCCGCAAGCGACGATACCGGCGTGCGCGCATTGTGGCGCAGCGCGCTCAGCAGTTCCTGATCCAGATCATCCATGATGTTCACTTTGCTCAAACGATGTGATCAATCTGTACAATGGCGCTTTTCTTTTGGCAATTTTCCATCTTTTTGCCGCCGCGCCGATAGCCGAATATGCAACTCGAAACTCGGAAACGGAGCCCGGAATGGACGTTCAGTCGCGCGCAGTCACCCTCATTGGTGTTCCCCTCGAAGAAGGCTCCGGCCGCAGAGGCGCGGCCATGGGCCCGGCAGCGCTGCGCATCGCCGGTATCGACCAGACGCTGATCGAGCTTGGCCACGACGTGAAGGATGAAGGCGACCTGCAGATCGTCCCCGCCCGCGATCTGCCGAACCATCCGAACGCCCATAACCTGCGCATCGTCGGCGCTTTCACCCGCGCTCTGGAAGCAAGCACCTACGAGGCCGCAGCCGCCGGCCGCTTCCCGCTGATCCTGGGCGGCGACCATGCTCTGTCCATGGGCAGTGTTTCCGGCATGGCGCGCTATGCCGCCGAAAAGGGCCGTCCGCTCTTCGTCATCTGGCTCGATGCCCATTCCGATTTCAACACGCCGGAAACCTCACCCTCCGGCAACATCCACGGCATGCCTGTGGCTTTCTTCAGCGGCAACGCAGAATTTGCCGAAATCTTGCCGAAGAACCGCCCCTTCGTCGATCCCCGCCATGTCTTCCAGGTCGGCATCCGCTCCGTCGACGCGCCTGAGCGCGTGCTGATCAAGCAGCACGGCGTCAACGTCTTCGACATGCGCTCGATCGACGAGCAGGGCATTGCCGCGATCATGAAGCAGATCCTGGCTGCCGTCGAAGCGGCGAACGGCCTTCTCCATGTCAGCCTGGACGTCGACTTCCTCGATCCCGATATCGCGCCCGGTGTCGGCACGACGGTTCCGGGCGGCGCCACCTTCCGCGAAGCCCACCTGGTCATGGAGATGCTCTCCGACAGCGGCCTCGTCTCCTCGCTCGATCTCGTCGAGCTCAATCCATTCCTCGACGACCGCGGCAAGAGTGCCCGCGTTCTCGTCGAGCTGACGGCAAGCCTCTTCGGCCGCCGTATCTTCGACCGTCCGACACGCGCCGCATAATCTGAGGGAACACGGCCATGAACGCATCTGAAAGCCTGATCGCCACCGAACAGCGGCTCGGCGCCCATAACTACAAGCCGCTCGACGTCGTCCTGACACGCGGCGAAGGCGTTTACGTCTGGGATACCGACGGCAAGCGCTATCTCGACTGCCTCTCGGCATACTCGGCGGTCAACCAGGGCCACTGCCATCCGAAGATCCTCGCCGCCATGGTCGAGCAGGCCGGGCGCCTGACGCTGACGTCGCGTGCCTTCCGCAACGACCAGCTGGCCTATCTCTACGAAGAGCTTGCAGCCCTCACCGGCTCGCACAAGATCCTGCCGATGAACTCCGGTGCCGAAGCCGTCGAAACCGCCATCAAGGCGGTCCGCAAATGGGGCTACGAAGTGAAGGGCGTGCCGGAGGGCAAGGCCGAGATCATCGTCTGCTCGGACAACTTCCACGGCCGCACGCTGAGCATCATCAGCTTCTCGACCGATCCCGATGCGCGCACCGGCTTTGGACCCTTCACCCCGGGTTTCCGCACCATTGCCTTCGGCGATGCCGACGCCTTTGCCGCCGCCATCAACGAGAACACCGTTGCCGCCCTTATCGAGCCGATCCAGGGCGAAGCCGGCGTCAAGATCCCGCCGGCGGGCTATTTCAAGCGCGTCCGCGAGCTCTGCACCCAGCATAACGTCACATTGATCCTCGACGAAATCCAGACCGGCCTCGGCCGCACCGGCAAGCTGCTCGCCGAAGAGCATGAAGGCATCGAAGCCGACGTGACGCTGATCGGCAAGGCGCTCTCCGGCGGCTTTTATCCGGTTTCCGCAGTTCTCTCGAACAGCGAAGTCCTCGGCGTCCTGAAGCCCGGCCAGCACGGCTCGACCTTCGGCGGCAACCCGCTCGCCTGCGCCGTCGCCCGTACCGCGCTCAAGGTCTTGACCGAAGAAGGCATGATCGAGAATGCCGAGAAGATGGGTGACTACTTCCTCGAAGGCCTGCGCTCGATTCGCTCCAACATCGTCAAGGATGTTCGCGGCCGCGGCCTGATGCTGGCCGTCGAGCTGGAGCCGGAAGCAGGTGGCGCCCGCCAGTATTGCTACGGTCTCAAGGAGCGTGGCCTGCTCGCCAAGGATACCCACGAGAACACGATTCGTCTCGCCCCTCCGCTGGTCGTCACCAAGGAGCAGGTCGAGTGGGCTCTCGAGCAGATCGAAAAGACGATTACCTGAAGTCTGCAGCCACTTCCCCGGCCGCAACTCCGGGGAAGTATTTTCGACTATCCTCAGGAAAACATTACTAATATGCGGCAGTAAAATGCCGCAGTTACTCATTCTTAATCTAAATAATTATATTACTTTAGTAGAAACACCAGGGCGTATTTGCGGGGGCAGGAGCCGGGTTTTCAGGATTTATTTGAGCTCAGACCTGCCGCACCGGATGCGATGCAGGTGCGGACACCTGTTGCCCTGTTCCGGCAAGAGAGCCGCCCCCGTATCGCCTGAGGCGCAGTCTCCATAAGGGACGACGATGCCGTTATTTTCAATAGTTTCAGGAACCGACGCCAAGGCGATGTTCTCGGCGCTCAACAGATCGCAGGCCGTCATTGAATTCGACCTGCAGGGCAATATCCTCACCGCCAACGAAAACTTCTGCCGCACGGTCGGCTACGAGCTTTCCGAAATTGTCGGCAAGCACCACCGCATCTTCTGCGAGCCGGAATACGTCGCCTCGCAGGCCTATAAGGATTTCTGGGCAAAGCTCGGCCGCGGCGAATTTGACGCCGGCGAATACCGTCGCATCGGCAAGGGCGGCCGCGAAGTCTGGATCCAGGCGACCTACAACCCGCTTCTGTCCAACGGCAAGCCCTACAAGGTCGTCAAGTTTGCGACCGATGTCACTGCGACCAAGCTCGAGTCAGCGAATGCCATCGGCAAGATCGAAGCGATCTCCCGCGCCCAGGCCGTGATCGAATTCACCCCGGCCGGCGAGATTCTCACCGCCAACGGCAACTTCCTTGACGTCGTGGGCTACAGGCTCGACGAAATCCGCGGCAAGCACCACAGCATGTTCTGCGAACCGGCCTATACCGGCTCGCCCGCCTACCGCGAATTCTGGGCCAAGCTCGCGTCCGGCCAGTTCGTCGCCGAAGAGTTCAAGCGCATCGGCAAGGGCGGCAAGGTCGTCTGGATCCAGGCATCCTACAACCCGATCTTCGACATGAACGGCCGCGTCTTCAAGGTCGTCAAGTTCGCCACCGACATCACCAGCCGCGTCCACGCCGTCGACGAGCTCGGCCAGGGCCTGACGAAACTCGCCGCCGGCGATCTCACCGGCTTGATCGACACACCCTTCCTCCCCGCCCTCGACAAGGTTCGCCTCGACTTCAACAGCGCCGTCGAGCGACTGGGCGATGCCATGCGCACCGTTGCCGAAAATACCGACGCAATCGCCCACGGCTCCCGCGAGATGAGCATCGCAGCCGATGAGCTCTCCCGCCGCACCGAGCGCCAGGCCGCGACTGTCGAGGAGACTGCGGCTGCTCTCGAGGAGATCACCCAGACGGTCGCCGACAGCGCCAAGCGCGCCGGCGAGGCTGGCGAACTGGTGGCCAAGACCAAGCTAGGCGCTGGGCACTCCGGCAGCATCGTCCGCAAGGCTATCGGCGCCATGGATCAGATCGCCAACTCGTCGCGCGAGATCAGCAACATCATCAGCGTCATCGACGAGATCGCCTTCCAGACCAATCTTCTGGCTCTCAACGCCGGTGTCGAGGCTGCCCGCGCCGGAGAGGCCGGCAAGGGCTTCGCCGTCGTTGCCCAGGAAGTCCGCGAACTCGCCCAGCGCTCCGCCAACGCGGCCAAGGAAATCAAGACGCTGATTACCGCATCGACCGAGCATGTGAAGAGCGGCGTCACCCTGGTCGGCGAAACCGGCAATGCGCTGGAAGAGATCGTCTCGCAGGTGACCGAGATCGACAGCAACGTCGTCGCCATCGTTACCGCCGCCCGCGAACAGTCGACCGGGCTGAACGAGATCAACAAGGCGGTCAACGCCATGGATCAGGTGACACAGGACAATGCCTCGATGGTCGAGGAGACCACTGCGGCGAGCGGCAAGCTCTCCAAAGAGGCCGAAAACCTCAGAGTTCTGCTGTCACAGTTTAGATTTGCGCAACACTCTTTGGCTAAGCTCAACAACAAAGCCACAAACGCGCCAGCCGCCTACGGAACGCCGCGTGGTCAACGGGTAAGTACTGTCCGCGCCAATGGCGGCGCAGCCGCTCTGGCTTACGAGAACTGGGAAGATTTCTAATGAGCACCATTAATTCCAATAGTTTCAGTGGCGACACGCTCGAGATCATTGCCTTCCGGCTGCACGATCAGGAATTCTGCGTGAAGACGACGACCATCCGCGAAATCCGTGGCTGGGCCCCTTCGACGCCGATCCCGCATGCTCCGACCGATGTCATCGGCGTCATGAACCTGCGCGGCTCGGTCATCCCGATCATCGACCTCGCCTACAAGCTCGGCATGAAGAGCACCGTCGCCAACGAACGCAGCGCAATCGTCGTTGCTGAAGTTCACAGCATGGTCATCGGCATGCTGGTCGACCGCGTCTCCGACATCCTGACGATCTCTTCCAGCCAGGTTCAGCCGGTTCCGGAAGTGACCGCTTCCTTCGACCGCGCTTACTGCGAAGGCATCATCGCTTCGGAAAACGGCATGATCTGCTTCCTGAACCTCGCCAAGATGTTCAAGGAAAACGAAGCCGAAGAGCTGGCCGCCTGATCACTGAGCGCCACACCGAAGCTCAAATAAAAAGGCCGCCCTCTGAGGCGGCCTTTTTCGTGCCCGGTGGAACATGCCCAGCAGAAATCACCGATGAAAACTTGTGGCCAAAACAAATCTTATTAGCAATCTCTTTTATACGCTAAATTAACCTTCCCATTAGCATCATTGGTTGCGACAAAAGCAGCCTATGTTTTCCGATAGTTGAAGTTATCCCGTTTAGCGAGAATAGCCTCCGTCAAAATCCATAGATTGCATTTGGGCATTTTCTGCCGTGGCGCAGGGCGCGCCGGCCACAAATGGGGAACGGGGATGCTTGGTTTATCTTCCGATGCAAAATACATTCTTGATGCCATTTCGAAATCGCAGGCCGTCATCGAATTCGACCTGAAGGGCAATGTCCTCAAGGCCAATGACAACTTCTGCCGGGCCATTGGCTACGGTCTGGATGAGATCACCGGCAAGCACCACAGCATGTTCTGCGACCCCGCCTACGCGGCAACCGCCGAGTATCGCGAATTCTGGGCGCGACTCGGCCGCGGCGAGTATGACAGCGGCGCCTACAAGCGCCTCGCAAAGGGCGGGCGCGAGATCTGGATCCAGGCGACCTACAATCCCGTCTTCAAGAACGGCAAACCCTACAAGGTCGTCAAGTTCGCCTCCGACATCACCGAGACCAAGCGCCAGTCGATCGACGACGCCGGCAAGCTGAATGCCATCTCGCGTTCGCAGGCTGTCATCGAGTTCAAGCCGAACGGCGAGATCCTGAAGGCCAACGAGAATTTCTGCAAAGGCCTCG
Source organism: Rhizobium sp. OAE497 (assembly GCF_040546565.1). Classification (NCBI taxonomy): domain Bacteria; kingdom Pseudomonadati; phylum Pseudomonadota; class Alphaproteobacteria; order Hyphomicrobiales; family Rhizobiaceae; genus Rhizobium; species Rhizobium sp. OAE497. Next base: position 3,562,498 of record NZ_JBEPOA010000001.1, read on the forward strand.
GCTACAGCCTCTCCGAAATCACCGGCAAGCATCACAGTATGTTCTGCGACCCGGCCTATGCGCGCACCGAGGAATACGCCAACTTCTGGCGCCGCCTCGCGGGCGGCGAGTTCATCGCCAATGAATTCGTCCGCTACGGCAAGGGCGGCAAGGAGATCTGGATCCAGGCCGCCTATAACCCGATCATCGATGCCGATGGCCGCGTTTATAAGGTGGTGAAATTCGCCACCGATGTCACCGAACGCATGAGCGCCATCAGCCGCCTCGGCGCCGCGCTGAAGCTGCTCTCGGAGGGCGACCTCACACGAACCGTCGACACCGCCTTCGTCCCGTCGATGGAGCAATTGCGCCATGATTTCAACGCCGCAATCGAAAAGCTGCGCGATACCTTGACGACGATCGGCGAGAATACCGTGGCAATCGCGGCAGGCTCCCAGGAAATCGGCGGCGCGGCGGACTCCTTCTCCAAGCGCACCGAACAGCAGGCCGCCTCGGTCGAACAAACGGCAGCGGCCCTGGAAGAGATCACCACGACCGTGAACGACTCCAGCCACCGCGCCGCCGAAGCAGGCTCTCTCGTCGCCAAGACCAAGCAGGGCGCCGAACAGTCCGGCGTCGTCGTGCGCAACGCGGTCGCCGCCATGGGCCAGATCGAACAGTCCTCGCGCGAGATCACCAACATCATCGGCGTTATCGACGACATCGCCTTCCAGACCAATCTTCTGGCACTGAATGCCGGTGTCGAAGCCGCCCGCGCCGGCGAGGCCGGCAAGGGGTTCGCGGTCGTTGCACAGGAAGTCCGCGAACTGGCGCAGCGCTCCGCGAGTGCTGCAAAGGAGATCAAGGCCCTGATCAACCAGTCGAGCGAGCTGGTGAAGAACGGCGTCAGCCTCGTCGGCCGCACCGGCGAGGCGCTCGAGGAAATTCTCGGGCAGGTCGCCGCGATCAATACCAACGTCTCGGCAATCGTCGAAGGCTCACGCGAACAGGCAACGGGTCTGAAGGAAATCAACCAGGCCATCAACACCATGGACCAGGCGACGCAACAGAACGCCGCTATGGTCGAGGAGAGCACGGCGGCAAGCCATAAGCTTGCGGCCGAAGCCGAGATCCTGAGATCGCTTCTCAGCCAGTTCCGTCTCGGCAATGAAATGCAACAGCGCACCGCCGCACGGCAGATGCACAATTCCCCGGCCTTGCATCTGGTCGCCCGCGTTGCCAAGGCGCATGGCGCAGCCGCTCCGGCGGCCGATAGCTGGGAAGAATTCTAAGCTCCAGGCAAGCACGACTGTTACTCCGGCCCCGCTCTGCGGGGCCTTTTTCATTCCATCATTGCAAGCAAAACGTGCCGATCAACAGCCACCAGGTACGTAATCCTTGATTGAATTAGAATATTACGATTGACGAAATCAAATTCGGAGCGGCACAAGCGCCGTTATGCAATGCGACAATGCGAACAATGCTTTCCCGCAGCCAATTTCCGGGAATCCTAATAAAAACAATCGCTATAAATTCCAGAACTTTCCAATTATTGCGCAATGGAAAATGATCTATACAGACTGCGATCTTTTTCGTTTAGATCTCTTTAGCTGTACAAATAAGCAAAACCAACTTTAGCGCGAAACAGCTACACAACATTAGAACTTACGTATATTCTTATATTGTATCAACGGGAGACCAGACAGCCACTCTTGGTTGCTGACATCCCGAGACGGAAAGCGCGCGCTTCCAATTTTGATTTCCAAGCCTGGGCATGGGGTCCTGGCAGAATCGTTTTGGAGGTTGGAAATGCAGTATCATAAATCGGCGATCGCCATAGTCGCAATCAGCTGTGCATCGCTCATCATTCCGGCACAGGCCTCTGCTGAAGGTCTGCTCGGCGGCCTGGGGAGCGCCCTTGGCGGCGGCTCCAAGAACAGCAGCAGCGGCGGCAGCAAGAGCGGTGGCGGCGGCCTCAGCATTGGTGGCAGCAACGGCGTCAGCGTCGGCAACAATGGCGGCCGCGGGCTAAGCGCTTCGATCGGCGGCTCCAGCGGCGTCAATGCCAGCGTCGGCGGCACCTCCAAGGGCGGCCTCGGCGTCAACGCATCGGTCGGCGGCACCAACGGCATTAACAGCAAGACGACGCTCGGCGGCGCAACCAAGGGCCTCGGCGTCGGCACCACGGCCAGCGTCGGCGGCACGAAGGGGCTCAATGCGGATGTGAACGCCACGGTCGGCGGTCCGGGCCTCGTCAGCGCCAAGGCCAAGGCTGGTCTCGGCGGCAACACGCTCGTCGATATCGCTCTCGGCCTGCCGGGCATCGACCCGAACGATCCGGACGGCCCCGGCGGTCCTGATGGTCCGAATGGTCCGCGCGGCCCCAACGGCCCGACCTACTCCTATAATGACATGTCGGCTGCAGAAAAGGCCAAGGTCAAGCTGCGCTGCCGCGACATCCTCGGCTCCGGCGGCTACGAGGCGAGCCTCGTCAAGCTCTGCCGCATGGTCATCGCAATGCGGTGACCGCCTCCCCCGGCAGTACCCGGCGCCTCGGCGCCGGGTATTCCTGGGCAACAGCTCAACTCCAGAATTTCCGCGCCTCGCCCCGGAGGCGCCTTTTTTATGCGAAAAAGGGCACGCGCAAAGCGCATGCCCCTCTCTCAAATCATCAGTTCCGATCAGCCGAACAGCGCAAGCGTCGCTTTCAGCGTCACCCAGACACCCCACAGCAGCGGAATGCCGACGACGGCCCAGGCAACAGCCGCCTTGGCATCGAAGCCACCGCGGCCGATGCCGAAGGAGCCGCTCGGCCCGGCGCTTGCGGCTGCCGATTTCGCCTGCAGCGATGCCACTTCCGCGTCCGACATGAACCACTTGTCGGCAAGCGGCCGCACGAAGAGATTGGCGATCAATCCAAGCGCCAGCATGCCGGCGAGGATATACATCGTGCCGGTATAGAGCGCCGGTCCGGGTGCAACGCCGGCCGAAATCTGCGCCTCGCGGATATAGTTGACGACGACGGGGCCGACGATACCGGCGGTCGCCCATGCCGTCAGCAGACGGCCATGGATGGCGCCGACGAACTGGGTGCCGAAGATATCGGCGAGATAGGCCGGGATCGTTGCAAAGCCACCGCCATACATCGACAGGATGATGCCGAAGGCGAGAACGAAGAGCGCCTTGTTGCCCATGTCGGCAAGCGTCGGTGCTGCCGCATAGAGAACGATGCCGAGGATGAAGAACGTGAAGTAGGTGTTCTTGCGGCCGATCTTGTCGGATAGCGACGCCCAGAAGAACCGCCCGCCGATATTGAAAAGCGACAACAGACCGGCAAAGCCCGCTGCAATCGTTGCGATCGATGCCTTCTGGCCCGCATCGAGCTGCGCAAAGCCGACATCCGGCAGGCCAATCAGCGAACCGGCGAAGATTTCCTGCAGCATCGGCGACGCCATGCCGAGAACGCCGATACCGGCAGAAACGTTGAGGCATAGCACCGCCCAGATCAGCCAGAACTGTTTGGTCTTGTGCGCATCGCGCAGATGCACATGCTTGGTGGTGATCATGCTGCTCTTGGCGGCAGGCGCCGTCCAGCCTTCCGGACGCCAGCCGGCCGGCGGGATGCGGTAGCCGAAGGCACCGCCCATCATGAAGACGAAGTAGATGACGGCCATGACCACGAAAGTCTGCCAGACGCCGACCGACGTATCGGTCTTGAAGGTGTTCATAAGCAGGTTCGCGAGCGGAGCGCCGATCATCGCGCCACCGCCGAAGCCCATGATCGCCATGCCGGTTGCCATGCCGCGGCGGTCCGGGAACCACTTGATCAGCGTCGAGACCGGCGAGATGTAGCCGAGACCGAGGCCGATACCGCCGATCACGCCCGCGCCCAGCCACATCAGCCACAGCTGGTGGGTCATGACGCCGACGGCGGCGACGAGAATGCCACCGCACCAGCAGCAGGCGGAAACGAAACCGGCCTTGCGCGGACCGACCCGCTCAAGCCAGCCGCCCCAGATCGCTGCGGAGCAGCCGAGGAGCACGAAGAACAGCGTATAGATCCAGCCGAGATCGGCGACGCGCCAATCGCAGCTGGTGGTGAACAGGGCCGAAGCCAGCGTCAAGTCCGGGCAGGCCGTCGACGCGCTGATGCCGAGAGATTTCGACAGCGGCAGCCAGAACACGCTGAAGCCGTATGCCATGCCGATGCACAGATGAATGGCGAGTGCGGCCGGCGGCACGAGCCAGCGGTTGAACCCCGGCTGCGCAATTATTCGCTCACGATCAAGCAGGCCAGCGCCCGCTACTACCCCTGCTCCTGATGTATCCGCTGCGGTCATGAATGAGTTCCTCCTGGATCTGACCTTGCTGACATGAATCGCGCTCGAACAGGCAATGACAACCTGCGTCCCCCCTTGCGCGAAACGATGTTTACTGCCGGATAGGCTCCGCCGGCTCGGGCTTGCGGATCAGGGAAGACGCCTCGATCACCAAGGGATCGAAACCGTTATTCTCCTGCTCCAGAATCTCGAAAAATTGGCGCCGCATGCGCGGCTCCCAGAATTTATTGATATGCGTGGCAACTCCCTGAGCCGCCTCGTTGGCCGGCTGGGTCTTGAAAAAAGTGGCAATCTGATTGGCCATGTAGACCAGCTTGGAACGGGTATCATGCGACATCGGCGATGCTTTCGGGCGAGATGCGGTCTGGATGGGTGAAAATCTCGAAGTCTTCGCCGCGCACCAGCGCAACAAGCGTCATTCCGGCTTCCTCGGCCGTGCGGATCGCAAGCGCTGTCGGGGCCGAGATGGCGATCAGGATCGATGCGCCCAGGATCGCCGTCTTCTGCACCATCTCGACCGAAATACGGCTGGTAACGACGACGGCACCACCGGCACCGGTTCGCCCCGAACGGATCACCGCACCGCAGAGCTTGTCGAGCGCATTGTGACGGCCGACATCCTCGCGGACGGCAAGAAGCCCTTCGCCGGGCAGATAGAATCCTGCGCCATGGACGGCCCGGGTTTCACGATGCAGCGGCTGCGTCTCGTTCAGCAGCGAGGCCGCCCGGACGATATCGGCATGCGTCAGCATCAAACCGGCGCCGGACACATCCGGCACCTTGCGCACCGCCTGCTCGATCGACTCGATGCCGCAGAGCCCGCAGCCGACCGGCCCGGCCATGCTGCGGCGCCGGGCGCGCAGGGCGTCCTCGACGTCATCGGCAAGCATGATCTGCACGTCGATGCCAATCTCACTATCGACGACCTCGACCGAGGAGATCTGCTCCATCGAGCTGATGATACTCTCCGTCAAGCTGAAGCCGACGGCGAAATCCTCGAGATCATCGGGCGTCGCCATCATCACCGCATGCGAGCTGCCGCCATAGGAGAAGGCGATCGGTACCTCTTCCGGCACGATCCGCTCGCCCGGCACGACCACACCGCCCTTGCGGGCGATGCGGCTGACGGAGATGCGCGTGTGCCGGTCGGACATTACTCCGCGGCCTCCATCTTGCCGGAGATACGGCGGCTTTGGCGGGCCTGCTCGTCATATTCGAGCTGCCATTCCGTCGGCCCGTTGGAAGGCGAAACCTGCACCGCCGTCACCTTGTATTCCGGGCAGTTCGTCGCCCAGTCGGAGAAGTCGGTGGTGATGACGTTCGCCTGCGTCGTCGGGTGGTGGAAGGTCGTGTAGACCACACCCGGCGCCACGCGCTCGGTGATCAGCGACCGCAGCGTCGTGTCGCCGGAGCGGCTCTGCAGCTTGATCCAGTCGCCATCGCGAATGCCACGCTGTTCGGCATCATGCGGATGGATTTCCAGCCGGTCTTCTGGATGCCAGGCAACGTTATCGGTACGGCGCGTCTGCGCCCCGACATTGTACTGGCTGAGAATGCGGCCGGTGGTAAGCAGCAGCGGGAAGCGCGGGCCGGTCCGTTCGTCGGTCGCGACATATTCCGTGCGGATGAACTTGCCCTTGCCACGAACGAAACCGTCGACATGCATGATCGGCGATCCCTCGGGATGCTTCTCGTTGCACGGCCACTGAACCGAGCCCATCTTTTCGAGATAGTCGTAAGAGACCATCGCAAAGCTCGGCGTCGTCGCGGCAATCTCGTCCATGATCTCGGACGGATGCTTGTAGTTCCAGTTGAGGCCCATCGCCTGGGCGAGCTTCTGCGTCACTTCCCAGTCGGCATAGCCGTTCTTCGGCGTCATCACCTTGCGCACGCGATTGATGCGACGCTCGGCATTGGTGAAGGTGCCGTCCTTTTCCAGGAAAGTCGAACCGGGCAGGAAGACATGCGCGTAGTTGGCGGTCTCGTTGAGGAAGAGATCCTGCACCACGACACATTCCATCGCAGCGAGGCCGGCCGCCACATGCTTGGTGTCGGGGTCGGACTGCAGAATGTCCTCGCCCTGGATGTAGAGGCCCTTGAACGTGCCATCAACAGCCGCGTCCAGCATGTTTGGAATGCGCAGGCCAGGCTCATTGTTGAGCTTCACGCCCCAGAGCTTCTCGAAGACATCGCGGGTCGCGTCATCGGAGATATGGCGGTAGCCCGGCAGCTCGTGCGGGAACGAGCCCATATCGCAGGAGCCCTGCACGTTGTTCTGGCCACGCAGCGGGTTCACGCCCACGCCTTCGCGGCCGATGTTACCGGTCACCATGGCGAGGTTGGCGATCGCCATGACCGTCGTCGAGCCCTGGCTGTGCTCGGTGACGCCGAGGCCGTAATAGATCGCGCCATTGCCGCCGAGCGCATAGAGCCGTGCTGCGCCGCGCAGATCGGCAGCCGGAACGCCGGTGAACTTCTCGGTCTCTTCGGGGCTATGCTGCGGTTCGGAAACGAAGGCCGCCCAGTCCTCGAATTCCGACCAGTCGCAGCGCTCGCGGATGAATTTCTCGTTGAACAGGCCTTCGGTGACGATGACATGCGCCAGCGCCGTCATGACCGCAACGTTGGTGCCGGGCTTCAGCGGCAGGTGATAGGCCGCCTCGACATGCGGCGTGCGCACCAGATCGATGCGGCGCGGATCGATGACAATCAGCTTGGCGCCCTGGCGCAACCGCTTCTTCAGACGCGAACCGAAGACCGGATGGCCGTCCGTCGGATTGGCGCCGATGACGACCACGACATCGGAATGCTCGACGCTGTCGAAATTCTGCGTGCCTGCCGAAGTGCCGAAGGCCTGGCCGAGACCGTAGCCGGTCGGCGAATGGCAGACGCGGGCGCAGGTATCGACATTGTTATTGCCGAAGCCGGCACGGATCAGCTTCTGGACGAGGAAGGTCTCCTCGTTGGTGCAGCGCGACGAGGTAATGCCGCCGACCGCTTCGCGGCCATACTGATACTGGATGCGCTTGAACTCGGAGGCGACATGCGCATAGGCCTCGTCCCAGGTCACTTCCCGCCAGGGATCAGTTACCTTCTCGCGGATCATCGGGTTGAGGATGCGGTCCTTGTGCGTCGAATAGCCGTAAGCGAAGCGGCCCTTGACGCAGGAGTGGCCGCGGTTCGCCTGGCCATCCTTCCAAGGCACCATGCGCACCAGCTCTTCGCCGCGCATTTCCGCCTTGAACGAACAGCCGACGCCGCAATAGGCGCAGGTTGTGACGGCCGAATGTTCCGGCTGACCGATGGCGATGACCGATTTTTCCGTCAGCGTCGCCGTCGGGCAGGCCTGCACGCAGGCGCCGCAGGAAACGCATTCGGAATCGAGGAAATGCTCGTGCATGCCTGGCGAAACGCGCGATCCGAAACCACGCCCCTCGATCGTCAGCGCGAATGTGCCCTGCACTTCCTCGCAGGCACGAACGCAGCGCGAGCAGACGATGCATTTCGACGGGTCATAGGTAAAGTACGGGTTCGACTCGTCCTTCGGCATCCATTTCAGATTGATCTCGCCGTTGCTGCGCGTCTTGACGTGATTGTCGCCCTCATAGCCGTAGCGAACGTCACGCAGGCCAACCGCACCTGCCATATCCTGCAATTCGCAATCGCCGTTGGCAGCGCAGGTCAGACAGTCGAGCGGGTGGTCGGAGATATAGAGCTCCATCACACCGCGGCGGATATCCTTCAGGCGGCCCGTTTGCGTATGAACGACGAGACCAGCAGCAACCGGCGTGGTGCAGGAGGCAGGCGTTCCGTTGCGGCCTTCGATCTCGACGAGACAGAGGCGGCAGGAGCCAAAGGCATCGACCATATCGGTGGCGCAGAGCTTCGGCACTTGGATCCCGGCCTCCATCGAAGCGCGCATGATCGACGTGCCCTCCGGTACGGTGATTTCCCGGCCATCGATGGTCAGCGTGACCATGGCTTCGGATTTCGAAGCCGGCGTTCCGTAGTCAATTTCGTGAACGAGGCTCATATCGCTTCTCCGGCCATATTAATTGGCGTCAGTGATTCTCGCGCGGTCCGCGCGACGACTTCAAGGAGTTCAAAGGGCAAATCTGCCTTCAAACCTGAGAACGTCATCTTCCCGTTCTCATCCGAATAGAAGACCTCAAACACGACACAACGCTGATCGTCGATCTGCTCGCTGACTTCCAAATACATGCCATCCCGCTCGACGTCGCTTCCGCGAACAAATGAGAACATTCTGCCGGAAATAACCATCTATTCCGCAGCCTCCACCATGGGAGCAGGAGAAAAATCATCCGGGAAGTGCGTCATCGCACTCATCACCGGATATGGGGTGAAGCCGCCCAAAGCACAGAGCGAGCCGAATTTCATCGTGTTGCAGAGATCGGTAAGCAGCGCCCGGTTCTTCTCGGGTTCGATCCCCTGGGCAATCTTGTCCGCCGTCTCGAATCCTCGTGTCGAGCCGATGCGGCAGGGCGTGCACTTGCCGCAGCTTTCGACGGCGCAGAATTCCATGGCGAAACGCGCCTGCTTCAGCATGTCGGCCGTGTCGTCGAAGACGACGATGCCGGCATGGCCGATCAGGCCATCCTTGGCGGCAAAGGCTTCATAGTCGAACGGCGTATCGAACAGCGCGCGCGGGAAATAGGCACCGAGCGGGCCGCCGACCTGCACCGCCTTGACCGGCCGTCCGGTCGCCGTGCCTCCGCCGATCTTGTCGACGATATCGCCGAGCGACAAGCCGAAGGCCGTCTCATAGAGACCGCCATGCTTGACGTTTCCGGCGATCTGCAGCGGGATCGTGCCGCGCGAACGGCCCACGCCGAAATCGCGATAGAAGGCAGCGCCCTTGTCGAGGATGACGGGCACCGAGGCCAGCGAGATGACGTTGTTGATGACGGTCGGCGACGCGAACAGGCCCTTGTGCGCCGGCAGCGGCGGCTTGGCACGCACGATGCCGCGCTTGCCTTCCAGGCTGTTCAGCAGTGCCGTTTCCTCACCGCAGACATAGGCGCCGGCGCCCATGCGCACTTCGATATCGAAGGCCTTGCCCGATCCCATGACCGACGGACCGAGCACGCCGGCCTTGCGGGCGATTTCCACCGCCTCCGTCATGGCAGCGATCGCATGCGGATATTCAGAGCGCGTATAGACGAAGCCCTTGGTGGCGCCGGTCGCGAGACCCGCAATCGCCATCCCCTCGATCAGCACGAAGGGATCACCTTCCATGATCATCCGGTCGGCAAAGGTACCGCTATCGCCCTCGTCGGCATTGCAGACGATGTATTTGCGCGGACCCTGGGCGTCGAGAACCGTCTTCCACTTGATGCCGGTCGGGAAACCCGCGCCGCCACGGCCGCGCAGACCGGAATCGGTGACTTCCTTGACGATATCGGCAGGCGCCATCGCGGCCGCGCGCCTCAGCCCGGCAAGACCGCCATGCGCCTCGTAATCTTCGAGCGACAGCGGATCGGTGATGCCGCAGCGGGCGAAAGTCAGGCGGGTCTGTTCCTTGAGGAATGGGAGGTTTTCGACCTCCCCAAGACAGAGCGCGTGATCGCCGGCCGACACAAGCCCAGCTTCGAATAATCCGGCAACATCCTTGGCCTTCACAGGACCATAGCCGATACGCCTGCCGTCGACTTCCACTTCGACGAGAGGCTCAAGCCACAGCATGCCGCGCGAGCCGTTGCGCACCAGCTTCACATCGAGACCGCGTGCTGCGACTTCCGAAGCGATCGCCTTGGCAACCTTGTCAGCGCCGAGCGAAAGTGCAGCCGCATCGCGGGGAACGAAAATCTTGACGGTCATCGCCGAACCTCCGCTGCGAATTCGGCAATGGTCTCGTCATCGATGCGGCCATAGAGCTCGCCGTCGAGCATTGCCGCCGGGGCGCAGGCGCAAAGCCCGAGACAGTAGACCGGCTCCAGCGTCACGCTGCCATCGAGCGTCGTCTGGTGAAAATCGATGCCGAGAAGCTTTTTGACCCGCTCAGCCACGGCGTCGCCGCCCATCGACTGACAGGCCTCGGCCCGACAGAGCTTCAGGACATGGCGGCCTGCAGGATGGTCGCGATAGTCGTGATAGAAGGTCACCACGCCATGCACTTCGGCACGCGACAGGTTCAACTCATCCGCGATGACAGGAAGCGCTTCCTGCGGCACATAACCGAACTCATCCTGGACTTCATGCAAGATTGGAAGGAGCGGGCCTTCGAGGGAACGAAGGTGCGAGACGATCGCGCGGGTGCGCTCGGCAATATCGCCATTGGCGACGTGAGCATTCATTGTGGCAGGCCTCCCGAGGCTTCCCGTTATCAGCCGTCACACCATGCTCCCCCAGCTTGGTATGACATTGTGACAGGAAGTTTCTCAGGGAACATGCAACCGATCAATAAAGCTGTTCCGTCAGTTGATAGGATTTTCCTATCAAAGATCTTCGCTCTCCGCGAGAATCCTTGCTTCATGCAACAGCGCAGAGACGAGTGGCGTGAACGGCTCGCGATGCGTCGCAACCAAGCCAACAAGATGATCGGCCTCGGGCTCGACAATCGGGATCATCCGGATTTCGGCCGGAAAACCAAAGGATTCTGCCACGTTCCGCGGCATGATGCTAGCCCAGCGCCCCGTGCGGACGTGTGAAAACAGCACGATCATCGATCCCGATTCCAGAGTCGGATGCGCTGTGGCCCCGGCTTCGGCCAGATGCCGGTTGATGATACGGCGGTTCTGCATGTCTGCGGTCAATAGACAAAGCCGAAGATTGCCAACCTCACGCCAGGTCACAGTTTCGCGATCCGAAAGCGGGCTGCCGGCCGCGGTGATCAGATTGTAGCGCTCGGCATAAAGCGGCACGGCCGTCACCCGCCCTAGCGGCTCGTTTTCGAGATAGGTGACACCCGCATCGATCTCGAGATTTTCAAGCATGCTGAGAACCTGCAGAGAATTGCGCGAGACGATCGAGAAGGTCACGTCAGGATGGCGCTCCTGAAACGGCGTGGTGATCCGCGGCAGCATCGCCAGAGCCGTTGGAATGGAGGCGATCCGCAGGTGTCCGGAAAGACCCTTGCGGGCTGTGCGCATCTCCTCGCGCATGGTGCGCGTATCGCCGACGATGCGGCGTGCCCATTCGAGCACGCGCTGCCCCTCCGGCGTCAGCCCCTGAAAGCGCGAACCGCGCTGCACCAGCATCACGCCGAGTTGGTCTTCCAGCTGCCGGATCGCGGCTGATAGCGTCGGCTGCGAAACACCGCATTCTTCGGCGGCGCGGCCGAAATGCTTTTCATTGGCAAGAGCTATGAAGAATTCCAGCTTGTCGATCATCCGGCCTCCTGCCGAACTGTGCGTCCGGGCATCTTTGGCGGGACATCATAAGCTTAGCAAGACCTGCCTCAACGGGCAGCGGGCGCCGGAAACATGGCGAAAAGCGAATCCAGGAAGGATGCGACGCTGTCATTGCCGAGGCTGTAATAGACGAGACGCCCTTCGCGACGGGTGTTGACCAGTCCTTCCATGCGCAGCCGCGCCAGCTGCTGCGATACCATGGCCTGCTGCACGCCGAGCAGTTCCTCGATCTCGCTGACGGTCTTTTCCTGCTCGGCGAGAATGCAGAGAATAAGAAGGCGCGTCTGATGTGCCATTGCCTTCAGGAGGCTGCTCGCTTCGTGAGCTTTTTCGGCAAGCTTCTGCAGTTCCTGACCGGCTGTTCCCGGCGCAGTTGTAGGCAAGCGCATTCGGATTCTCTGATGGACGGGTTGGGACGGGCCCAAGCGATACCATATTCAGACCGATATACTGCGCAATTTTACTAAAATACCAAAAATAGTCCAAGTAAATCAGCAGATAAGCTGGCCGCCATTGATCTCCAGAACTTGCCCGGTGATGTAGCCCGCTAAGGAAGGCGCGGCCAGAAACAGGTAGGCGGGGGCGCAATCCTCGGAGGTTCCGAGCCGTTGCAAGGGTATGGTCTTGCGTGTCGCCTCAAGCTTTTCGCGCGACGAATAGCGCTCATGGAAGTCGGTTTCGATCGTACCCGGCGAAACACAATTGACCCGGATCATGTCAGGCGCAAGCTCGCGCGCCAGCGCCTTCGAATAGGTGGAAACGAAGGCTTTCGAGGCCGAATAGATCGCCGATCCCGGGCTTCCGCCGGTCAGCGCCGATATCGATACGGTGTTGACGATCGCCGCACCCTTGGCGGCCCGCAACGCCGGCAGCAGCGCGCGCGTCACCTCGACGACGGAGGTCTGGTTGAGCCGGGTAACCGCCTCATAATCCTGATCCGTCAGTTCTCCCGCCGGAAACCGGCCGACCATCGTCCCGGCATTATTGACCAGCACATGAATCGTGCCGAAGGCATCCAGCACCTTCCAGGCGAAAGTGGCGGTGCCGCCCGGCTCGCTGAAATCGCCTGAGATCAGCACGGCGCGACGATCGGCTTCGGCCGTCAGCAGGAAGTCCGGAAGGTCGCGGCTCTTGCTGCGGCCGGTATGAACGGCGACGCGTGCGCCGCAATCGAGAAACTGGCGTGCGACCTCGAGGCCAATGCCGCGCCCGGCACCCGTGACGACGACATTGCGGTTTTCGAAAAGCTTTGGATGAAACACGCTGAGGCCCTCCCCACTGCGGCTGGCAGTCGCCGATTGCGCAATTTTCGCTTTAACATATGATCGCAAGAAACGAAAGAAAGGGAGGCGCAGCATGTTTCTGTCCGGACGGCAGACCGAGATCCTCGACATCGCAAAGTCAGAGGGCCGCGTGCTGGTGGAAGACCTGGCGGCCCGCTTCTCGGTCACCCCGCAGACGATCCGCAAGGACCTCAACGATCTCTGCGACAGCCGGGTACTGACGCGCATCCATGGCGGCGCGATTTTCCCTGGCGGTACCGAAAACGTCAAATACGAGGCGCGCCGCTCGATCGCGGCCAACGAGAAGACGGCGATCGGCCGTGCCTCGGCCGCGCTCATCCCGAACAATGCTTCCCTCTTCATCAATATCGGCACGACGACGGAAGCAGTCGGCGAAGCGTTGATCGAGCATCACGAATTGATGGTCATCACCAATAACATCAATGTCGCCAGTCGCTTGCGACTATTCCCGTCGATCGAGGTCGTGATCGCCGGCGGCGTCGTGCGCCATTCGGATGGCGGCATCGTCGGTGAAGCGGCCGTCGATTTCATCCGCCAGTTCAAGGTCGATTATGCCGTGATCGGTGCCTCGGCGATCGATCCCGATGGCGCGCTTCTCGATTTCGATTACCGCGAAGTGAAGGTCGCCCAGGCGATCATGGCCAATGCCCGGCATGTCGTGCTGGTCGCCGATTCCACCAAGTTCGAGCGCACGGCGCCCGTTCGCATCGGCCACCTGTCGCAGGTCCATACCTTCGTGACCGACGAATGCACGCTGGATTCGCTCCGCCGCATCTGTTCCGAGGGCGGCATCAATCTGGTGGAGACCAACCGGGCGGGCAGCACCAAAGATTAAATCTTACGCTGTCGCAAAAGGTTCGTTTGACATTCGTTTTCTTTCGTTTTAGCGCTTAATGGATTTCATTTTAAGCACTAAATCGTTGGAGAACCGCGTGGGCAGCCAGACTTTCGACCTATTCGTGATCGGCGGAGGCATCAACGGCTGCGGGATCGCGCGTGATGCGGCGGGGCGCGGCTATTCGGTGGCGCTGGCGGAGATGAACGACTTCGCCTCCGGCACCTCGTCGGGCGCCACCAAGCTGATCCATGGCGGCCTGCGCTATCTCGAACATTACGAGTTCCGCCTCGTGCGTGAATCGCTGATGGAGCGCGAAGTGCTCTGGGCGATGGCGCCGCATATCATCTGGCCGATGCGCTTCGTGCTGCCCTATCACAAGGGCGGCATCCGCCCGGCCTGGCTGATCCGGCTGGGGCTGTTCCTCTACGATCACCTCGGCGGCCGCAAGCTCTTGCCGCCGACATCAGTGCTCGACATGCGCCGCGATCCGGCAGCAAAGCCCTTGAAGGCGCTGTTCACCAAAGCCTTCGAATATTCCGACGGCTGGGTCGACGATGCCCGCATGGTGGTGCTGAACGCCCGGGATGCCGCCGACAAGGGCGCGCTGATCATGCCGCGCACGAAAGTGGTGTCGGCGCGGCGCGAGAATGGTCTCTGGATCATCGAGACGGTGGATACGCTCTCGGGCCGCAGCGAAACGCATCAGGCCCGCATGCTGGTCAATGCCGCCGGTCCCTGGGTCGATCACGTCATCCGCGCCGCCTTCGGCCAGAACGAGGCGCGCCATGTCCGGCTCGTCCAGGGCAGCCATATCGTCGTCAGGAAGAAGTTCGACGGTCCCAAAGCCTATTTCTTCCAGAACCCCGATAACCGCATCATCTTCGCCATTCCCTATGAAGACGACTTCACCCTGATCGGCACCACCGACCGGGATTATGGCGGCGATCCCAAGGATGTCAGGATATCGGCGGAAGAGACGGATTATCTCTGCAAGGCGGCCAGCGAATACTTCAAGGAGCCGGTCCGGCCCGAGGATATCGTCTGGACCTATTCGGCCGTCCGCCCACTCTTCGACGACGGCGCCTCGAAGGCGCAGGAAGCGACGCGCGATTACGTGCTGAAGCTCGAAGGCCCAAGTCAGGGAAAGGACAGCAGCGAGGCGAATGCTGCGCCGCTTCTCAATGTCTTCGGCGGCAAGCTCACCACCTACCGGCGCCTGTCGGAACATGCACTGGAGAAGATCGGCGAGGCGATCGGCGTCAAGGGTTCGCCGTGGACGGCGAAGAGCCATCTGCCGGGCGGGGATTTCCCGGCACAGGGCTTCGAGGCTGAGGTTGCCAAGCTGCAGGCGGCCTATCCGTTCCTGGCGCCGGCCCATGCGCGGCGGCTGACGCGCCGCTACGGCACCAAGGCCACCATCCTGCTCGGCAAGGCGGCTTCGACCGCCGATCTCGGGCGGCATTTCGGGTCGGATCTCTACGAGGCCGAAGTGCGCTATCTCATGCAGCATGAATGGGCCTTCACCGCAGAGGATGTCCTCTGGAGGAGGAGCAAGAAGGGTCTCTACCTCAGCAAGGACGAGGCAGCGGCTCTGGAGAGCTTCCTGCAGGCCGAGCGCATCGCCGCCTAGATATCTTCGAGCAACCGCGCACCGGTACCCTCGCTGCCCAGCCTGTCATGCGGGTTGCGCAGCGGACAGCTTTCGATCGACAGGCAGCCGCAGCCGATGCATCCCGTCAGGTGGTCGCGCAACAGTGTCAGCCGCTTGATGCGGTCGTTCAGATCGTTCTTCCAGAGCTGCGACAACGTCTGCCAGTCGGAGACCGTCGGCGTGCGGCCCTGCGGCAGGGTCGCGAAGGCCGCCTCGATCTCGGCAAGCGGAATTCCAACCCGCTGCGCCACCTTGATGATCCCGAGACGGCGGAGCACATCGCGTCCATAACGGCGCTGGTTGCCACGCGAACGGATGCTCGCGATCAACCCCTTGCTCTCGTAGAAATGCAGCGCCGACACCGCAAGACCGCTGCGCGCCGCCACCTCGCCGACGCTGAGCAGCCGGCTCATCATGCCATCCGAATTTTTCTGCATGGGCTGTTGACCTCAATATTAGTTGAGGTTTTATAACCCGAGCTCCCGATGATCGTAAAGAAGGAGCAATGCATGCAGACCACGATCAGATTGGCCGTCATCTACGGCAGCACGCGGCCCGGCCGCATGTGCGACCGCGTCGTCAAATGGCTCGTCAGCCAGCTCGGCCACTACCCGCTGATCGAACTGGATATCATCGACCCGCTCGATTTCGGCCTGGTCCCCAATAGCGGCGACGAAACCGGCGAGATCGCCGCGAGGCTGCAGCGCGCCGACGCCTTCATCATCGTCACGCCGGAATACAATCACAGCTTCCCCGCCTCGTTGAAATTCTTCATCGACACCTTCTACGAGCCCTGGCACGTCAAGCCGATCGCCTTCGTCGCCTATGGCGGCATCTCGGGCGGCCTGCGCGCCGTCGAACATCTGCGCCTGGTCTTCGCCGAGCTCCACGCAGTCGCGATCCGCGACACGGTCAGCATCGTCTCCCCCTGGGACCGGCTCGACAAGGACGGGCACTTCGACCGCCCGGAAGAGGCGCTGCGGCACCTCAGCCGGATGATGGGCAGGCTGCAATGGTGGGCGCGCGCCCTTCGCGCCGCCCGCAACGAGCAGCCCTATCAGGCGGCGGCCTAGAGATCACGGCCGCGGCTCTGGCAGGTGCGCGGCTGCGATGCGCACCCGGGCAAGGCCACCGCCCGGGTGCGCTGGTCGATCCGGTAGCCTGAAAACAAAAAAGCGGCCCTTAAGGCCGCTTTCGATCGTTTGGGAAAAGTCCCGATCAATCCTGCTCGACGACGCCACGCAGATGCGTGAGTTCGAGGATGAACTGCTCAAGCTTGGACTTGTGCTCGTGATGCTCGGCATCCTCGAGGTCCTTCTGCGCAGCTTCGATGCGGCGGGTCAGCTCGTCCTTGTTGATTTCCTCAACCGGAACGGCGGACTCGGCAAGCAGCGTGCAGCCGGTTGGCAGGATATCGGCGAAACCGCCGAACACGACGTAGTCCTGCTTGCTGCCGGAGGCCGAACGAACGCTGACGATGCCGGGCTTGATGGTCGTCATCGTCGGCGCATGGTGGGCCATGACCGTCATCTCGCCCTCGGTGGCCGGAATGACAACTTCCGTCACCATCTCCGACAGAAGCAGACGCTCCGGAGATACGAGTTCAAAATTGAAATTGTCAGCCATCAGTGACTTACCTTCTCGGCCTTTGCATCTTGCAGTTTGGTCCCGCAGAACGGGCAGTGCTGTATCGCCTGATCGAGATAGCCGAGACCCTCTTCGGTCTGGACCAGTCCCACCACCATCATCAGCTGGCCGTTATCCGCCCTATAGACGGTCGGGGCTGCGGGGGCCGGAAGATCTGCCACGACTTCCCGAAGGGAGTCGCAGCAGAAGATCTCGTCATGAGCGTCGCTCATCAAGCAGCTGCGGAGAGCTTCTTGGCCTTTTCGATGGCTTCTTCCATCGAGCCGACCATGTAGAAGGCTGCTTCCGGCAGGTGGTCGTATTCGCCGTTGACCAGGCCCTTGAAGCCCTTGATCGTGTCTTCGAGCGCAACGAGCTTGCCCGGCGAACCGGTGAAGACTTCGGCGACGAAGAACGGCTGGGACAGGAAGCGCTCGATCTTGCGGGCGCGGGCAACGGCCAGACGGTCTTCTTCAGACAGTTCGTCCATACCCAGGATGGCGATGATGTCCTGCAGGGCCTTGTAGCGCTGCAACGTCGACTGAACCTTACGAGCCACTTCGTAGTGCTCTTCGCCAACAACCATCGGGTCGAGCATGCGCGACGTGGAGTCGAGCGGGTCAACGGCCGGGTAGATACCCTTTTCAGCGATCGAACGCGACAGAACGGTCGTTGCGTCCAGGTGGGCGAACGAGGTTGCCGGCGCCGGGTCGGTCAAGTCGTCGGCGGGGACGTAAATGGCCTGAACCGAGGTGATCGAACCGGTCGTGGTCGTGGTGATGCGTTCCTGCATCTGACCCATGTCGGTTGCGAGCGTCGGCTGATAACCAACGGCCGAAGGAATACGGCCGAGCAGAGCCGACACTTCCGAGCCAGCCTGCGTGAAGCGGAAGATGTTGTCGACGAAGAACAGAACGTCCTGGCCCTGGTCGCGGAAGTGTTCAGCAACCGTCAGACCGGTCAGCGCAACACGAGCGCGCGCGCCCGGAGGTTCGTTCATCTGGCCGTAAACCAGCGCAGCCTTGGAGCCTTCGCCGCCGCCGTGCTTGTTAACGCCGGACTCGATCATTTCGTGGTAAAGGTCGTTGCCTTCGCGGGTACGTTCACCCACGCCTGCGAAGACCGAGTAACCACCGTGCGCCTTGGCGACGTTGTTGATCAGTTCCATGATGAGAACGGTCTTGCCGACGCCTGCGCCGCCGAACAGGCCGATCTTGCCGCCCTTTGCGTAAGGAGCGAGAAGGTCGACGACCTTGATGCCGGTGACGAGGATCTGCGCTTCCGTGGACTGCTCGACGTAAGCCGGAGCGTCCTGGTGGATGGCGCGCTTGGAAGCGGTAACCAGCGGACCAGCTTCGTCAACCGGCTCGCCGATGACGTTCATGATACGGCCGAGCGTTTCGTCGCCAACCGGAACCGAGATCGGTGCGCCGGTGTCGGTGACTTCCTGACCGCGAACCAGACCTTCGGTCGAGTCCATGGCGATCGTGCGAACGGAGTTTTCGCCGAGGTGCTGCGCGACTTCGAGAACAAGGCGGTTGCCCATGTTCGTGGTTTCGAGCGCGTTCAAAATCGCCGGCAGTTCGCCTTCGAAAGCAACGTCGACGACGGCGCCGATAACCTGTGTGACCTTGCCGACAGAGCCTGTGGCGGTCTTCTTAGCGGCGGTCTTCGCTGCCGCCTTCGGGGTAGCTGCCCTAGCCATTTTAATACCCTCTTTCTCTAACCTCAGAGCGCTTCCGCGCCCGAAATGATTTCAATCAGTTCCTTGGTGATCTGCGCCTGACGCTGACGGTTGTAGTTGAGCGTCAGCTTGTTGATCATCTCACCTGCGTTACGCGTCGCGTTGTCCATCGCGCTCATCTTGGCGCCCATTTCACCGGCTGCGTTTTCAAGCAGTGCACGGAAGATCTGGACAGAGATGTTGCGCGGGATCAGATCCTCAAGGATCGCAGCCGGATCCGGCTCATATTCATAGACCGCGCCGGCATGGGCAGCATCTTCGACAACGCCTTCAGGCGCCTGTGCCGGGATGATCTGCTGGGCCGTCGGGATCTGGCTGATGACCGACTTGAACTCGGAATAGAACAGCGTGCAAACGTCGAACTCGCCGGCTTCGAACATCTCGATGATGCGCTTGCCGATCTGGTCCGCGTTGTCGAATCCGACGCGCTTGACCTCGCGCAATTCCTTGCGCTCGACGATCAGCGATGCGAATTCGCGGCGCAGGCTGTCAAAGCCCTTCTTGCCGACCGTGAAGATCTTCACGGTCTTGCCTTCGGCGATCAGCTTGCGCGCATGATCACGGGCAAAGCGCGAGATCTGCGAGTTGAAGCCGCCGCAAAGGCCGCGTTCTGCGGTGCAGACAACGAGCAGGTGAACCTGATCCTTGCCGGTACCGGTCATGAGCAGCGGTGCGCCGTCGGCATCGGTAACCGCATTGGCGATGTTCGAAAGAACAGCCGCCATGCGTTCCGAGTAAGGCCGGGCGGCCTCGGCCGCCTCCTGCGCACGCCGAAGCTTAGCCGCGGCGACCATTTTCATCGCCTTGGTAATCTTCTGCGTCGCCTTGACGGAGGCGATCCGGTTTTTCAGATCCTTAAGTGAAGGCATCCGTTATCCGTCCTAACTGGGTCCGATCAGGCAAAAGACTTGGAGAACGCTTCGAGAGCAGCAGTGAGCTTGCCCTTCGTATCGTCGCTGATAGCCTTTTCCGTGCGGATCGTGTCGAGGATCGCCTTGCCTTCCGAGCGGAGGTAGGAGAGCAGAGCCTGTTCGAACTTGCCGACCGATGCAACCGGCAGCTTGTCGAGGTAGCCGTTGACGCCTGCGAAGATCACAGCGACCTGTTCTTCCGTCTTCAGCGGCGAGAACTGCGGCTGCTTCAGGAGTTCGGTCAGACGTGCACCGCGGTTCAGGAGGCGCTGGGTTGCGGCATCGAGGTCCGAGCCGAACTGAGCGAATGCCGCCATTTCGCGGTACTGGGCGAGTTCGCCCTTGATCGAGCCTGCAACCTGCTTCATCGCCTTGATCTGCGCGGCAGAACCGACGCGCGAAACCGACAGACCGACGTTAACGGCCGGGCGGATACCCTGGTAGAACAGGTCGGTTTCGAGGAAGATCTGGCCGTCGGTGATCGAGATCACGTTGGTCGGAATGAAGGCCGAAACGTCGTTGCCCTGCGTTTCGATGACCGGCAGAGCGGTCAGCGAACCGGCGCCCTTTTCGTCGCTCATCTTTGCAGCGCGCTCGAGGAGACGCGAGTGCAGGTAGAAAACGTCGCCCGGGTAAGCTTCGCGGCCCGGCGGGCGGCGCAGCAGCAGCGACATCTGACGGTAGGAAACAGCCTGCTTGGACAGGTCGTCGTAACCGATCAGGGCGTGCTGGCCGTTGTCACGGAAGTATTCGCCCATGGCGCAACCGGCGAACGGTGCAAGGAACTGCATCGGAGCCGGATCGGAAGCCGTGGCAGCGATGATGATCGAGTACTTCAGAGCGCCGCGTTCTTCGAGAACCTTGACGAACTGAGCAACGGTCGAACGCTTCTGGCCGACAGCGACGTAGACGCAGAACAGCTTTTCGCCTTCCGGACCGGAGTCGTGAATGGCCTTCTGGTTCAGGATCGCGTCGAGAATGATCGCGGTCTTGCCGGTCTGGCGGTCGCCGATGACGAGCTCGCGCTGGCCGCGGCCAACCGGGATGAGGGCGTCGATAGCCTTGAGGCCGGTCGACATCGGCTCATGAACCGACTTGCGCGGGATGATGCCCGGAGCCTTGACGTCAACGCGTGCGCGCTGCTTGGCATTGATCGGGCCCTTGCCGTCGATCGGGTTGCCGAGAGCGTCAACGACGCGGCCGAGGAGTTCCGGACCAACCGGAACGTCAACGATGGCGCCCGTACGCTTGACGGTGTCGCCTTCCTTGATGTCGCGGTCCGAACCGAAGATAACGACGCCGACGTTGTCGGATTCGAGGTTCAGAGCCATACCACGGGTGCCGCCCGGGAACTCGACCATTTCACCGGCCTGAACGTTGTCCAGACCGTAAACGCGAGCAATACCGTCGCCGACAGAAAGAACCTGGCCGACTTCCGAAACCTCAGCCTCTTTGCCGAAGTTTTTGATTTGATCTTTGAGAATTGCGGAAATTTCCGCGGCGCGGATATCCATCAGCCAACCTCTTTCAATGCAAGCTTGAGAGTAGAAAGTTTGGTGCGAAGCGACGTATCAATCTGACGGGACCCGACCTTGACGATCAGACCACCAAGAATTGACGGATCAACCGTGACGGCAATCGCCACGTCTTTGCCGGTGACGCCCTTCAGCGCCGCCTTCAATTCGGTTTCCTGCGCTGCGGTGAGCGCATGGGCCGAGGTAACCTCGGCAGAAATTTCGCCACGCTGACGGGCAGCGATGACACGGAAGGCCTTGATCATGCCCGGGAGGGCAAACAGGCGGCGGTTGCGCGCCACGACCTTCAGGAAGTTGCCGACGAAACCGGAAATACCGGCCTTTTCGCTGATGGCAACAATAGCCTTCAGCTGATCGTCAGCCGAGAATACCGGGCTGGCGACGAAACGCTTGAGGTCGTCGCTCTCATCCAGCATCGCCTGGAAACGGTCGAGATCTGCGGTGACGCTCTCGACGGCACCTTCTTCGAGCGCCAGATCGAATAGCGAGGACGCATATCGTTCTGCAACACCAGAAGTAAGCTGGGACGTGTCTGCCACGGGCACAAATTTCCCTGATTTCAATTCAAGAATCCGGCCGTCGGCGGGCGCCTGACCTATGCTCTTGAATTCGTTTTGATTTCCCCCAGAAATCGCAAGAGAAGCCTCTTGCTTCTTCCGAAATTCGGGGTCCGTCTAACATAGGACGCAGGGACTCGCAACACGCGTAATGCCCGAATATGCCTTTCGAATGATTTTCTGTCGGCAAAATCGTGAAATGGCATTCGAGCAGGCGAGCGGGCGCCCGTCAGCCCTGTAATTCAGGTTGCAAAGAACCCAAAAGAATAGGCCAGCGGAACCGCTGCGAGAACCGCTTGCACAACCAGAAGTAAATAGTTGATAATTGTGCTCCCCTTATCAGAAAGAAGAGAGATGACGCGGGCGAAAAATGCCATCGCGAAGGCGGCGCCGAGCGCCATGTAGATGAAGTCCTGGGCGAGCATGATCGCCGCCAGACCGAAGCCGAGATAGAAGCCGCCGACCGAGCGCTGCTCCGCATAACCATCCCGCCGCTCGCCGCGCGGCGCGAGACCGAAGAGCTTCATGGCGTAACCGGGCGCGAACATGATGACGAAGCCCGCAGCCGCCGTGAATGCCGCGCAGCAGAATGCCAGCTGCTCGCCGAAGGTTTCCGGAAAATAGAACTCCATGAATCAGCCCCAAATCATGCCCATGTTTTTTGACCTTATGGCATGATTGTCTGCTGCCGGAAACGGCCACGATCAGCTGTTTTTAAAGGAAGCTCTGCGGATCGATATCCAGCTGAACCTGAACCGAACCCCGCTCCTTCGGCGCTTGCGCCAGCATGGTTTTCAGGAACGCCTGCATATCGGAATTGCGCCGGCCGTGGACCAGCAGGCGGAAACGGTGGCGGCCGCGCACGATCGCCAGCGGCGCTTCAGCCGGACCCAGCACCGAAATGCCCGACACCTGCGGCGCCGAACTGCGAATGCCGCGCGCATGGCTTTCCGCATCCTGGCGGGTCTCGGCCGAGACGATGATCGAGGCCAGCCTGCCGAAGGGCGGCAAAATCGCCCGCTCGCGCTCGGTAATCTCCCGCTCGTAGAAGGCCCCGGCATCGCCTGAGACGATCGCCTGCATCACAGGATGCTGCGGCTGATAGGTCTGCAATAGACCATGGCTCTTCAAACCGGTTCGCCCGGCGCGGCCTGTCACCTGCGAGAGCAGCTGGAAGGTGCGTTCCGCAGCGCGCGGATCGCCATTCGCCAGCCCGAGATCGGCGTCGACGATGCCAACCAGCGTCATCAGTGGGAAGTTATGTCCCTTGGCAACGAGCTGCGTGCCGATGACGATATCGGCCTCGCCCTTGGCGATCGCATCGAGCTCAAGACGAAGCCGCTTCACGCCGCCGGTAATATCGGATGACAGGACGATCGTTCGTGCATCCGGGAAATGCCGCTCGACCTCTTCGGCGATGCGCTCGACGCCGGGGCCGCAGGCGACCAGATGATCGAGCGTGCCGCATTCCGGGCAAGCTTCCGGCGTCCGCTCGGTATAGCCGCACTGATGGCATTGCAGCTGACTGCGGAAGCGATGCTCGACCAGCCAGCTCGAACATTGCGGGCACTGGAATCGATGCCCGCAGACGCGGCAAAGCGTCAGCGGCGCATAGCCACGCCGGTTGAGAAAGAGCAGTGCCTGCTCCTTCTTCTCGATCGTCTTGCCGATCGCCCGGATCAGTACCGGTGACAGGAAGCCGCCGCGCTCCGGCGCATGACGGCGCATATCGACGAGATGCAGATCCGGCAGCGCCGCATCGCCGAAGCGCGTCGGCAGATGGATCGTCGTATAGCGACCGCTCTGGCCGTTGACCTGGCTCTCGACCGACGGCGTTGCAGATACCAGCACGATCGGAAAATCACCGATCCGCGCCCGCACGACGGCCATGTCACGGGCATTGTAATAGACGCGGTCCTCCTGCTTGTAGGCAGGGTCATGCTCTTCATCGACGATGATCAGGCCGAGATCTTCGAACGGCAGGAAGAGCGCCGAGCGCGCACCGGCAACGACACGCACCTCGCCGGTGACGGCCTGCCGCCAGACCTTCTCGCGGATACGCGGCGCCAGATCGGAATGCCATTCCGCAGGCTTGGCACCAAAGCGATCCTGAAAACGCTCGAGGAAACTCGCCGTTAGCGCGATCTCGGGCAGCAGGATCAGCACCTGCTTGCCGCGCCTCAGCGTCTCGGCGATCGCTTCGAAATAGACCTCGGTCTTGCCCGAACCGGTGACACCGTCGATCAGCGACACGGCGAAGGCGCCATTGCGCACCTCGCCGAGAATATCCTCCGCCGCATCCTTCTGCGGGCCGGCCAATCGCGAGGCGGCAAAATCAGGATCCGGCTTTGCGACGACAGGTGGCGGCGGCAGGAAGATCGTTTCGAAAATCCCCTGGCTGATCAGGCCGTCGACGACGCTGGTCGAGACCCCGGCGGCATGGGCAAGCCCCGTCCGCGTCCAGGAAACGCCATCGGAGGCCCGCTTGAGCACGCGAGCGCGCGCCGGCGTCATCCGCTCCGGTTCGCCGCCGATGAAGCGCAGGCCTTCCACCATCGGCTCCGGCTCGAAAGCATTCGGAGCCCTCAGCGCCATGCGCGCCACGAGGCCGGGAGGCGAGAGCGTATAGGCCGACACCCAGTCGATGAAATCGCGCATTTCCTTATTCAGCGGCGGGCAATCGAAGACATGGCTGATCGGCCGCAGCTTCTTCGGGTCGACGCCATCCTCGCCGCCATCCCAGACGACGCCGATCACCTGGCGCGGCCCGAGCGGCACCTGCACGACGGAACCAGGCTCGACCGCCATGCCCTCGGGCACGGCATACGAATAGGGCCGAGGCGCAGGCAAGGGTACGAGCACCGGGACCGTGCGGGTTGCCGGTGGTGTCTCGAACAATGCGCCAAAGAGATCGGACGAATCTGTGCTCATCGCGCCAGACCATGCCCGCTACGGCGTGAAAATGAAACCCGCCGCATGCTAGTCGTCATCGTCCTCTTCGCCCGAGATCACGCCGGTCAGCCGCATGCCCTCGATCCATGTCGCACCGTTCTCGCGGATCACCTTGCGCGGACGCACGCCGCAGCGCTCACGGACAGCTTCGGCGAGCTGCGCCGAATGCGTGACGATCCACACCTGGCTGGTCTTCGAGGCCTCCGCGATCATATCTGCCAGCGGCGCCAGCATATCCGGATGCAGGCTGGCTTCCGGCTCGTTGAGCGCGATCAGCGGCGGCAGCCGGTAGGAGAGGAGTGCGGCGGCGAGGCCGAGAAACCGGATCTGCCCGTCCGACAGCTCCCGCGGCTGGAAGATCCGATTCGGGAAATCCGGCAGCTTCAGCCCGAACTCCGCCGTCTCGCCGGGCTCCGGCACGACCAGCTGCGCGCCGCCGAGAGCCGAGCCCAAGATGCGATCGAGCTCAACCGTATCCTGCCGCGTGTGCACGAGCGTCGCAAAGACCGCCGCCAGATTCGCCCCGTCCTCATCCAGCATTGGCCCCGTTACAGCAAGGCAGGGATGCCGCAGCGGCGAGGCGCGGTCGGTGCGGAAACCATGAAAGAATCGCCAGTTGTTGACGATGCGTCGGAAGGCGGCGACCTCAGGGAAATTGCCGGCATCGCCGAGCAGCGCGATCGCCGTCTCCGATGTCAGCGCTTCCTCGGGATGCTCCTGCATTCGCCCGTCGCCGTCCCGCACGAAAATGCCGGGACCGGATCGCTTCATCATCGTCACGGCCCGGCGGCCGGTCTCGACCGTCAGCTCCTCGGCCTTCACCTGCGGCTCGAGCGGAAAGCCAGCTGCGGCCGTTGGCGGCCGCAATCCGGCTTCGACGTGATAGCGGAAAGTGACCGCCCGCTCCTCGTCGACGATCTCGACCTCAAGCCGGATCCGCGCCGGTCCATCGGATTTGCGCCGGGTGCCGGACCAGAGCGCCGAGAGCATGCCGCCCTCGGCCGCCAGCTCATGCGCCAGCCGCCCACGCACGGCCGCCTGCACCAGCTGCAGCGCGCGATAGAGATTGGATTTGCCGACGCCGTTCTCGCCGAGAAACAGCGTCGTATCCGCCAGATCCATGCGGATCGAGCGCAGCGAGCGGTAATTCTGGGCAAACATCGAGCGAAGACGCATGAGACCGCTTTAGCGCAAACCAGCGTCAAAAAGAATGGGCGAGCAGCGGCTCCGGTTGCGGCTCCCGAGCAACCGGCGAAAAGCGAGCACTGTCATCAGCGGCCAATCCGAAAACCGTGTACTGCTCCAGCGCCTTCGTCACATCGTTGATATCGCCATCCAGCTGCTCGACCGGAATGAGATCACCGATCGTAAAATCGAACCGGTCGCCGCGCTTGTTCAGGAGTTCGTGGAAAACCGTCATGTCGCGAAGCTCCGTCGACCACTTGGCAAACCAGTAGAACAGCCCGGAATTGCGGGCCGTCATATGCACCGGCAGGATCGGCAGATTGTATTTGCGCGCTAGCCCGACTGCCGAACTCTTCCATGGCCGCTCGTTGAGCCTGCCGTTCGCCCAATAGGCGATACGGCCGGATGGAAAAAGGATCGTCGCCTTGCCTTCCTTCACCGCATGGTTGGTCAGCTGCAGCGTCTCGCGGGTCTTGAGCTTGGTCTTGTATTCCTCCCGCCATTCGACCGGGATGACCATCTCCGCAAAACGCGGATTGACGCGAACCGCATCGCGATTGGCGAAGAACATCATATCCGGCCGGCGCGTCTTCAGGAGATCGAAGACGGCAACACCATCGGCGATCCCCGTCGGGTGGTTGCTGACCAGAATGAAGCCGCCGGTTTCCGGAATGCGCTCGGCATGCCGCACTTGGATATCCAGCTTCAGCAGATTGCTCATATATTCGAAGCATTGGAAGCCCGGCATATTCGCCACGTCATTGGCGAATTGCAGCGCCTTGTTGTAGCGCAAGAGCGTGTAGAGGAAGGGCCGCATCACCGGCCAGAGCGGATTCTGGACGATCCGCTGTCCGCGCTCGGCAATCAGCGTATCGACGATATGGCCGGGGTTGCCGTGAGAAACCAGGGCGATTGCTTCCGCGAGCTGTCCGAAAGCCGTCGTGGAGTGGCGCCGCGCCATACAAGAGTCCTGCCTCGTTCCGGGAACCAGCTATCGCAACCTATTATGATCGAAGCATGACAAGCGCTTGGCCGATATTAGCAATTCCATAACCGTCCCTCGGTGAAAATTGGCGGCGATTGCCCCGAAATCAAGGCCCGAGCCGTGAACGAACTTTTGATTATTGCCGATCCGCGCCTGATGTCTGAGCGCAGCGCCTGGCTTCAGAGCCTGGAGAGCGAACGCCGCCTTTCCGGGCACACGCTCGACGCCTACGAGCGCGACAGCCGCCAGTTCCTGACCTTCCTCACCGGCCATCTCGGCGGCCCCACAACGCTGAAGGATATCGAGGCGCTCCGCCCCGCCGATTTCCGCGCCTTCCTCGCCGCCCGCCGCAAGGAAGGATCCGGCGCCCGTTCGCTCGGCCGCAATCTCGCCGGCCTGCGCTCGCTACTGCGCTATCTCGAGAAGAAGGGATTGGTGAACGCCGCAGGCGCCAGCGCGGTGCGCTCACCGAAGCAGCCGAAATCGCTGCCGAAGCCACTCTCCGACCGGCAGGCCGTCACCGTCGTCAGCGACGATGCACAGATGCACGATGCCCCCTGGATCGCGGCGCGCGATGCTGCGGTCATGACGCTTCTCTACGGCTGCGGGCTGCGCATCTCCGAAGCGCTCGACCTGACGCCCGGCGATTTCCACGACGCCACGACCTCGCTGCGCATCATCGGTAAGGGCAACAAGACCCGGCTCGTGCCGCTTCTCGCCATCGTCAGCGAGGCCGTCGGCAAGTACCGCGCGCTCTGCCCCTTTAATCTTGAAGCAGCCCAACCTCTCTTCCGCGGCGCCCGTGGCGGCAAGCTGCAGCCGGCGATCATCCAGCGCACCATGCAGAAGATGCGCAGCGCCTTCGGCCTGCCGGAGACGGCAACGCCGCATGCGCTGCGCCACTCGTTCGCAACGCATCTGCTTGCCGGTGGCGGCGACCTTCGCACCATCCAGGAGCTTCTCGGCCACGCCAGCCTGTCCACCACCCAGGTCTATACCGGCGTCGATTCGGCAAGGTTGCTGGAGGTCTACGACCGTGCCCATCCAAGGGCGTAATCATTCGTTAACGCTTTCCCTTAAAGGAATATGCGCGAAGGCGGCGTAGAGCATGGATCTGATTAAGCATAGCGAGCGGAACCAATCATGACGATTTCCATCGGCCATCGCAGATTTGAGATTGCGCAGCCGGGCAACATCCTGCTCTGGCTGATCGCGGCCTTCCACATGCTGCTCGCCGCGTCGCTGCTCGCCGTCCTCTTCTCGGTCACACCTGCCGCGGCTGCGGACGACAGTTGCGCCGGCAAGGACCTGATGGCCGAGCTGAAGCAATCCGATCCCGCCCGCTATGCCGAAGTCGTCAAGGAAGCCGATGCCGTGCCGAACGGCAAGGGTATCTTCTGGAAAATCGAGAAACCGGGCCTGAAGCCGTCCTGGCTGCTCGGCAGCATGCATGTCACCGACCCGCGTGTCCTGAACCTGCCTGCCTACGCCCAGACCGCCCACGACAACGCCGATACGATCGTCATCGAATCCGACGAGATCCTCGACGAGAAGAAGGCCGCTGCCGCCCTGCTCGCCCGTCCCGATCTGACGATGTTCACCGACGGCACGACGATCCAGAAGCTGCTCTCGCCGGAAGATTACGCCCGCCTCGACGCAGGCCTGAAGCAGCGCGGCATTCCGCTCGCAGCCGTTTCCCGCATGCGCCCCTGGATGATCGCCAGCGCCGTCGCCCTGCCCGCCTGCGAGATCGCCCGCAAGGCCAAGGGCGTCCAGTTTCTGGACCAGAAGATCGCTGCCGACGCCGTCAAGGAAGGCAAGCAGGTCAAGGGTCTGGAAACCCTTGCCGAGCAGCTGCAGGCCATGGCCGAGCTGCCGATGGAATTTCATCTGAAGTCGCTGATCGAAACGCTGGAACTCGGCCCGAAGATGAACGACGTCGTCGAGACCATGACCGACCTCTACCTCTCGGGCGATGTCGGCATGACCATCCCGATGCTGAAGACCGTCTCTCCCGAAGAAGGCGGTGACGGCGACTACGCCGCTTTCGAGCAGCGCATCATCCTCGACCGCAACAAGGTCATGGCCGACCGCGCCGCCCCAATCCTCGCCGCCGGCAACGTCTTCATGGCCGTCGGCGCCCTGCACCTGCCGGGCGACAAGGGCGTCATCGAGCTGCTGCGTCAGCAGGGCTTTACGGTCACCGCGGTGAACTGAGCCGGAACGCTACAGGTCTCAAATCCCAAACTCACCCTCATTCCTGTGCTCGTCACAGGAATCCAGCCGGCCCAAGTCCTTGGGCCGAAGAGACGAGCGCGCGCCGCCATACCCCGCGGCCCCCTCATCCGGCCCTTCGGGCCACCTCTCCCCGAGGGGAGAAGGGAAAGTCGAGGGTACCCCTTGCGCCAACTTCCCCTCTCCCCCGCAGGGAGAGGGCAGGGTGAGGGGGCTCCGGGCTCGAGCTGCCGGCTAAGGCCCAAAACGCCAGGCACAAAAAAGCCGCGGCCCTCTCAGACCGCGGCTTCATACTACCTAGCTACCGATCTCACATATGGATCGGCTTGAAAAACGCTGCCAGCGCAGCTTCCTTGACCGCTTCCGACATCGTCGGATGCGCATGGCAGGTGCGGCCGAGGTCTTCGGCGGAGCCGCCGAATTCCATCAGAACGGCGATCTCGTGGATCATCTCGCCGGCGCCGAAGCCGACGATGTGGCCGCCAAGAACGCGGTCGGTTTCCTTGTCCGACAGGATCTTCACGAAACCGTCGGTCGCCAGCATGGCGCGGGCGCGGCCGTTGGCGGTGAAGGGGAACTTGCCGGTCTTGTAGGCGATGCCTGCAGCCTTCAGTTCTTCCTCGGTCTTGCCGACGGAAGCGACTTCCGGCTGGGTGTAGACGACGCTCGGGATGACGTCGTAGTTCACATGGCCGTGCTGGCCGGCGAGGATTTCGGCGAGTGCCACACCTTCGTCTTCAGCCTTATGCGCCAGCATCGGACCCTTCACGACGTCGCCGATTGCATAGATGCCGTCGACATTGGTCTTGAAGTGGCCGTCGATCTCGACGCGGCCGCGGTTGTCGAGCTTAACGCCGGCTTCCTCGAGGCCGAGGCCGGCGGTGTAGGGCACGCGGCCGGTGGAGATCAGCACGACATCGGCTTCAACGGTCTGGGCGTCGCCACCCTTGACCGGTTCGAAGGTAACCTTCGCGCCCTTGCCGCCCTTCTCGACGCCGGTAACCTTGGCGCTGAGATTGATCTCGATGCCCTGTTTGCCGAGCATGCGCTGGAACTGCTTGGAGACGTCGCCATCCATCGCGCCGAGGATCTTGTCGAGATACTCGATGACGGTGACCTTGGCGCCGAGGCGCGACCAGACAGAACCGAGCTCGAGGCCGATGACGCCGCCGCCGACGACGATCATCGTCTCCGGCACCTTGTCCAGCGCGATCGCGCCGGTCGAGGAGACGATGATCTTCTCGTCGATATCGACCTTGACGCCCGGGATGCCGGCGACGTCGGAGCCGGTGGCGATGACGATATTCTTGGCTTCGAGTTCCTGCACCTTGCCGTCTTCGGCGGTGACGGAAACCTTGCCGGCGGAGACGATCTTGCCGGTGCCCTGGAAGGCATCGATCTTGTTCTTCTTGAACAGGAAGGCGACGCCATCGACGTTCGACTTCACGGTCGCATCCTTATGCGCCAGCATCTTTTCGAGATTGAGCTTCGGAGCCGCGACCTCGATGCCGAGGGCGTCCATGCCGTGAGCGGCCTGATGGAACATCTCGGAGGCATGCAGCAACGCCTTGGACGGAATGCAGCCGACATTGAGGCAGGTGCCGCCGTAGGTCGCGCGCTTTTCGACGACCGCAACCTTCAGGCCGAGCTGCGCGGCCTTGATTGCCGCGACATAACCGCCAGGGCCGGTTCCGATAACGATCACATCGTAAGCCATTGTTCTTTTCCTTTTGTTTGTCCGTTGGTCAGGAAATCGAAATGCCTAGCGCCCGCCGCTCACATTCATGATGGCGCCGGTCACATAGGAAGAATTCGAAGAGAGAAGATAAAGCACCGCATCCGCGACCTCGCCAGCCGTTCCCGGCCGCTGCATCGGAATGGAAGGCGCCATGTCCTTCGCGCGATCCGGCAAGCCGCCGGATGCATGAATATCGGTGTCGATGATACCCGGCCGGACAGCATTCACGCGCACGCCCTCGGTCGCGACTTCGCGCGCCAGACCGATCGTGAACGTGTCGATCGCTGCCTTGGAGGCTGCGTAATCGACATATTGCGACGGCGAACCCATGATCGCCGCCATCGAGGAGATGTTGACGATCGAGCCACCCTTGCCGCCGTGACGGGTCGACATGCGGCGCACAGCTTCGGCAGCGCAGAGAACCGAACCGGTGATATTGATGCGCATCATCCGTTCGATACGCTCGACGCTCATCTCATCGACCCGCTGCGGCTGATCGACGATACCAGCATTGTTGACGAGACCATCGAGACGGCCGAAATGCCTGTCGACGGCTGCGAACATTGCGGTGATATCGGCCGCATTGCCGACATCACCCTTGACGGCAAAGGCTTCGCCGCCCTGGCTGACGATGTCACTGACCACAGCGTCAGCAGCGTCCTGGTTCGAGGCGTAGTTGACAGCCACGCGCCATCCCTGGCTTGCGGCAAGCCTGCAGACGGCGGCACCGATGCCACGGCTTCCGCCGGTGACGAGGAGAACAGGTGCGCCGCTCATTTCGTGCATTCCTTGAAGGCGAAGACATCCCAGGGCGCAGCAACCTGCTTGCCTTCGCCGAGGATGGTGGAATCGCGAAGCGCCGGACCGATCGCCGGAAGCACGATGCTGTCGACGGCATTGGCCTTTTCAGCCGGCAGATTGTCGATCACGCCCTTGGCGTCAACGCCGTAGACCGGTCCCTGCCAGATCGTGCAGGCATCGAGATCGGCACCTGTCGCATCGCCATCGGGGCAATGGAACATCACCATGCCGATTGTCCGCGTCGGGTCTTCCGAAGGCATGACATAGCCGTCGAGCACGGCATCGCTGTCCTTCACGGTCATCTTGAACTGGTTGTTGGCAGCGGCCGCATCGGAGTTCAGCGGCTGGAACTTCAGCTGGTAGATACCATCGCGATCGGCATAGACGGCATGCGACTGCAGGCAATCCGCCGCTGCCGCGATATCCGGCAGGGTCAGGGCAGAGACCGCAAACAGGGCTGCAAGGCTAGCTTTCTTGCTCATTGCGCCACCGGCTCCTTACGCCCGTCGGAATTCTCGATCACATAAAAATCCGTCAGCATCACCAGCGGATGACCGTCTTCGGCCAGTCCCCAGAAAACCGGATAGAAACCGTCGCCCCAGCCGCTCCAGAAAATCGCGACATTGCCCGGCTTTCCCGATACCGGCGAATGCAGCGCATAGCGCCCGCCGTTGGCATCGAGTTCCGGGGCGATGATGTCGTAGTAGTTCACATCCTCGTCCGGCTTTGCCGCCTGCGCGGTCTCCGCCCGCTCTTCCAAGAGCTTCAGCGTATCGGCATCCATGTAAGCGCCGAGGCCGGCATCGACAGGATAGCCGAAGATCTCGTCGTCCTTCAGGCTCGCCGGATCCTGCCCGGGGATCGCCGCCATCTCCCAGCGAACCGGCTTGCCTTCGCCAAAGCGCATGCTGGCGGCGGCAACGCGGCCGAAGGCCTGATAAAGAGTCACGGGATAGTTGCCGGGAGGCACGGTCCTGACAAAGGCAGGGCGGTCAGGCTGGGCCAGCGGATCGGCGGCGATGATACGGCCGGATGTCAGCTGCACGTCGCCCATCTTCACCGTGGTGATCTTGCGCTCGGCAAGGGCTGCATCATCCAGCGAGACCAGGTCGAAATTGCTGCTCGCCTTGGAGATATCCCAGGCGGCAGCGGAAGCCGGAACCGGAAGATGCACTGCGGCTGCGCACAAAAGCGCCAATGCCGCCTGCTTGATCCGGTTCCGCATCGGATTTGCTCCGCTTAGAGATCGAGAACCAGACGCTCCGGATCTTCCAGGCTTTCCTTGACGCGGACGAGGAAAGTGACTGCTTCCTTGCCGTCGACGATGCGGTGATCGTAGGAGAGCGCGAGATACATCATCGGACGGATGACGATCTGGCCGCCGACGACCACAGGACGGTCCTGAATCTTGTGCATGCCGAGGATACCCGACTGCGGAGCGTTCAGGATCGGCGAGGACATCAGCGAGCCGTAGACGCCACCGTTGGTGATCGTGAACGTGCCACCCTGCATGTCGGCCATCGACAGCGAACCGTCACGCGCAGCCTTTGCAAGACGGCCGAGTTCCTTTTCGATCTCGGCGATCGACATCTGGTCGGCGTCACGGATAACCGGAACGACGAGACCCTTGTCCGTGCCGACAGCCATGCCGACGTGGCAGAAGTTCTTGTAGATGATGTCGGTGCCGTCGATCTCGGCGTTGACGGCCGGGAGTTCCTTCAGCGCGTGGGTCACGGCCTTGGTGAAGAAGCCCATGAAGCCGAGCTTCACGCCATGCTTCTTTTCGAAGACGTCCTTGTACTTGGCGCGCAGGTCCATGACCGCCTTCATGTCCACCTCGTTATAGGTGGTCAGCATGGCAGCCGTGTTCTGGGCGTCCTTCAGGCGCTTCGCGATCGTCTGGCGCAGGCGCGTCATCTTCACGCGCTCTTCGCGGCCGGCATCTTCGACGGTCGAAGGTGCGCGGGCGGCAACCGGGGCAGCCGGTGCAGCAGCCGGAGCCGATACACCCTTGGCAACGGCAGCGATGACATCGCCCTTCAGGACCTGGCCACGCTTGCCAGAACCATCGACCTGCTCGGCCGCGATGTTGTTTTCAGCCAGCATCTTCGCAGCAGCCGGTGCCGGCGGCATGGAGGACGGTGCGGCAGCGGCAGCCGGGGCAGCGGCAGCAACCGGCTCGGCAACCTTGGCCGGAGCGGCAGCGGCGGGCACAGCGGCCGGGGCTGCAGCGGCGGCACCTTCGGCGATCTGGCCGAGCAGCGCGCCGAGACCGACGGTTTCACCGGCCTGGGCAACGATTTCGGACAGCGTGCCCGAAGCCGGAGCCGGGACTTCGATGGTCACCTTGTCGGTTTCAAGCTCGAGGATCGGCTCGTCTGCCTTGATGGCATCGCCGACCTTCTTGAACCAGGTGCCGACTGTCGCCTCGCTGACGGACTCACCAAGAGTTGGAACGCGGATTTCTGTGGCCATGATTTTAGTTTCCGTTGATCAGTTTGTTTCGATCGTTGTTCGTTTCGAGGGTCAGCCGCCCAGCGCATCCTCAAGGAATGCGGCAAGCTGCGACAGGTGCTTGGACATCAGGCCCGTTGCCGGCGAAGCGGCGGCTGGGCGGCCCGTGTAACGGACGCGCTGATACTTCGCATCGATATGGGCGAGAACCCATTCCAGATAGGGGTCGATGAACGACCATGCACCCATGTTCTTCGGCTCTTCCTGGCACCAGACCATCTCCGCATTCCGGAAGCGGCTGACGCTCGTTGATGAGCGCCTTTGCCGGGAACGGATAGAGCTGTTCGACGCGCAACAGGTAGATGTCGTCGATGCCGCGCTTTTCGCGCTCTTCGAGCAGGTCGTAGTAGACCTTGCCGGTGCAGAGCACGACGCGGCGGATCTTGGCATCCTTCTGCAGCTTGATCGGGCCGTCCTTGATGACCTCGGCATCATCCCACAGGAGACGGTGGAAGGAAGACTCGCCGGCCATCTCAGCCAGGGTCGAAACCGCACGCTTGTGGCGCAGCAGCGACTTCGGCGTCATCAGCACGAGCGGCTTGCGGAAGTCGCGCTTCAGCTGACGGCGAAGGATGTGGAAGTAGTTCGACGGCGTCGTGACGTTGGCAACCTGCATGTTGTCTTCGGCGCAGAGCTGGAGGAAGCGCTCCAGGCGTGCCGAGGAGTGCTCCGGACCCTGACCTTCGTAGCCATGCGGCAGAAGGCAGACGAGACCGGACATGCGCAGCCACTTGCGTTCGCCCGATGAGATGAACTGGTCGAAGACGACCTGTGCACCGTTGGCGAAGTCGCCGAACTGGGCTTCCCAGAGGGTCAGCGCATTCGGGCGGGCCAGCGAGTAGCCGTATTCGAAGCCGAGAACCGCTTCTTCCGAAAGCATCGAGTTGATGACTTCGTAGCGGGCCTGGGTCGGCGACAGGTTGGCGAGCGGGATATAGCGCTCTTCCGTCTCCTGATCGTAGAGGACCGAGTGACGCTGCGAGAAGGTGCCGCGTTCGCAATCCTGACCCGACAGCCGGATCTTGTGGCCTTCCGTGACCAGCGAGCCGAACGCCAGAGCTTCCGCCATTGCCCAGTCGAGGTTTTCACCCGTCTGGATCATGTTGGCGCGGTTTTCCATGAAGCGCTGGATGGTGCGGTGCGCATGGAAGCCTTCCGGAATTTCGGAGAGCTTGCGGCCGATTTCCTTCAGCTGCTTCATCGGAACGGCAGTCTTGCCGCGACGCTGCTCGTCGGCATTGTCAGCCGTGCGCAGGCCCGACCACTCGCCGTCCAGCCAGTCGGCCTTGTTCGGCTTGTAGCTCTGGCCGGCCTCGAACTCCTGCTCGAGATGGGCGCGCCAGTCGGCCTTCATCTTTTCGACTTCGCCTTCGGTCAGCAGGCCTTCGCCGATCAGACGCTCGGCGTAGATCTGCAGCACGGTCTTGTGGCCGCGGATGACCTTGTACATCTTCGGCTGCGTGAAGGACGGTTCGTCGCCTTCGTTGTGGCCGTAGCGGCGGTAGCAGAACATGTCGAGGACGACAGGCTTGTGGAATTTCATGCGAAATTCCATGGCAACCTTGGCGCCGTAGACAACCGCTTCCGGATCGTCGCCGTTGACGTGCAGGATCGGCGCTTCGATCATCTTGGCGACGTCGGATGGATAGGGCGACGAACGCGAGAAGGCCGGGTTCGTGGTGAAGCCGATCTGGTTGTTAATGATGACGTGCATCGTACCGGCAACGCGGTGACCGCGCAGGCCGGAAAGGCCGAGGATTTCAGCGATGACGCCCTGGCCGGCGAAGGCCGCGTCACCGTGGATCAGCAGCGGCAGAACCTTGGAGCGCTCGGACAGCGGAATGGTGTCGCCGTCCCAGACGGTGGCGCCCATGTCCTGCTTGGCGCGGGCCTTGCCCATGACCACCGGGTCGACGATTTCGAGATGCGACGGGTTTGCCGTCAGCGAAACGTGGACCTTGTTGCCGTCGAATTCGCGGTCGGAGGAAGCACCGAGATGGTACTTCACGTCGCCGGAACCTTCGACTTCGTCAGGCGCGTAGGAGCCGCCCTTGAACTCGTGGAAGATGGCGCGGTGCGGCTTGCCCATGACCTGCGAAAGCACGTTCAGACGGCCGCGGTGGGCCATGCCGAACACGGCTTCCTTGAGGCCGAGCGAGCCGCCGCGCTTCAGGATCTGCTCAAGAGCCGGGATCAGCGATTCACCGCCGTCGAGACCGAAACGCTTGGTGCCCTTGAACTTGACGTCGAGGAACTGCTCGTAGCCTTCGGCTTCGATGACCTTCTGCAGGATCGCCTTCTTGCCTTCGGGGGTGAACGCCACGCCCTTGTCCGGACCTTCGATACGTTCCTGGATCCAGGCCTTCTCTTCCGGATTGGAGATGTGCATGAATTCGACGCCGAGCGTCGAGCAATAGGTGCGCTCGAGAATCTCGATCATCTCGCGGATGGTCGCGTATTCGAGGCCGAGAACGTTGTCGATGAAGATCTTGCGATCGTAATCGGCGGCTGTGAAACCGTAATTTTCGGGCGACAGCTCGTGGTAATCTTCAACCGGAGCGGCGATACCGAGCGGGTCGAGCTTGGCATGCAGGTGGCCGCGCATGCGGTAGGCGCGGATCATCATGATGGCGCGGACGGAATCGCGCGTCGCCTGCAGGACGTCGGCAGCTTCCGCCGGCTTGCCCGCGGCTTCGGCCTTCGCCTTCACCTTGGTCTCGATGACCTTCTCGACGATGCCCCAGTCGCCATCGAGCGCCGAGACGAGATCGCCACCGGCCGGGATCGGCCAGTGCTTCTTGCGCCAGGATGCACCCTTGGCCGCCTTCTTCACATCAGCGGGATCGTCGTCGAGCGCCTTGAAGAAGGTGCGCCACTGTTCGTCGACCGATGACGGATCCTCTTCATAACGGGCGTAGAGCTGCTCGATATAAGCAGCGTTTGCGCCATCCAGAAACGAAGTGATCTGAAACTGCTCGTTGGCTTCTTGCCGTGCCATGGTGTTATGCGGACGCTTCCGCCCGCCTCCTGACTAAGATGAGTTTGCCGGCCATCTCGCCGGCTGCCGCATTTCCATTTGCCGCCTGTCCGCGGCACATCTGCATTCGAAAGCTCAGCCGGGCGGAGGAGGCAGATGCAGTCCGCCGCCCGGGTCTTATGTCGGATCAGCCCTTGAGGACTTCAACCAGCGTCTTGCCGAGGCGGGCCGGAGAAGGCGAAACCTTGATGCCTGCCGATTCCATGGCAGCGATCTTCGATTCCGCATCGCCCTTGCCGCCGGAAACGACTGCACCAGCGTGACCCATGGTGCGGCCCTTCGGAGCGGTACGGCCAGCAATGAAGCCGGCCATCGGCTTCTTGCGGCCCTTCTTGGCTTCGTCCTTGAGGAACTGCGCCGCGTCTTCTTCAGCCGAGCCGCCGATTTCGCCGATCATGATGATCGAGGTCGTGGCTTCGTCGGCCAGGAACATCTCGAGCACGTCGATGAACTCGGTGCCCTTGACCGGGTCGCCGCCGATGCCGACAGCCGTCGTCTGGCCGAGGCCTTCGTTCGAGGTCTGGAAGACGGCTTCGTAGGTCAGCGTGCCGGAGCGCGAAACGATACCGACCGAACCCTTGCGGAAGATCGAGCCCGGCATGATGCCGATCTTGCATTCTTCCGGCGTCAGGATACCCGGGCAGTTCGGTCCGAGCAGGCGCGACTTGGAGCGGTCGAGGCGAGCCTTGACGCGAACCATGTCCATTACCGGGATACCCTCGGTGATGCAGGTGATGAACGGGATCTCGGCGTCGATCGCCTCGATGATCGCGTCTGCGGCACCAGCCGGCGGAACGTAGATGACCGAAGCGTCGGCACCGGTACGTTCCTTGGCTTCGGCAACCGATGCAAAGATCGGCAGGCTTTCGCCCTTCGAGCCGGTCCAGGTTTCGCCACCCTTCTTCGGGTGGATACCGCCGACCATCTGCGTGCCGTAGTAGGCGAGCGCCTGTTCGGTGTGGAAGGTGCCGGTCTTGCCGGTCAGGCCCTGAACGAGAACCTTGGTATTCTTGTTGACGAGAATAGACATGTATAGGTCCTCAAATTAGGCGTTGATCGCCGCGACGATCTTCTTGGCCGCATCGTCAAGATCGTCAGCAGCCGTGATCGCGAGACCGGATTCGTTGAGGATCTTCTTGCCGAGCTCGACATTGGTGCCTTCGAGGCGAACGACGAGCGGAACCTTCAGACCGACTTCCTGCACGGCAGCGACGACGCCTTCAGCGATGACATCGCACTTCATGATGCCGCCGAAGATGTTGACGAGGATACCTTCGACCTTGGGGTCGGCAGTGATGATCTTGAACGCAGCCGCGACCTTCTCCTTGCCGGCGCCACCGCCGACGTCGCAGAAGTTTGCCGGCTCTTTGCCGTAAAGCTTGATAATGTCCATCGTCGCCATGGCGAGACCGGCGCCGTTGACCATGCAGCCGATATTGCCGTCGAGGGCAACATAGGCGAGGTCCCACTTGGAGGCTTCGATTTCCTTGGCGTCTTCTTCGGTCTCGTCGCGCAGCGCCTTGACGTCGTCATGGCGGAACAGCGCGTTGCCGTCGAAG
The DNA here is from genome assembly GCF_040546565.1 of Rhizobium sp. OAE497. NCBI lineage: Bacteria > Pseudomonadati > Pseudomonadota > Alphaproteobacteria > Hyphomicrobiales > Rhizobiaceae > Rhizobium > Rhizobium sp. OAE497. The sequence continues at coordinate 3,601,359 of NZ_JBEPOA010000001.1, forward strand.
GACATCTTGGCGTCGAGAACGCGCAGATGACCATCCTTCATGACGATCAGCGGGTTGACCTCGAGGAGAGCCATGTCCTTCTCATTGAAGGCCTTGTAAAGCGCCGGGAACAGCGACTTCGCATCTTCGGCGGCAGCGCCGTCGAGCTCCAGAGCCTTGGAGATCGCAGCCACGTCGGCAGCCGTCACACCGGTTTCCGGGTTGATGGCGATCGTGTGGATCTTCTCGGGCGTGTCGTGGGCGACAGCTTCGATGTCCATGCCGCCTTCGGTCGAAACGACGAAGGCAACCTGGCCGACCGAGCGATCAACCAGCAGCGAGCAGTAAAGTTCGCGGGCAATGTCGGCGCCGTCTTCGATGTAGAGCCGGTTGACCTGCTTGCCGGCTTCGCCCGTCTGCGCCGTTACCAGCGTGTTGCCGAGCATTTCCTTGGCGTGAGCGACGACTTCGTCGATCGACTTGGCAAGGCGAACGCCACCCTTGGCGTCAGGGCCGAGTTCCTTGAACTTGCCCTTGCCGCGGCCGCCAGCATGGATCTGGCTCTTGACGACGTAGAGCGGGCCCGGAAGCGACTTTGCAGCCGCTTCGGCTTCCTCGACCTTGAGGATCGGCACGCCACTTGCGACCGGCGCGCCGTAGCCCTTCAAGAGAGCCTTGGCCTGATATTCATGAATATTCATGGATCTATTCCTGTTTGAATTGCGTGGGGGCGCGCGGGAATTACTTCAGCGCAGGCGCAATGTTGATGCAGGCTTCACAAAGGCCGGCGACAGCAGCGACCGACTTGTCGAAGGCTTCCTTTTCAGCCTTGTTCAGGTCGATTTCGATGACGCGCTCAACGCCGCCGGCACCAATGACCGTGGGAACGCCGACATACATGTCCTTGACGCCATACTGGCCGGTCAGCTGCGCTGCGCAAGGCAGAACGCGCTTCTTGTCCTTGAGGTAGGATTCAGCCATTTCGATCGCCGAAGCGGCCGGAGCGTAGTAGGCTGAACCGGTCTTCAGCAGGCCGACGATTTCGGCGCCGCCGTCACGGGTGCGCTGGATGATTTCTTCGAGGCGTTCCTTGGTGACCCAACCCATGGTGACGAGGTCGGTCAGCGGGATGCCGCCAACGGTCGAGTAGCGAGCGAGCGGCACCATCGTGTCGCCGTGGCCGCCGAGAACGAATGCGGTGACGTCCTGAACGGAAACGTTGAATTCCTTCGAGAGGAACAGGCGGAAGCGCGAGCTGTCCAGAACGCCGGCCATGCCGACGACCTTGTTGGCCGGAAGGCCGGAGAACTTCTGCAGAGCCCAGACCATCGCGTCGAGCGGGTTGGTGATGCAGATGACGAAAGCGTTCGGGGCATACTTCTTGATGCCGGCGCCGACCTGCTCCATGACCTTGAGGTTGATACCGAGAAGGTCGTCGCGGCTCATGCCCGGCTTGCGGGCGACACCTGCGGTGACGATGCAGACGTCAGCACCTTCGATCGCCGAGTAATCGCTGGCGCCGGTCAGGTTGACGTCGAAGCCTTCGACCGGAGACGACTGGGAGATGTCGAGGCCCTTGCCCTGCGGAATGCCGTCGGCAATGTCGAACAGAACGATGTCGCCGAGCTCCTTGAGACCGGCGAGATGCGCCAGCGTGCCACCAATCATGCCAGAACCAATGAGTGCGATCTTATTACGCGCCATTTCGCTTTTCCTTTGCGAATATAATCGGTCGGGCGGCGCGCGGCGGCGTCGTCCAATGCCGCAATCGCATAGACCTAAAGCCAAAAAATGGCAACGTGTTATTTTTGGTGTAGCATTTTCAATCGTTTAGATATCAAAATTCTTACGTAAACGTAAGATAATTTGTCACTAAAGTGTTACTCGGCAGCGGTCTTCTGATGATGCAGCGCAAGATATTCCGCGCTCCGCATCTCGAAGAGACGCGATGCCGTACGATCGAATTCGAACCCCTCGGTGCCCCTGCGTTCGGTCAGCAGATCCTCGGGCATGGCCGCGGCGGAGGCATGAAGCCGCACGCCATGGTCATATAGGGTATCGACGAGAATGATGAAGCGCTTGGACTGATTTCGCTTGTCGGGACCAAGCAGCGGAATGCGGTCGATGAAAATCGTGTCGAAACGCGCGGTGATCGCCAGAAAGTCGGCAGCGCCAAGCGGCTTGTCGCAGAGATCGCTGAAAGCGAAGCGCGCCATCCGGTCGACAGCGAGCGGCACATGGATCGACCGGCCCTTCATCGGGATTTCAAGCGGCTGCGCCTTGCGCCCATGCAGCATCTGCGTCCAGGACGCATCCATTGCCATATCCGTCCGCTCGTCGATCGGCGTCAGATAGACGGGCTGGCTGTTCAGCTTCTCCATCCGGTAGTCGGTGGGAGAATCGAGCGTCACGACGTCGACATTCTTCTTCAGCAGTTCGACGAAGGGCAGAAAGAGGCCGCGATTGAGGCCGTCCTTGTAAAGATTGTCGGGCTCGACATTCGACGTCGCGATCAGCACGCAGCCGCGGGCGAAGAGCTCTGAGAACAGCCGCGACAGGATCATCGCATCGGCAATGTCGGTGACCGTGAACTCGTCGAAGCAGAGGAGCTCGGCCTCGTCATAGAGGGAGGCTGCGACCGGTGGCATCGGATCCGCCTGCTTGGTCTCGCCATCCTTCAGCTTCTGGCGGTGGGCGGCGATGCGGTTATGCACATCGGCCATGAATTCGTGGAAATGCGCCCGGCGCTTCTTCTTGCAGGGCGCCATGCCGAAGAACATGTCCATCAGCATCGTCTTGCCGCGGCCGACGCTGCCATGGATGTAGAGACCCTTGATCCCCTGCTCGGCCTTCTTCTTGGAAGCAAACAGCCAGCCGAGAGCGCTGGACTTGGCGGCGGGGCGGCGCTGCTTCAGCTGCGAAAGAACCCGGTCCAGGTTCTTTGCCACGTCCATCTGTGCGGAATCGACCTGCAAATCACCGTTGGCCGTCAGCGACTTCAACTGTTCGCTGACGCTCAGGGCGTAGTCTGGCATTGGCTGCATGAGAGCAAATCCGCCTATGCGTGGCCGGCGGACCTGCCGCCGGATGAATTACCGGCTGAGGGTGATTGCCTGGCCGCCGCTGGTCTGGCCGGAGAAGCTGTTGTCGGCGGTCTTGTAGACGCTTCCGATCTGGTTGCCGCTGCGATCCTTGAGCAGAACCTGCTTGCCGGACACTTCCCAGGAACCCATTGCCGTCAGTTCGCCGGCGCAACCGCGCGTACCGCCGCGCGAGCCGCTGCCGAGGTTGGTCAGCGTCAGGAACATGTCGCAGCTGCCGTTGACGCGCCAGCTGCCGACCATCGATTCCTTGGTGACATCGAGAGCGTTTGCGGCCATGGCGCCCGGGGCTGCCGGAGCGGCAGGCGCCGCGCTCGGTGCGGCCGGGAACTGCGATGCGCCGCCCGGAGGGGGAAGCTGGCCGCCCTGCACCGACGGCACGGGCTGCGCCGTCAGCGGCGCCGGCTGGCTGCTGTAACTCGCGTTGTCATAGGCCGTACGCTGGCAGCCAGCGAGTGACAGAACAACCGCCACACCTGTCATCGCATATCGCAACTGCATCTTGAGGCTCCCGAATATTCGCTTTGCCGCATCAAAAATAGTCATCGGACTAATTTTCGAATTAACGTATTTCACTTTGGTTAATCAAGTCGGCACAGCCGTAAATTGCCCGTGACAGGACCTAAGCCGGAACAGAAGCAATTCAAGCCGTGCGGAAGGACTTCTGAAGGCAGAATTTGTCATCAAGGTGATGACCGCGCATTCTTCCCCGGTTTGACCGGCCACCGGAAGAAAAACGGCGCCGCAAGCGGCGCCGTTCGATTTGCCGTCAGACGCGGCGCTCGACCATCATCTTCTTGATCTCGGCAATCGCCTTTGCCGGGTTCAGGCCCTTCGGGCAGGTCTGCGCGCAGTTCATGATTGTGTGGCAGCGATACAGGCGGAACGGATCCTCGAGATTGTCGAGGCGCTCGCCAGTCGCTTCGTCGCGGCTGTCGATCAGCCAGCGATAGGCCTGCAGCAGAACAGCCGGACCGAGGTAGCGGTCGCCGTTCCACCAGTAGCTCGGACAGGAGGTCGAGCAGCAGGCGCAGAGAATGCACTCGTAGAGACCGTCGAGCTTCTGGCGGTCCTCGTGGCTCTGCTTCCATTCCTTGGCCGGCGTCGGCGATACCGTCTTCAGCCACGGCTCGATCGAGCGGTGCTGGGCATAGAAGTTGGAAAGGTCCGGAACCAGATCCTTGACGACAGGCATATGAGGCAGCGGATAGATCTTCACCGTGCCCTTGATGTCGTCGAGACCCTTGGTGCAGGCCAGCGTATTCGTGCCGTCGATATTCATCGCGCAGGAACCGCAGATACCTTCGCGGCAGGAGCGGCGCAGCGTCAGCGTCGGGTCGATCTTGTTCTTGATGTAGAGCAGACCGTCGAGAACCATCGGGCCGCAATCGTCGATATCGATATAGAACGTATCGATCGACGGCGTCTGGCCGTCATCCGGGCTCCAGCGATAGACGCGGAATTCGCGGGTGTTCTTGGCACCGGCAGGCTTCGGCCACACCTTGCCTTCGCGCATCTGGGAGTTCTTGGGGAGAGCGAGTTCAACCATGTCCAGTTCCTCTTAATACACGCGAGCCTTCGGCGCGATCTTCTTGGGATCGATGCCGTCTGCAATCAGCTCGGTGTGAACCGGGCGGTAGTCGAGCTTGACGTCGCCTGCCTCGTTGACCCAGGCAAGCGTGTGCTTGCGCCAGTTGACGTCGTCGCGGCCGGCGAATGCGCCTTCCGTATAGTCTTCGCGCGCATGCGAACCGCGGCTCTCCTTGCGGGCCTCGGCGCCGTAGATCGTCGTGATGGCGTTGGCCATCAGGTTCTGCAGCTCGAGCGTTTCGACGAGGTCGGAGTTCCAGATCATCGAGCGGTCGGTGACCTTGATGTCCTTCATCTCGCCCCAGATCGCCGAAATGCGCTGGCAACCGGATTCCAGCGATTCCTGCGTGCGGAAGACGGCGGCGTCTTCCTGCATGGCGCGCTGCATCTTTTCACGCAGCACCGCCGTCGGCGTACCGCCGCTGGCGTGGCGCAGGCCGTCGAAGCGGTCCATGATCTTGTCGCAGGCAGCGACGTTGAGATGCGGGACGGGCGCTGCGCGGTCGATAACCTCGCCGGCGCGGATTGCGGCGGCGCGGCCGAAGACCACGAGGTCGATCAGCGAGTTGGAGCCGAGACGGTTGGCGCCGTGCACCGAGGCGCAGCCCGCTTCACCGACAGCCATCAGGCCCGGAATGATCCGCTCAGGGTTATTGCTGTCGGCATTCAGCACTTCGCCCCAGTAGTTGGTCGGAATGCCGCCCATGTTGTAGTGGACGGTCGGCAGAACCGGGATCGGCTCGCGCGTCACGTCGACGCCGGCGAAGATCTTGGCGCTCTCGGAAATGCCCGGCAGGCGCTCGTGCAGAACGGCCGGATCGAGATGGTCGAGATGCAGGAAGATGTGGTCCTTGTTCTTGCCGACGCCGCGGCCTTCGCGGATTTCCAGCGTCATGCAGCGCGAGACGACGTCGCGCGAGGCAAGATCCTTGGCCGACGGTGCGTAGCGTTCCATGAAGCGCTCACCCTCGGAGTTGACGAGGTAGCCGCCTTCACCGCGTGCGCCTTCCGTGATCAGACAGCCGGAACCGTAGATGCCGGTCGGGTGGAACTGGACGAATTCCATGTCCTGCAGCGGCAGGCCGGCGCGCGCAACCATGCCGCCGCCGTCGCCGGTGCAGGTATGGGCCGACGTCGCCGAGAAATAGGCGCGGCCGTAACCGCCGGTCGCCAGCACCACCATCTTGGCGGCGAAGCGATGGATCGTGCCGTCATCGAGGTTCCAGGCAACGACGCCGGTGCAGCGGCTGCCGTCTTCCGACATGATCAGATCGAGCGCGAAATACTCGATGAAGAATTCAGCATTGTTTCGCAGCGACTGGCCATAGAGCGTGTGCAGGATGGCGTGGCCGGTACGGTCGGCGACGGCGCATGTACGCTGTACCGGCGGTCCCTCGCCGAAATTCTGCATGTGGCCGCCGAACGGGCGCTGGTAGATCTTGCCTTCCTCGTTACGCGAGAACGGCACGCCGTAATGCTCGAGTTCATAGACCGCCTTCGGCGCTTCCATGGTGAGATACTGCATGGCATCGACGTCGCCGAGCCAGTCGGAACCCTTGACGGTGTCGTAGAGGTGCCACTGCCAGCTATCGGGCGTCATGTTCTGCAGCGACGCGGCAATGCCGCCCTGGGCCGCAACGGTGTGCGAGCGCGTCGGGAATACCTTGGTGATGCAGGCGGTGCGGAAGCCTTGCTCTGCCATGCCGAGCGTGGCGCGCAGACCGGCGCCACCGGCGCCGACGACGATCACATCATAAGAGTGGTCGACGTACTTGTAGGCCTTCCCATTCTGAGCGGGTGAAGAGGGTGCCATGATACGGTTATCCTACGAATGCAATTTTCAGAATGGCGAAGAGACAGAGGCCGGCGATCAGGATCGAGAAGAACGTGTTCAGCATGAGGCTGATGATCTTCAGCCATTCGGAATGAACATAGTCCTCGATGATGACCTGCATGCCGAGCTTCATGTGAATGACGCCCGAGATGATCATCAGGCCCATGATGACGGCGACGAACGGGTTCGCCAGGGCGTGAACCACTTCCGCATAGGGCTGGCCGGCGTGAACCAGCATGAAGATGATGAAGAACAGAAACAGCGGCACGTTGGCGACCGCGGTCACACGCTGGCGCCAGAAATGATCGGTGCCATCCTTGGCGGAGCCGAGGCCGCGAACCTTACCCAGGGGGGTACGCATATCCATGAGAGCGACCTTTAACGAACGATGAAGCCGATCACCCAGACCAGCGCGGTCAGACAGAGCGATCCGATCAGATTGGCGATGGCGAGCTTGGTGGAGAATTCCTTGCCGAAGCCGTGGCCGAGGTCCCACATGAAGTGGCGGAAGCCGCCGAGCATGTGGTGGATCAGCGCCCAGGTGTAGCCGAGCAGGACCAGCTTGCCGATGATGCTGCCGAGCACCCAGTTGGCCCAGTCGTAATTCGACTGGCCGGTCGCGGCTGCAATCAGCCACCAGGCGATCAGCAGCGTGCCGACATAGAGAGCGCCACCGGTAATGCGGTGAACGATCGACATGATCATGGTGGGGATTGGTTTGTAAATTTGCAAATGCGGCGACAGGGGCCGATTATTTGTCACATTCGCCATCAGAACCTCGCGGCGTCTTCTCTGCGCTTCCGGAATACGGAGCATATCAAGGCAACCACAGGAATGACAAAATTGTCTGTGTGCGTTGCATCAATGGCGACGTTTAATCACCGAAACCCCGGACGACAAGCACAATTGCTGTCCGCTTTTTAATTTAATCGATTCGCGTTACCGGGAAGTTGCTGCAGAGCAAAACTGGCCCGCGCCGCTCAGATTTTATCCTGATTTTTCATCGCTCAAGTGGACATGCAGAAAGTTTTGACGCAAGCTGCCGTTAACGATTTGTTAACGATCGCATTTTGCGAGGAAGACATCCGATGGTCACGCGTTTTTCGAAAGTCATTCCGCTCATGCTCGGCGCCCTGATGGCGCTGCCTGCCGCCGCGGGCGAACGTTTCCCGCATCGTGATCGCGGCATCATTCACTGGACGGGTGGCAATCAATGGTATGGCGATCGCGATCGCCGCCATGGCCACAACCGCTATGTCCGCCTTCGCCAGTTCTCCCCGGTTGCCAACGGCTACAGCATCCGCAGCGTCAATGCGGCCGCCCCGCAGGTGGCAGGCCCAGCATACAACGGCACCTATGCCGGTTCCTACGCCTATGACGTCGATGGCGGCACCTATATCGGCGCCAGCGGTTATACGATCTATGGCGCGCCGCAAACCACGACCGTCGCTCCCAAGGCAAAGATCATCGATGTCGCCGTGCAGGACGACCCTTGCGAATACGAGGCCAATGTCTGCGTGATCAGGCCCTGAAGCGCCAGACGGTCGTCTTCTTGACTTCGCTATCCTCGAGCGCCCGGGTGACGGGCACTTCATAGACCGCGCAGAACTCCAGCCTGTCTTTCGGCAGATAGGCGCGGCCTGGATCGCCGACCAGAATATCCTTGCCTCCGGCCGCCAGGCGCTGAAACCACGGCAGCAGCGCATCGGCAAAGCCGCGATCATAGAAGACGTCACCGGCAAGCAGCACGTCGGCAGCGATCGTGGAACCGATAAGGTCCGCACCCTCGAATTCGATCGAAACGTCATTCGCCGCGGCGTTCAGCCGGACCGCGGTTTCCGTCCACGGATCGATATCTGCCGCCAGGACCTTCACCGCACCCGCCATGCGGGCGGCGATAGCCACGAGACCGGATCCCGTCGCAAAATCCAGGACGCTCTTGCCGCGCAGATGCTCCGGATGATCGAGCACGTAACGCGCCAGCCCCTGCCCGCCCGCCCAAGCGAAAGCCCAGAAAGGCGGCGGCAGACCGATCTCGGCAAGCTCCTCTTCCGTCTTCAGCCAGAGCTCATGGGCTTCGCTCGCCAGATGCAGCCGAATCTCCGGCACATGCGGCGGCGCCATCAGGCTGGTATTGGCGCGGATGAAGAGTTCGGGATCGGTCTTCAAAGGCGGTCAGCGCGGCGGGTTGTCGAGCCCGCCCATGCGGCAGACTTCCAGCCACTCGTCGTCGGTCACGGGCTGCACGGAGAGGCGCATGGACGTCACCAGCGACATCTTCGAGAGCTTTTCGCTCGCCTTGACATCCTTCAGCGTCACCGGCTTCGGCATGTCCATCACGGCGCGGATATCGACGCAGTCCCATTTGGGATCGCCTTTGGCGCTGGAATCGGGATGCGAGAGAGCGCAGACTTCGACGATACCGACGATCTCCAACCCCTCATTCGAATGGTAAAAGAAGCCCTTGTCGCCGATCTGCATGGCCCGCATGTTGTTGCGCGCCAGATAGTTGCGAACGCCGGTCCATTCCGTGCCCTTTTCGCCGGCAGCCTTCTGCTGCTCCCACGACCATGCCTCAGGCTCGGACTTGTAAAGCCAATGCGCCATCTCAGGCCTCCGGATTGTTGAAGACCCAGTTATAGGGCTTCACCTCGACGCTTTCGAACAGACCGGCCTTCGCATAGGGATCGGCCTCGCCGAGCGCCTTGGCTGCTTCAATGCTGTCGGCCTTGACGATCACCAGGCTGCCATTCGGCTTGCCGTCGGCGTCGAGGAACGGACCGGCGATCGCCAGCTTGCCTTCGGCATTGAGCTTGTTGAGATACTCGACATGCGTTGGGCGCGTTTCCATGCGCACGTTCAGATGTCCCGGCTTGTCCTTGCAGAGAAGGGCGAAAAGCATGTCAGTCTCCTATTCGGTGGTGATCGGACGTGTCATCAATTGTTCGATTGCCTCGGCAATACCGAGTTTGCCCTCGATGATCGCCGAGACGGCATCGGTGATCGGCATCTCGACGCCGAGCTCTCTCGCGAGCCGTGACGCGACGGCGGCCGCAAAAGCGCCCTCGACCAGCTCGCCATGCGAGGGATCAGCCTTGTCTCCGCGCCCGAGCGCGATGCCGAAGCGCAGATTGCGTGACTGATGGCTGGTTGCCGTCAGCACCAGATCGCCAAGGCCGGAAAGCCCTCGCACCGTATCCGCCTGCCCACCCTTTGCCGCAACGAGCCGGGACATTTCGGCCAAGCCACGGGCAATCAGCGCTGCACGGGCGGAATCGCCTATGCCGCAACCTTCGACGATGCCGCAGGCAATCGCGAGAACATTCTTGAGGGCACCGCCCAGCTGGACGCCGGTGCGGTCGTCGGACGCATAGAGCCGGAAGGTGCGGCCCGAAATTGCCTGCGCCAGCCGCTCGGCAACATCCATATCGGCAGCCGCAATCGCCATCGCCGTCGGCAGCCCCCTGGCAATGTCGGCCGCAAAGCCGGGACCCGAGAGCACCGCCACATGATGATTGGGCAGCTCGCGTTCCAGCATATCAGTCAAGAGCGTACCGGTAGAGCGCTCGATCCCCTTGGCGCAGGTGACGACCACGGCATCGCCAGCGAGATAAGGACCATAGTGTCGCGCCGCATCCGCCTGCGCCTGCGACGGCATGGCAAAGAGCACGGTGCCTGCCTGACGGATCGCATCGAGCTCGGCGGAGAATTCCAGCGCCTCAGGCAGTGCAATGCCCGGCAGCACGGCGTCATGAAGCCGCTCTGAAGCAAGATCGGCCATCAGAGCCGGATCGCGGCCGACCAGCGTCACGGTGCTGCGCCCGGCGAGCGCTATGACCGCGGCAAGCGCCGTTCCGAACGCACCGGCACCGATGACTGCAATCCGCTCGCTCACGCCTTGGCTCCTCGTTTTCCGTAGTTAATTAGCGCCTCGGCATTGGAATCCAGCGGCCAGCGCGAGCGTGGCTGCACATCGAGATCATCAGGCGCGACACCGAGCGCCATGCGCTCCAGCCCGGCCCAGGCAATCATCACCGCATTGTCGGTGCAAAGCCTCAGCGGCGGGGCGATAAAGCGGAAGCCGTGCTTGTCGCAGAGCGCCTGCAGCGTGCCGCGAACCTCCTGGTTTGCCGCAACGCCGCCTGCCACGACCAGCGCCGGCGGGCCTTCTACATCCGGGAATTCCGCCTTGAAGCGCTGCAGCCCACGGCCGATGCGATCCTTCAAGGTACGGGAAATGGCCTTCTGGAACGAGGCGCAGATGTCGGCGATGTCCTGTTCGCTCACAGGCGCAATCTCCGTTGCGGCCTGACGCACCGCCGTCTTCAGCCCGGAGAAGGAAAAGTCGAGCCGGGCCTCGCCGACCAGCGGGCGCGGGAAATTGAAGCGGTCGGGATTGCCCTTCGCAGCAGCCTTTTCCACTTCCGGCCCACCGGGATAGGGAAGGCCGAGAAGCTTGGCAGTCTTGTCAAAGGCCTCACCGAGCGCATCGTCAATCGTCGTGCCCCAGCGCTCATACTCTCCGATTCCACGCACGAGAATGAGCTGAGTATGGCCGCCGGAGACGAGCAGCATCAGATAGGGAAAGGAAAGCCCATCCGTCAGCCGCGCCGTCAGCGCATGTCCCTCAAGATGATTGACCGCGTAAAGCGGCTTGCCCGCTGCCCTGGCAATCGCCTTGCCGGTCATCAGGCCGACCAGCAGCCCGCCGATCAGCCCCGGCCCCGATGTCGCCGCGATCGCATCGACATCGGCCAGCGACACATTGGCGCGCTGCAGCGCTTCCTCGATCAACGTATCGAGCGCTTCGACATGGGCGCGCGCGGCAATCTCCGGCACCACGCCGCCATAGGCGCTGTGCTCGTCAAGCTGGCTCAGCACAACGTCGGAAAGCACATTCGAGCGGCCGTCCGCATCGCGTTCGACCACCGCTGCTGCGGTCTCGTCGCAGCTTGTTTCGATGCCGAGGATGCGTAGAAAGGGAGCCATGAAACCTGATCGTTGATTGCGATGGGTAAGAAACCCGGTTACGAGACTTCCGGTAACAACGGATCAAAGCGGATGCAAACAAAACCTTTCCGGATCGGCACGCGGGGCAGCCCGCTGGCGCTTGCCCAGGCCCATGAAGCCCGCGATCGGCTGATGGCTGCGCATCGTCTGCCCGAGGAAATGTTCGAGATCGTCGTGCTGACGACGACGGGCGACCGCATCACCGACCGCTCACTCGCCGAGATCGGCGGCAAGGGGCTTTTCACCCAGGAACTGGAAGAAAAACTGGCGCTCGGCGAACTGGATTTCGCCGTCCACTCAGCCAAGGACATGCCGACCGTTCTGCCCGAAGGCCTCTACCTCTCCGCCTACCTGCCGCGCGAAGATATCCGCGATGCTGTCGTCGGCCGCACCGCGCCGAAGCTGATCGACCTGCCGCATGGCGCCACCGTCGGCTCGTCGTCGCTGCGCCGCCAGGCGCTGATCCGCCGCATGCGGCCCGATATCAACGTCATCACTTTCCGCGGCCTCGTCGACACCCGCCTGCGCAAGCTCGCCGAAGGCCAGGTCGATGCAACGCTTTTGGCGCTGGCCGGCCTCAAGCGCCTTGGCAAGGTCGACGTGCTGACCGACATTCTCGACCCCGACACCTTCCCGCCAGCACCAGCACAGGGCGCGATCGCGATCGAAAGCCGCATCGGCGACGAGCGCATCGACAATCTGCTGGCAGCGATCAACGATCCCGCAACATTCGACGCTGTCTCCTGCGAGCGCGCCTTCCTCGGCGCCCTCGACGGCTCCTGTAGGACGCCGATCGGCGGCTACGCGATCTGCGAAGGCGACCAGATCAAGTTCTCCGGCTTGATCATCACCCCGGATGGCCGCCACCAGCATGCGATCTCAATCGACGGCAACCGCCGTGATGCTGCAGCACTCGGCACCCGCGCCGGGCAAGACGTCCGCGCCCGCGCCGGAACCACCTTCTTCGACGACTGGAGCTAGTCCTCCATGCGCGTGCTCGTCACCCGCCCGCAGCGTCAGGGGGAACGAACGGCACGGCGATTGCGCAAGCTCGGCCATGATGCGGTGACGATGCCACTCTCCGAACCGGTGCATGACGGCGCGGCGGCAATGGCGGCTCTTGCGCAGACGACGGCCCCGATTGTCATCACCAGCGCCGAAGCCATCCGGGCACTCTCGGATCAAGCCGGATCTTTGACACAGCACCTCGATCGCCCTCTCTATGCCGTCGGCAATGCGACGGCCGAAGCGGCAATCGCCGCAGGCTTCGTGACGGTGAAGGCAGCCTGCGGCGATGGCGGTGATCTCGCAGAATTGATCGCAGCCGAGACCACCGGCGCCGTTACCTATCTCGCCGGCAGACCTCGGGCGGAAACCTTCGAAAAGCGCGCCACCGAGCTCGGCCTCAAGCTGATCACCGCCGAATGCTACCGCATGGAGCAGATTGCTCCCGACCGCGATGCCCGCGAGGCGCTGCAGCAATCGCCGCCAGATGCCATCCTCCTCTATTCCCGCGAGACGGCAATCGCCTTGTTCCGATTTTTCAATCCCTTACCGGAGTGGCTGAGCGCCGCCCGCATTCTCTGCCTCAGTGAGGCCGTTGCAGCCGCCGTTCCGGCTGGGCTGCAGAAAAATCTTCGCATTGCGGCAATGCCGGATGAGCAAAGTCTTTTGTCGCTTCTTTGAAGGCGTTAGCCGCCCAAATTTGATCTAACCTCTTTCCTTAACTGGGATCACTGACTAGTTTCGTTGCAATGCAGGAAATATGAGGGCCTCATGGTATCGGGAAACCCGCCACGCCATTCGAAGAGAACCGACAAGCCGGTCACCATCGATCTGGAAGCGCAGGAATTTGCCAAGCAGGAGGACAACGCCTCCACCCCTGCCGATGCCGCAGCCGATACCGACGAGCAAGCGGCAAATGAGCTGAAGGAAACGCTGGAAGCGACGCCTTCGGAAGACGCATCGGCCGCAGCTGCGGTAGAAGAACCGGTACACACCGAAGAGCCATCGGCACCCGAAGCTCCGGCCGAAGAACCAGCGCCCCGCCACACCGAATCGACCATGTCTCCGCCGCCCCAGCAGCAGCGCGGCGCCAACACCTCGGGCCTTATCGCCGCCGGCATTTTCGGCGGCCTCGTTGCGCTCGCGGGAGCCGGCGCCATCCAATATGCAGGCTATCTCCCCGGCTCCGCGCAGCAACCGGCGCAGACGGAACAGAACAGCGAGCTTTCGGCCGAGATCGACGGCCTGAAACAGTCGATCGCCAATCTCGCGGCCGCGCCGAATCCTGATGACGACGCTCTCGACAAGCGCATTGCCGCCCTGGAAGCCGCCGCCAAGACGCCCGCGGCTGCCCAGCCCGGCGACCCGGCTGCGACCGAGGCTCTCAACCAGAAGATCGCCGATCTCACCGCTGAGGTGGCTAAGCTCCAGAGCTCGCTCACCCAAGCCTCCGAACAGCAGGCGTCAAACGGCGCCGACATTACCAAGCGTCTCGACGAAGCCGAGAAGAAGCTCAACGAACCGCGCCAGGATGTGGCCGTCGCGCAGGCAATCGCCGCAGCAGCGTTGAAAGCGGCGATCGACCGTGGCGGACCATTCACCGCCGAACTCGATACATTTGCGGGGGTCGCGCCTGACGATCCCGCCGTCAAGGATCTGCGCAACTTCGCGCAGACAGGCGTTCCCTCGCGTGCCGAGCTGATCCGCCAGGTTCCCGATGTCGCTACGTCGGCTGTTGAGGCCGTAAACCAGGCGAACCCGGATCAGAGCTGGTCCGATCGTTTGATGTCGAGCGCCAAGTCGCTGGTCAGCGTCCGCCCCGTCGGCAATATCGAGGGTGAAAGCGTCGAGGCGATCGCCGCCCGCATGGAAGACAAGGTGAAGAACGGCGACCTGCCGGGCGCCGCCAACGAATGGAACGACCTGCCGCCTGCGGCCAAGCAGGCTTCGGCCGCATTCAAGCAGTCGCTCGAAGCCCGTATCCGTGTCGAAGACCTCGTCAGCGGAGCGCTCTCGAAGGCCGTATCCGGCGCAGGCAAGGAGGGCTGACCGATGATCAAGCTCGTCATCTTCGCCCTGCTCGTTCTCGTCCTTGGCTACGGCTTCTCTTGGCTTGCCGATCGTCCCGGCGACCTGTCGCTGATCTGGGAAGGCCAGCTCTACCAGACCAAGCTGATCGTTGCCGCCAGCGGCCTGATCGCGCTCATTGCTCTCGTGATGATCGGCTGGTGGCTGATCCGCACGATCTGGACCTCGCCGCATTCCGTCACTCGCTATTTCCGCGCCCGCAAGCGTGACCGCGGCTATCAGGCGCTCTCGACCGGCCTGATCGCAGCCGGCGCCGGCAATGCGCTTCTCGCCCGCAAGATGGCGGCCCGTTCGCGCGGTCTCATCCGCGCCGATCAGGAACCGCTTATCAATCTCCTGGAAGCACAGGCAGCATTGATCGAAGGCCGTCACGACGAGGCCCGCGCCAAGTTCGAAGCCATGGCCAACGATCCCGAGACCCGTGAGCTCGGCCTGCGTGGCCTCTATCTCGAAGCCAAGCGTCTTGGCGCCAATGAAGCTGCCCGCCAATATGCCGAGAAGGCTGCCGATAATGCGCCCTATCTCCCCTGGGCCGCTCAGGCGACCCTGGAATCCCGCAGCCAGGCCGGACGCTGGGACGATGCGATCCGCCTGCTCGACCAGCAGAAAGCCGCCCGCGTCGTCGACAAGCATGACGGCGACCGCCTGCGCGCCGTGCTGCTTACGGCGCGCGCCGGCGATAAGCTGGACCGCGATCCGGCAGGCGCCCGCGACGATGCCCTGCATGCGCTGAAGCTGATCGCCGATTTCGAACCCGCCGCGATCATCGCCGCAAAGGCGCTTTTCCGCGAAGACAAGCTGCGCAAGGCGGCCTCGATCCTTGAACAGGCGTGGAAGACCAATCCGCATCCCGAGATCGGCCGCGTCTATGTGCTGGCCCGCAGTGGCGATTCCGTGATCGACCGGCTTAAACGCGCTGACAAGCTGGAAGCCATCCGCCCGAACAATGTCGAGTCGCTGCTCGTCGTCGCGCAAGCCGCTCTCGACGCGCAGAACTTCGCCAAGGCCCGCGCCAAGGCGGAAGCCGCCGCCCGCATGCAGCCGCGCGAAGCCGCCTTCCTGCTGCTTGCCGATATCGAGGAAGCCGAAACCGGCGATCAGGGCCGTGTGCGCCATTGGCTGGCGCAGGCGCTGAAGGCGCCGCGTGATCCGGCCTGGGTGGCCGATGGCTTCGTTTCCGACAAGTGGCTGCCGCTCTCGCCGGTCACCGGCCGTCTCGACGCCTTCGAGTGGAAGGCGCCGTTCGGCCAGCTGGAAGGCCCGGTCGAGGAAGGCTCTGCCACGTCGATCGACACGGCGCTGAAGACATTGCCGCCGGTTCGCGAACATCGCCAGGAAGCACCGGCGAGCGATCACCGCATCATCGAGCTGGAACGCGCCGCAACGATCGCCGAAGCCGTTCGCCCGGCTCCGGCACCCGCGGCACCTCCGAAGCCCGCTCCGGCGCCCAAGCCTGCCGAAGCGGCCTCCCCTACACGCCCGCCCGAACCGAAACCATATTATGGAATGCCTGATGATCCAGGCGTTCGCGACACCAAGGTGGATACGGAACCCAAGACACGGCTCCGCCTTTTCTGAGATGGAACGAAAACCGCATGTTCGAACGCTTTCAGGCATTCTTCCACAACCTCACGGCAGACGGGAGCAGGAAGGGTTTCGATCCCGATGACCCGCGCATTGCCGTTGCCGCGCTCTGCATGCAGGTCATGGAAGCCGACGGCCAGATCAAGGACAGCGAAAAGAAGCGTCTGCGCAAGCTGCTGAAGGAGCAATACGGGCTCGACGGCAAGCAGCTCGATGCCGTGATCGCCGCCGGGCTCGAGGCCGAAAGCAGCGCCGTCGACTACTATCGCTTCACCTCCGACCTGAAGCGCCATCTGAACACCGAGCAGCGGCTCGAGCTGATCGGCATCCTCTGGGACATCGTCTATGCCGATGGCGAGCGCAGCGAGATAGAGGATCACGTCATCTGGCGGATTGCCGATCTGCTCGGCGTCTCCTCCCGCGAGCGCATCCAGAAGCGCCAGGAGGCCGCCGCCCGGGTGACCGATACGGTCGTGGTTCAAGACGATGCAGATTGAACGCCCGGTAAAACGCGACAAGCGGCCCGTCCTCATCGTCCTGCATCAGGAACAATCCAGCCCCGGCCGCGTCGGCCAGCTGCTGGTCGAGAAGGGCTACAGCCTCGACATGCGCCGCCCGGTGCTGGGCGACAAACTGCCGTCGACGCTTGACGGGCATGCAGGCGCCGTCGTCTTCGGCGGCCCGATGAGCGCCAATGATCCGGAGGATTTCGTCAAGGCGGAGATCAACTGGCTTGACGTGCCGCTCAAGGAAAACCGTCCGTTCCTCGGCATCTGCCTCGGCGCCCAGATGCTGGTGCGCCATCTCGGCGGCAAGGTCCAGTCAAACCCCGATGGTTCGACGGAGATCGGCTGGTATCCGCTGCGCCCGACGGAGAAGGGCCGGCTGCTGATGCACTGGCCGAAGATGGTCTATCACTTCCATCGCGAAGGCTTCGATCTGCCGCGTGGCGCCGAGTTGCTGGCAGAAGGCGATGCCTATCCGAACCAGGCTTTCCGCTACAACAAGAATGCCTGGGCGCTGCAGTTCCATGCCGAGCTGACGCGGGTGATGATGCACCGCTGGGTCGTCCACGGCGCCCACCGCTTTATCCTGCCGAACGCCCAGCAGGGCCGCGAGCACCTTGAGGGACGCATGCTCTTTGATGCGCCGCTGAAGGCGTGGCTGAACGAGTTCCTCGATATCGTCTTCGAGGGCAAGACGGCGAAAGGCGCGCCGCTCTCTATGCCGGCGACGCTGAGCGCATAGGCGCATCGAGCGTATCGATCTGCCGCAGCTGGCGGAAGCTCATCGCCCAGATCACCGAAACGGCAAGTGTCCCAAGACCGCCAATGACGACGGCAGGCACCGCGCCGAAGGTATGCGCCATCGTTCCCGCGCGAAATTCGCCGAGCTCGTTCGACGCGCCGACGAAGACCATGTTGACGGCATTGACGCGGCCGCGCAGTTCGTCCGGCGTCCAGAGGGCGATCAGGCTCTCGCGCACATAGACCGAGATCATGTCTGCGGCCCCCATGATGGCAAGAGCAGCGATCGAGGTCCAGGTATGTGTCGAAACGCCGAAGACGATCGTCGCGATGCCGAACAGGCCGACACCGGTGAACATGTAGAAGCCGGCGCGGTGTTTCATCGGATAGGCGGCCAGGAACAGCGCCATCACGATCGCGCCGACGCCGGGCGCCGAGCGCAGAAGACCGAGCCCCCAGGGACCGAGCGTCAGGATATCGCGCGCATAGATCGGCATTAGTGCCGTGGCACCGCCGAGCAGCACGGCAAACAGGTCGAGCGAGATCGCGCCGAGCACGACCTTGTCCGCCTTGATGAAGCGGAAGCCGCCGAGGATCATGTCCCAGCTCTTTGCTTCGCCGGCGCTGTGCTGTGCGGGCTTCGGGATCATGAAGAGCAGGATGGCGCCGAGCACCGCGAAGATGACCGAGACCGTGTAGGCCGTCGTCGCGCCGACGCCGTAGAGCAGACCTCCGAGCACCGGACCGGTGATCGCCGCCAGCTGCCAGGAGGAGGAGTTCCAGGCTATCGCGTTGGAAAGATCCTTCTCCGGCACCAGGTTCGGCGCCAGCGACTGCACGGCAGGTGCTGCAAAGGCGCGCTCGATGCCGAAAACCAACAGTACGATGAAAACCGGGATTGGCGAGAAGGTGCCTGTCACCGTCATGATCAGCAGCGCCAGCGTGCAGAGAGCGCTGACCAGCGAGCAGATCGAAGCGATGGCACGACGATTG
Source organism: Rhizobium sp. OAE497 (assembly GCF_040546565.1). Classification (NCBI taxonomy): domain Bacteria; kingdom Pseudomonadati; phylum Pseudomonadota; class Alphaproteobacteria; order Hyphomicrobiales; family Rhizobiaceae; genus Rhizobium; species Rhizobium sp. OAE497. Next base: position 3,619,790 of record NZ_JBEPOA010000001.1, read on the forward strand.
TAGCGGTCGGCGACCGATCCTGTGACCAGGATCAACAGCAGCGACGGCAGGAACTGTACCAGGCCGATCAGGCCGAGATAGATGGCGCTCCGCGTCTGGTCGTACATCTGCCAGCCGACCGCGACACTGAGGATCTGCTGTGAAAAGGAAAGCAGAAACTTCGCGAAGAAGAACCGGGTGTAGGAAGAATGCCGGAACGCGGCAAAACGGTCTCCGGTGGACGAGAAAGACATTGGGGGCAACCAAGGAAATCGGGCCGCGCGGTCAGTTCAAACGCGCCCATTAAACATGATTCACCGCGCGTTAAGACACGGCACTTGCCCGTTTAGTCGCCAATAGCTACATGTCTGTCAACAACGAACTGGAGACGACGATGATTGCCCTTTTTCAAACCATTGATTTGGCTTTGAATCTTTACACTTGGGTGCTTATTGCGAGTGCCATTTTCTCCTGGCTCTACGCCTTCAACGTCATCAATTCCAGCAACCAGTTCGTCAACTCGGTCGGGATGTTCCTCTACAATGTCACCGAACCGGTGCTGCGCCCGATCCGCCGCGTGCTGCCCAATCTCGGCGGCATCGACATCTCGCCGATCATCCTGCTGCTGATCATCTTCTTCCTGCGCTCCTTCATGTGGAACACCATTTTCCCGCTGGTGGCGTGAGCTCCGCCTGGACCGTTCATGACGGTCATCTCAGGCTGACGGTGCGGCTGACCCCGAATGGCGGCCGCGACGCGATCGATGGATTGGATGGCGAGGGACAGCTGAAGGCGCGCGTCAGCGCCGTGCCGGAAGACGGCAAGGCGAACAAGGCGCTGATCGCCCTTCTCGCCAAATCTTTGCGCGTGCCGAAATCGGCCGTCGCCTTCATTTCCGGCGAAACATCGCGCAAAAAAATCCTCCGCATCGAAGGCGATACGGAGGATCTGATCGAAAAGCTGAAAGCTTTTACGAAAGCCTGAGCTTACTTTGCCTTCTTGGCGCGCTCGACGGCTTCGAGAATGAGTTCGCCGGCTTCCTTCGAACCCTTCCAGCCGAAGATCTTGACCCACTTGCCGGGCTCCAGATCCTTGTAGTGCTCGAAGAAGTGCTCGATCTGCTTCAGCGTGATGTCGGGAAGATCGGTATATTCCTTCACCTTCTCGTAGCGCAGCGTCAGCTTCGGCGACGGAACGGCAATGATCTTCTCGTCCTTGCCGGAATTGTCTTCCATCATCAGAACGCCGATCGGGCGTACGTTGATGACACAGCCCGGAACGAGCGGACGGGTGCTGGCGATCAGCACGTCGATCGGATCGCCGTCTTCCGACAGTGTGTGCGGCACGAAGCCGTAGTTACCCGGATAGGTCATCGGTGTGTACAGGAAGCGGTCGACGACGAGGGTGCCGGCGTCCTTGTCCATTTCGTACTTGATGGGATGGCCGCCGACCGGAACCTCAACGATAACGTTGACATCTTCCGGTGGGTTGTTGCCGATGGAAATGGCGTCGATGCGCATCAGTGTCCCCTAATATAGGATGGTTTCCGGCTGCCAGATAATCAGAATCTCTTCGCAACGCAACATGTCAGGCCGCATCTTCCGTCGTTTTGGCTAATAGAGTTCGCCACCAACAGCGAAGTTCGGGGATCACCAGGGGCAATGACCGGCGAGGCCACAAACCGGTCGCATTGTCCGGATTAGTTGGGCTTTTCAGATCTCATATTGCAAGCAGATGGCCATGTATCTTTACGAAAGCGACGACTTTTTCGATCTCCTTACCGGCAGCTACCGCCGCATCACTGGCAAGGATCTCGTGCCGCCGGAACTGACCAGACAGGAAGGCATCCGCTGGCTCTACGAGGACGCGCCGTTCGGCCTGCTGGCACATGACACCGCACCCGATCCTGTCTTCGTCTATGGCAACAGGAATGCGCAGAGATGCTTCGAATATAGCTGGGACGAACTGACCGCGCTGCCGTCGAGACTGTCCGCCGAAGCGCCGGAACGCGCCGCACGGGAGAACTTCCTGCGGCAGGTTGCCGAGAAGGGCTATGTCGACAATTACGAGGGGATCAGGATCAGCAAATCGGGCAAACGCTTTCCGATCGCAAACGTCACGGTATGGCAATTGATCGATGCCGACGGAGTGATCCGTGGCCAGGCAGCGAGGCTGCCATAAGCGGCAGTACCGCTAGTTCCAGATGAAGCCGATCTTCTTCAGCTGCTTGTGGTCGAAGTTTTCCATGCCTTCGCAGAAATCGAGCCCGCCATGGCCGCGATAGAAGCGGCTGGCATTCTCGTTATCTTCCAGGCACCAGACGACCAGGCCATTGCAGCCGAGCGACTTCAGGAGCCGGCGCGCTTCGCCGAACAGCATCCGGCCGAGACCGATGCCCTGATATTCCGGGCGGAGATAAAGCTCGTAGATTTCGCCTTCCTGGGGAAGGGCACGGGCGCGGTTGAGACCGAGCGTCGCGTAACCGGCAACCGTTCCGGCCACATCGAGAACCAGCAGCGTTGCCGGGCCCCGGGTGGCCTTGCGCCACCAGCCTTCGCCGCGGCGTTCGATCATTTGTGTCAGAGCGCGGTGGGGAATGATGCCGGCATATGTGTGCTGCCACGCAAGGCGATGCGCCTCCGATATGGCGCGGGCATCATGCGGCTCAGCCCGCCGAACATCGATCGACAACGTCTTCATAACGCTACTCTGGTCCTTCAGCGGACAATTAACCATACGCGATCACGCGCCCTGGCTGATTGCCCACAGACTTAACATGTGGACGATGGAAAAAATTTAACGCTTTTTTAACCATTGTCACAAGCCGGAATCGGCGGACCACACATAAAAAAACCCCGGCGCAAGGCCGGGGTTTGATCTGTTTGAGCAGGGCTTAGAGCGCTGCCTTCGACTTTTCGAACCGCTTGCGGTCGTTGGCGTCGAGATACATCTTGCGCAGACGGATCGACTTCGGCGTGACTTCGACCAGCTCGTCGTCCTGGATCCAGGAGAGAGCGCGGTCCAGCGTCATGCGGATCGGCGGCGTCAGCTTGACGGCTTCATCCTTGCCGGCGGCGCGGATGTTGGTCAGCTTCTTGCCCTTGAGAACGTTGACTTCGAGGTCGTTGTCACGGCTGTGGATGCCGATGATCATACCCATGTAGACCTTCTCACCGGCGTCGATGATCATCGGGCCGCGATCTTCCAGGTTGAACAGGGCGTAGGCAACGGCTTCGCCGGCTTCGTTGGCGAGCAGAACGCCGTTAACGCGGCCGCCGATTTCGCCCTTGTACGGCTGATAGTCGTGGAACAGGCGGTTCATGACGGCCGTACCGCGCGTGTCGGTCAGCAGTTCCGACTGGTAGCCGATCAGGCCGCGCGTCGGCGCCAGGAACTTCAGACGGATACGGTTGCCGCCCGACGGACGCAGCTCGGTCATTTCAGCCTTGCGCTCAGACATCTTCTGAACGACGACGCCGGAATGTTCTTCATCGACGTCGATGACGACCTCTTCGATCGGCTCGAGCATCTGGCCGGTCGCTTCATCCTTATGCATGACGACGCGCGGACGCGATACGGCAAGCTCGAAGCCTTCACGGCGCATGGTTTCGATGAGAACGGCCAGCTGCAGTTCGCCGCGGCCGGAAACGAAGAACGAATCCTTTTCGGAGGACTCTTCGATCTTCAGCGCAACGTTGCCTTCGGCTTCCTTGAACAGACGGTCGCGGATGACGCGCGAGGTGACCTTGTCGCCTTCAGTGCCTGCATAGGGGCTGTCGTTGACGATGAAGGACATCGTGACGGTCGGCGGGTCGATCGGCTGGGCCTGCAGCGGCTGGCTGACGGACGGATCGCAGAACGTGTCGGCGACGGTGCCCTTGGAGAGGCCGGCAATCGCGACGATGTCACCTGCATGCGCTTCTTCGATCGGCTGACGCTCGATACCGCGGAATGCGAGGATCTTGGAGATACGGCCGGTTTCGATGGTCTTTCCATCGGCATGCAGAACCTTGACGGCCTGGTTCGGCTTGATCGAGCCGGAATTGACGCGGCCGGTGATGATGCGGCCGAGGAAGGGGTTGGCTTCGAGGATCGTGCCGATCATCGTGAACGGGCCTTCGTGAACCGTCGGCTCCGGAACATGCTCGAGCACGAGGTCGAGAAGCGGCGCGAGACCCTGGTCCTTCGGACCTTCCGGGTTGACGTTCATCCAGCCATCGCGGCCAGAACCGTAGAGGATCGGGAAGTCGAGCTGCTCGTCGGTGGCGTCGAGGTTGGCGAAGAGGTCGAACACTTCGTTGATGACTTCTTCGTGGCGGCCATCCGGACGGTCGATCTTGTTGATCGCAACGATCGGGCGAAGGCCGACCTTCAGCGCCTTGCCAACGACGAACTTCGTCTGCGGCATCGGGCCTTCCGAAGCGTCGACGAGAACGATCGCGCCATCCACCATCGAGAGAATACGCTCGACTTCACCGCCGAAGTCGGCGTGGCCGGGGGTGTCGACGATGTTGATGCGGACACCCTTCCACTCGACCGAGGTCGCCTTCGCGAGAATGGTGATGCCACGCTCTTTTTCGAGGTCGTTGGAGTCCATGACGCGTTCTGCAACGCGCTGGTTCTCGCGGAAGGAGCCGGACTGCTTGAGCAGCTCGTCCACCAGTGTCGTCTTGCCATGGTCAACGTGCGCGATAATCGCGATGTTGCGAAGTGCCATTGTGTCAAATCTCTGAGGCTGGGGCGCTACGTCGGAGGGAGGCGCCTATTACATTTGGCGCGCTCATACAGTGTTTTTCGCGATTGCGAAAGGGGGAAGAGGTCCGAAGCGCCATTCCAAGGTTAACTCGTACGTTGCGGGTCGATCACCGTCCGCCACAATTCGTTGTCGTCGCGGTCCATCAGCCGCACCGTCATCTGCTCGCTTTGCCCATCGATATCGACGAGGCCGAAGAACTGCATCCCTGCCGATGGCGGCAGGTTCGACTCGATGCCGCCGGGTGCCGCCTTGATGAAGCGCACCTCCGGCCCGAACGTGCTATCCAGCTCCTGGGGCCCGTATGTGCCGGAGTGAAGCGGGCCGGACACGAACTCCCAGAACGGCAGGAAATCCTGGAACTTCGCCTTGCCCGGATCGTAATAATGCGCCGCCGTGTAATGCACATCCGCAGTCAGCCAGACGATATTGCCGATCGCTGCGTCGCGGATGAAACGCAGCAGATCGGCAAATTCGAGCTCACGACCGCGGGGCGCACCATTGTCCCCATTCGAGATGGATTCGCTGCCCCGGCGTTTACCGTAATCGTCCCAGATCACCAGCCCGATGGGCAGATCGCAGGAAATCACCTTCCATGTTGCCGTCGATCGCGCCAGCTCGCGCTTCAGCCACGCGACCTGCGCCTCGCCGAAAATCCGCGACTGCGGCGTCAATTCTTCATCGAGACCATGCGTATTGGGTCCGCGATAGGAGCGGAGATCGACGAAGAACACATCGAGCAGCGGGCCATAGGAGACCTTGCGGTAGATACGGCCGGGATCCGCGGCGACATAGCGGATCGGCGTCATTTCATGGAAGGCGCGGCTGGCGCGCGCCGCAAGCACGGCGACCGACTTTTCCTTGTAGCGGTCATCGGCGCTGAGATCGGTCGATGGCGACCAGTTGTTGAGAACCTCATGATCGTCCCACTGATGGAAGACCGGGCAGATCGCATTGAGCGCCGTCACATGCTCGTCGAGCAGATTATATTTCCATTGGCCGCGGAACTCCGGCAGCGTCTGGGCGATCGTCCGCTTTTCCTCGGTGACGATCCGGTTCTTCCAGACCCCGCCGCCGCGGAGCGCGATCTCATCGGGGATCGGGTTGTCGGCATAGATGGTATCACCGGAATGGATCATGAAATCCGGCCGGTGATAGGCGATCGTCCGATAGGTCCGCATCCCCTTGTCATCGATGCCCCAGCCCTGCCCCGCCGTATCGCCCGACCAGACGAAGCGGAGATTGCGTCTGGAGACCGGCGCCGTGCGGAATTCGCCTCGAATGGGCTCGGAACGGCTGTTGATGTCCTGCAGGTCAGCCGCGACGAAGCGATAGAAGATCTCCTGATCCGGCGGCAGACCGGTCACCAGCAGCTTGCCGGCAAGATCGGTCTCCGGCGTCACGTCGAAGGGCGCGAGCCGCACAGCGTTGGCAAACTTGTCTGTGGTGGAATATTCGATGAACAGCCGCGACGGCCGGTCGACCCGCGTCCAGACGACACCCGAGGCCGCATCGACATCGCCCGATTGCACGCCCGAGGTAAAGACCGGCCGGCTCGACGAGCCGCGGGCGTAATAGGGCATTGCCAGGCTTGCCGCCGCAAAGCCGCCGACTGCACCCACCGATGTCAGGAACCGGCGGCGCGTCGTTTGCTTCAAGATCATCCCAAGGCCCTTCAGGAGCGGGATCGAATCGTCCCGCCCCAGCCTTGGGCACCCGTCATGTCAGTCTCTTGAAAACCGCATGACGGTTTGCCGAAACTTCAGCGACAGTTTTGTTACGCGTCGCTGCCGGACAATTCATTGAAGGTCGAAAGCCCCTTCTTGATCAGCATCGCATCCGGGCTCGGCAACTTGCCGCGAAAGCCCTTGTAGGCATCCTCGGGATCGATCGAGCCGCCGGTCGAATAGATGTTGTCCTTCAGCTTCACCGCCATTTCGCGGTTGAAGGCATCACCGGTTTCCTCGAAGGCGGAGAAAGCATCGGCATCGAGCACTTCCGACCACATGTAGGAATAGTAGCCGGCCGAATAACCGCCCGAGAAGATATGCTGGAAATGCGGCGAGGCATGGCGCATGACCAGCGACTTCGGCATGCCGAGCTCGGCAAGCACCTCGGCCTGGACCGCCATCGGATCATCGACCGCATCGCGCGTATGGAATTCCATGTCGACGATCGCCGAGGAGGTGAACTCCACCGTGTTGAAACCGGCGTTGAAGGTGCGCGCCGCCAGAACCTTGTCGAGCAGCGCCTGCGGCATCGGCTCGCCGGTTTCGAAATGCACCGCATATTGCTTGAGGATCGCCGGCACCGTCAGCCAGTGCTCGTAAAGCTGCGAGGGGAGCTCGACGAAATCGCGCGAAACACCAGTGCCAGACACCGACGGATAGGTCACGTTGGAGAGCATGCCATGCAGCGCATGGCCGAATTCGTGGAACAGCGTGCGCGCATCATCGAGCGACAGCAACGCGGGCTTGCCTTCGGCGGGCTTTGCGAAATTGCAGACATTGTAGATGATCGGCAGTTCGCCCCTGTTGCCGTTCTTCAGCGTCAGCTTGTGCTGCGACTGGAACGAGCTCATCCAGGCGCCCGAGCGCTTCGAGCCGCGGGCAAAGTAATCGCCTAGGAACAGCGCCACCAGCGTGTCACTGGCATCGCGGATCTCGAACACCCGCACGTCAGGATGATAGGCAGCAATCCCCTTCTTCTCGACGGCGCGGATGCCGAACAGACGGTTCGCAACATCGAAGCAGGCCTCGATGATCTTCTCGAGCTGCAGATAGGGCTTCAGCTCCGTCTCGGAGAAATTGAACTTCTGCGCTCGGATCTTCTCGGCATAGAAGCGCCAGTCCCACGGCATCACCTCATGGTTCTTGCCATCTTCGGCAATCAGCTTGGCGATATCCGCTTCTTCCTCGCGGGCACGCCCCACAGCCTTCGTCCAGACGGCGCGCAGCAACTCGTCGACGGCTTCTGGCTTCTTCGCCATCGTGTTGTCGAGCTTCAGCTCGGCGAAATTGCCGTAGCCGAGCAGCCCGGCCATCTCCTTGCGAAGCTCCAGCGTCTCCTTGATGATGCCGCGATTATCGGTGGCGCCGGCATTCTCGCCACGGGCGACCCAGGCCTTGAAGGCCTGCTCGCGCAGATCGCGCTTTTCCGAGAAGGTCAGGAACGGTTCGATTATCGAGCGCGACAGCGTGGCGGCAAACTTGCCCTCTTCGCCGCGCTCGCGCGCTGCAGCCGCCATCGCATCCTTGAGGAATTCGGGCAGGCCCTCGAGCTCCGGGCCATCGGAGAGAAGGAGCGACCAGCTCTTCTCGTCGGCGAGCACGTTTTGACCGAAATTGGTGCCGAGGCCGGCCAGCTTCTCGTTGATGCCGGCGAGCTTCTCCTGCTCCGGCTTCGGCAGCTTGGCGCCGGACTTGACGAAGCCCTTCCAATGCCGCTCCAGCACCCGCGTCTGTTCCAGCGACAGGCCGAGCTCTTCGCGCTTTTCCCAGAGTACATCGATGCGGGCGAAAAGCGCGGCATTCATGCCGATCTTCGAATAGTGCCGCGACATCTTCGGCGATATCTCCCGCTCCAGTGCCTGGATGACCTCATTGGTATGCGCACCGGCGCGGTTCCAGAACAGTGCCGAGACCCGCGAAAGCTCATCGCCGGCAATTTCCAGCGCCACGATGGTGTTCTCGAAAGTCGGCGCATCCGGATTCCCGGCGATCGCATCGATCTCCTTCTCATGAGACGCAAGCGCCGCATCGAAGGCGGCGGCGAAATCGCCGTCATTGAGCGCATCGAAGCGCGGCAGGCCGTGATGCCCGTTCCAGTTGACGAGCGCCGGATTGAATTCTGGTGTGGAAGGCATGCTGAGATCCTTTTACGCAAGGCAGGTGAAAGGCAATATAGGTGACCCATCGCGGCATTGGTATGTTGCTGATCAAATTCGTCTTTTGCCGGCCACCAAAGAATTGATCCACAAGAACTGATAGACGAAAATTAACCAATTGTTAACGATTGCACCGCCGCGGCCCAAAGGCTAGTTTCCTCTTACTCTTTTCGTAAGGGGACATGGGTCATGGAAATATTTTCTATGCGGTCTTCTCAGAGTTTGCTTTTTAAAAACAGCGATAATAACGCAAAGTCTTCGAAGACCTCTGATATTGAATTCGATACTGGTACGTCTGCACAAACCGGCTTCAAGCTGGAGGACGACAAACCTGCAGATAGCCCTGACTTCACATCGGTCAGCCCGGGTGAATTGCGCAGCTATGCGCGCCAGAGCTACGATTCGGGCGCGCTCGATCAGCAGACCTACGCGGCCATCTCCGAGCCCTTGCCGATGCACGCTATCGATGCACAGGGCAATATTCTGGATCTGACGGGCGTCACCGACGGCACCGCCTTCAATTTCCGCGACTATTACGACAATCAGCTGCAGATCGCGAAATCGCTCGGCGATTCCAATGGCGCGAAGACACTGCAGTCGATCGTCGATTTCATCGGAAGCTGATTGATCAGGCCTTCCGCCAGCCGAGCAGGCCAGGCGTCGCATGCCACAGGGCCTGCACCGCAAAGCCCATGAACAGCACGCCCGAGCAACGGACGATCAGACGCTCATGGGCGCGATAGAACCGTCGCACCGCACCGGCGCCGATGATCGTCACCAAGATGATGTCGGCAGTGACAAAGCCGACGAAGGACACACAGAGCATCAGCGGCAGGGCGGCGAAATCCAGCGCGCCAGACGAACCCGCGACAAGCGCGGTGAACGTCGCCAGCGCCACCGGATAACCCTTCGGGTTGGTGACGCCAAAAATCAGGCCACGCCGGAACGGACGCTCGACCACGACCAGCGCCTGACCATCGACCTTGGGCTTGGCACTGACGGCGCTCCAGCCGATCCAGGCAAGATAGAAGCCGCAGAGCAGGCCGAGAAGATCGAAAACGAAGGTGCCGATGATCTTCGCACCGACGATGGCGATCAGCGCCAGGGCAGACCAGATCGTGTCGCCGACCAGATGACCCATCAGGAAAAACGCGCCTGCCTTGCGTCCCTGCCCGGCACCGATACCGAGCAGCTGCAGGAAGGCCGGACCAGGAATGAGCACATAGAAAAGGGCTGCCAGAAAGGCGCCGAGAAGTAGCGACTGTGTCATGAAATGCTCCGCGGATGGTGTGCGCAGACTATGCCAAAGCGCAATGCCGTCAAGGCCCCGCGCGCCAACGAAAAAGGCCCGCACAAGGCGGGCCCTTCGAAAAGCGGGATAGCTGCAATCAGCCCTTCAGATTGCGCTTGCCGAGCGTGCGCAGGCGCAGCGCGTTGAGCTTGATGAAGCCGGCGGCGTCCTTCTGGTCGTAGGCGCCCTGATCGTCCTCGAAGGTGACGAGCTTGTCGGAATAGAGCGACTTGTCGCTCTCGCGGCCGATGACCATGACATTGCCCTTGTAGAGCTTCAGCGTCACTTCGCCCTCGACATGCTCCTGGCTCTTGTCGATCAGAGCCTGCAGCATTTCGCGCTCCGGCGAGAACCAGAAGCCGTAATAGATCAGCTCGGCATAGCGCGGCATGATCTCGTCCTTGAGATGCGCAGCGCCGCGGTCGAGCGTGATCGACTCGATCGCGCGGTGTGCCGCCAGCAGGATCGTGCCGCCGGGGGTTTCATATACGCCGCGCGACTTCATGCCGACATAGCGGTTTTCGACGAGGTCGAGACGGCCGATGCCGTTGTCACGGCCATAGTTGTTGAGCGCGGCGAGCAGGGTCGCAGGCGACATCGCAACGCCGTTGATCGAGACGGCATCGCCCTTCTTGAAGCCGACCTTGATGACGGTTGCCTTGTCAGGAGCGGCTTCCGGCGAGATCGTGCGCATGTGCACATATTCAGGCGCTTCCTGAGCCGGATCTTCCAGAACCTTGCCCTCGGACGACGAGTGCAGCAGATTGGCGTCGACCGAGAACGGCGCTTCGCCCTTCTTGTCCTTGGCAACCGGGATCTGGTGCTGTTCAGCGAAGGCCAGCAGATCCGTACGGCTCTTGAAATTCCAGTCGCGCCACGGAGCGATGATCTTGATATCGGGGTTCAGGGCATAGGCCGAGAGTTCGAAACGAACCTGGTCATTGCCCTTGCCGGTGGCGCCATGGGCGATCGCATCGGCGCCGGTCTTGCGGGCGATGTCGATCAGATGCTTGGAGATCAGCGGACGGGCGATCGAAGTGCCGAGCAGATAGACGCCTTCATAGACGGCATTGGCGCGAAACATCGGGAAGACGAAGTCTCTCACGAATTCTTCGCGGACGTCCTCGATGTAGATTTCCTTGATGCCGAGCATCTCGGCCTTCTTGCGCGCCGGCTCCAGCTCTTCGCCCTGGCCAAGATCTGCCGTGAAGGTCACGACTTCGGCGCCGAGCTCGGTCTGCAGCCACTTCAGGATGATCGAGGTGTCGAGGCCGCCCGAATAGGCAAGCACGACTTTCTTCACGTCTTTCTTAGATGCCATGATGATGAGGTCCGTTGCATATGGGCGGCGGCATACCCGCAAAGCCCGTTGTCGCGGGCACTTTTAGCGAGATTGTCACACGACGCAAGGGCAGGCGGCCAAGAAGCCCGGTCACTAGAGGTGGTTTGAGATGTTCATGCGGCGGTGCAGGACGCGCACGATAGTAAGTTCATCGAGGCTTTCGGTGTCGATGATGAAATGCGACCTGAATGTCAGCGCTTTGTAGCCCTCTTTCCTGGACTTGAGCGCTCGTCCGCTTCGCGTCCCATCCGCTAACGAAACACATTGTTCTCTCAACGCGAAGACATAGTATTCTGCCTGCTCGAAACCCCAATTATCTTCGGTGTAGTCGTATATCTCGTCAATGTCGCGGATCGCAGGATCGCTGAAGACGAGTTCCTTCGTCATTGAGCGCGTCGCGCTCGTTTCGCTTCTACAAAAGCATCAAAATCAAACGGCCGCGGAGGGCCGGATTCCTCGGCTTCAGCAATGGCCGCCTCGATTGCCTCCAGCTCGGCCTGATGCCTCAGCACCCGCAGAGCCGCACCGACAACCTCCTCGACGGAACCATAGTTGCCGTCGCGCACCTGCGCGTCGATGAACGCTTCCATCTGTTCGTCGATGCGGATGGTTTCCAACCTGCCCATGCCAGGCTCCTGCGGGTTTGACTTGAGTTCCGAGATTACCATATCTGGCTGCGAGCGAACAATCCCGGGCGAAAGGCCAGAGCCGTGACCGATCTCACCAATATTATCAAACCATCCAACGTTGCCGTCATCACTGGCGGCGCCTCCGGTATCGGGCTGGCGGCCGCAAAGCATTTTGCCAAGGCGGGCATGAGCGTCGTGATCGCCGATCTCGGCCAGGAGAAACTGGCCAAGGCGCGTGCCGAGCTTGAAGCCATCGCCGGTGAGGAACATGTGCTTGCCTCGGAGACCGACGTTTCCGACAAGGCGGCTCTCGAAGCCTTGGAGCGGACTGTCATCCAGCGCTTCGGCCGTGTCCACGTTCTGATGAACAATGCCGGCATCGGGCCGGAAACCTCGATCTTCAGCGCCGACGCCGGCTGGGACAACATCCTGGGCGTCAACATGATGGGCGTCATCAACGGTACCCGCGCTTTCGGCGCTGCCATGGCCAAGCACGGCGAACCAGGCCTGATCATCAACACCGGCTCCAAGCAGGGCATCACCACGCCGCCCGGCAATCCGGCCTACAACGTCTCGAAAGCCGCCGTGAAAGTCTTCACCGAAGCGCTGGAACACGAGCTGCGCAACACCGAAGGCTCGCAGATCTCGGCCCACCTCCTGATCCCCGGCTTCGTCTTCACCGGCCTCACCAAGGGCGACCGCGCCGAAAAGCCGGCTGCGGCCTGGACGCCGGAACAGACGGTCGATTTCATGATCGAGAGCCTTGCCAAGGGCGACTTCTACATCCTCTGCCCGGACAACGATGTTGCCCGCCCCGTCGATGAACGGCGCATGGCCTGGGCGATCGGCGACATCATCGAGAACCGTCCGCCGCTGTCGCGCTGGCACAAGGATTATGCCGACAAGTTCAAGGCCTATCTCGAAGGCAAGTAAGCCGAAGCGATCGGCCGCATCAGAAGGTTTGATTGGTAATTTCCTGAAAGCCGGGTAAGAGAAAAGCAATTCCCTTTCCGGCTTTCAGAGTGTGCCATGGACTTCCTTCCGACCCTGCCGACGCTTCTTGCCTTTTCCGCTGCGAGCCTGCTTCTGGCGGCAACGCCGGGGCCTGACATGACGCTCTCGATCAGCCGCGCGCTGTCGCAGGGCAAGAAGCCGGCGCTCTACGTCGTCCTCGGCACCAGCCTCGGCATCGTCGTTCACACCATGCTCGTCGCCTTCGGCATCTCGGCGCTGATCACCGCCTCGCCCACCGCCTTCCTCATCCTCAAGACCGGTGGCGCCGCCTATCTGCTGTGGCTTGCTGTCCAGGCAATCCGTTTTGGTTCAAAGTTGACCGTCGGCAAGGTCGATGAGGCCAAGGGCACACCGCTTTCCAACATCTCCAGCGGCTTCTGGGTGAACCTGCTGAACCCGAAGGTCATCATCTTCTTCATGACCTTCCTGCCGCAGTTCGTCACGGCCGGCGACCCCGCAGTCACCCACAAGCTACTCTTCCTCGGCTTCTTTTTCATCCTGATCGGCATGCCGGTGAACGCGCTCGTCGTGCTCGCATCCGACGGGCTGGCAAGCTGGCTGCAGAACAACAGGAAGGTGCTGCGCGGCATGGACTATACCTTCGCCGGCGTGTTCTCGATCTTCGCCGTGAAGATCTTCATGACGCAGGGCCGCTAGGCGATCTCGCTCAGCCGTTGCTTTAGGAACAGCTTCTCCGCATCCGACTGCGAGAGCTCGATCGCCCTCGCGTAGGCGAGCCTCGCCTGATCGATCTGGCCATCGCGCGCCAGTAGGTCGGCCTGGACAGCGTAAAACGGCTGATATTGCACCAGCGCCATGGCGATCAGCTTCAGGCGCCCGAGCGCGGCCCCCGCCCCCTCGACATAGGAAAGCGCAACGATCCGGTTCAGTTCATAGACCGGGTTATCGGCGGTGCGGGCCAGCTCGCCGTAGAGCAGGGCGATCTGCCGCCAGTCCGTGTCTGCGAAACTCCGCGCCTCCACATGCACGGCGATAACCGCCGCCTGCAGCTGATAGGGTCCCGGACAGCCCCGCTTGAGCGCCCGCTCGATCAACGCCATGCCTTCGTCTATGACCGCGCGATCCCACAAGCTGCGATCCTGCTTTTCCAGCGTCAGGATCCCGCCACCGTCACCGATCCGCGCCGCACGCCGGGCATGATGCAGGAGCATCAGCGACAGCAGCCCCTCGATCTCCGGCTCATCCGGCCGCAGCGCCGTCAGCAGCCGCCCGAGGCGGATCGCCTCATCGCAGAGATCGGCGCGGATATGGCTGCCGCTGCCGGAGGCATAGCCCTCGTTGAAGATCAGATAGACAACGGCGAGCACGCTTTCGAGCCGCGCCGCCCACCCCTCCGGTCCCGGCACCTCATAGGCGATGCCCGCCTTGGCGATCTTGTCGCGAGCGCGCACCAGCCGCTGGGCCATCGCATCATGCCGGTCGAGGAAGGCATCGGCGATCTCCTCGGTTCTCAGTCCGCAGACCGAGCGCAAGGTCAGCGCCACGCAGGTCTTCCGGTCGATCGCCGGATGGCAGCAGGCAAAGATCAGCTTCAGGCGTTCGTCGCCGATCGGATCGGGTTCGGCTGCTATCGGCGATGCGTTTTCCAGTTCGGCAAGATGAGCGATCTCCGCAGACTTCGCCCGGAAATTGGCCGAGCGCCTCAGCCGGTCGATCGCCTTGCGGCGGGCGACCTGCATCAGCCAGGCATTCGGCGCGGCGGGAAGGCCATGGCGGCTCCAATGGACGACCGCCGATTCCAGCGCATCCTGCAAGCTGTCCTCAGCCAGCTGGAAATCCCGCAGCGACCCCACCAGGCTGGAGAGGAGACGGCCACCGTCCTGCCTGGCGATCCTGTCGATCGCCTCCGCTACCGAAACGGCGGCCGGAACCTCGCTCATCAGCGGTCGAAGACCATAAGCGGCCGCACCTCGACGCAGCCCATGGCCGCATGCGGGATCATCGCCGCGTATTTGATGGCGTCATCGAGATTGTCGCAGTCGAGGATATAGAAGCCGCCAAGTTGTTCCTTGGTATCGGCGAAGGGACCATCCATCGTCTCGGTCCTGCCGTTGCGCACGCGCACGGTCGTCGCCGTCGTCACCGGCTGCAGCGCATCGCCGGCAACCCAGATGCCATCGCTCTTGTAGGTCTCGGTCGCCGTCGCATAGCCGCTCATCATCTTGCCGAATTCCGGAGAATCCGGCGGCGTGCGGGTGCTCGGGTCCATGTAGATCAGCGCCATGTATTTCATCGTCCGTCTCCTCAGATCTCCATCGCTCCATTGCGATGGTGACGGATAACGAACGCGATGCAAGCGGATCGACATCGCCGCAGAAATATTTCTCGGAAGACACTGACGCCGCGATCAGCCGATCAGCAGCGCATCATCGTCGAGCGTCTGGCCGCGCATCTTGCGGAACATCGCGATCAGGTCCTCGACCTGGAGATCCTTGCGGCTGTCGCCGCTGACATCCAGCACGATCTCGCCGCCATGCAGCATGATCGTGCGATGGCCGTAGTCGAGCGCCTGGCGCATCGAATGCGTCACCATCAGCGTCGTCAGCTTGCGCTCGGAGACGATCTTGTCGGTCAGCCCCATGACGAATTCCGCCATGCCGGGGTCGAGCGCTGCCGTATGCTCGTCGAGCAACAGCACCTCGGAACCGGCAAGCGTCGCCATGACGAGCGAGACAGCCTGCCGCTGGCCGCCCGAAAGCAGGTCCATGCGGTCGGCCATGCGGTTCTCGAGCCCGAGATTGAGCTCGCTGATGCGCTCCCGAAAATTTTCGCGGCGACGCGGACCAAGTGCTGCAACGAGACCGCGGCGTTCACCGCGACGGGCGGCAAGCGCGAGGTTCTCTTCAATCGAAAGCGAGCCGCAGCTGCCAGTCAGCGGATCCTGGAAGACGCGGGCAACGAGACCGGCGCGCGCCGCCGTCTGTTTGCGCGTCACATCCGTGGTACCGATCATCACTTTGCCTTCGCTCGCCAGCACATCGCCGGCGAGCACGCCGAGCAGCGTCGACTTGCCGGCGCCGTTGGAGCCGATGACCGTGACGAACGAGCCCTGCTCGATCGTCAGGTTGACGCCGTTCAGCGCCTTCTTTTCGAGCGGCGTCCCCTTACCGAAGACGACCCTGATATCTTTGACGCTGATCACGATGCGGCTCCTCCGCGGCGAAGACGAGGAAGGATGAGCGCGAAGGTCACGAGAACCGCCGTCACGAAATTGAGGTCCGAAGCCTGCAGGCCGATGAAATCGGTCGACAGCGCCAGCTGGATGGCGATGCGATAGAGGATCGAGCCGAGCACACAGCCGATCAGCGCGATCAGCAGACCGCGCCGTCCGAGCAGCGTCTCGCCGATGATGACGGCCGCAAGGCCGACAACGATGGTGCCGACACCGGAGGTGACATCAGCGAAGCCGTTGGTCTGCGCAAACAGCGCACCGCCAAAGGCGACAAGCGCATTGGAAATCGCCATGCCGAGGTAGATCTGCCGATTGGTATCGACGCCCTGGGCGCGGGCCATGCGGGTATTGGCGCCCGTTGCGCGCATCGCGAGACCTGCATCACTCTCAAGGAAGCGCCAGACGACGATGACGGCGACGATGACAAGCACGCCGACGAAGAGCGGACGGACGTAGAAATCGCGAAGTCCATGGCCGAAGAACGGGCTGATCATCGTATCGGCGTTGATCAGCGCGACATTCGGCTTGCCCATGACGCGCAGGTTGACCGAGAACAGCGCGATCATCGTCAGGATCGAGGCGAGCAGATTGAGGATCTTGAAACGGACGTTGAGCAGCGCCGTCACCATGCCGGCGGCCGAACCCGCAATCATCGCGACCAGTGCGGCAAGCCAGGGATTGACGCCGGCGGTGATCAGCACGGCCGTGACGGCAGCGCCGAGCGGAAAGGAACCATCGACCGTCAGGTCCGGGAAATCGAGAACGCGGAACGCGAGATAGACGCCGAGAGCGACGAAGGCATAGACCAGCCCGAGCTCCACGGCTCCCCAAAATGCAATCTGACTCAAGGCCCCCGCCTTTCTTTATGCCCGTGTTTCCTCGGGTCTTAAAATATCAAACCGCCCCCGTTTAGAAACAGGGGCGGCTTAACGCAATATCAGATGCGTGGAATAAGCGTTATTCGACGACGCGGTTGGCGCGCTTCAGTACGCTTTCCGGCAGCGTCACGCCCATCTTTTCAGCAGCCTTCTTGTTGACGACAAGATCGCTGCCGGCAGCAACCTTCACCGCGATATCGCCGGGGTCCTCACCCTTCAGGATGCGAACGACGATATCGCCGGTCTGCTTGCCGACGTCGTAGTAGTTGAAGCCGAGGGCTGCGATCGAGCCGCGATTGACGGAGTCCGTGTCGGCGGTGAAGAGCGGCAGCTTCGCTTCTTCGGCAACGGCAACCGCGCCTTCGAGAGCCGAGATGATCGTGTTGTCGGTCGGCACGTAGATGACGTCGGCACGGCCGACGAGCGCACGGGCGGCACCCTGAACTTCGGCAGACTTGGTCGCGGCCGACTCGACGACCGTCAGACCGGCCTTCTCGGCTTCCGTCTTCAGAACGGCGAGCAGCGAAACGGAATTGGCTTCGCCCGAATTGTAGAGATAGCCGATCGACTTCACGTTCGGCAGGATTTCCTTGATGAGCGCGATATGCTCGGCAACCGGCGACATGTCCGAGAGGCCGGTGACGTTGCCGCCGGGCTTGTCCATGTTTTTGACCAGCTGTGCGCCGAGCGGATCGGAAACGGCGGTGAAGACGACGGGAATGTCGCGCGTCGCGGAAACCACGGCCTGAGCCGACGGCGTGGAGATCGGAACGATGACGCTCGGATCCTCACCAGCGAACTGGCGGGCGATCTGCGCGGCCGTTGCCGGGTTGCCCTGCGCGGATTCGAAGAGGAACTTGAGGTTCTCGCCTTCCTTGTAGCCGGCGGCAGCCAGCGTGTCCTGAACGCCCTTGCGCACGGCATCGAGCGCCGGATGTTCGACGATCGCCGTCACGGCAACAGTCACGTCTGCAGCCTTGGCAGGCAGGGTAAGGGCAAGGGTCGCCGCAACGGCGAGCAAGATCGAACGCATTTTGTCCTCCATCAAATGATCAAGGCGCTTCTAGAAAAAGAGAAGCGCCCGATCAATCGCAAAGAACTGTTACAAGGATCAAACTTGCTGATCAGTCGTCCGCGCCGTGATTGGCGATCATCATCGCCTCGAAGGCGAGACGCTCGGTCTTGCGCATACGCTCGGATTCGGACTTCAGCTGACCGCAGGCGGCGAGAATGTCGCGGCCGCGCGGCGTGCGGATCGGCGAGGCATAGCCGGCCGAATTGATGAAATCGGCGAATTTCTCGATCTGCGCCCAGTCGGAGCACTGGTAGTTCGTGCCCGGCCACGGATTGAACGGGATCAGGTTGATCTTCGCCGGCACGCCCTTCAGAAGCTGGATCAGCCCCTTGGCATCCTCCAGGCTGTCGTTGACGTCCTTCAGCATCACATATTCGAAGGTGATGCGGCGGGCATTCGACAGACCCGGATATTTCCGGCAGGCGTCGATCAGTTCCTTCAGCGGATACTTCTTGTTGATCGGCACGAGGATGTCACGCAGGTCGTCGCGCACCGCATGCAGCGAGATCGCCAGCATGACGCCGATCTCATCGCCCGTGCGGAAGATCTCAGGCACGACACCCGAGGTCGAGAGCGTGACACGGCGCTTGGAGAGCGACAGGCCGTCGCCATCGGTGGCGATCAGCAGCGCCTGCTTGACGGCATCGAAATTGTAGAGCGGCTCGCCCATGCCCATCATCACGATGTTGGAGACCTTGCGGCCCTCGGCCGGCATGATCGTGCCCTGCGGCGCTTCGCGGTCCGGGAAGTCGCCCAGCCGGTCACGCGCCAGCAGCAGCTGCGACAGGATCTCTTCTGCCGTCAGGTTGCGCACCAGGCGCTGCGTGCCGGTGTGACAGAAGGAACAGGTGAGCGTGCAGCCGACCTGGCTGGAAATGCAGAGCGTGCCGCGGCCCTCTTCGGGGATATAGACGGCTTCGATCTCGACCGGGCGGCCAGCACCGCGCGCCGGGAAGCGCAGCAGCCACTTGCGGGTGCCGTCGTTCGAAACCTGCTCTTCGACGATCTCCGGGCGCGCGATGGTGAAATGCTGCTTCAGCGTCTCGCGCATATCCTTGGAGATATTCGCCATGTGATCGAAATCGGAGACGCCGCGCACATAGATCCAGTTCCACAACTGGCTGACGCGCATCTTGATCTGCTTTTCCGGCACGCCCTTTTCGCGCAGCGCCTCGGCCATCTGCTCGCGCGAAAGGCCGATCAGCGAGGGCTTCTCATCGCCGATCGGAGCGCGCGGCGCCTGCGGCTTGGTAACGGCCATAGCATCCATGACGGACATAGTTCTTCGATCCCGAAATCAAAACTGGACGCGTCCCGGAAAGCCGGAAGACTTGGCGGGCGGCATCGGCAGTTCGCAGAAAGTTGAATGCGGAGCTGCGATCAAGGCCGCATTCGTTCCGCTGTTGCGCCGGGCTTTATCATCATTTTCCCCGCACGTCACTATAGATGGAAACGGCAAAGGCCGGCGCAAGGCCGGCCTTTGAATTCTGAGAGGAAGCGGAGAAGCTTACTTGCAGCTTTCGATCTGCTTCAGCGCCGCCGAGATGCCCGACAGCGAATAGGCGTAGGAGGTACCGGTGCCCTTGCGCGAAACGGCGGTAACCGTCATCGAGTGCCCGCCCTTCATGGCGGCGACCAGCGCCGGCTCCTGAGCGGCATTCTCGACCCAGCCAGCCTTGTCCTTGGTGAACATGACGAAGGTCTTGTTGTCGATGACAACGTTGATCTTGGAGTTTTCCTTGACCGTGTAGCCCATCATCGCCTGCGGCTCGTAGGAGATGTTCTGGCCCGGACGCTGGGAAACGATGAAGAAGTTGTCGCCGTGATCGACGCTCGCGGGCTGCTTCGTCGTCGGAACGGACAAGACGTAGCAAACGGTGCTGTTACCCTGCTTGTAGGAATAGGCGCCCCAAGCCTGGAACTGCTGGATGCGGGTCGGCGCCGAAGCTCCGCCCTGCTGTGCTCCTGCGACTCCGGCCGTGATGAGAACGAGAGCGAGAGCGGGTGCGATACTTTTTACAAACATTGATTTCCTGCCGGTTCTTGCGATTCAGCGCCCGTTCGAGCGGGCTGCGCTTTCGTCACGATCTGCTTTATTTTGACTTAATTCAGGTTACCAAAGCGTCAACGGAGACCGTGATATGTCTCCACCTGTGTCATTTAGGCCCGAGTGTCAACGTTCGGCTTGGTGCGGATGCCTGTGTGATGTCCTTGCATTGATGACGGGGCGTCATCCCTTCGAGGGCAATTTAAGACATAAAGATTCAGGCAAGAGTTTGACCTTTCGAAAATCCGTTGTACCTCATTAAGGTATTGGAAATCCGTCGAAGAATTGCCTGAGCCAGGGGGCCCGTAACCGGACATGGATGCTGAGGAAAAACAGCGTTTCGCTGCCCTCGCAAAAGCAGTCGCAGAACGGCGCGATCAGCAGGCCTTCTCCGTCCTGTTCGATTATTTCGCGCCGAGGCTGAAATCCTGGCTGCTACGTCAGCGCATGCCTGCAACCGAAGCCGAAGAGCTGGTTCAGGAAGTGATGATCGTGCTCTGGCACAAGGCCGATCTCTATGATCCCGCGCGCTCGTCGCTCTCGACCTGGCTCTTCCGCATCGCCAGAAACCGCCGCATCGATCTGCAGCGCCGCGCCCGTGCGCGGGTTCTCGACGAGGACGATCCGACGCTGCAGCCGCCCGCCGAGATCGGCGCCGACGAGGCCGTTGCCAACGATGACCGCGATGCGCATGTGCGCGCCGCCGTCAGCCAATTGCCGGAAGAACAGCGCGAAATGCTGAAGGCAGCCTTCTTCCTGGGGCAGTCGCATTCGGAGATCGCCGAGGCCACGGGGCTGCCGCTCGGCACGGTGAAGTCGCGCATTAGGCTCGCCTTCGGCAAGCTCAAGAAGGTTCTGGAGGCGCAGACGGCCTAGGGACGATCGGCCTAGATCGTCTTCATGCCCTCGGGTTGGTCCGCAAGCGCCCGATCAGCTGCCTCGTAATGCTTCGGCTTCATATGGCCGCTGACCATGGCAAAGGCCGCCGACAAGACGGCGACGTCGTCGGAAAAGCCGATGACCGCGAAGACATCGGGAATCAGGTCGAAGGGCAGGACGAAATAGGCGAGCGCGGCAAGCAGGATGCCGCGCACGCGCGTCGGCGTCTGCGGGTCGAGCGCGCAGTAGAAAGCGGCAACGACGTCGCGCGAGAACGGGATCTGCCGGACGGCACGCTTGAAGGTCGGCCAGAACTTCTTGCGCACGGCTTTCTCCCGGCGGCTCTGGGTTTCTTCATCGCCGGGCAGCAGGATCTCACCGTATTTGACGTCGTCCATTCCGATCTCCTCAAAAGGCATGCGCTGATATGGGGATTGAACACGCCGATTCAATTGTTCGTGTTCAAACCCGCCGCCTTGTCCATCGCCTTGGCGAGCTTGAAGTCCAGCTCGGTAAGTCCGCCCGCATCATGCGTGTTCAGTTTCACCTCCACCTTGGAATAGACGTTGAACCATTCCGGATGGTGGTTGAGCTTCTCCGCCGTCAGTGCCGCCTTCGTCATGAAGCCGAAAGCTTCGACAAAGCTCGCGAACTTGAAAGTCTTCGAGATCGATTGTCCGTCATCGGCAAGCGCCCAGCCGCTCACACCAGCAAGCTGCTCGTCGATCGCCCGGCGTTCCAGTTTCTCCATCTTCATGTCATGGTTCTCCCATCGTTTTTCAGAACAGGCTTTTCATGAAACGCGTCAGCATCCTGTTTGTTTGCATGGGCAATATCTGCCGGTCGCCACTTGCGGAAGGTATCTTTCGCCATGTCGCGGCCGAAAGCGGGCTTGCCGAAATCGTCTCGATCGATTCAGCCGGCATCGGCGGCTGGCATGAAGGCGATCAGCCCGACCCTCGCTCGATCGCAACGGCGAGAAGCCATGGCATCGACATTACCGGTCAGAGTGCGCGCCGCATCCGCTCGTCGGATTTTGCAGCATTCGACCTGATTGTCGCAATGGATCGCAGCAACGTGGCGGAGCTGAGGCGCAAGGCGCCGGATGCCGGAAACATCCACCTGTTCGGAGACATCGCGCTCGGCACCGGCGAAGACATTCCGGACCCCTATTACGGCGGCCCGGAAGGTTTCGAAGCGGTCTATGTCAGGCTTCACACGGGCTGCATGAAGCTCGCAGGCATGCTCGGCGCCGAAAGCGCTTCGTGGAGCGGGAACACTTCTTCGGTCAGGTAAGGACCGCCGCCGACCGATTCCCGCGATGACAGCAGTACGAAGCGGGGTACGGTGAAGGCCGAGGTCTGGAAATTGCCGCGGCCCGAGAGGTAGTGCACCACATCGTCAACCCGCGACGACTTGAGGCGGGCGAGCGTGACATGCGGGGTAAACTTGCGGGGATCCGGCGGCAGGCCGATGCGCTGGCAGATCCGTTCGATTTCGGCCTGAAGCGCGTACATCTCCGGCGATGGCGTGACACCGGCCCAGACCGAATGCGGCTTCTTGGAACCAAAGGCCCCGATGCCATCAAGCCTGATCTGGAATTCGGGCCTGTCGATCCGATCGAGCCGGTCGACGATCTCGTCTGCCGTGCGGCCATCGACATCGCCTATGAAGCGAAGCGTGATGTGGTAATTCTCCACATCGATCCATCTGGCACCGGGAAGACCACCGCGCAGCAAAGAGAGGCTCATCGCCGCATTGCGCGGAATTTCGAGGGCGGTAAATAGTCTCGGCATAACGAGCACTCCCCGAATCTTTTGCAGGTGCTAACACGGAATCACGCATTGGTGAGCCGCGCAAGCCCCTATTTCTTCACAGTAGAAATCGTCCGGATGAAATTTGTGACAGCCGGCTCCATCTTCTGGACCATGACATCTACACCCTTCGAATTGGGGTGCATGCCGTCCTCCAGCTTCAGGCTGGCATCCATGACGACGCCGTCGAGAAAGAAGGCGTAGAGCGGAACCTGATGTTTTTGCGCCAGTTTCTCGTAGATCGGATTGAAGCGCGCGGCATAGTCCGCGCCCATGTTCGGCGGCGCTATCATGCCGGCAAGCAGCACCGGAATGCCCCGCTCCTTTAGCCGGATAATCATGGCGTCGAGGTTCTTCTCGGTTTCTTCGGGCGGAATGCCCCGCAGCGCATCATTGGCGCCGAGTTCGAGAATCACACCATTCGTGCCGTCGGGCACCGACCAGTCGATTCGCGCCAACCCGCCCGTCGACGTGTCGCCGGAGACCCCTGCATTGGTGATCGCAACGTCTTCGCCCTTGGCCTTCAGCGCCGCCTGCAGCTTTTCCGGAAAGCCGTCGCCGGGCGGCAGCTGGTAGCCCGCCATCAGACTGTCGCCGAAGCCGACGAGATTGAGCGTCGCGGCCTGAGCCATGGAACTTGCGAGCAGAGAGCCTGCAATGACAGCGATGTGAAGCAGGCCAACTTTAAATCTCATTCTGCTTTCCCTAAATTGTCGAAGTCTTTGAGATTTATATAGGGCTATTTTCTTTGGCAAAAACCATCATCGAGCTGAAGCACGCGGATTTGACCTTGGGCAATGCCGCCGCATCCGTGCATGTGCTGAAGGGCATCGACCTGACGATCGCCGCCGGCGAATCGGTCGGCATCGTCGGCCCCTCCGGATCCGGCAAGTCGACGCTGCTGATGGTGCTGGCTGGCCTTGAACGGCTCGATAGCGGTGAGATCCACATCAACGAAACGCCGCTCCACGCGATGAGCGAGGATCAGGTCGCCGATTTCCGCGGCCGCAATATCGGCATCGTCTTCCAGTCTTTTCATCTGATCGCCAACATGACGGCGCTCGAAAACGTCGCCGTTCCCCTCGAACTCGCCAATGTCCCGAACCCCTTCGAGATCGCCCAGCGCGAGCTCCGCTCCGTCGGCCTCGGCGAACGCCTCAACCACTATCCGGGCCAGCTCTCCGGCGGCGAGCAGCAGCGTGTCGCCATTGCCCGCGCTCTCGCCCCCTCGCCTGCCCTGCTGATCGCCGACGAACCGACCGGCAATCTCGATGCCGATACCGGCCGCCAGATCGCCGACCTGCTGTTCTCCAAACAGACCGAGCGCGGCATGACGCTGCTGCTCGTCACCCACGACAATGCGCTCGCCAACCGCTGCTCGCGGCAGATCCGCGTGCGCTCCGGCAAGATCGAAGGCGACAGTGCCGTTCGCCAGTCCGCGGCAGCCATCGCATGACGCTGATCACCCCGCGCGCGTCGCTCGCCTTCCGCCTTGCGCTTCGCGAGCTGCGCGGCGGTCTCAGAGGCTTCTACATATTCCTCGCCTGTATCGCGCTCGGCACCGGCGCCATTGCCGCCGTCAATTCGGTCTCGACCTCGATTACAGATACGATCGCCTCGCAGGGACAGGAACTGCTGGCCGGCGACGTGCGCTTCGAGCTCAACAATCGTGAGGCGACGCAGGACGAGATGAATTTCCTGCGCGGCTTCGGCAAGGTCTCGACCTCGACCGGCTTGCGCTCGATGGCCCGAAAGCCCGATGGCTCGGATCAGGCGCTGGTCGAGGTCAAGGCTGTCGACGATGCTTATCCGCTCTACGGCACCTTCCAGTCCGAACCGGACTATCCGCTTGCCGCGCTGCTCTCCACCCAGAGCGGCACCTACGGCGCCGTCGCCGCCCCGCTGCTACTTGAGCGTCTCGGGCTGTCGATCGGTGACGAAATCCTGCTCGGCAATGCCACGCTCAACATAACAGGCACCGTGAAGACCGAACCGGATGCGCTTTCCGAAGGCTTCGGCTTTGCCCCGCGCCTGATCGTCAGCCGCGAGGCGCTGCAGGCATCCGGCCTGATCCAGACCGGCAGCCTTGTCGAGCATGCCTACAAGATCAAGCTCGATGATCCCGGAGAAATCGGCACCGTCCGCGATCGCGCCGCCAAGGAGTTTCCCTCGGCCGGCTGGTCGATCCGCACCAGCGACCGTGCAGCCCCCTCGCTCACTGAAAACATCACCCGCTTCTCACAGTTCCTGACGCTGGTCGGTCTGACCGCGCTGATCGTCGGCGGTGTCGGCGTTGCCAATGCGGTGCGTGCTTTCCTCGATTCCAAGCGCACGACAATCGCCACGTTCAAGTGCCTGGGTGCACCTGCCTCGGTCGTCGTGCTGATCTATCTCTTCCAGATCGCCATCATCGCCTTCGCCGGCATCCTGATCGGCCTCGTCCTGGGCGCCATATCGCCCGTCATCGCAGCGCAGTTCCTGGCGCAGTTCCTGCCCGTCTCCACCGAGCCGGCGCTCTACCCGGGCGCCTTGCTGCTCGCCACGCTCTTCGGCATCCTGACGACGCTCGCCTTCGCCATCCTGCCGCTCGGCCATGCCCGCGAGGTTCCGGCAACGGCGCTGTTCCGCGAGCAAGGCTTCGAAGCCCGCAAGCTCCCCTCCTGGCCCTATATCCTGCTCGCCGCCCTCTTCATGGCCGCGCTCGCGGGCCTGGCGATCGTCACCGCCTATGACCGCTTCATCGCCGTCGTCTTCGTCGGCGCCATCATCTTCGCCTTCGTCATTCTGCGCGTCGTCGCGGCTGTCATCGCCTGGCTTGCGAAGCGCAGTCCGCGCGTCAATTCCCCGGCGCTGCGCCTCGCAATCGGCAATATCCACCGCCCCGGCGCCCTGACCCCCTCGGTCGTCCTCTCGCTCGGCCTCGGCCTCGCTCTCTTGGTCACACTGACGTTGATTGACGGCAATCTGCGCCAGCAGCTGACCGGACAGATGGCCGAAGGAGCGCCGAACTTCTTCTTCGTCGATATCCAGAGCGCCCAGGTCGAAGACTTCCGCAATCTCGTCAAGCAGCAGGCGCCGGAGGGCAAGCTCGTCGAAGTGCCGATGCTGCGTGGCCGCATCCTTGCCTTCAACGGCGAGGATGTCACCAAGCGCAAGGTTCCGCCCGCCGGCCAATGGGTGCTGCGCGGTGACCGCGGCATCACCTACTCCGAAAACATGCCGGAGAATGCCTCGCTGACCGAAGGCAGCTGGTGGCCGAAGGATTACAGCGGCGAACCGCAGGTCTCCTTCTCCGCCGAAGAGGCGGGAGAGCTCGGCCTCAAGATCGGCGATACCGTCACCGTCAACGTGCTGGGCCGCAACATCACCGCGCGCATCGCCAACCTGCGCAAGGTCGAATGGGAGTCGCTGTCGATCAACTTCGTGATGGTCTTCTCGCCCAACACCTTCCGCGGCGCCCCGCATGCCTGGCTCGCCACACTGACCGATCCGTCCGCCACACCGGCAGAGGAAGCGGCGCTCCTGAAGACCGTCACCAACACCTATCCG
Organism: Rhizobium sp. OAE497; assembly: GCF_040546565.1. Taxonomy (NCBI): domain Bacteria; kingdom Pseudomonadati; phylum Pseudomonadota; class Alphaproteobacteria; order Hyphomicrobiales; family Rhizobiaceae; genus Rhizobium; species Rhizobium sp. OAE497. The sequence continues at coordinate 3,646,119 of NZ_JBEPOA010000001.1, forward strand.
ACGATCACCAGCGTCCGCGTGAAGGACGCGCTCGATATCGTCAACGAGCTGGTCGGCCAGCTTGCGACCGCCATCCGCGCCGCAGCCTCCGTCGCACTGATCGCCTCGATCCTCGTGCTCGCAGGCGCCCTCGCCGCCGGAAACAGGGCGCGCACGCACGATGCCGTCGTCCTGAAGACGCTCGGCGCGACGCGCTCCATGCTGATCCGCGCCTTCAGCTACGAATATCTCATCCTCGGTGTCGCGACCGCGATCTTCGCGCTGCTTGCCGGCGGAACGGCCGCCTGGTTCGTCGTCAGCCGCATCATGAAGCTGCCCTCGGCCTTCCTGCCGGATGTCGCCGGGCTGACGCTGGTCACGGCACTGGTACTGACCGTCGGCATCGGCTTGATCGGCACCTGGCGCATTCTCGGCCAGAAGGCAGCACCCGTTCTGCGCGAGCTCTAGAATGAGCGTTTGACGAAATAGCTTCACCTTACGGCGATTTAACCCCGCCGCTGGTTGCAAGGGCCTTGTTTGCTAGGGGCGAAAGCCTCATATTGTCTGCAGGCATGCTGGAGCTCCGCAGCGGCGCCCGGGTCGTAAAGCCCGACACCGTATTCACATCGGAGCTTGTATAGAGGAAACAATGGCTGACCTTCGTAACTACCAAAGCCGGGCACAGACTGGCGAGATGATCGACCAGGGGCTGCGCTCCTATATGCTCAAGGTCTACAACCTGATGGCGCTGGGTCTGGCGATCACGGGTGTTGCGGCCTATCTCGGCTTCAATTTCGCGGTCCAGGACAATCAGCTGACGCAGTTCGGCGTACTGCTTTTCCAGTCGCCGCTTCGCTGGGTCGTGATCCTTGCTCCGTTGGCTGCGGTCTTCTTCCTGAGCTTCCGGATTAACCGCATGAGCGTTGCCGCCGCGCAGACGACCTTCTGGGTCTATGCCGCGCTGGTCGGCCTGTCGCTCTCGTCGATCTTCCTGGTCTACACGCAGTCGAGCATCACGCAGACCTTCTTCGTGACCGCCGCTTCGTTTGGCGCCCTGTCGCTCTACGGCTACACGACCAAGCGTGATCTCTCGGCCATGGGCTCGTTCCTGATCATGGGTCTCTTCGGCCTCATCATCGCGTCGATCGTGAACATCTTCCTGGGCTCGTCTGCCCTCCAGTTCGCGATCTCGGTGATCGGCGTGCTGATCTTCGCAGGCCTCACCGCCTACGATACGCAGCGCATCAAGGAACTGTACTACGAAGCAGACGGTGCTGAAGTCATGGGCCGCAAGGCGATCATGGGCGCTCTGACGCTCTACCTCGACTTCATCAACCTGTTCATGTTCCTTCTGCAGTTCATGGGTAACCGCAAGTAACACGGAACGAGTGCCGGCGAGGGTAACCTCGACCGGATCAAAGACACAAGCCGCCTGCAGCAGAGATGTTGCGGGCGGTTTTATTTTGCGGAATGAGGATGCGGCGCTTCGCGTGGCGCATCATGACGATCGACATGCAGCCGGCATACGAAAGCCGGCCCTTTGTCTCAGAGCTTGCGCGCCGCCAGACGCCGCCGATCGAGCGCAACATGGTCGGAGCCGCGCTTCGTCAGACGGAATTGCCGCTTCTGGAATTCTCCGCGAATCTCGATAAAGCCCTTCTCCTCGGCCTCGTTCAAGGTCTTCAGGCTGGTGCCCTCGGGAGGAGACTGCCAATCGATGCCGACGGCGGCATGCAGCAAAACCAGGATCTTGATAATCGCGTTTCTCCATGGCTGACGCATGCGGCGACTGTGCCGCCTGAGGCAACGGGCCCGTTCAGCGAATGCCGTTCTCTAGAAGCTCCGGCGGCTTCGGTCAACTCGCTGGCTCTGCTGCCGGGCTCGATGTCACCCTACGCCGTGCCAAAACCAGCGGAACGACGGCAACAACGGCCGCAAGCATGATCAGTCTGAATGCACCGGCCCCGATACCCCATTCGCTTTTCCTGTTGCCAAATCTCGCGGCGAATGGTTTTCAGCCTGAACCACACTCCAGACATCGGCCGCCGAATGACCGTTAACCTCCGCGATATCTCCACCTCCGACCTCGACGCCATCACCGCGATCTACCGTGAATCCGTACTGTCGGGCGTCGCCAGCTACGAGATAGCACCGCCGGAGCGCCAGGAGATGGCAACCCGCCTCTCCGCCATAATCGGCCAGGGCTACCCCTATATTGCCGCCGTTGACGAAAACGGCGAGCTTCTGGGCTATGCCTATGCGTCGGCGTTTCGCACGCGGCCGGCCTATAGATGGATGGTCGAGGATTCGATCTATCTTGCCCCCGCCGCCCGTGGAAAGGGCGTCGGCAAGGCGCTGCTGGCGGAACTGATATCACGCTGCACCGCGCTCGGCTTCCGGCAAATGGTGGCCGTCATCGGCGGCGCCCATCCAGCCTCGATCGCGCTGCATCGTTCATCGGGTTTCGAGGAAACCGGTCTGCTGAAGGGCACCGGCTACAAGCACGGCCGCTGGCTGGATACGATGCTGATGCAGCGTGTGCTCGGCGAGGGCAAGGATACAGACCCGGATCTCTCTGCTTATCCAGGCAGCCTCTACAAGGGCTGAGCGCCTATTTGTCGACGAGCTTCAGCACCTTGTCGAAGACCTTCAGGACCTGCTGCAGCTCGTGGCCACGCTTCAGGATCATGCCGTTGGTATTCACCACGGAATAGGCGCCCTGCTTGTTGGCAAGCTTGGGATCTTTCTCGATGGTGAAGAGGGGCATTTCGCCGGAGCGCTTGAAGACGGAGAACACCGCCTTGTCCTTCATGTGGTCGATTGCGTAGTCTTTCCACTCGCCCTCGCCGACCATGCGGCCGTAAATCCACAGGATTGCATCCAGCTCTCGCCGGTGAAACGTCACCGGCAACGGATCCTTGCTCTGCTTGTATTCTTTAAGATCGACGACGACTGAGGAACTATTGTCGGCGGAACGGTGATCGCCATGCCGCAAATCCGGCTGATCTGTCATCAGTCTCCCTGTGCCTCCGCTTGTGACAGGAGAGTGACAGTTTGCCCGAGCCGCGCCAAATTGCAAGTGCGGCCAGTCATCACATTAATCATATGCTATGCAATCTCCTGAGCGCCGCAATTCAGTCAAAACAGCGCCTCATTTGCAGGGGAAGTTCCGCTCACCGATTTGGCGCCAGCGCGCCAAAGGGCCCGGCTGAGCGTATCGACCTTAACCCCAGCCCCGAATACGATCAGCCGGGCCGCCCCGTTTTCCATCTGCCGCAGCAGATGAAACCCTCAGATATTCTTGCCCGCCATGATGACGGTTGCGCCCAGGATCGCGGCCGGGTCACCATCAGCCGTAGCAGCCTGCAGCAGAATTGCACAGCCCTCGAGGTCGGCCTTCTGAAGCACCGTTGCAGGTAAGGTCAGGCTTGTTGCCTTTCCGTCCCACATGCCCACGGTTTCAATGTCGCTGACGCTGTTGATGTAGGAAATCTTCTGGCCGCTATTCTCGCCCTTTTCGACGTCGATGGTCTTTTCCTTGTCGAAATAGACCATGACGACGCTGGCCTTGCCCTGCCCGGCGCCGATCTTGATCTCCAGCTCGTCACCGCGCATCTGCGCATCGACGGGCACGGACAGACCCTTGCCCTCCGTGGAGAAGCCATTGATCTTGCCGTTGATCGCCGAGATGTCGGATCCCGCCATATGGTCGCGGCCATTGACCACCACCTGCGGCGTATAGACGTTGCTGCGGCCGAGCATCCGGGCGTAGCCATACTGCCGGTCGGTATTCTGCTTGGAGCTCAGCGTGTCGGTCCAGCCGAGATAGTTCCAGTAATCGACATGATAAGCGAGCGCGATGACATCGCCCTGGCCGACGATCTTGCGGAATGCCGCATCAGCCGGCGGACAGGAGCCGCAGCCCTGTGAGGTAAAGAGTTCGACGACGCCCTTCGGCTTGCCGTCTTCGGCATGAAGCGGTGCCGCGAGCACCAGACCGGCAATCATCGAAATCAAAAAACGCGGCGACATTGCAACCTCTTTTCCAGAACATGCGGCGGACCGATACCGCAGGCCCCGATTACGACCGTAGAGATAATCCTTCCGGCTCAAAACGGGAAGTAACGAACGGGTGAGACAGGCCCACCCGCCATCGCAGCCGGAACACATCGCCGTGAGCCCCGTCCCGCAAAGAAAAACCGCCGGAGATTGCTCCCCGGCGGCGATTATCATGCGCTTGTCTTAAGAATTAAGCAGCGAGATCACGCAGAACCGTCTGCAGGATGCCGCCGTTGTTGAGGTAGATGACCTCATCCAGCGTGTCGACGCGCGACAGAAGCGGAACTTCCTTCACGGTGCCGTCGCCGTAGGTGATCTTGGCAATCTTCTTCTCACGCGGCTTGATGTTCTCGAGACCTTCGATGGTGACGATTTCGTCGCCCTTCAGGCCGAGGCTCTGCCAGGTCGTGCCCTCTTCGAAGACGAAGGGGATGACGCCCATGCCGACCAGGTTCGAGCGGTGAATACGCTCGAAGCTCTGCGCGACGACAGCCTTGACGCCGAGCAGGTTGGTGCCCTTTGCAGCCCAGTCACGCGAAGAGCCGTTGCCGTATTCGACACCGGCGAAGATGACGAGCGGAACGCCCTCGGCCTTGTACTGCATGGCCGCGTCGTAGATCGATTCCTCTTCCTTCGACGGATAGTGGATCGTGAAGCCGCCTTCCTTGCCGTTCGCGCCCAGCATGTGGTTGCGGATACGGATGTTGGCGAAGGTGCCGCGCATCATGACTTCATGGTTGCCGCGGCGCGTGCCGTACTGGTTGAAGTCGGCAACGCCGACGCCGTGACCGGTGAGATATGCACCAGCCGGCGAAGCCGCCTTGATCGAACCGGCCGGGGAAATGTGGTCGGTGGTGATCTTGTCGCCGAAGAGACCGAGGACGCGAGCACCCTTGATATCGGAAATGCCGCTACCGGTCTTGCCCATGCCAACGAAGTAAGGCGGGTTCTGAACGTAGGTCGACTGGTCGTCCCAGGCGTAGGTCTGGCCCGGAGGAACCTGAACGGCCTGCCAGTTTTCATCGCCCTTGAAGACGTCGGCATACTTGGACTCATAGAGTTCGCGCGTGACGTACTTCTGGATGAATTCCTGCACTTCGTGCGAGGTCGGCCAGATGTCCTTGAGGTAGACAGGGTTGCCGTTCTGGTCTTCGCCGATCGGCTCCTTGGTCAGGTCCTTCTGGACCGTACCGGCAAGCGCGTAGGCGACGACGAGCGGCGGGGAGGCGAGGTAATTCGCCTGAACGTCCGGCGAGATACGGCCTTCGAAGTTACGGTTGCCCGAGAGAACGCCCGAGACAATCAGGCCCTTGTCGTTGATCGTCTTCGAGATCGGCGCCGGCAGTGGGCCGGAGTTACCGATGCAGGTCGTGCAGCCGAAGCCGACGAGGTTGAAGCCGAGCTTGTCGAGATCGGCCTGCAGGCCGGACTTGGCGAGGTATTCGCCGACGACCTGCGATCCCGGAGCCAGCGAGGTCTTGACCCACGGCTTGGTCTTCAGGCCCTTGGCAACGGCGTTGCGGGCGAGAAGGCCGGCAGCGATCAGAACCGACGGGTTGGACGTGTTGGTGCAGGAGGTGATGGCAGCGATGGCAACGTCGCCATGGCCGAGATCGAAGTCGGTGCCTTCAACCGCATAGCGGTTCGAAAGCTGGCCGGGCTTCTTGTATTCGCCTTCGAGCGAGCCGGCGAAGCCGGACGCGATGTTCTCGAGCGGGATACGGCCTTCCGGACGCTTCGGGCCGGCCATGGCAGGCACGACGTCGCCGAGGTCGAGTTCGAGCGTATCGGTGAATACGAGGTCGGAACCGTCGCCTTCACGCCACATGCCCTGAGCCTTGGAATAGGCTTCGACGAGCGCGATACGGTCCTTGGTGCGGCCCGACATGTTGAGGTAGTTGACGGTTTCGCCATCGACCGGGAAGAAGCCGCAGGTCGCGCCGTATTCCGGACCCATGTTGCCGATGGTGGCGCGGTCGGCGAGCGGCATGTTGTCGAGGCCCGAGCCGAAGAATTCGACGAACTTCGAAACGACGCCCTTCTTGCGCAGCATCTGAACGACCATGAGCACGAGGTCGGTCGCGGTGACGCCTTCCTTGAGCTTGCCGGTCAGCTTGAAGCCGATGACTTCAGGCAGCAGCATGGAAACCGGCTGACCGAGCATCGCAGCTTCGGCTTCGATACCGCCAACGCCCCAGCCGAGTACGCCAAGACCGTTGATCATCGTGGTATGCGAGTCGGTGCCGACGCAGGTATCCGGATAGGCGATCGTCTCGCCGTCCTCTTCCTTCGTCCAGACGGTCTGGCCGAGATATTCGAGGTTGACCTGGTGACAGATGCCGGTGCCCGGAGGAACGACGCGGAAGTTCTGGAATGCCTGCTGGCCCCACTTCAGGAAGCGGTAGCGCTCGCCGTTGCGCTGGTATTCCAGCTCGACGTTCTTGGCGAAAGCCTGCGGCGTGCCGAATTCATCGACGATGACGGAGTGGTCGATGACCAGATCGACGGGAACCAGCGGGTTGATCTTCTCGGGGTCGCCACCGAGCGAAACCATCGCATCGCGCATTGCGGCCAGATCGACGACAGCCGGAACGCCGGTGAAGTCCTGCATCAGCACGCGAGCCGGGCGGTATGCGATTTCGTTTTCGACCGAGCCCTTGTTGACGAGCCATTCGGCAACAGCCTGGATGTGCTCCTTCGTAACCGACTGGCCGTCTTCGAAGCGCAGCAGGTTTTCGAGCAGGACCTTCATCGAATAGGGAAGCTTCGATACGCCAGCCAGGCCATTCGCCTCAGCCTTCGGAAGGCTGTAATAGACGTAGTCCTTACCGTTGACGGTGAGGGTGGAGCGACAATTGAAGCTGTCAAGAGATTTAGACACGAGATACCCCGTTTCTGATAGCCAACACAGTCGTGCGAACGCCTATGCACTTAATGCACATCAGGATGCGGGTACGGCCATTTCCGCTGTCCGCACGTGGAAAGAATATTCCATGTTCGGCGCAAGGATGAAGTTCACGCCGACCGCTGGCGTGGTTGCGGGTCTTATAGATAATTTCTAAGAAGGGTGCCAGATAGTGCGTGGCCCATTTCGGACATTTTTTGCGACGCAATGACTAAAATCTTAAACAACGGAAATGCCGTGCACCTGACTGCCGAAAAACTCGCTGCGCGCCGGGGCGAAGACCTGATTTTCGAGGACGTGTCCTTCCACCTCGAAAGCGGCGAAGCACTGGTTTTGACTGGTAAAAATGGATCAGGAAAGTCCACTTTACTGCGTGTCGTCGCCGGTCTTCTGCGCCCCGAAAAGGGTGCCGTGCGCTTCACTGATTCGCACGGTTCGGACGAGCATCGCGCCAGCGAAGCCAGCCATTATCTCGGCCACCGGAACGCGATGAAAAACGAGCTCACGGTCGAGGAAAATCTCGCCTTTTGGCAGGACTTCCTGGGCGACATTCTCGGCGTCTCCGGCATGTCGATCGCCGATGCCGCCGACGCCGTCGGCCTCTCCGGCATTGCCCACCTTCCCTTCGGCTATCTCTCGGCCGGCCAGCAGCGCCGCTTCGCCTTCGCCAAGCTGCTCGTCGCCTACCGCCCGATCTGGATCCTCGACGAGCCGACGGCGGCGCTCGACGCCAGCGCCGACAAGCTGTTTGCGGAGTTGATCGGCGCGCATCAGAGAAAGGGCGGCATCGTGCTGGCGGCGACGCATCAGCCGCTGGGGTTGGAGAATGCCAGGGAATTGCGGATGACGGGATTTGCAGGTGTGGATCAGGGGGTATGGGGATGAAATATTCATTTTCCGCTGCATCAAAGGCCCCTCCCCAACCGCTCCCCACAAGAGGGAAGGGCTCCACGCAGCGTCTGCGATCCCCCAAGCAGATGTTGGCCATTTTCCACTACGAGGGCAGCGGGCTAAGTCCCTCCCCCCTGTGGGGAGGGGTTGGGGAGGGGTTTTCATTCATAGAGGGCCGAACCCCATGAAAGCCCTCCTCCTCCGAGACCTCAAACTCTCCATCCGCTCCGGCGGCGGCGCGCTGATCGGCGTCCTGTTCTTCCTCACCGTCGTCGCCGTCATCCCCTTCGGCGTCGGCCCCGATCTCAATCTTCTCTCCCGCATCGGCCCGGCGATCGTCTGGATCGGCGCGCTGCTTTCCGCCCTTCTCGGCCTCGACCGCCTGTTCCAGGCAGAGCGCGACGACGGATCGCTTGATATCCTGCTGATGCAGGAAACGCCGCTGGTGCTCACGGTCTTCATGAAATGCCTGGCGCACTGGACGGCGACCAGCCTGCCGCTCGTGATCGCCTCGCCGCTGCTCGGGCTCTTCATGAACATGAGCGAGACGGCGATCGGCGCCACGATGCTGACGCTGCTGGTCGGTTCGCCCGCGATCACCTTCATCGGCGCGGTCGGCGCAGCGGTTGCCGTCGCTCTGCCGCGCGGCGGCCTGCTCGTCTCGATCCTCGTCCTGCCGCTGACAATCCCGGTGCTGATCTTCGGCGTCAGCGCCAGTTATGCAGCCGTCGAGGACCCCGCACCGTTCATGCCGCCCTTCCTCGTGCTCATCGCCCTGACGCTGTTCTTCGCCGTCATCGGCCCGGCAGCGGCGGCGCTTGCGCTCAGAAACACGTCGGATTGATCGCCCTGTTGACCGGCATCAATTGCGGGAGAACCGCGTTCAAGGTAAAGAACCGCTCATGAGCGAAACCAGCCTGGCCATCAGCAAATTCAGCGACCTTGCAAACCCGACCCGGTTTCTGGCGCTCGCGAGCCGTGTCATTCCCTGGATGGCAGGCATCACCGCCCTCTGTCTCGCCGTGGGGCTCTATCTGAGCTTCGCGACCGAAGGCGACTACCAGCAGGGCGAGACTGTCCGCATCATGTATATCCATGTGCCCGCGGCCTGGCTGGCGATGATGTGCTACACGGTCATGAGCATCTCGGCGATCGGCACGCTGGTCTGGCGCCATCCGCTGGCCGATGTGTCCGCCAAGGCCGCCGCGCCGCTCGGCGCCGCCTTCACGCTTCTCGCTCTCGTCACTGGCTCGCTCTGGGGCAAGCCGATGTGGGGCACCTGGTGGGTCTGGGATGCGCGCCTGACGTCGGTTTTCGTGCTGTTCCTGATGTATCTCGGCCTGATCGCCCTCAATCGCGCCATCGACGATCCCTCCAAGGCCGCCCGCGTCGTCGCCGTCCTGATCCTCGTCGGCTTCGTCAACATCCCGATCATCAAATTCTCAGTCGAATGGTGGAACACGCTGCATCAGCCTGCAAGCGTGATGCGCCTCGACGGCCCGACGATCGATCCCGAATTCCTGCGTCCGCTGCTCATCATGGCTGTCGGCTTCACGCTGCTGTTCTTCACGCTGCACATCATGGCGATGCGCAACGAGATCTGGCGCCGCCGCGTCGCCGCTCAGCGCCGCCTTGCCGCCCGCATGGCAAGCCGCGAGGACTGATCGATGACGCATGCTTTCTACGTCTACAGCGCCTATGGCTTCGCAGCTTTCGTGACGGTTGCCGTCACTCTTTGGATCTGGGCCGATGGCCGCGCCCGCCAGAAGGAGCTTGCTGCCCTCGAAGCCTCCGGCATCCGCCGCCGCTCGGCCCGAAAGAAGGATGGCGAATGAGCGCGCCCGAGACGCAAGAGACCAAGGCGCGTGGCCTCAGCCGCTATGCCGTCGCCCTGATCCCGCTCCTCGTCTTCGGCGGCATCGCTGCGACTGCGGCCAAGATGCTCTACGACCAGGATTTCCACGGCAAGGATATCTCGGAAATCCCCTCGGCGCTGCTCGGCACCAGGGCGCCGTCGCTGAATCTGGCGCCGCTTGAAGGCTCCAACCTTCCGGCCCTGACGGACGCTGCGGTCAAGGGCAAGCTCACGCTCGTCAACGTCTTCGCCTCCTGGTGCATCCCCTGCCGGCAGGAACATCCGATCCTGAAGCAGCTCGCCGCCGACGGCAGGCTGAACATCGTTGCCATCAACTACAAAGACAAGACCGAGAACGCGCTGCAGTTCCTGAACGAGCTCGGCAACCCGTTCAAGGCAATCGGCGTCGATCCGAACGGCAAGGCCGCGATCGACTGGGGCGTCTACGGCGTTCCGGAAAGCTATCTCGTCGCCCCCGATGGAACGATCATCTACAAGCGCGTCGGCCCCTTCGACGAGATCAGCATGAAGGAAGGGCTCTTCCCGGCGATGGAGAAAGTGCTGGGGAAGCCGGCGTCCTAAAACGTTGCATCATATGACTGATGCTTTGCCGTGCGGCCCCCTCATCCGGCCCTATCGGGCCACCTTCTCCCCTAGGGGAGAAGGGACAGAAAGGTCGCGGCATCTTCCCTTCTCCCCGGCGGGGAGAAGGTGCCGGCAGGCGGATGAGGGGGCCTCACCCGCAATGTACCGATATCTTAGATCGCACCCTGCCAGGTCTTGATCGCCTCGACCGGCCAGATCAGCATCAGCACATTGAGCGTCAGATTGTCCCGGATCATGTAGCCGGTGAACAGCTCGAAGAAGATGGCGATCGCGACGGTCAGCGCGACCGGCGCCCGGGCCGCAAAGAAGAAGCCGATCACCATGAACACGGCGTCCATCGCCGAATTGATGATGCTGTCGCCGTAATAGTCGAGCGAGATGGTCGCCGCGCGGTAGCGGTCGATGATGATGGGCGAATTCTCGAGCAGCTCCCAGCCGGATTCGATCACCAGCGCCAGGAGCAGGCGAGCCGCAAACGGCTTGCCGCGCAGCACGAGATGCGCCAGCCCATAAAACAGGAAGCCGTGGATGATATGCGAGGGCGTGTACCAGTCCGAGAGGTGCTGGGAATTACCGCTGGAATTGACGGTGCCTTCCCAGAGTTTCACATATCCGCAGGTGCAGATGATCGTGCGGCCCATGAAATATTCAGTGACGACCTGCACAAGCAGCACGGCAAAGCAGGCGAGAACCCAGAAGGTCTGATGTTTCGTGCGCTCGGCCGTACTGTCGAAGCTCACTTCTCGGTTTCTCCCGCAGGCTGGATCGTGTGCTTGAGGATCAGCGGCATCTGCGCCATCGTGAACAGAATGGTGATCGGCATCGTGCCCCAGACCTTGAAGGCAACCCAGAAATCATCCGAGAAATTCCGCCAGATGACTTCGTTCAGCACGGCGAGGAACAGGAAGAAGATGCCCCAGCGCAGCGTCAGCTTCCGCCATCCCTCGGCATCGAGCTGGAAGGCGGCATTGAAGACATAGCCGAGCAGCGACTTGCCGAAGGCGAGACCGCCGAGCAACGCCACGCCGAACAACGCGTTGACGATCGTCGGCTTCATCTTGATGAAGGTCTCGTTCTGCAGGTAGATCGACAGCGAGCCGAAGATCAGCACCACGATGCCCGACACGAAGGGCATGATCGGCAGATGGCCGAGGATGATCTTCGAGGCGACAAGCGAAATCACGGTCGCAGCCATGAACAGGCCGGTAGCGACGAAGAGCGGACCGCCGAGCTCGGCAAGAGCCGGGAAGCGATCGACGAGCCACTGGCCACGCAGGTTGGCGAAGAAGAAGATCAGCAGCGGTCCAAGCTCCAGCGCCAGCTTCAGCAGCGGGTGGTGCCGGTCTGCGGCGGAGGGCGTGATATCGCTTTCGGTGGTCATGCTTTTCGTAAAACCTGTCAGTTTCGGGCCTGTCTCAACCGGCCGCGGCTTGCGCGCTCTTGGCGGCTTATCTGTGGCATCATTGACCGATACCGGCAATGGCATGTGCGAAATCCTCGGCCTCGAAAGGCTCCAGATCGTCCACGCCTTCGCCGACACCGATGAAATAGACCGGCAGTTTGTGCTTGGCGGAGATGGCGACGAGAATGCCGCCGCGCGCCGTGCCGTCGAGCTTGGTCATGATCAACCCGTTGACGCCTGCGACGTTGCGGAAGATTTCCACCTGGTTCATGGCGTTCTGGCCGGTCGTCGCATCGAGCGTCTGCAACACGGTATGCGGCGCATCCGGATCGAGCTTGCCGAGCACGCGCACGATCTTCTCGAGCTCGGCCATCAGCTCCGCCTTGTTCTGCAGACGGCCGGCGGTATCGATGATCAGCACATCGCATTTCTTCGCCTTCGCCTGCTCGAAGGCGTCATAGGCGAGACCGGCGGCATCGGCGCCGAGCTTGGTGCCGATGAATTCGGATTTCGTGCGGTCGGCCCAGATCTTCAGCTGCTCGATCGCGGCGGCGCGGAACGTATCGCCGGCGGCGACCATCACTTTCAGCCCGGCGCCGGAGAGCTTGGCGGCCAGCTTGCCGATCGTCGTCGTCTTGCCGGTGCCGTTGACGCCGACGACGAGGATGACATGTGGCTTGTGGCTGAGATCGAGCTGCAGCGGCTTGGCGACCGGCTTCAGCACCTTGGCGATCTCCGTTGCCATGATGCGGGTGACGTCCTCGCCGGTGACATCCTTGCCGTAGCGCTCGGAGGCCAGCGTATCGGTGACACGCAGCGCCGTCTCGACGCCGAGGTCGGCCTGGATCAGCAGGTCTTCCAGATCCTGCAGCGTTTCGTCATCGAGCTTGCGCTTGGTGAAGAGCGCGGTGATCTGGCCGGTCAGCTGCGAGGAGGTGCGCGCGAGACCGGCACGGAGGCGCTGGAACCAGCTGAGCTTCGGCTGGATTACGACGGGTTCGGGTTCCGGGGCGGCAGCGCCCGTGGCGAAACCTTTCGGGAGGATGGGCGCTTGTTCGGACGGCGCGTCTTCGGCGTCCGGCGCCTGCTCTGCCGTTGCTTCTTCGATGTCCGTGGGTGGAGCACCCCCCTCTGCCCTGCCGGGCATCTCCCCCACAGGGGGGGAGATCGGCTGAGTGGGTAGGTCTTGCTCCACTTCGGCGTCGCGAAGCTCTTCGTCTTCCTTTGAAAGAACCTCTTCAGGGAAGGTTACGGTGGGCTCTACGCGGCCTTCTTCGCGATCGGCAACCGCATCCTCGACCTGATCTCCCCCCGTGTGGGGGAGATGTCCTGAAGGGACAGAGGGGGGTGTTTCCGCAGGGATCGCAGTAGAATCTTCAACCTCAGCCTCGGCTTCCGCCTCCAGCAAAGACAACGGCACCACACCCACATCGCTCATCTGCGCGACATCAGGCAGGATCGTCGGCTCTTCCGCTTCCTCAACCACCTCAGGTTCGGCAACATCAGCCACCGGCCCGCCAGCCGTCTCCATCTCTTCCGGCAGTACCGGATCGGCGGCAACCGGCAGCTCTTCCTTCAGCGGCTCGATGGCGGGCACGGCCTCTTGCGGCTTTGCCTCTTCGAGCGGCTTGCCGAAGGTGAAGACCTTTTTGATGAAACTGAGGGCCATGAGAATTCCGTGAAAGTCAGGCGGCCTCTGCGGCCGTCAATTGCATGTCGAGGTGCTTGCCGTTGTGACCGGTGATTTCGGCCTGCAGCATGGAGCGCGGGCGAAGGCCGGGGGCGGCAACGAGCGTGAAGTTTTCGGTATGCGCCAGGCCGTTGTTTTCGACTAGCAGCCATTGCCGCGTTCCAACCATCCTGTCGAGATGGGACTGATAGAGCGTCTGTCCAGTGGCGCGCAGCCTGGCAGCGCGATCCTTGATCAGCGAGCGGTCAAGCTGCGGCATGCGGGCCGCCGGCGTGCCCGGGCGTGGGCTGTAGGGGAAGACATGCAGATGCGCGATACCGGCCTCTTCGGCGAGGCTGACGGCATTGGCAAACATCTCCTCGGTCTCGGTCGGAAAGCCGGCGATCATATCGGCGCCGAGGCTGATCTCCGGCCGCAACCGGCGCACCTGCGCGACGAAATCGAGCGCATCGGCCCGGCTATGGCGGCGCTTCATGCGCTTCAGGATCATGTCGTCGCCATGCTGCAGCGACAGATGCAGATGCGGCATGAATCGCGGCTCGTCGCCGATCAGATCGAAAAGATGCTGGTCGGCCTCGATGCTGTCGATCGAGGAAAGCCTGAGGCGCCGGATTTCGGGGATCTGCTTCAGCAGCGTCTTGGCAAGCAGCCCGAGCGTCGGCTGCCCCGGCAGATCGGCGCCGTAGCTGGTGGCATCGACACCCGTCAGCACGATCTCGCTATAGCCGCCCTCGACCAGATTTCGGGCCTGATCGACCACAGCGCCCATCGGTACCGAGCGCGAATTGCCGCGGCCATAGGGGATGATGCAGAAGGTGCAACGGTGGTCGCAGCCGTTCTGCACCTGGATAAAGGCGCGCACGTGCCCGTCGATATGCTTGACCATCTGCGGCGCCGTCGCCCTGACGCTCATGATGTCGTTGACGCGCAGTTTCTCTTCGGCCGACACGCCGAAATCGGGAAGCGCCCGATAGGAGGTGCTCTTCAGCTTCTCCTCGTTGCCGAGAACGGCATCGACTTCGGCCATTTCTGCAAAGACTTGGCTTTCGGTCTGCGCCGCACAGCCGGTGACGATGATGCGGGCATGCGGATTTTCCCGTCGCGCGCGGCGGATCGCCTGGCGCGCCTGGCGCACGGCCTCGCCCGTTACGGCGCAGGTATTGACGAGGATGGCATTGTTGAGCCCGGCCTTCTCGGCCTCCGCCCGCATCACTTCGGATTCGTAGGTATTGAGACGGCAGCCGAAGGTAATGACCTCGACGCCGCTCACCGCGCCTCGGCTCCCTGCTCCGCGTCGCGCGACCAGTTGCCGGTCGTCGGGTCGACCATGCCGGACCATTCCCATTCTGCAGGTCCGGTCATGATGACGTGATCGTCGCGCTCACGCCATTCGATCGACAGCGAACCGGCATTCGGGCTGCTCGCAACCTTGATCTCGACCGTGCGGCCGGTGCGCCCGGTGCGCGCCGCCGAAACGGCGGTGGCGCAGGCAGCGGAACCGCAGGCAAGCGTCAGGCCGGCGCCGCGCTCCCAGGTGCGCGTCGTGATCGAGGTGGGCGAGGTGACCTGCGCCAGCGTGATATTGGCGCGTTCCGGAAACATCGGATGGTTTTCGAGCAGCGGCCCGAAGCGAGCGAGATCGAAGGACATGACATCCTTGTCGACCCAGAAGATCGCATGCGGATTGCCCATCGACATCGCCGACGGCGAATGCAGCACGGGATTGTCGATCGGCCCGATCTGCAGCTCGATGCGGCTGGTGTCATAGAATTCTTCGGCAAGCGGGATCTTGTCCCAGGCAAAGACCGGCTTGCCCATGTCGACGGAGATCGTGCCGTCCTTATGCTCGACGGCATTCAGAATGCCGGCGACCGTCTGGAAGGTGAAGATCTTCTTGCCGGTTTCGGCAGACAGTGCCTGCACGACGCAGCGTGTGCCGTTGCCGCAGGCCTGCGCCTTCGAGCCGTCGGAATTGAGGATGTCGATCCACGCATCGGTGCCGTCGGCCTTCGGATCATGGATCGCCATGATCTGGTCGAAGGCGGTATCCGGATCGGCATTCAGCGCGATCGCGGCATCGGGCGTCACCTTGTCGCCGCGGCCGCGCATGTCGACAACCAGGATCTTGTTTCCAAGCCCGTTCATCTTCGCGAATTCGACCGTTGCACTCATTGCTGCCACTTCCATTGCTTTCGGGCTGTATATGGCGGAAACGCGGGCGAATTACCAGTGGTTTACCGGCTGCTCACGCAACCGGCACGTCAAACACTTCGCCCGCACGCAGCGGCCGGAAGCGGCCGGGTTCGATACCGCGGGCCGAAAGCGCCTCCTGCAGCGCGGCAACCGGCGCGTCGATCGCCTCGTTGGTCAGCTGGAAGGTCGCGAAATGGTGCCCGGCGACATGGGCGGCGTTGCAGAGTTCCATGCCAGCCACCGCCTCTTCCGGGTTTTGGTGCTGCCCTTTCATGAACCAGCGCGGCTCATACGCGCCGAACGGCAGGATGGCGAGGCGGAAGCCGCCATGCTTCTCCCGCGCCGCCTTGTAATTGATGCCCTCGTGAAAGCCGGTATCGCCGACATGGTAGATCTTGCCTGCGGGCGTCGAGATGACGAAGGCGGCCCAGAGCGCCATGCGCCGGTCGCGCGTGCCGCGGGCCGACCAGTGATGGCAGGGCTCGGCATCGATCGTCACGCCGTCCCAATAGGAAAGCTGGTCGCCCCAGTCCATGTCCGAGACCTTGGCCTCAGGAATGGCGCGATGGATAATCGTGTCATTGCCGAGCGGCGTGATGAAATGCGGACCGTGCTCCTCGAATAGCCTCTTCAGCGTCCTGATATCGAGATGGTCGTAGTGATTGTGCGAGATGAGCAGGATATCGATCGGCGGCAGATCCTCGAAGCGGATGCCGGGCGGCGAAACCCGCCGCGGTCCAGCGAAGGAAAAGGGGCTGGCGCGATCCGACCAGACGGGATCCGTCAGAATATTGAGCCCGGCGACCTGGATCAGCAGGCTCGCATGGCCGATCATCGTCACCCGCAGACTCTCGCCATCGATGCGTTCAGCGGGCTTCGCCGGTGGAAACGGGCTGTAGACCGCCTTCGGCCAGCGGAAGCGCCCGCCGCCGAATTGCCAGCGCATCAGCGCGCGAAAGCCGAGCGGCTCGATCCCTTCAGGATTGAAAAACTGGACGCCGTCGAAATGGTCTGAAACTGGCCCATGATAGTAGGGATTGCGCATCTTGGCGTCGGGCATGGGCAATGGACTCTCGTAGCGGGACGATGCATTTGGGATCGGGCGCGCGGTTTGAGAAGGACCGGAAGAGCGAATTTCCCCGCTTCGGCTTGACTTTCCGGCCGGTTTCCTGTTTACCGCGCCTCAATTCTGCGACGAGCGACATGACTCCGAGCCGCCGACCGGGACCCTGATCCCGGAGGTCCACACCCGACAGCGCGATGCGCCCTCGGGTGCTTTTTGGCTTTGCGTCTTGTTTTCGTCAAGGAAAAGCACAAGGTTTCCGTCATCCCGGAAATCACAAGGAAGAGCCGATGTTTGAAAACCTCCAGGACCGTCTTGGATCCATTCTCAATGGACTGACAGGCCGTGGCGCGCTTTCGGAAGCCGATGTTTCCGCGGCGCTGCGCGAGGTTCGCCGTGCGCTTCTGGAAGCCGACGTCTCGCTGGAAGTCGTTCGTGGCTTCACCGACCGTGTTCGCGAAAAGGCCGTCGGCGCCGAGATCCTGAAGTCGATCAAGCCCGGCCAGATGGTCGTCAAGATCGTCCATGACGAGCTGATCGAGATGCTCGGCGGCGAGGGCGTGGGCGTCGATCTTCATGCCGTAGCGCCCGTCGTCATCATGATGGTCGGTCTGCAGGGCTCCGGTAAGACGACGACTTCGGCAAAGATTGCAAAGCGGCTCACCGACCGCGAAAAGAAGAAGGTGCTGATGGCGTCGCTCGATACGCGCCGTCCGGCCGCCCAGGAACAGTTGCGCCAGCTCGGCGTCCAGACCGGCGTCGATACGCTGCCGGTGATCGCTGGCCAGTCGCCGACCGATATCGCCGCACGCGCCGTCCAGGCTGCGAAGCTCGGTGGCCACGACGTCGTCATTCTCGACACCGCCGGCCGCACGCATATCGACGAGCCCTTGATGGTCGAAATGGCCGACATCAAGAAGAAGTCGAACCCGCATGAAATCCTGCTGGTCGCAGATTCGCTGACCGGTCAGGACGCCGTCAATCTGGCGCGTAATTTCGATGAACGCGTCGGCATTACCGGCCTCGTTCTGACCCGTATGGACGGCGATGGCCGCGGCGGTGCAGCGCTCTCGATGCGCGCCGTCACCGGCAAGCCGATCAAGCTCATCGGTGTCGGCGAGCGCATGGGCGAGCTGGAGGAATTCCATCCCCGCCGTATCGCCGATCGCATCCTCGGCATGGGCGACATCGTTTCGCTGGTCGAGCGAGCCGCCGAAAACATCGACGCCGAAAAGGCGGCTGCCATGGCCGCCAAGATGGCCAAGGGCAAGTTCGACCTGAACGACCTCGCCGATCAGCTGCGCCAGATGCAGAAGATGGGCGGCATGGGCGGCATCATGAGCATGATGCCCGGCATGGCCGGCATGAAGGACAAGATGGCTTCGGCCGGTCTGAACGACAGCCTGTTCGGCCGCCAGCTGGCGATCATCTCGTCGATGACCAAGGCCGAGCGTGCCAACCCCGACATGCTCAAGCACTCCCGCAAGAAGCGCATCGCCGCCGGCTCCGGCACCGACGCCTCCGACATCAACAAGCTTCTGAAGATGCACCGCCAGATGGCGGACATGATGAAGATGATGGGCGGCAAGGGTAAGGGCGGCCTGATGAAGCAGATGATGGGCGGCCTTGCCGGCAAGATGGGTCTTGGCGGCATGGGTGGAATGGGCGGCATGCCCGATCTCTCGAATATCGACCCCAAGCAGCTGGAAGCGCTCCAGAAGCAGGCCGAAGCTGCGGGTCTTGGAAAGCCGGGCGGGGGCATGCCCGGTCTCGGCGGAATGCCGGGTGGTTTGCCCGGGCTCGGTGGCGCCAAGCTGCCGGGTCTCGGCGGTGGTTTCCCGGGTCTTCCCGGTTTGCCGAAGAAGAAGTGAGAGGATCGCCTGCCCCATGATTGATCCAGACGTCAAAGCCCAGCTTTCGGGTTACCGCCAGTCGATCGACAATATCGACGCGGCACTCGTCCATATCCTGGCCGAACGCTTCCGCTGCACCAAAGAGGTCGGCGTGCTCAAGGCCAAGTACCAGCTGCCGCCGGCCGATCCGGCGCGCGAAGAATACCAGATCGAACGCCTTCGCCGCCTGGCGAAGGATGCCAATCTGGATCCGGATTTCGCCGAGAAGTTCCTGAACTTCGTCATCACGGAAGTCATCCGGCATCATGAGCAGATCGCTGCGGACCACGCCGCAGCAAAGTGAACAAACCGCCTCACGAAGCGGTCCAAGAAAGCCTAAGGAGTAAAGAACATGGCACTGAAAATTCGTCTCGCACGCGGTGGTTCCAAGAAGCGCCCGTACTACCACATCGTTCTCGCCGACGCCCGTTCGCCGCGCGATGGCCGTTTCCTCGAGAACCTCGGTTCCTGGAACCCGATGCTGGCCAAGGACAACGACGGCCGCATCAAGCTGAACAACGACCGTATCAAGCATTGGCTTGAGCAGGGCGCACAGCCGACCGACCGCGTTCTCCGCTTCCTCAACGAAGCCGGCCTCGCAAAGCGCGACGCCAAGAGCAACCCGGAAAAGGCAAAGCCGGGCAAGAAGGCTCAGGAGCGCGCTGCTGAAAAGGCTCAGAAGGCTGCTGACGCCGCTGAAGCTGCAGCTTCCGCAGAATAATCCCAGAAGGATTTCCTTATGGGGCGGGCGGCATGGCGACATGCCGCCCGTTTTCGTTTTCAATCCGGTGCACTTCGTTTATGAGAAGCGTGAACTCGGATCGATGCCGGCATTCGAACGAAGGACACCATGACAAAGCTTGAAAACCCGGTGCTGATGGGCACGATCGGCGGCGCGCAGGGCATCCGCGGCGAAGTCCGCGTCAAGCCCTATACCGCTGATGCGACCGCGCTCGGAGATTACGGCCACCTGCACAGCCTCGATGGCCGCGTCTTCGAGGTCCTCGAATTGCGCGAAATGAAGAATATGGTCGTCGTCCGCTTCCGCGGCGTCAACGACCGCAATGCCGCCGAAGCGCTGAATGGCCTCGAACTCTATATCGAGCGCGACAATCTCCCCGACGACGAGCTCGAGGAAGACGAATTCTTCTATGCCGATCTCGAGGGGCTGGAAGCGCTCGACGACAAGGGCGTCAGCTATGGCACGATCACCGGTGTCTTCGATTTCGGCGCCGGCGATCTTCTGGAACTCAAGGGTCCCGGCAAGCGCCCGGTCCTGATCCCCTTCTCTGAGGCCTCCGTGCTGGAGATCGATCTTGAGGGCGGCACGATTCGCATCGATCCGATGGCTGCTGGTCTCGTCGACGATCCCGAGGACATCTCCAAGCTCGCCTCCGGCAAGCCGAAGAAAAAGAAGTAAGTCATGGCCTTCCGGGCAACCGTGCTCACCCTCTATCCGGAGATGTTTCCGGGCCATCTCGGCTTCTCGCTGTCAGGCAAGGCGATGGAGCGCGGGCAGTGGTCGCTGGAACCGGTGCAGATCCGCGATTTCACCACCGACAAGCATCGCACCGTCGACGATACCCCGGCCGGCGGCGGCGCAGGCATGGTGCTGAAGCCCGATGTTCTCGCGCGTGCCATCGATACGGTCTCGGAAAACGACAATCGCCCCCGCCTGCTGATGAGCCCGCGCGGCAAGCCGCTGACGCAGAAGCGCGTTCGCGAGCTCGCCGGGGGCGACGGCGTCATCATCGTCTGCGGCCGCTTCGAAGGTGTCGACCAGCGCGTCATCGATGCGCGTGAGCTGGAAGAGGTCTCGATCGGCGATTACGTGCTATCAGGCGGCGAACCCGCTGCGCTGACCGTCCTGGACGCGATCGTCCGCATCCTGCCGGGTGTCATGGGTAACGATCTCTCCGGCCTGCATGAAAGCTTCGAGGGCGGTCTGCTGGAGCATCCGCATTATACCCGTCCGCAGGAATGGGAAGGCCGGGAAATTCCCGCGGTTCTGACCTCAGGCAACCACGGCGCCATCGAGAAGTGGCGGCATGAACAGGCCGTCGCCCTGACCAGGAAACGACGGCCCGACCTCTTGGAAGAATAGACGCCCGGAGAACCGGGCGCATCATATGTCAGGTGGCGGCGCCGACGGCCGAACCGCGCGTGCTCATGCGCAGCACATAATAAACCAGGCCGCCGATGCCGACGCCGAAGAACCAGCCATAGGTTCCCCACCAATCCGGCAGGATCGAGGTGAAGGTCGGCAGGATCGACGAGAACACCATACCGACAATGAAGGCGATGAAGGCGTTCGTGTGCCAGCCATTCTGGAAGCGGAATTCACCGTTCTCCTGGTAGAGCGCGGCAACATCAAGCTCGCCCTTCCGGATCAGATAGTAGTCGACCATCATGATCCCGAAGATCGGCCCCATCGTCGAACCGATGAAGTTGACGAAATGCGCCGCACCCGTTTCCCACGGAGCGAACGGATAAAGTACCAACGCGATCAGAGCCGCGATATAGCCGCCCCGCTTAAAGCTGATCTGCCGCGGGAAGACGTTCGAGAAATCGAAGGCCGGCGAGACGAAGTTGGCCACGACATTGATGCCGAGCGTGGCGACGGCGAAGGTCAGAGCCGCAAGCAACGCCAGGAACCAGCTGTCGAATTTCGCTGAGATCGCTTCCGGATGCAGCAGCACCTCGCCGTAAACGGTGAAGGCGGCCGTGGTCGTGACACCGGCAACAAGGCAGAAGGCGAGAAGGTTGATCGGCAGACCCCAGAGATTGCCCTTGCGCAAGGTCTTCGTGTCCTTGGCATAGCGCGAGAAGTCGCAGAAGTTCAGGTAGAGCGCTGCGAAATAGGTGATCCAGGTCGCAGCCACGGCGGCAAGTGCCGGGAAGGATCCGGGCTCATAGGAAATGCCTGCGTCCTTGGTCTTTTCGATCAGCACGTCGCGCGGGATTTCGCTGCCGAAGGAGAAGGTGCCTGCCTTGGTGACGAGATAGACGGCAAGAATGAGCATCATGATCCAGACGGCAGGGCCTGCCCAATCCTGGAATTTGCGCACGGTTTCCATACCGCGCTGGATGATCAGCAGCTGCAGCCCCCAGATGATGACGTAGCAGATCACCTCGAGCGTCGAGTGGCCGAGCATATGACTGTTCTGGTGGAAGGCGAGGATGCTGTCGTTGCGGATGAGAAGCGCAACGATGGCGCCGGATGCCGCCGCCGTCTGCGCGCCGTACCAGAAGCAGGCGACGACGGCGCGCACCAGCGCCGGGAGGTTGGCGCCGAACGTGCCGAAGGAGGCGCGCGCGAGAACCGGGAAAGGCACGCCCGTCTTGACGCCGGCATTGCCGACGAGGCTCATGAGGAAGAAGATGACCAGCGAGCCGATGCCGATCGCAATCACGAAGTTGATGAAGCTGCCGCAGAGCAGGAACAGACTGGCGGCGAGATAATAACCCCAAAGACTATGGACGTCGGACGTCCAGACATTGAAGATGCTGAAGGCGCCCCACTTCCTCTCCTCTGCAGGCGCCAGGTCCTCGTTATACAACGAAGGCGATGGATTGCTTATCGACATTCATTCCCCTCCAAATTCCCACGGGTCATGATTTGGCCCGAATCAGAATCTGCTCCTAAATTAGGCATTCGACAAATAATTAATCACTGAAGTCGCAGCCATGATCGCGCGGAGAAGCGCAGCGAACCGCCCGGCATTGCGGATTTTCCGGCGGAGAGGGGTGACAAGGTCTGCGTAATAGGGTATGCGCACGCCCGGAATGGGAAAACTCCCATCAGCCAAGCAAAGAAAAACAGACGAATTCGCTCCTGCCTTCACCGGCATATATCTGAGGCTCGACCAAGGATAGATCGTTCAGAGCGCTCTGGCTGTTGAACCAACAATGAGGTTGAGTCATGAACATCATCCAGCAGCTTGAGGCCGAACAGGTCGCCAAGATCGAAGCCCAGCGCACGCTCCCGGAATTTTCCCCGGGCGACACCGTCCGCGTTAACGTCCGCGTCAAGGAAGGCAACCGTACCCGCGTACAGGCCTACGAAGGCGTTTGCATCGCTCGCTCCGGCGGCGGCCTCCAGGAGAACTTCACGGTTCGTAAGATCTCCTACGGCGAAGGCGTCGAGCGCGTATTCCCGGTTTACTCGCCGGCTGTCGAAAGCGTTGAAATCGTTCGCCGCGGTAAGGTCCGTCGCGCCAAGCTTTACTACCTGCGCGACCGTCGCGGTAAGTCGGCTCGTATCGTCGAGAACACCGGCACCCGCGCCCGCAAGCTGAACGAAGCCGAGCGCGCTGCAGTTGCCGAGGAAAAGGCACGCATCGAAGCTGAAAAGATTGCAGCAGCACAGGCTCTCGCCGCCGAAAAGGCAGCAGCAGAAGCCGCTGAAGCAAAGGCAGCCGCAGAAGCAGCAGCCGCCGCTGAGCCGGCAGCAGAATAAGTTCTGCGAAGCAAAATCATTGCATGAAAAGGCGGTCTTCGGGCCGCCTTTTCTGTTTTAAGGCAGCAACTGCAAGTTCACCGCTCTTGCCATCGCCTTCTCTTCTATGACAGTTTTCGCCAGCCACATTTTTCCGGGGACTTTTCAGCATGCTTTTCCGCCGCACCATTCTCGCAGGCCTTGCCGCTCTCACGCTCTCGCCGCTCGCGGCCGTCGCCGACACCCTGCCCGATCTCGGCGGCAAGACGGTCGTCGTGGTCACCGAGAACGCCTATCCGCCGTTGCAGTTCGTCGACCCGAAGTCCGGCAAGCAGATCGGCTGGGAATATGATGCGATGAACGAGATCGCCAAGCGGCTGAACTTCAAGGTCGAGTACCAGAACACCAGCTGGGACGCGATGATCCAGGCCGTCTCCGACAATCAGTACAACATCGGCATGACCGGCATCACCATCAAGGACGACCGCAAGGCGAAGGTCGATTTCTCCGACCCCTATATGCGCTCGCAGCAATTCATGTTGGTCCGCGCTGATGAGAGCCGCTTCACCGACGGCAAGACCTTCGGCGCCTTCAAGGACGGCCTGGTCGGCGCCCAGCCCGGCACCTCGCCCTTCTACACCGCCGTCTACGAAATCCTCGACGGCAACGAACAGAACCCGCGCATCAAGCTCTTCGAAACCTTCGGCGCCACCGTCCAGGCCCTGAAGACCGGCGACGTCGACACCGTCCTGACCGATGGCGTTGCTGCAAAGGGCTATGTCGATGCCTCGAACGGCACGCTGAAGGTCATCGGTGGCCCGCTCGGCACGGAGGATTTCGGCTTCATCTTCCCGAAGGGTTCCGATCTCGTTGCGCCCGTCAATGCGGCAATTGCCAGCCTGAAGGCCGACGGCACGCTCGACGCCCTGAACAAGAAGTGGTTCCTCGACTACAAGATGGGTCAGTAATTCCGGATCATCGCAGATGGCGCCACATCCATCCCCGCGATCCGAGAAGGGCGACTATCCCTGGTGGCTGGTCGCCCTTGCCATTATCGGCATCATTCTCGCCATCGTCATCGTCACCAACGGCATCTATGCGCAGGTCTTCCAGACCGTCGTCAAGGGCGTGTGGGTAACGGTCTTCGTCACCGTCGTCGCCTTCGCGCTGGCGACGGCGCTCGGCCTCGGCATCGCCCTCCTCGGGCTGTCGGACAGCGTCGTCCTCAGGCAGATCTCGCGCTTTTATATCGAGGTCATCCGCGGCATCCCGATGCTGGTGCTACTCTTCTACGTCGCCTTCGTCGGCGCGCCTGGGATCGTTGCCGCCTATAATTTCCTGATCACGCCGCTCGTCAAAGCCGGCGCCGCCGAGCCTATTCTCGTGCGTGACCTGTCGCTGATGTGGCGGGCCATCATCGCGCTGATGATCGGCTATTCGTCCTTCATCGCCGAGGTCTTCAGGGCAGGCATCCAGTCGGTCGATCACGGCCAGATCGAAGCCGCCAAGGCGCTCGGCCTGTCGCGCTACCACCGCTTCCGGCTGGTCGTCTTCCCGCAGGCGATCAAGGTGATCTTCCCACCGCTCTCCAACGATTTCGTCTCTATGGTGAAGGACAGTTCGCTGGTTTCCGTGCTCGGCGTCTCCGACATCACGCAGATGGGCAAGGTCTATGCGTCAGGCTCATTCCGCTTCTTCGAGACCTATTCGATCGTCACCTACATCTACCTGATCCTGACGATAGGCCTGTCTCTGGCGCTGCGGCGGGTGGAGATGCGCATGCGCCGGACAAGAGGCCGCTAGGCCGCCTCACGATTCGAATTGCCGACACGCGGAAAAATCGCTATATCCAGCGCTATGGAAAGCAAGTTCAAGTGCATTGGCGCGCATATCTTCGTGCTGCAGGACCATTACCGCCTGCCCGCACGCTTCTTTGCGTCCGTTTCCGGTGCGCTCAACAGCCGACTTCGCTGATCGACGCCGGCCGGCGGGCCTTGCCGCCATTTCCCTTTTTCCATTGCATCCAAACACGGATTGAACTGCCATGAGCGCACCGCGTACCCTTTACGATAAGATCTGGGACGATCACCTGGTTGACGAACAGGCTGACGGCACCTGTCTTCTCTACATCGACCGCCACCTGGTCCACGAAGTCACCTCGCCGCAGGCTTTCGAAGGCCTGCGCATGACGAACCGCAAGGTTCGCGCGCCAGAGAAGACTCTGGCGGTGGTCGACCACAACGTTCCGACCTCGCCGGATCGCCACCTCGGCATCAAGAACGAGGAAAGCCGCATCCAGGTCGAGCAGCTCGCCATCAACGCTGCCGAATTCGGCGTCGAATATTACTCCGAGAACGACAAGCGTCAGGGCATCGTCCACATCATCGGACCGGAGCAGGGCTTCACCCTGCCGGGCATGACGATCGTATGCGGTGACAGCCATACCTCGACGCACGGCGCCTTCGGCTCGCTCGCCCATGGTATCGGCACGTCTGAAGTCGAGCACGTTCTCGCCACCCAGACGCTGATCCAGAAGAAGGCGAAGAACATGCTGGTGCAGGTCGATGGCCAGCTTCCGGCAGGCGTCACCGCCAAGGACATCGTTCTCGCCATCATCGGCGAGATCGGCACCGCAGGTGGTACCGGCTACGTCATCGAATATGCCGGCGAAGCCATTCGCGCGCTGTCGATGGAAGGCCGCATGACGATCTGCAACATGTCGATCGAAGGCGGCGCCCGCGCCGGCCTGATCGCGCCTGACGAGATCACCTTCGAATACCTGAAGGACAAGCCCCGCGCGCCGAAGGGCGAAGCACTGGAACAGGCGATCGCCTACTGGAAGACGCTGAAGACCGACGAAGGCGCGCATTACGACCGCATCGTCAAGCTCAACGCCGCCGAACTGCCGCCGATCGTTTCCTGGGGCTCCTCGCCCGAGGACGTTATCTCGGTTCAGGGCATCGTTCCGAACCCTGATGATATCCAGGACGAGACCAAGCGCACCTCCAAGTGGCGCGCGCTCGACTATATGGGCCTGAAGCCCGGTACGCCGATCACCGATATCAGCATCGATCGCGTCTTCATCGGCTCCTGCACCAACGGCCGCATCGAAGACCTGCGTGAAGTCGCCAAGGTCGTCGAAGGCAAGACCGTTGCTTCCACCGTCAACGCCATGATCGTTCCGGGCTCCGGCCTCGTGAAGGAACAGGCCGAGAAGGAAGGCCTGGACAAGATCTTCAAGGCTGCCGGCTTCGACTGGCGCGAGCCGGGCTGCTCGATGTGCCTCGCCATGAACGACGACCGCCTGAAGCCGGGCGAGCGCTGCGCCTCGACCTCTAACCGCAACTTCGAGGGCCGCCAGGGCTTCAAGGGCCGCACGCATCTCGTTTCGCCGGCCATGGCCGCCGCTGCGGCGATTGCCGGCCACTTCGTCGATATCCGTGAATGGAACTGAGCGTTTAACTCATAGAACAAAAAAGGGCGGCCTCAAGCCGCCCTTTTTATTTTGATCAGAACGTCGCCGTATACGGATCCGGCCCCATCCGCGCGCCCTTGTCGTCGAGCTTGGTGATCGCAGCCATATCCTCGGCATCCAGCTTGAAATCGAAAACCTTGAAGTTTTCTTCGATGCGCGAGGGAGTCACCGACTTCGGGATGACCACGAGGCCGGTATCGATATGCCAGCGGATGATCACCTGCGCCGGCGTCTTGCCATGCTTCTTGGCGATGGTGCCGATCACCGGGTTGGCGATGAACTTGCCCTGGCCGAGCGGGCTCCAGGATTCGGTGACGATATTGAGCTTCTTGTGCGCTTCCTGAGCCGCCTTCTGCTGGAAGTCGGGATGCAACTCGATCTGGTTGATCACCGGCACGACGCCGGTATCGCCAATGATGTGTTCCAGATGATCGGGATAGAAGTTCGAGACGCCGATCGAGCGCGCCCGGCCCTCTTCCTTGATCTTGACGAAGGCCTTCCAGGTCTCGCGGTAGAGCCCGCGATGCGGCGAGGGCCAATGCACGAGGTAGAGATCGACATAGTCCATGCCGAGCTTCTTCAGGCTGCCGTCGAAGGCGCGCAGCGTATTGTCGTAGCCCTGATCGGTGTTGCGCAGCTTGGTGGTGATGAACACGTCCTTGCGGTCGAGACCGGAAGAACGGAAGCCTTCGCCGACACCTTGCTCGTTGTCGTAGCCGGATGCCGTATCGATGTGGCGGTAGCCGGCTTCCAGCGCCTTCAGCACTGTCGGCGCGGCGATATCCTGCGGCGTCTGCCAGACGCCGAGGCCGACCTGCGGGATGGAATGTCCGTCATGGAAAGTAATAATGGGTTGATTGGCCACAATATGTCTCCGTCAGTTTGAAAGCCGGCGCGCCGGGCAGCGCGACGTCGAAAAGCCATATAGGACGGCGGCGAAGAATTATCACCCCTTGAGATTCAGAGAACCCGGACGACCGTCCCCTTGCGCATGTGGGGAAGCATCCGGCGCATGTCCTGCGGTTTGACGGCGACACAGCCATCCGTCGGCTGATAGCCCGGGCGGATCAGGTGGAAGAAGATCGCCGAGCCGCGATGGCGCGCCCGCGACGAGACGTTCCAGTCCATGACGAGGCAGACGTCGTAGAGCCCGTCCTTGCGCTTCAGCTCCTCGTGGCTCGGCTTGAAGGGTGCCTTGACCAGCCGGTTATAATTGGCGTTCTCGGCCTGATCGCACCAGAGCATCCCGGCGCGGATCCGCGAAAGAGCAAGCGGCGTTGTGAGCCGCTGCGGGCGCTCGCCGCGCCGGAAGCCGTAAAGCAGCTTCATCGCCGCGACGGGCGTTGCCCCGTCGCCCTCACGCTTCAGGATGCTGCGCCCGGTCCGGCCGATCGCCGCAGGCACGACGATAGGCCCGCATTGCACCAGCGCCCGGCTCTTTTTCCCCGGTTGAGGCCTTACAAGGATGGTGGAGATGCGCTTCGGCGCTCTCTGCCTTGTTTTTTCCATTATTCTCACATGTTTTTGTTTTGCTTGGATGTTCGATGAAATCATATCGATCCGAGCCCCGCAACCGCGCGTCTTGTGCTCTTTGCCAATCGTCGAATTTGGCGTAGGACTTGTAAGACGGAACCTGAGGAACAGACCCGCATGACCGCACGCACCATTCTACTGGTGGATGACGATGACGACCTCCGCGAAACCCTGACGGAGCAGCTGTCGCTCTATGAGGAGTTCACGGTTCTCCAGGAATCGACCGCCGGCAAGGGTGTGCAGGCGGCGCGCAGCGCGCCTGTGGACCTCCTGATCATGGACGTCGGTCTGCCCGACATGGATGGCCGCGAGGCCGTCAAGCTGCTCCGCAAGGGCGGCTTCAAGGCGCCGATCATCATGCTGACGGGTCACGATACCGATTCCGACACGATTCTGGGCCTCGAGGCCGGCGCCAACGACTATGTCACCAAGCCCTTCCGCTTCGCCGTCCTGCTCGCCCGCATCCGCGTGCAGCTGCGTCAGCACGAGCAGAGCGAAGACGCGACCTTCACGGTCGGCCCCTACCTCTTCAAGCCGAGCCAGAAGCTGCTGACCGCCGAAAACGGCCAGAAGATCCGCCTGACCGAAAAGGAAGCGGCGATCATCCGATATCTCTACCGCGCCGAACAGAAGGTCGTGACCCGCGACGTGCTGCTCGAAGAGGTCTGGGGCTACAATTCCGGCGTAACGACGCATACGCTCGAAACCCACGTCTACCGCCTGCGCCAAAAGATCGAGCGCGACCCCTCCAACGCCGAAATCCTCGTTACCGAGAACGGCGGCTACAAGATCATACCGTGAGGCAGATGCGCAGATGGCGCTGACCGACGACATCCATACGCTCTCGCAGCTGCCCTTGTTCAACGGCATGTCCGACGATCAGCTTCGGCTGATCGCCTTCGGCGCCGACCGCCGCATCATCTCCACCGGGCAGATGCTGTTTCGAGAGGGATCACCGGCGGAAAGCGCCTATGTCGTGACCAGCGGCGCGCTGGAGCTGACGGTGATGGACAAGGATGGACATCACCGCGTCCAGCATGTCGCCGGACCGGGCACGCTCTTGTCGGAGCTCGCGCTGGTGACGCTCGTCGAGCGCAAGTACACGGCGGTCGCCCGCGAGGACACCGGCATCATCCGCATCACCCGCGCACTCTTCCATCGCCTCATCGAGGAATATCCGGAAGCCGCAAAGCTGATCGAAAACCGCATCCGCGACAACATCGCCGCGCTCGCCGCCCGGGCGACGGCGCAGCTGCATCGCTTCTCCTGATCAGAGATTGAAGTACGCCGTGACGGGCACATGGTCCGACGGCTTCTCCCAGCCGCGCGCTTCCTTGAGGATATCGACGCGCTGAAGCACCGGGCCGAGATCGGAGGACGACCAGATATGGTCGAGGCGGCGGCCCTTGTCGGCCGCTTCCCAGTCCTTGGCGCGGTAGCTCCACCACGTGTAGAGCTTCTCGTTGGCAGGCACATGCTGGCGCATCAGGTCGAGCCAGGCGCCGCGCTTGATGACCTCCAATAGCCCCTCGGTTTCGACAGGCGTATGGCTGACGATCTTCAGGAGCTGCTTGTGCGACCAGACATCGTGCTCCAGCGGCGCGATGTTGAGATCGCCGACGAGGATGGCTGAAGTATTCACCTCGGCTTCCGCCTTCAGGAGCTTCATCTCCTCGATGAAGTTCAGCTTGTGCTCGAATTTCGGATTGATCGCCGGATCCGGCTCGTCGCCACCTGCCGGAACGTAGAAGTTATGCAGGCGCACACGGCGGCCGCCGCGCTCGAAGATTGCCGAGATGTGGCGGGCATGGCCGACGCTGCCGTAATCGAAACTGTGATCCTCGGTCAGCGGAATGCGCGAGGCGATCGCCACCCCATGATAGCCCTTCTGCCCGTGGATGATGATGTGCTCGTAGCCCATTGCCCGCAGTGGCGCGAGCGGGAAGAGCTCGTTCGGAACCTTGGTTTCCTGCAGGCAGAGAATATCCGGCTGATGCTTCATCAGAAACTTCTCGACGATCGGCATGCGCAGCCGCACGGAATTGATGTTCCAGGTCGTGATCGAGAAGCTCATGCCAATGCCTTTCATCAGGGGTCGCAGAGGCTTTAGAGCAAAGCAACGCCAGAGGAAACGGGCCGCAAACAAAAACGCCCGGACGAAGCCGGGCGTTTCCAGAAATCGCAGAAGGCAGGATCAGTCGCGATAGGCGGCGGTGCCCGGGATGCTCTCGTAGGGCACCCTGAAGACCTTGTCGTCGAACTGCACGCCGGTCTTGACGTTGAACACCATGACGGAGGTGTCCTTGCCCTGATTGTCGGTGATCGTCCACTGACGCAGATCGTAGGTCTTCGGATCGAACATCATGGTGATCGTCGAATTGCCGAACACCGTGTTGTTGCCGAGCGCGATCGTCGTCAGGTCGGACTCTTCCTTGACGCTCTTTACCGAGCCATCGTTCAGGTTGATCTTCTGCGCGAGCAGCAGGCTAAGAGGCGTCTTCGACAGCGGGTAGAGGTTCCAGGTCTTGAGCTTCAGGTTACCCACGGCAACGTTCTTTCCATCGGCGATCACGCGGATCGGCGACGGGTCGTCGTAGTTGAAGCGCAGCTTGCCCGGGCGCTGGATGAAGAACTTGCCGCCGGTCTGTTCACCGCGCGGTCCGAACTGCACGAACTCACCCTGCATGGTGCCGACGCTCGAGAAGTGGTCGGCAATCGCCTGAGCCGTCGCCGAACCTCCGGCAGCAGCCTGAGCGAAGACATTGACCGGCAGGGCCGCAGACGCAGCCACCAGCGCCATCGCGCCCAGCATATGGCGGCGCGTCAGCGAAAAGCCTTCGAGGAAGGAATCGGAGTTGTTCATCTAAGTCTCCTTTATGCGACCTGCTTGCTGCCGAAAGGCGGCGTCTTCATGGCGCAGAAGCATGGCTGAAGCAGGTAACGTTTTCGAGGCGATCAGGTTTCCGTGAAGTTGTTGCCTCGAAAGATTTTTTTCGGCCTCTAGCGATCGAGTATATCACCTTCGGTCGGAACGAGAATCTCGCGTTTACCGGCATGGTTCGCCGGACCGACGACCCCTTCCTTCTCCATACGCTCGATCAGCGATGCGGCACGGTTATAGCCGATGCCGAGACGGCGCTGGATGTAGGAGGTCGAGGCCTTGCCATCACGGAGGACGACGGCCACCGCCTGATCATAGGGATCGTCGGAATCGGCGAGATTGGAGGTGCCGGCCGGGCCGCCGCCGTAATCGTCGTCTTCATCGTCGTCAGCAGTAATCGCGTCGAGATATTGCGGCGCGCCCTGGGTCTTCAGGAACGAGACGATCTCTTCGACTTCCATATCGGCCACGAACGGACCGTGGACGCGCTGGATACGGCCGCCACCGGCCATGTAGAGCATGTCGCCCATACCGAGCAGCTGCTCGGCGCCCTGTTCGCCAAGGATCGTGCGGCTGTCGATCTTTGAGGTGACCTGGAACGAGATACGGGTCGGGAAGTTTGCCTTGATCGTGCCGGTGATGACGTCGACCGACGGACGCTGGGTCGCCATGATGACGTGGATGCCGGCGGCACGCGCCATCTGCGCCAGACGCTGAACGGCGCCTTCGATATCCTTGCCCGCGACCATCATCAGGTCGGCCATTTCGTCGATGATCACGACGATATACGGCATCGGCTGCAGATCGAATTCTTCCGTCTCGTACATCGCCTCGCCGGTGTGGCGGTCGAAACCGGTCTGGACGGTGCGCGAAATCTGCTCGCCCTTGGCAAGCGCCTGCTCGACGCGGGCGTTGAAGCCGTCGATGTTGCGCACGCCGATCTTCGACATCTTCTTGTAGCGCTCTTCCATCTCGCGGACGGTCCACTTGAGCGCCACGACGGCCTTCTTCGGATCGGTCACAACAGGCGAGAGCAGATGCGGAATGCCGTCGTAGACGGAGAGTTCGAGCATCTTCGGATCGATCATGATCAGGCGGCACTGCTCCGGAGTCATCCGATAGAGCAGCGACAGGATCATCGTATTGATGGCGACCGACTTGCCCGAACCGGTGGTACCGGCAACGAGGAGATGCGGCATCTTCGCGAGGTCGGCGATGACGGCTTCGCCGCCGATCGTCTTGCCGAGCGCCATGGCGAGCTTCGCCTTGGATCCCTCGAAGTCGCGCGATGCGATGAGTTCGCGCAGGTAGACGGTTTCACGGGTCGAGTTCGGCAGTTCGATACCGATCGCATTGCGGCCCGGGACGACGGCGACGCGGGCGGCGATCGCGCTCATCGAGCGGGCGATATCGTCGGCAAGACCGATGACGCGCGACGACTTGATGCCGGGAGCCGGCTCCAGCTCGTACAGCGTGACGACCGGGCCGGGGCGGACATGGATGATCTCGCCCTTGACACCGAAATCTTCGAGAACGCCCTCAAGCATGCGGGCATTCTGCTCCAGCGCGTCGGCCGAGAGCGAGGAATCGCGCACAACATTCTTCGGCTCCGCCAGAAGATGCATCGGCGGCAGCTGGAAGCCTTCGGGGCGAATGAAGCTGCCCTGCGATTCACGATCGACGCGGGCACCCGGCTTGGGACGAGATGCAGCGGGAGTGACGCGCGGCTCCGGCTTACCACCGTTGGAGCGCGCCGGAGCGCGCATCATCCAGGCATCTTCATCATCGTCAGGCAGGATGTCGGCAGGACGCGGCGGCATGTCCGTATCGAACGGCGCGTCATCATCGTCATCGTTGAGCGAGATCGACGGTGCGGAAACGACGCGGCGCTGCGAGCCCGCACCCATCTCCATCGACGGATCCATGCGCTCGCCGCGGCCGGCCGGCGTCTTGGCGCGAACCGGTTCGTTGAGCTTGCCGAACTCGTCGTCGTTGAAGTCGTAAGGCGATTCGAAATCGCTCTGGCGGCGCTTGCGCGGACCCATGCCGAAGACGCGGCGCATGCGCGCCTGGCTCATGTACCAGGCATGCGTCAGCGCTCCAAAGGCAAGCCAGCCACCCTCGTCGTCGCCATCGTCCTCATCGGCTTCGCCGACCGAGCGCGCCTTGGAAGGCGTCGCGGCAGCGTAGTCTTCGGCGAAGTCCTCATCCTCTTCGGTACGGCCGACGAGACCGGCAGCAAACAGCATCATCCAGACCGTCGGAATGGCGAAGACGCAGCCGACGGCAGTTGCGAAGGTGCCGGTCGGGTAGGCGCCGACGAAGAGGGCCGGAAAGCGCAGGATCATGTCGCCGACGACACCGCCGATACCGTTCGGAATCGGCCAGGTGAGCGGCGGCGGGAAGCAGCCGACAACGGCCGAGGACAGCACCGAGCCGAGGGCCCATGCACCGCCACGGGCCGGAATGCGGCTGATATGGCGGCCGGAGATCAGGGAGAGCGCCCAGGCGACGACCGGCAGCAGGGCGATGACGCTGGCGAGGCCGAAGAACTGCATGGCGATATCGGCGAAGGCGGCGCCGCTATAGCCGAGTATGTTGGTGGGAGCATTGCCGGTGGCATAGGAATAGCTCGGATCGGCGACATTCCAGGTTGCCAGCGCTGCGACGGCAAGCGCCAGCATCAGGAAGATCGCAAAGCCCAGAAGAGCCTGCGCCTGCCTGAACAGGAACCCCGAAAGGGAGAAACGGTCCGGCCGGCTATCGATCGCCGGCGACGTGCTTCTTGCCATGTAACCTACCCGTCCATTTGCTGCGGCGCGAATCGCCCTCGCGCCATCCACGCAGAATGCGTCCGCTCCACCTAATCAGAGGACGGTTAAAGCGGTGTTAACCATGACAGGCAGGATTAGCAGCTTCAAAATAAAAGGGCTCGAACCTTGGAAGGTCCGGGCCAAAATGCGGTCTAGGCGTTTCGCTAGGCCGCGACGGGCCATTCAGCGGCGCCCTTTGTTTCCGGGCGCCGCAATCCCTTGATTACGAGTGGTAAGCAGCTTCGCCGTGGGTTGCGAGGTCGAGACCTTCGCGTTCGGCTTCGACTGCAACACGCAGGCCGACGATGAGGTCGACGACCTTGTAGAGGATCGCCGAGCCGACGCCGCACCATACGATGGTGGTGGCAATAGCCGTGATCTGGGTCATGACCTGACCGCCCATCGTTACGCCTTCTGCGTAACCGACGCCGCCGAGCGAAGCGCTGGCGAAGATGCCGGTAGCAACGGCACCGAACATGCCGCCGACGCCGTGAACGCCGAACACGTCAGCCGTATCGTCGTAGCCGAACTTGTTCTTCACGACGGAGACGAAGAAGTAGCAAAGCGGCGAAACGATCAGACCCATGACGATCGCACCCATCGGGCCGACGATGCCGGCAGCAGGCGTGATGGCAACGAGACCAGCGACCATACCGGAAGCGCCGCCGAGCATGGATGCCTTGCCGCGCGTCAGGCTTTCAACGATCGCCCAGGAGATGACGGCAGCAGCGGTTGCAACGAAGGTGTTGACCGTTGCGAGCATGGCGCCACCGGAAGCTTCCAGGTTGGAGCCGGCGTTGAAACCGAACCAGCCGAACCAGAGCATGGATGCACCGACCATGGTCAGCGTCATCGAATGCGGAGCCATCATGTCCTTGCCGTAGCCGGTACGCTTGCCGACCATGATCGCGCCGATCAGACCGGCAACGCCGGCGTTGATGTGAACGACCGTGCCGCCTGCGAAGTCGAGCGCGCCCATCTTGAAGAGCATGCCGTTGGCATCCCAGACCATGTGAGCGATCGGGAAGTAGACGAAGGTTGCCCAGAGTGCGCAGAAGAGAACGACTGCCGAGAACTTGATGCGTTCGGCGAAGGCGCCGACGATCAGGGCAGGCGTGATGGCCGCGAAGGTCATCTGGAACATCGCGAAGATGAACTCAGGAATGACAACGCCCTGCGAGAAGGTCGCAGCCGTCGAATCCTTGGTGACGCCAGCAAAGAACATCTTCGCCGTGCCGCCCCAATACGGGCTGTCCGAGCCGCCGAAGGCGAAGGAATAGCCGTAGATGACCCAGATGAGCATCAGAACCGCAGCGACCATCGTGCACTGCATCAGGACTGAGAGCATGTTCTTGGCGCGAACGAGACCGCCGTAGAACAGGGCGAGACCCGGCAGGATCATGAATAGAACCAGCAGCGTGGAAATGAACATGAAGGCGGTATCGCCCTTGTCAGCAACCGGTGCTGCAGCGGCAGCTGCCGGAGCGGCCGTCGTTGCCGCATCCTGTGCGAAAGCGGCGACTGGCGCGAGAAGCGCAGCCGACGCAGCGCCGAGCCGCGCAAAAGTGGAGGAAAACTTCGAAATTGACATTGGTATAAAGCTCCTTGCTCAGCGGTTCTTAGAGCGCTTCGGTATCGGTTTCGCCGGTGCGGATGCGGACGGCATGGTCGATCGAGTAGACAAAGATCTTGCCGTCGCCGATCTGGCCGGTCTTGGCCGACGACGCGATGGCTTCGACCGCCTTGTCGACGATCTCGGTGGCAACAGCGATCTCGATCTTGAGCTTCGGCAGGAAGCTGACCGCATATTCAGTGCCGCGATAGATTTCGGTATGTCCCTTTTGGCGCCCGTAGCCCTTAACTTCGGTCACGGTCAGGCCCTGGATGCCGATCGCGGTGAGGGCTTCGCGCACCTCATCGAGCTTGAACGGCTTGATAATGGCCATCACAATTTTCATCTGGTTTCCCATCCTTCGTTATCCTCGGCACGGAGCCGACTCTCCTTGCCGCTGACGTTCACGACCAGCGACCGGGGATATACATTCAAGGGGCGTGCCAGATTCGAGGCGCGTTATAAGTTATTGAAAAATAAAGATGATATTAGAGGATGCCAATTATGAGGCATCTGACAAAGCAATTGCAGCTTAAAAAATGCGCAAAAACACAAATATGCACATTATTTATTCATCTGCCTTTTTCCGAATCAAACCCTCCTGGGCGACCGACGCAATCAGGACACCCGAGCGCGTAAACAGGCTACCGCGCGTCAGCCCGCGAGCACCCGAAGCAGACGGGCTATCCTGGGTGTAAAGCAGCCAATCATCCAGTCTGTCGGGCCGGTGGAACCACATCGAATGGTCGAGGCTGGCGACCTGCAGGGTCTGGTCGAAAATCGACGTGCCATGCGCATAGAGCGAGGTATCGAGCAGCGTCATATCCGAGAGGTAGGCAAGCACCGCCGCCTGATAGAGCCGGTCATCGGGAACGGGACCCGTGGCGCGCACCCAGACATCCTGGCGCGGCTCCAGCTTCTCATCGGAGAAATAGTGCTTCAGCGATACCGGCCGGATTTCGATCGGCCGCTCGCGCTCCCAGTATTTGCGGATCGCCGCCGGTGCGTGGGCCAGATACTGGTCCTTGATCTGCTGCTCACCGAGAAGCTTCTCCGGCGGCGGCACATCCGGCATTGCTATCTGATGATCGAACCCCGGCTCTTCGATCTGGAACGAGCAGGATAGCGCAAAGATCGCCTTGCCATGCTGGATGGCAACGACGCGCCGCGTATTGAAGCTGGATCCGTCGCGGATGCGCTCGACCTGATAGATGATCGGCACCGAGGGATCGCCAGGACGCATGAAATAGGCATGCAGCGAATGCACGATCCGCCCCGCCTCGATCGTCCGCTGCGCCGCCATCAGCGCCTGCCCGATCACCTGGCCGCCGAACACACGCTGCCAGCCGACCTGGGGGCTGCGACCGCGAAAAATGTCGATCTCGATCGGCTCGAGGTCGAGCGTCGCAAGAAGGGTTTCCATGGCGGTCGGTTTTGCCGCAGCTGCGGTCATTTGCTTGCCCCCCGGCAGTAGGAAGTAAGGGAGCGATGATCTATATAGATCACGATTGTATTCACAAGGCTGAGGAGTAAGCGATGCTTGATATGCTGGTTGTTGGCGGAGGCTATGTGGGCCTCTCCGCGGCGGTGGCGGTCAAGCAGGCTGCGCCGCATCTTGATGTCGCCGTTGTCGAGGCCGCGCCCGAGCACGTCTGGCAGAAGGACATGCGCGCCTCCGCCATCATCGCCGCCGCAGCCAAGATGCTGGAGGTCTTCGGCATCTGGGAGAATATCCGCGCCGAGGCGCAGCCGATCACCAAGATGATCGTCACCGATTCCAAGACATCGGATCCGGTGCGCCCCGTTTTCCTGACCTTCGACGGCGAGATCGAGGAAGGCCGGCCTTTCGCCCATATGATCCCGAACGCCGTCATGGTGCGCGAATTGCGCGGCGTCTGCGAGCGGCTCGGCATCCAGATCCGCCATGGACTGAGCGCGACGGGACTGAGCGCCGATGAAAATCACGCGAGCGTCGAACTCTCCGATGGCAGTGCCATCGAAGCACGTCTCGTGGTCGCCTGCGACGGCGTGCGCTCCAAGCTGCGCGACTTTGCCGGTATCAAGACGGTCAGCTGGGATTACGGCCAGTCCGGCATTGTCGCCACCGTCGAGCACGAGCGGCCGCATAATGGCTGCGCCGAGGAGCATTTCCTGCCCTCCGGCCCCTTCGCCATCCTGCCGCTGACCAACAACCGCTCGTCGCTCGTCTGGACCGAACGTACCAGCGATGCAAACCGGCTGGTTGCCGGTGACGATCTGATTTTCGAAGAGGAACTGGAACGCCGCTTCGGCCACAAGCTCGGCGCTCTCAAGGTGATCGGCGCCAAGCGCGCCTTCCCGCTTGGCCTGACGTTGGCGCGCTCTTTCGTCGCCCCGCGCTTTGCGCTGGCAGGAGACGCAGCACACGGCATTCACCCGATCTCCGGTCAGGGTCTCAACCTCGGCTTCAAAGATGTGGCGGCGCTCGCCGAAACCATCGTCGAAGCCGACCGTCTCGGCCTCGATATCGGCTCGATCAATATCCTGGAGCGCTACCAGACATGGCGCCGTTTCGACACGTTCCGCATGGGTGTTACGACCGACGTGCTGAACCGTCTGTTTTCGAACGACGTGACGCCGATCCGCATCGCCCGCGACGTCGGCCTCGGCATCGTCGATCGTCTGCCGGGCCTGAAGTCGTTCTTCATCGGCCAGGCCGCTGGAACGACGGCAAAGAGCAATCCGCGCTTGCTGGCGGGCGAGGCGATCTAGTCGTCCAGCCTGCGTGCCTCGGAGACGAGCATGATCGGAATGCCGTCACGAATGGGGTAGGCGAGCCGCCCCTTCTCGGAGACGAGTTCGTTGTGGTCGCGGTCATAGGTCAGCCGCCCCTTGGTCAGGGGGCAGACAAGGAGTTCCAGGAGCTTCGGATCAACGCGGCTGAGTTTTTCGTCCATCTCTCTGGACTTACTGCAAAACCGTATCGGAGTCACCGAAGACGCGTGCCAGCACGATTTCGGTAATGGCGATCAGCGTCTCCGCCCGGGTCTTGAGATCCGGCGCCTCCAGCAGCGCCTGCTTTTCCGCCGGTCCGAAGGGCGACATCATGGCAAGCGAATTGACGAGCGTCAGATTGCTGGCGCGCTCGACGCTGTCCCAGTCCGCTTCCAGCTTGTTGGCGTCCAGATAGGCCCTGAAGGCCGAAAGGAGCGCGCCGCGATCGACGGCATCCTCTTCATCGCGCGCCGAGAGATCCGAGATGAAAGGCGCAATCCGAAAGGTACGGAACGGCTCGTGGGTGGCCTTCTCGCCGATCAGCCGGAAGCGGCAGACGCCGGTCAGCGATACGATATAGCGGCCGTCGCCGGTTTCCGCGAAAGAGGTGATGCGGCCGACGCAGCCGACAGGCGCGAGGCTGGATTCGCCGCTCTTGTCGTCAGTCTCGACCAGTGCCGGCTGCACCATGCCGATCAAGCGGTTTCCCGCCATGGCGGCATCGAACATGGCGAGATAGCGCGGCTCGAAAATGTTTAAGGGAAGCTGTCCGGTCGGCAGGAGGAGAGCGCCGGTCAAAGGGAAGACAGCGATGGTTTCCGGCAGATCGCCGGGTTTCAAATATCTCGCATTGCCGACTTGCATGAAATTTCGTCCCGCATAATGCAGGCAGGAAAAATCGCAACCCTGCCATCTTTCTGAATGTGGTGCCCTTGCATGAAAACGCAAGGGCAGCCGCATCAAGTTAGGAGAACAGCATCGCCGAAAGCTTGCGCCGGGCGGAAACAGTCGCAGGATCCTTGAAGCCCCAGACTTCGAAGAACTGCAGAAGCTGGCGCCGGGCGCCATCATCGTCAAAGGTGCGGTCCTTGCGCATGATGGTCAGCAGGTGCTCCGCGGCCTCGTCGCGGCGCCCCTCGACATTGCGGATCTTGGCAAGCTTCATCCGCGCTTCGTGGTCGTCAGCATTGCCCGAAAGCTGCTGCTCCAGCGCAAAGGGGTCTCCCAGCTTGCGAGCCTCCTCGATCTGGTCGAGCTTCTTGAGAACGGCCTGGATAGCGGCATCCTTCGAAAGCTCTTCCGGCAGATCGGTCAGCGCTTCGCGGGCGCGCTCGTGCTGATTGGCGGCGATCATGCATTCGGCCATGCCGGCGAGCGCCTTGGCATTCTCCGGATCGGCCTGCATGACGGCGCCATAGAGCTGCGCGGCGCCATTGACGTCGCCCGATGCCAGAAGCCCAGCGGCCTCTTCGAGAACGGCTTCAATCTCTGCCGCCTGATCGGCGCCGGCAGGACCGGCGAGACGATCGATGAACTGACGAACCTGGCTTTCCGGTACCGCGCCCATGAAACCATCGGCCGGACGGCCGCCGACAAAGGCGATAACGGCCGGGATAGACTGGATGCCGAGCTGTCCGGCGATCGACGGATGATCGTCGATGTTCATCTTGACGAGCTTGACGCGGCCCTGGGCCTCGTTGACGACCTTTTCGAGCACCGGCGTCAGCTGCTTGCACGGACCGCACCAGGGCGCCCAGAAATCGACGAGAACCGGCTGGTTGCGCGAATCCTCGATGACATCCTTGGCGAAGTTCGCCGTCGTCGTGTCCGTGATATAGCTACCGGCTGCTGCCGGAGCCGCCGCAGGCTGCTGTGCGCCGCCATAGGTCGCCGTTGCCGACATCGTGCCGTAGGACGTGCTGTAGGGGTTGTCGTTGCCGCTCATAGGTATCTCCCGCCACGCCGGTCGTGCCCGGCCTTTTTTCTAGCGTTAAAATCGTATGTCAGGCCGTGACTTTCAAGACAAGCGGCTTGTGACCCGTCGCTTCCATGAAACGGACGAGATCGGCACTTGATATAGAGGTCGTCGCGTCGTTCGACAGCGGATGGCAGTTGATGATCTCGTCCTTCATCAGATCCGCATCGAGAACGAAGGTCACGTTGTGGCCGGTATCGTTGATCGCGCCGAAAGCCGTGACCGAGCCGGGAATGACGCCGAGATATTCCATCAGCTTCTCGGGCTTGCCGAAGGAGACCTTGCTCGCCGCACCGATCAGCGTGTGCACCGTCTTGAGATCGACGGAAGCATGCTCCTCGACAGTCAGCAGGAAAAACTGGTCCTTCTTGTCCTTCACGAAAAGGTTCTTCGTGTGCCCGCCCGGAATTTCATCCCGCAGCGACACCGATTCGGCGACGGTGAAGACAGGTGCATGATCCTTGGTGGAATGTCTGATGCCGAGGCTGTCCAGAAAGGCGAAAAGTTCGTCGCGGGTCTTCGGTTTGGTATCGGTCATCGCGGCATCCATCTGATGAAAATTGCGGGCAGGCGCTTTGATTAAGTCCAGGGGCCGGCTTTGGCAATGCGCATGATCGACGCTTTCGCGCAGATTTGCGGCGTTTTCGGAAATCATTTCAACAGCTTGGAATTTTTCTTCGGCTTTC
The DNA here is from genome assembly GCF_040546565.1 of Rhizobium sp. OAE497. NCBI lineage: Bacteria > Pseudomonadati > Pseudomonadota > Alphaproteobacteria > Hyphomicrobiales > Rhizobiaceae > Rhizobium > Rhizobium sp. OAE497. The sequence continues at coordinate 3,686,821 of NZ_JBEPOA010000001.1, forward strand.
CGTCATTTCCCTGTTGCATTTGAAAATCGTTTGGGCGATATAGCGCCCGTCGCCGCAAGGTGGCGCCCACGGTCCTCACAACTACCACAGGCCGACGGGATTATGAGCGGGTGTAGCTCAGTGGTAGAGCACAACCTTGCCAAGGTTGGGGTCGAGGGTTCGAACCCCTTCGCCCGCTCCAGTTTCTCATCAGAGATCGACAGTACTGACACCACGCTTCGGCGTGTGCTTTGTCGTTTCCGCCTTTCCGGCCGCAGTATCCATCGAATTTGCGCGCTTTTCAAAAAGGTTTGATTTGCACGCAACGCATCGCCATGTTGAAGCAGGGGCGAAAACGAATGGTTTGGGTATGCTGCAACGACTCGACGAAACGGATGCTGCGCTGATCGACAGGCTGCAACAATCCGCCTTCAACTACTTCCTGGAACATACCAATCCCGACAACGGGCTTGTTGCCGATACCTCGATCGAGGGCGTGCCCTGCAGCATCGCCGCCGTCGGCTTTGCGCTGTCATCCTATACCGTCGGCGTCGAGCGCGGCTGGATGACACGGGCGGCCGCGATCGGGCGCACGCTGACGACGCTTCGCTTCTTTGCCGGAAGCCATCAGGGCCGGGAGCGCCACGCGAGCGGTTATCGCGGCTTCTATTATCACTTCCTGCACATGGATACCGGCCACCGCGCCTGGAACAGCGAGCTCTCGACCATCGATACGACGCTGCTTGTCGCCGGCATGCTGACGGCTTCGGCCTATTTCGATCGCACCGATGGCGACGAGCAGGAAATCCGCGACCTCGTAAAGGTCATCTACGAGCGTATCGACTGGCATTGGGCTCTCAACAAGGGCGAGACGATCTGCATGGGCTGGAAGCCCGCCAGCGGCTTCCTGCACTGGCGCTGGCAGGGTTACGACGAGGCCGTACTGCTCTATACGCTGGCGCTCGCCTCGCCGACGCACCCGATCCCGCAGTCGAGCTACGACGCCTTTACCTCAAGCTACTCCTGGATGCTCTTTGGGGATCAGGCCTATCTCTATGCCGGCCCGCTCTTTATCCATTTCTTCTCGCATGCCTGGATCGACTTCCGCAGCATCCAGGACCGCCCGATGGCGGCGCGCGATTGGGACTATTTCCGCAATACGCAGGTCTCGATCGCCGTCCAGCGCGATTATGCCGTGCGCAATCCCGGCCATTTCGTCGGCTACAACAAGGATGTCTGGGGCCTCTCCGCCTCCGACGGCCCGCCGCCGAGCCGCCATATGCGCGGCGGACGTCATCCGAAGGTTCTGGGCTATGCAGCTCGCGGCGCCCCGCTCGGCCCCGATGATGGAACGATCGCGCCCTGGGCTGCCCTGGCCTCACTTCCCTATGACCGGCAGGCGGCGCTCGACGGTACGAAGGCGTTGCTCGAAACCTATCCTGACCTCACCTACGAGGGACGCTTCCCCGGCGGCTTCAACCCGACGGTGAAGACCCGCCGTCCCGAAGGCTGGGTGGACGACCGCTGCGTCGGCATCGATCAGGGCCTTCTGGTGATGACCATCGAGAACGACCGTTCGGATTTCATCTGGAGCCTGATGCGGCAATCGCCGGTCATTCGCCTCGGCCTCGAACGCGCCGGTTTCACCGGCGGTTGGCTGGAGCAGGGCGAAGAAACCGAAGCCGATCGCAAGACGGCTTAGCGCGCCGAGAAGACGTGTGCGCGGCCGGCGATGTCCAGGCGGACACGGTCGCCGGTTTCCGGCAGCGCGACGCTCGACGTCTTGATCAGGATTGGCGGCAGCTGCACACCCTCAAGCGAAACGGCGACGGTGCAGGTCGCCCCACCGAATTCCACTTCGACCACCCGGCCGTGATAGGCCGGCTTGCTGTCGTCAGGAACGACGCGGATCTGTTCGGGCCGCAGCATGATCTCGGCCTTGCCCTGATGATCGCCATCGACGGCAACCCGGCCAAGCGCACAATCCGCAAAACCGTTGCGGATGACCGCAGGCAGCATCACGGCATCGCCGAGGAACAGCGCAGTCTCACGGTCCTTCGGTTGCAGATAGAGCTTCTGCGGCGAACCTGACTGCACCAGCTTCCCATCCCGCAACACCGCCACCTGATCGGCGAAGGACAATGCCTCGCCCTGATCGTGGGTCACGAGGATCGTGGTGATCCCGGCTGCCTGCAGAACGCGCGACACGGCCTTGCGCATGTTCTCACGAAGACCTGTGTCAAGCGCCGAGAACGGCTCGTCGAGCAGCATCAGCCGCGGCTTGCGGCCGAGTGCGCGGGCAAGCGCCACGCGCTGCTGCTGGCCGCCCGAGAGCTGATGCGGACGGCGCGTCAGCATATTGCGATCGAGCTCGACCATATCGAGAAGCTCGACGATCCGCTTCTCGCGGTCCATTGCCCCGCGCTCGAAGCCGAAGCCGATATTCTCGGCGACGCTCAGATGCGGAAACAGCGCCCCATCCTGCGAGACGATGCCGATGCCGCGCTTGTGGGCGGGAACGATTGCCGGGCCGTCGGCGAGCATCTCGCCATTCAGCACGACCCTGCCCTGATCCGGCCGCTCGAAACCGGCGATCAGCCGCAGCAGCGTCGTCTTGCCGGAGCCCGACGGGCCTACGACCGCGGTGCGGCTGCCGGCAGGCACATCCAGCGAAACGTTATCCAGCGCCGTGACCGGACCATAGCGCTTGCTTGCGGATTCAATCGTGAGCAGCGTCATTGTCCAGCAGTCCGTTTCGATTGGGAATAAAGAAGCAGCGTCAGCGGCAGCGACAGGATGATCATCATCACCGCGTAAGGCGCCGCCGACACGTAATCGATCTCGCTCGTCAGCGACCAGAATTTCGTCGACAGCGTTTCGACGCCATTCGGCGAAAGCATCAGCGTTGCCGTCAGCTCGTTGGTGATCCCGAGCGCCACAAGCGCCACGCTGGCGGCAAAACCGGGTGCTGCAAGCCGCATGGTGATCTGGCGCACGGCCTGCGCAGCGGTGCGGCCGAGGCCCATGGCGGCGCGTTCGAGCTCGACCGGCGCCTGCGCAATGCTGGCGCGCAGGCCGACCATGGCGCGCGGCAGGAATAGCAGAACATAGGCGACGGTCAGCGTCGCGAAGGTCTGGTAGAGCGGCAGCACCAGCCGCACGGTGATCGTCACCAGCGCCAGCGCCACGACGACGCCCGGCAGCGAGCCGACATAATAGTGGCAGGCTTCGAGGAATCGCTGGAAGCGGCCCGGCGCACGCACCGAGAGCCAGGCCATCGGCACCGCGGCAATCGTCGTCAGCACACCGCCTGCGACGGCAAGAATGATGGTCTGAATGAACGCATTGCCAACCGTATCCAGCCGCCAGATCTCGGCGCCGCCGAGATAGAGCCAGCGTCCCAGCGTCACGAGGGGAACGCCAAGCGTCAGCACCGCGACTGCGATCGGCAACAGCACCGCCGGAATGGTGAACCATCCGAGCCTGCGCCGGTCTGCCGGGCGCGCCGAACCGGAGCCGACGCGGGCATAGCGCTCGTTGCCACGAACGAGAATTTCCAGCCCGAGCAGAAACAGGCAGCAGGCGACAAGCACGCCGCCAAGCATATTGGCGGCCGGGCTGTTATAGGCGGACTGGAACTGGTCGACGATCGCCGTTGCAAACGTGTCGAAGCGGATCATCACATAGAGCCCGTATTCCGACAGCAGATGCAGCGCGATCAGCAGCGAACCGCCGCAGATCGCCAGCCTGAGCTGCGGCAGGATCGTGCGGAAGAACACCCGCCAGGGGCCGAGCCCGAGCGACGCGGCAGCATCCTCGATCGCCGGATCGAGACGGCGAAGTGCCGCGGCAACAGGCAGGTAGAGAAAGGGATAATAGGCCAGCACCGAGACGAAGACGCCGCTCTGCAGCCCGCGCATGCCGGGCACCAGGCTGATCCAGGCATAACTGTGCACGAAGGCGGGAACGGCGAGCGGCGCGACCGCAAGCCACGACCAGAGCCGCGCAAAGGGAATGTCGGTCCGTTCCGTCAGCCAGGCCAACGTCACCGCAAGCGCAATCGACAGCGGGATCGTCAGCGCTTCCAGGAACACCGTGTTGATCATTAGCTCGCCGACGCGCGGGCGGAAGACGAGCGCCTTCACCGTTTCCCAGCCGACATCGTAAGTGATCCAGGCGATGAAGCCGAGCGGCACGAGGCTGAAGAGCGCGACGATGGTTGCGAAGACGACGACGGAAGCGTGCGGCATGCGCCCGCGCAGGGAACCGATTGTGCTGACCGGCGCTTCATTGCCGGCAAGGCCGGTCACGAGCGATCTGTTGTCTTGCAGCAAGGCCGACGCCTTTGTGACGCTGAAAAAGGAAGGCAACCGCCTCGTCAGGAAGCGGTTGCCATGATTGGTCATGCCCTAAGGTTTTCTTGAGCCAAAAGCAATAGTTTTGACTCCATCCGCCTGCGGCAGATGGGCTTAGATCAGGCCCGCAGCGGTCATCATTTCGACGACCTTCTTGCTGTTCAGTTCCGAGGCTTCGACCTTCGGTGCGTTCAGATCCTTGAGCGGAACGAGCTTGTCGTTGGAATCGCCGCTGACGGCATATTCATAGGAGGTGCCGTTCTTCAGGATCGCCTGACCGGCCTTGCCGGCGATGAACTTCAGGAATGCCTGGGCTTCCTTCATGTGCTGCGTCGACTTCAGAACGCCGCCGCCGGAGATCGAGACGAATGCGCCCGGATCCTGGTTCTTGAAATAGTGCAGGCCGACATTGGCGCTGTTTTCCGCCGTCTTCGCCTGATCGCCGAACCAGTAGTAGTGGTAGATGATCGCGCCTTCGACTTCGCCGGCATTGACCGCCTTCATCGCAACGCTGTTGCCCTTGTAAGGCGTCGCATTGTCCTTGAGGCCCTTGAGCCAGGCCGCGGTTGCTTCCTCGCCCTTCAGCTGCAGCAGCGCGCTGACGATGGCCTGGAAGTCGGCACCGGCAGGAGCCGCACCCCAACGGCCCTTCCAGGCCGGATCGGCGAGATCGAGCATCGACTTCGGCAGCTTGTCTTCGGTCAGCTTGCGCTTGTCATAGGCAAAGACGGTCGAGCGGGCGGCGATGCCGGTCCACATGCCGTCGGACGGGCGGTACTCGGCCGGAACCTGATCGAGCGTTTCCTTATCGACGGGTGCGAAGAGGCCTGCGCCGTCGACCAGCGTCATGGCCGGGGAATTCTCCGTCAGGAATACGTCTGCCGGGGAGGCGTCGCCTTCCTGGATGATCTGGTTGGCGAACTGCATGTCGCTACCCTGACGAATGGTGACCTTGATGCCGGTCTCCTTGGTGAAGGCATCGATCCACTCGCGGCCGAGGCTTTCGTGCTGGGCGTTATAGACGACGATGCCTTCATCCTGCGCGCTGGCGCCTGAAGCGAGCGACGTTGCAGCGAGAAGAGACGCAGCCAGCGCGAGCGCGGAACGGCGCGTAATGGAATTCTTCATGATGCCCTCCATGGCAATATCTCCCCTGGGGGTGGGGTGATGCGCGCCCCCTATATTTTTCCTGACTTCAATTTTCAAGTTTGCTTCACCGCGGGGTGATCACAAATACTTGAAATTCTTTATCAAGTTTAGAACGATTCTATACCGCGAGGATCGCATCGACGACATCATCCTCGACATCGATGCCGTTTTCGATCGCGGCGCGCCGCGCCGTCAGCCCGCGCCTGCCGGGCAGCCGAACACCTGGATCGGAAGAAATTTCATTGGCAAGCGCGGTCAGCCGGGCCGCCGCAAACGCACCACCGCCCGCTTCCGGATTGATGACGATGATCATCTGCCCGAGGCCGGGAGCAGCACCTTTGTCGTCGAACAGCGAAGTCGATTCATAGGAGAAGTTGGCGCCCGTCAGCGGCGCGGCCAGGATCTCGACCATCATCGCAAGGGCAGCGCCTTTGGCCTCGCCGGAAGGCACCATCGTGCCGTCGAGCGCCGCAACCGCATCCGTCGTCGGCTGGCCATCGCGGTCGAATGCCCAGTCGGCGGGGATCGGCACGCCCTTCTGCCGCGCCGCCATGATCTTGCCGCGCGCCACGCGTGATAGCGCGAGGTCTATGACAACAGGATCCTGGCCCGTTACGGGCGCAGCAAAGGCAATCGGGTTGGTGCCGAACAGCGGCTTGCGCCCGCCCCAGGCCGCCATCGCCGCGGTGGCATTGGCGACCATGATCGCCACGAGACCGGCCTCTGCGAAACGTTCGACCGTTAGCGCCAGAACGCCGGCGTGGTGCGAACGGCGGATCGCTACCATGGCGATACCCTGCGACCGGGCCATTTCGGTCAGGGCAGGAACGGCGAGATCCAGCGCCGGATAGGCATATCCATGGCAGGCATCGATCTGGATAACGGACGGATAGGGCTGATAAAGGATCGGCTTGGCGACGCCATCGACCTTCCCGGATTTCGCCTGCATGGCGTAGGCCACGGCGCGGCGAAGCCCGTGCCCGCTTTGCCCGGCAGCTTCCGCCGCAACAAGCGCCCGCGATACCGAGAGCGCATTCCCCTCCTCGACGCCATTGCGTTTCAACGCGTCGAGAACGAGCGTTTCGGCAGCGGCGAGCGTCAGATGCATGAGAAAGACCTTGGAATAAACAAAAAGGGGGCGATGACGGTGTTACGTCATCGCCCCCGATGCTGCAATGCAAGCGCCCTTATTCGACGTCGAACTTGACGCCCTGTGCCAGCGGCAGCGTCTTGCCGTAATTGATGGTATTGGTCGCGCGGCGCATATAGGCCCTCCACGCATCCGAGCCGGATTCACGGCCGCCGCCGGTTTCCTTCTCGCCACCGAAAGCACCGCCGATTTCGGCACCGGACGGGCCGAGATTGACGTTGGCGATGCCGCAATCCGAACCGCGGGCGGAGACGAAGGTTTCCGCTTCGCGCATGTCGTTGGTGAAGATCGACGAGGAGAGACCCTGCGGCACGGCATTGTGCAGCTCGAGCACATCATCGAAATCGCTGTACTTCATGACATAGAGGATCGGCGCGAAGGTCTCGTCAACGACAGGACCCGTCTGCGACGGCATCTCGACCAGAGCCGGACGAACGTAGAAGGCTTCGCCGGCACCGTTTTCGACGCGCTCGCCACCGGTGACCTTGCCGCCCTCCGACTTGGCTGCAGAAAGTGCCGACTGCATCTTGTCGAAGGCCGCCTTGTCGATCAGCGGACCGACCAGCGTGCCGTTCTCCAGCGGATTGCCGATGGTGACCGAGCCGTAGGCCTTCTGCAGACGCGGAACGAGCTTGTCGTAGACGCTGTCATGCACGAAGAGGCGGCGCAGCGTCGTGCAGCGCTGACCGGCCGTGCCCATGGCGGAAAAGGCGACGCCGCGCAGCGTCAGGTCGAGATCGGCCGTCGGGCAGATGATCGCGGCATTGTTGCCGCCGAGTTCGAGGATGGCGCGGGCGAAACGCTGCGACAGGCGCGGACCGACGGCGCGGCCCATGGCGGTCGAGCCGGTCGCCGAAACCAGCGGCACCTTGGGATGGTCGACGAGGACTTCACCGACATCCCGGCCGCCGATCAGCAGTGTCGAGAGATTGGCCGGCGCCGTGCCGCCTTCGGCGACGAAGCGCTTCAGCGCCCGCTCGAACAGCGCTTGCGTCGCAAGCGCCGTCAGCGGCGTCTTTTCGGACGGCTTCCAGACCGTTGCGTTGCCGCAGACCAGCGCCAGCGCCGCATTCCACGACCAGACGGCGACCGGGAAGTTGAAGGCCGAGATGATGCCGACGACGCCGAGCGGATGCCAGCTTTCCATCATGCGGTGCTCAGAGCGCTCGGTGGCAATCGTCAGGCCGTAAAGCTGACGGGAAAGTCCGACGGCGAAATCGCAGATGTCGATCATTTCCTGAACTTCGCCGAGACCTTCGGACGTGATCTTACCGACTTCGATCGAGACGAGACGGCCAAGCGCGCCCTTGGCGGCGCGCAGCTCTTCGCCGAGCAGCCGGACGAGCTCGCCGCGCTTCGGCGCCGGAACGGCACGCCATTCGGCAAAGGCCTTATGTGCTGCATCGATCGCCTTCTTGGCGTCGGCAACGGTATCTTCCTTCAGTGCACCGATTTCCTTGCCGGTGACGGGCGAGGTGACGCGCAGCGTGCCGCCGGTATAGCGGGCGGCGTCGACGCCGAGTTCGGAAAGCAGCTTCTTCGTTTCGGCTGCGAGATCGAGGCTAGCGATGGTCATGTGTTTCCAACCTTCTTGTTCTTAAAAACGTGCATCGGCGAAGTGGGCAAGCTGGGCGCCGGCTTCGTACCACATTTCCTTGATTGCCCGTAACCCCGGCTCGCGCGGGTCGGTCAGCGGCAGCGGCAGATCGGCTTCGCTCATCTGGCCGAGAATATGCTGCGCCAGCGTACGCCCGAAGACCGTGCCCGGCGCAATGCCGCGGCCATTATAGCCGGAAAAACCGACGACGTTTTCGGCAAACTTGTGGAAGCGCGGCAGGGCATTGTCGGTCATGCCGATCTTGCCGTACCACTCGCATTCGAACTCGACCTCGCCGATCTGCGGGAAGAGTTTCCGCAGCGAGCGCTTCGCCCAGTTCTTATGGACCGAAATACCGGTATTGCGTAGCGCACCAACGCTGCCGAAGACGAGGCGGCCGGCCTGGTCCATGCGGAAGGACGACAGGATCTCCTTGGTATCCCAGACGCCTTCGCGGCCGGGCAGGATCGACTTGCGCAGATTGTCGCTGAGCGGCGTGGTGGCGAGATTGAAATAGGGAAGATGGACCTGCTCGGTGCGCACCTGCTCCCAGGGGCCGGTGCTGTAGGCATCGGTAGCGACGATGATCCAGTCGGCGGTCACCGAACCTTTTTCCGTCCGCACCACCCATTTGGCGCCCTTGCGCTCGGTGGCGGTCACCGGACTTGCCGTGTGCAGCGAGACGCCGGCCTTGACGGCAGCATGCGCCAGCCCGCGCGCATAGGCGAGCGGCTGCAGCGTGCCGGCGCGCATGTCGAGCAGCGCTCCCGCATAGGCGTCGCTGCCGATTCGGCGGGCGGTTTCCGCCGCGTCGAGCAAGGTTACCGGCGCACCGCGCCTGCCCCATTGCTCCGCCCGGTCCTCGATCTCCTTGAGGCCCTCGGCGCCGACGGCGCAATGCAGCGTGCCGTTCTTTTCGAGCTCGCAGGCGATCCCATGCTTGTCGATCAGCTCCATGACCAGACGCGGCGCATTGCCGAGCATATCGAGCAGCCGCTCGCCATAGACCTCGCCGAGAACGCCGGGAAGATCATCGGGCATCACCCACATGCCGGCATTGATCAGGCCGACATTGCGGCCGGCACCGCCGAAGCCGATCTCCTTGGCTTCGAGCAGAACGACCTTCGTCCCGGCTTCCGCCAGATGCAGGCCGGAGGAGATGCCGGTATAGCCGCCGCCGACGATCACCACATCGGCCTCGACTGCGCCCTGAAGCGGCGCGGTGACAGGCGGTTGCGGAGCGGTCTTTTCCCAGAGCCCGTGCGAGCGCGGATCATTCAACATCGGTCGTTCCATCCCAAGGCAAAATCGCCGTTAACCTACCGCTACCGGACGGCCTGCGAAAGCGTCTGACGGCAGGGCTTTCGCTGCGCCAGTTCATTCCAAAATTGCGGCAAACCATTCTTTACAAAGCGCTTATTGGAGTGAATATCGACGTTTCGGAAACAGGTCATTCTGAAATGGAATGAGATATGCTCGCATCACGCCGTTTTCTGCCATCGATCTCCCTGCTTGCGGCCTTCGAAGCGGTGGCACGCACCGGCAGCGTCACCGCTGCAGCTCGCGAGCTGGACCTCACCCAGAGCGCCGTCAGCCGGCAGATCAAGGCGCTCGAAGAACAGCTCGGCGTCGAACTGTTCCTGCGCGAACGCCAGACCGTCAGGCTGACCTTGGCGGGAGACAGCTACGCGCGAGAAATCCGGGAAGCGTTGCGCCGCATTTCCAGCGCCTCTTTGAACCTGCGGGCCAACCCGCATGGCGGCACGCTCAATCTGGCGATCCTGCCAACTTTCGGCACACGCTGGCTGGCACCGCGGTTGGGAGGCTTCCTGCGCAGCAACCCGGGCGTCACGATCAATCTCGTTACCCGGCTCTCCTCCTTCGATTTCCGCCTCGATGCCATCGATGCCGCGATCCATTTCGGCCACCCACACTGGCCGGGTGCCGAGCTGACCTTTCTGATGTCGGAGAAGACGGTTCCGGCCTGCAGCCCGCAGTTTTTCAGGGAGCATGCGATCAGCAAGCCCGAACACCTGCTGGACCTGCCGCTGCTGCATCTGACGACGCGGCCGGACGCCTGGGAGATCTGGTTTGCCGAAAACGGCGTCGCCTTCCAAAGCCTTCACGGCATGCTGTTCGACCAGTTCGCCACCGCAGCACAGGCTGCCGTCGCCGGCCTCGGCGTCGCCTTGCTGCCGACCTTCCTGATCCAGGACGAACTGAAGCGCGGAGATCTCGTCGCCGCGATCGACCGGGAGATCGAAAGCCGCGACTGCTACTATCTCGCCTACCCCTCCGAACGCGCCGATTACGCCCCGCTTGCTGCCTTTCGCGAGTGGATAGAGGCAGAAGCCAAGTCTTGAGCTTGCATCCGGGGAGAGCTTTCGCGCATTATGCGCGCCAACAGCATCCGATCCGCAGGAAAGTCCTATGAAGCCCATTTTCGTCCAGCTCCAGTGCGCTCCCGGCAAGACCTACGAAGTCGCAGACGCCATCTACCAGACGGAACGTGTTTCTGAGCTCTATTCGACCAGCGGCGATTACGATCTGCTGCTGAAGGTCTATATCGAAGAAGGCCAGGATATCGGCAAGTTCATCAACGACAACATCGCCAATATCCCGGGCATCGTCCGTTCGCTGACGACACTGACTTTCAAGGCTTTCTGAGCCATCTGGCGATTAACCGTCTTCGCAAGATTTCCGGCCGTGCGCCGCACCGTAAACCCGGCCTTAAGGCGATCGGGTATTTCGTCCGGCTATGTGGCCGCGCGGGGTCAGGAGTATCGTTTTGGAAGCAACGGCGGGCATGACCACGAAAGTGCAGAGGGCAGACGCTCCGCTGATCGTCCATGTCGTGCGCCAGTTCCTGCCGAACCGCGGCGGCCTCGAAGACGTCGTCGCCAATCTGGCGCGTGAAACGGCAAGACGCGGCTTCCGCGTCCGCGTCGTAACGCTCGATACGCTCTTCACGGCCCGCGACCGCAAGCTGCCACCGCGCGAAACCATCGACGGTATCGAGGTCGTCCGCATTCCCTGGTCCGGCAGCACGCGCTACCCGATCGCCCCACAGGTCTTCCGCCATCTCGGCGATGCTGATCTCGTGCATGTTCACGCCATCGACTTCTTCTTCGATGCGCTGGCGATCGGCCGGATCCTGCATCGAAAGCCGATGGTCGTGACCACCCATGGCGGCTTCTTCCATACGCAGAAATATGCCGCATTGAAGAAGGTCTGGTTCCAGACACTGACGCGCCTCTCGGCCATGAACTATCGCCGCGTCATTGGCTGCAGCACCTCGGATATCGCCCAGTTTTCGCAGATCGCCCAGAATACCGTGCTGATCGAGAACGGCGTCGATATCGGCAAGTTCGCTGATAGCGCATCGCACACCCCGCTTCGCCGGATCGTCACCATCGGCCGCTTCTCGGTAAACAAGCGTCTGGATCATCTCCTCGACGCCATGCGGGTGCTGACGGGCCGCGACACGTCCTGGCATCTCGATATCGTCGGCTCGGAATCCGATCTCAAGGCCGGCGATCTGCGCGCCGAAATCGCCTCGCGCAATCTCGCCCAATCGGTCGGCCTGCATGTCGGCATCGACAACGAAGCCATCCGGGCACTGATCTCGGGCGCCTCGCTCTTCGCCTCCGCCTCGGAATACGAAGGCTTCGGCCTCGTCGCACTAGAGGCCATGAGCGCCGGGCTCTATCCCGTTCTAAACGGCAATGCCGCCTACCGCGCCCTCGCAGAGCGTCAGGCACCGGTGGCGATCACGGATTTCTGCGACGCCGGGACAGCAGCCGATGCGATCGGCGCCGCATTCGATGCGATCTCTGCAAACCCGGCGGCCATGCGTGAAGCGCTGATAGCGGCAGCTCGCCCCTATTCCTGGAATCATGTCGCCGGGCTCTATATCGAGCTCTACCGGTCGCTCGGCATCCCGGCTTTCAAAGCTAGCGCTTAAGCTTTCGCCAGCTTGGCGATCTCTTCCAGAACGATCCGGCGCGATTCCAGCGGCGTCAGGTTATGGTCGGCGTCCTGAAGCATAACGAGGCGCACATTCGGATAGCGCTGCAGCTTGCGGCCACCCGGGCCAAAGTGGAAATACATGTGATCGAGGCCGACATCGGCTTCGCTGTAGATCAGCGTCAGCGGCACATTCCGCTTACCGAAGGAGGCGAAGGCATGCTTCACCTCGCGGGCGACATGACCCTTGTGCGGCAGAAGCTCGATCAGCGGCGCGAAGCGGTAGGAGACGCGGCGGCCGACGGCGATGAAGAAATTCTGGAACGCGGCCTTCACGTCGACCTGGCCGCGGAACAGCCGTTTCAGAGTTTCGATATTCATCAGACGCTGGCTGTAGTCATCGACGCTGCGCGGCACCGAAACGACGTGCTCCTTGGCAACCTGGACCGCCGGGTCCCAATAATAGACGAAGGGATTGATCGAGACGACGGCCTTTAGACGCTCGTCGGCAATCCCGGCGCGGAAAGCGACATAGCCGCCGCTGCAGCGCCCGGCGACCATGACCGGCCCCGGCACATGCGCCTCCAGAAGATCGAGCGCCGAGACAGCGTCTTCGATCTGGGTGGCTGAATAGAGGATCTGATCGGGCGCATCCGGGCGCGGAACGCTGTCGCCGACATTGGCTGAATCGAAGCGCAGCGACGTGACACCCTGTCGGGCGAGATCACGCGCCATGTCGACGATCGTCCGGCCCCAGCCGGCATGCCGGTCATAAGCGGTGGTCAGGAACATCACCGAGTTGCCCTGGGACTCACCGATCGGGCGGCTGAGAACGCCGACGAGATGATGATGATCACCGAAGCGAACCGGTACCTCATCAAAACCGTCACCGCGCAGGATCTGGTTTTCGGCTGGAACGACCGAGTTGGCAGCAGTGGCATCGGGAACGGTGTTCGCTTCGATCCAGCGGGCAAGCTCCGCGACGACGGCCATCGGCGTCTTGGCAAACAGTGGATTGGTCGCCAGTTCCTCGTAGCCTTCGAACACCTTCTCATCGACGCTGGCGCCAAGGGCTCGCAAGGCTTCGGCAAAGGCGGAATCGCCGGCGCGCGACGGATGTTCGAAGAGAACATACTTGGCCGCGGCAATGCCTTCCGGAGTGGTCAGATTGAGCTTGCGGATTTCGGCGGCGATCGCTTCCGGCATGAACAGACCGGCGATCGTCACCTGATCGGCGGGCGCGTGTTCCTTGCTGAGGCCGAGATCGGCGTGAATGATCTTCGCCCACATGTTGAGTTCGCGGAGATACCCGCGGCCGCTCAATACGGGAGCCAGAAGCGCGACGCCGCTGACACCGGGTATCGTCGCGCCGATGCGCTGCACGAGTGCTGCGCCGATGCCCTGAGCTGCCAGAATGATCTGGTCGCAGCCGCTGAGCGACTTCAGCTCTTCGGCGGCTGCACGGATCGATTTCTCCCAGCTTGCCAGCGTCGCCGGCTCGCTGCCGAAATCGAGCGCATCGCCGGTGCCGAGATAGTCGAAACGCAGGCTGGGAACGCCGATATCCGAAAGATGCTCGGCGGCCACGCGATAAAACTTGCGGCTGCACATTTCCTCGAAGCCCCAGGGGCTGACGAAGAGCACCGCCGAAGAACGCTTGGTGACGGCAGGATTTTCAGGCATGAACAGCCCGATCGTTCCGTCGAAGGCAACCGGAAATGCAGCGCTGCGGCCGGCACCTTCCGCGGGCTCCTGAACCATTGCGGCAGAAGCTTCGCCGTCCTTTTCAGGTGGTAGCGGCGCGATGAACTGTGCGGCCTTCAGCGCGTGGCCACGCAATGCCGAGGGAACCTTGCCGAGGATCGAGCGGATGACCAGCGCATCCTGCCGCGGAATGACCTTGAGGAACTTCAGCGCCAGCAGATAGGCAATGCCACCGGCGATTATCGCGAGAACCAGCCCAACCGGATTATGGAAGACCTCAAGCACGGCAAGCGCCGCCATCGCGCAGAGGACTGCGGCGGCCGTCACCTTCGCGAGGCTGACATAGAGGGTCGACAGCTGGCTGCCAAATCCGGTCTGTTTGATCATGATCACGCACATCACGACAAAAACGCCGATGCGAACGAGTGCCGCACCTTCCGCCGCAAAACTAGGCACCAGGAGTAAACAACCGCCTACCATCACAAGGCCACCAATCACACTGGTCTTCAGGCGATCGCGCACCCGGTCCATCGACAGGAGGTAGAGGCTGAGGATCTGCATGAAGGTGTAGGCGGGTGCGGCGAGCGCCAGCAGCATGACGACGGGACCACTCGGGCGGAAGGCCTCACCGAAGACGCTGACGACGAGCACGCCCGAGATGGCGGCAAGCCCGAAGCTCATCGGCAGGATGATATAGGCCATGCTGCGGGTGACGGCGGCGAAGACTTCGACGGGAAGCGTGGCATCCTTGCTGCTGTGGCGCTGCTCGGAATAATAGGGCAACAAGCTCCCGGTCATCTGGATCGGCAGCTGCAGGGCGATATTGGCGACCGACAGGCCGATCGCATAATAGCCGACCATCTCGACCGACCAGAACTGCTGCAGGAACAGCAGTTCGAGGCGGTTGATAAAGACGGAATCGATCAGGAACTGCGTCGAGATGATCACCGAGGACGAGGCCAGCGCACCGAAAGCGATGCCGCATTTGTCCCGCTTGGCGAAGAGGATCGGCATAGTCGCGACGAAGAACACCAGCTGGCCGAGCGCATAACCGATCAGCACGCCCTCGACGCCATGCAGAACGGCACCAATCGCAACGCCGCCGAGCTGCAGGATCGACACGCCAACCGTCAGCTTGAAGAAGTCGCCAAGCCGCTTTTCGCCGATCAGGTAGAATTTGACGAAGGAGCCGATCGCCTGGATGAAGAACAGCGCGCCGGTAACGAGTGCCACTGACGGCGCGGTTTCGGCCCAATGCATCTCCTCCGACGACAGGAAGAAGATCGCGTAGAGCCCGAGCAGCACCACCGTCGAGAATACCATGAAGGTGACGAGGATCGACGCAAAGCCCATGCGCCTCCTGCTGTCATAACCCTGGGCGCTGAGCTGCGGCAGGGTTTTCAGCAGCGTAATGCTGGAGCCGAGTTCGGCAATCGAAGCGCCAGTGACGACGAGCCACAGCGAGAAGGCGACGATGCCGTTCGCCTCGGGGCCGAGCAGGCGCGCGGTGATGATCGACGAGGCGAAGCCGGTGGCAAGCAGCAGCATGCCGGCCGCAGCGTTCATCACCGAGTTTGCTATGATCCCGTTCGACATCAGTCCCGTTCCGTTGCTTTCTCAGCCATTCCTAAAGTGAAACCGTTAAATAAGGCCCGAAGTTTTCGGTTAACGGGCAGCGCTCGCCAGTGTTTGCAGCGCTTTCTCGTAGGTATTGGCCTCGAGATAGGCGATCAGGAAGCGCTTCGCCCGCGCCGCTTTCGCCTTGGCGGTTTCCGGATCGGCATAAATCTGTTCCAGATATCCGGCGGCGATTTCAGGCGATGGATCGGCCCAGACCGCACTGTCAAGCGCCGCAAATTCCGGATGCGTATCGACGACGGGGATCAGCGACGGCGCGACGTTCCAGGTATTGTCCGGATCGCAGAAATCCACTGTGCCCGACCAGCCCGTGCTCACGACAGGCGTGTTGTGGATGATCGCCTCGGCAACGGTGAGACCGAAACCTTCCGAGCGGTGCAGCGAGATATAGGCATCCGAATCTCGGATCAGCCCGTTGATCTCGCTGCTCGCCAGCTTGTCGGTAACGATCCGAATCCGGCTATTGCCCTCGGCGGAGCGATAAAGCGCGGCCAATCCGGCATCCTTCGCCGGATCGCCACTGCCCTTCATCAGCAGGAATGCCTCCGGGCAGCGCGCCTGGAAAATCTTGAAGGCGTCGATCACCGCCTGCGGGTTCTTCCGGTTGATCGACGATCCCGCGCTGAAGATGAAGCTGACGAGGAAGGCATCGTCCTCGATCCCGAACTTTGCGCGCATGCCGTCGGCAGCGGGCTTCTCTGTCACCGGATGCGGCACGACGATGACGGGCGCCGACGTCAACGGTGCGATCGCCTTGCGGGTGAATTCGGAGGGCACGAAGACGGCATTCACATAGCGCGCACCGTTACGCCATTCGGCAGGAACGACTTCCAGTTCCCAAGCCCAATAGCCGATATTGTAGGCCCGCGCGAATTCGCCGAGACCGGTGCTGATAACGGCGCGCGGCAGCATCGGCGGATTGAGGTGCCAGATGCGGGTGCCGGGCTTGGCCGAAGACTGCGAAGCCGCCGTCCACTCGACCGACGATCCCTCGCCAGCATGAGTGCTGACATCGCGCAGCGAAATCGTCCGGCCGGCCGAGACCAGGGCGTCGGCACAGAGCCGCGCCGACTCACCCACACCTGCCATCATCGAGAGATAGCCGGCGACTTCGACCGGACGCGCCGGATCGAACGCAACACGCGATTTCGGGATCAGCCGCTGCAGAACATGGGAGCGAAAGGCACGGTAAAGCGATCGGATCGACATCTTGTCCTTAACCACCGGCGCTGAAGGCAAAGCGGCGCATGTTTCCGGCGCAGAGCACCTCGCCCCGAGGCTCGCCCGCATCTGCCGTCATCGGCGCCAAACGAATGCGCCGCTGGATGCCCGGCGCGAGATGGAACCAGTCGTCCGACGGACGGTAACCGGCGGCTTCGACATGCACCGACTGCGCAAGGCGATCGGTCGTCAGATCGACCGCCCAATGGCCCGCGTCCTCGACGAGCCTGACGTCGATGCTGGCGTCATGGCAGGCCTTGGCGCGACCGAGCGGGAAATGAAACGCTTCGCCCAGCAATTCGCCATCGACGGAGCGAAGCCGCGCGACCGTGACGTCATGCGAGGGCGGGCCGAAGCGGAAGGCATAGGTCGTGTCGAAGAAGGCGCCGAAAAGCTCGGTCGCGGCGATCTTCTGTTTGCTGCGCGCAGCAAGCGCCAGGCTGTGGCTACCGCTCGCCGCCTGCTGCCGGCCGTCGCGGAAGCTGATGATCTCGAGTTCTGCCGCAAGATCGGCTGCGGTCTCGTTGATGACGTGAATGTCGAGCCCGTTGGTGCCTTCGTCGGTCAGCAGCACCTGCAGCGGCTTGAAGGCACGGCGCATCGCATACCAGACCGGCTTGGGCTCACCGGTGGAATCGATCACGCCCCAGCCCGGGCCGGGGAGCAGGTCCTGCAGTGTCCAGACAAGCGCACCGTCGCAACGCGAACCGGTGCGGCGCCATTCGGCAAAGGTCTCGATCAGCACCTCTCCGGTGACGGCGCGGGAGAGCTCGAGATAGCGCTCCGGGTTCTCGCGGCGAAGGCTTGCCGGATCGATGTCGTAGAGAAGGCCGAGATAGAAATCACGGACATCCTCGAAATCCCAGGACGCGCCGCGATCGCGGGGCACGCGCACCTTCCAGAGCGGGCTGTGGACGGCGGGAACGTCGAGATGCCGCTGCAGCATCGATTGCTGCGGAACATGGGCAAAGGCGAGGCTCTCGGCGGCAAAACGCACATCCGCCCTGCGCGCATCCTCAAGCGGGCGCATATAGGCGCCGACACCGTAATAGTGGGTCACCCCTGCATTCGGGGAAAACGGCATCGCGCCGCCATAGGGCGAATTCGGCACATAGGGCACATCGGACCGCAGGCGGGAAGCGATTGCCGGGATCACCTCGTCGGTCACAGGACCACCCCAGAATTCGCGCGGCAAGCCGAGCATCGCCGCCTGCTGGTGCACCTCGCTGCCGCCGCAGAGCACGGCGAGCGACGGCGACGCCTGGACGCCATGCAGGAAGCCTTCGACCTCGGTATGGACATGACCGGCAAAGGCCTTGTCGTTTCGCGGATAGTCGAAATTGGCGAACATGAAGTCCTGCCAGACGAGCAGGCCGAGCTCGTCGCACAGCGCGAAAAACTCCGGCGTCTCGTAGGCCATCGTGCCGCCGATGCGGATCATGTTCATACCGGCTTCCGCCGCAAGCCGCAGGAACGGCTCGTAGGCGCCGCGATCTCCAGGCAGCCGCACGATGTCAGCCGTCGTCCAGACCGCGCCGCGGCAGAACACCCGCTCGCCGTTGATGACAAGACCAAAACCATCGCCATCGACACCCCGATCCAGCTCGATCCGCCGGAAACCGGTCTTGTCGAGCGGGTGTGCGATCCCGTCGGAGACAAGCGTCAGCTCATAGAGATGCGCTGTGCCATGCGTATGCGGCCACCAGGGCGTCACGTTGGGGATCTTCAGGATCGCCGAATAATGGTTGTCGCCAACCTTCTCGAAGGACGCTTCATGCTCGCCGCAGCGCAGCTGCAGCACCGGCTCCTCGGCATCGCAATAGAGCGACACGCTGAGGCGCCCGGCACCATCCTCGTCGAGAACCGCGCGGATCGAGACATTGTCGATCGAGACCGGGCCGCCGCGCACCAGCGAAATCGCCCGCCAGGGGCCGACGGCGTGAATCTCCGGGCACCAGCCGGGCATGTGGCCGAGCACCGTGGTGCGGATATTCTTGAGACCGGGGGACGTGATCATCTGCGGGCGCCACCGGGCCCGCGGTCCGGGTTCGGCAAGCTTCGGCGCCAGGGCGCGGAAGCAAAGCGCGAGCTCGTCGCCACCAGCGAGCGTCACAGGAATTTCGTGCGCGGTGAACATGCTCTCCGAAAACAGCATCTCCTTGCCGTTGACGAACACATGACAGAGCGTCGCCAGCCCTTCGAGCCGAAGTATCCAGTCGCCCGGCTCTGCATCGAACAGGCGGCAGACATACCAGGCATCGCGGGTGTTCAGCGGCTGCGGATTTTCGCGGTCGAACAGTCCGGCCTTTTCGAGTGCAGCCGCGACCGTACCGGGCACGGGTGCGGCGATGAACTGCGATGTCGGCGGAATATCGTGCGGCGTCGCATAGGCATCCGGCTCGGTCAGGACGAGGTTCCATCCTTCCGAAAGCAGAACTTCCTCTGCCGCGACGCTTGCCAACCTCCCCCGCATGCTCAACTCTCCGGTGTCACAACCGCTCGGAAATCGAAGCCATCATGGAATCCCATGCATCGGCAGCCGGATCAAGCGCGGTCTGCAACGGCTCGAATTTCTTGCGGGTGACGGCACGCGCCAGCTGGAACTGCACCGATTTTGCAGTCTCGGAAATTTGCCTCGCACTAGCTTCGGCATCGGCGAAGCGGCCGGGTGCCAGCCAGGCAAGATGATCGGCCGCCAGCTCGAAATTGGCGCCGAACTGGCGCAACGTGTTGAACGCATATTTGTGGAAGAAGCCGAAGGGACGCTCGGCAACCGCCTCGACCTGCTGCGGGAAAACCGAAGCGAAGGCCCGGATCGGATTTGTGGAAGGGCGGCGCGCAAAATGCTTGCGGAAGAACTCGCCGGAAACCTTGCGGATATCGGCATCGCCGGGAAGCATCGCCGGAAATTTCGCAAATTCCGTATAGGGCAGGAACGGCGCATCGGCTTCCGTCAGATGCAGCTGGAACAGCCCGTCGAAATCCTCGCCTTCGAGCGAGAAGAAGCCGGCATTGTGGAAGTATTCGACGCGCTTGGCCGCCATGTCCAGGCGGTTGATTGCCACCGTCGTCTTGCCGTGTTCGGTGCGATAGGCGGTACCTTGCGTATCGGGCATGAAATAGGAATCCATCTCGATCAGGCAGAGACGGCCCCGGCCGATCTGCGTCTGGATATGGCTTTCCACTGCATCGAAAATCGCCAGCTCGCTGACGCGGATGCCGAACAGCGCTTCGAGATCTTCGAGCGGCACCTTGAAGAAGGTGAACTGATCGCCTTCGAAATCCTGCGTCATCGTGAAGCCGAGCATGGCTTCCGGCGGCAGACGAAGCGCGTTCAGCACTTCGATCCAGAGATCGATGTAGCAATTGGTTTCAGGCCACATGCGCTCACTGGAATGGAGCGCATGCCTGGCGTAGCCATCGGGACGGATGGCTGGAAAAACGGCGTTCATCCGAGATCTCAGCCCCAGAGCGCCTTGCGAACGTTTTCGGGCCATTCCTTCACGTCGAGACCGTGGTGATGGAAGAGCGCGAGCGCGATGCGTTCAAGACCGAAGCCGACGCATGCCGTATGCGCGACGCTGCCGTCTTCGAGGTTTAGGCCCCACTTCAGACCAAACGAATCCTGATGATAGTTGAAGCTCATACAGGCCGTTGGATTGGCGGTCGAGGTGATCGGGATCAGCAGCTCGAACTTAAGATTCTGGTCACGCTGGTTGTTGACCATCATCTTGCCGGCGCGGCCGAAGAACGGGTCGTTGGCGACATCGATGACGACGTCGAGGCCGACCTGCTTCATCATCTCAACGCCGCGATCCATCCAGCGCTGGCGGAATTCCGTCACGTTGGCTTCCGTGCCCATGCAAACATATTCGCGCATGCGGAACAGCTGCTGGCGTGCCGGATCCTTGGAAGGCTCGTGTCGGAAGCAGTAGGACTGCAGATCGTAGAGACCGCCATTGGCCGGCAGATTGCCGCGCTTGGCGATCGTCGGATAAAGCGGATAGCAGGCTGCCGGCGTCAGCACGATTTCGGTCGCTTCCTGGCCCTTGGTCCAGTCGTCGCCGACTTCCATGCATTGCAGCAGGTTCATGTGGTCGAGCTCGGCGCCGCAGAAGCTGTGCACGGTACCGGCCAGCTGCGGGAAGCTCTTCATGTAGCCGCTCTTTTCGAAGATCGCCCGGTTCATGCCCGGCGGAAAGCGCATGGCCTCCGCGCCATCGGCGCCACCGAACTTGTCGATCAGCCGCTCGAAGGCGGTGATCACGTCTTCGAACTGGCCGCTGCGGCCATAAAGACCATCAACGCCGGTATCGATCAGCAGGCCGGATTCGAAAAGCCGGTCCAGAAACGAGGTCTGCATATCCATGTGAGTCACCCCAGTAGGCTAGTGTCCTGCTTGTGGACGAGAAGCATGCTCGACGTGTTGCCGAGGATGCGGTCATTCGAGATCATGAGCTGCGCGGAATGCGCGTCTCGCAGATGGCGGCCGACGCTGAAGGGCGTGCCGTTCTTGTAGCCCATGATGCCGCAGATCAGCATGACGTGGTTGACGATCTCCAGGATCGTTTCCGACGAGGCGATCTTCACGTTGTTCATGGCAACGGCAAAGCCCATCGACGACAGCTTGTCGGGATCGGCCTTGGCGTCCTCATAGGCCTTGAGGCCCGCAACGACATTGGACTTGACCATCTGCAGAAGGTTGGAAACTTCCGCGAGCCGGAGCGCACCTGGGGGCGGGGCGCCGGGAGATTTGCGCGCAGCAGCACGCACGAAGGATTGAGCGCGGGAGACAGCATCGACGGCGATACCGTACCAGACGCCGCTCCAGAGGAGGTGCGAGGAGGCAAGCATCGACTGCGCGGCGATCTCGGCGAAGGGTTTCGGCAGGATCTGGACCGCCGGCGCCTCGCCCTTGAACAGGAACCCGTCCGAGCAGGTGCCGCGCATGCCGAGTGTGTTCCAGACATGGGTCCGCTCGATCGTGTACTGATCCTTGGTGAAGGCAGTCAGAACCTGGTCGGAGGAAGCGGCTTCCGGATTGCTGCGCGAGGTAATCAGGATCGCATCGGCATGCGAGCCATAGGAGATGACGGTTGCGTCCTTTTCGAGGCGGCAGATACCGCCGCTGACCTCGATGGCGCAGATACTGTTGCGCAGGTTGCCGCCGATACCGCCTTCCGTCGTCGCCGAGGCGATCAAAAGCTGCTCGTCAGCGAGGCGCTGCATGAAGCCTGCATGCCATTCGCTTTCAGTGCCGTGTTCCACCAGGCTCGAAAGCTTGATGTGATGCATGGCGAAAACCATGGCGCTTGCGGCGCAAGCCTGGCCAAGAATGGAGCAGAGTTCGGCGATTTCGGTCGTCGTCGCACCCTCGCCACCGAGATGGCGGGGGATCTGGATGCCGAGCAGCCGCTCAGCCTTCATCGCATCGACAGCTTCGCGCGGGAAGCGGCCTTCCGCATCGACCGTATCGGCGTGCTTGGCAGCGATCTCGGCGACGCGTGCGGCCCGTGCCGCAAAACTCTCTTCGGCAATCTTGACCTGGAAGTTCATCAGGCGACCTTCCGGCTGTCCTTGATCTGATCGACGGTCTTCTCGATCGCCGAAATGCTGGCGAAGGATTTGCGGTTGAGCAGATTGTCGGGGAACTCGATGTCGAAGGCTTCCTCGATGCCCAGCATCAGCTGCACGGAGGCGAAGGACGTAAGACCCGCCGCATAGAGATCGGCATCATCGGCGATCTGGTCGACCGCCACCGGAAGCTTGCCGAACTTGGCTATAAGGTCGCGGATTGTCGTGTTCATCCTAGCATCTCCAAGATTGTCATGATCCTGAGCAGGCAGTCATCGCCTAAATCATGAGCGTTCTTTTAGGCCGGAAAAAACAACATTCCGCTAATTGGTCTGGTTAAATATGAGCAAGGTTCATACTTAAAGTTTTATCGGATATTCGAAAGCGATCGATGTTTTATATTTGATTTCAGCGATTTGCGGCAACGATCTGCCGAAATACCCGAAATTGGCGTTCAAGCCTGCAGTGCAGAAATGAAACGCAAAACCGTCAAACCACCGGCGGATAGACGTGTTCGCCGCCGCGATAATCCGAGACCGAAAAGCAGCCGTCCGCCGTCTTGCGCAACCCGCTCTGCGAGATCACCGTCTTGCCGTGACCGCCGGGGATATCGAGAATATAGGCAGGTTGGCAAAGACCGGAGATACGTCCGCGCAGGGCGGCAACGATCTTCTGACCCTCTTCGATCGACAGCCGGAAATGGCTGGTGCCCGGCGCCAGATCGGGATGATGCAGGTAATAGGGCTTGATGCGGTTCTCGACGAACCGCTTCATCAGGTCGGCAAGCACGGCCGGGTCGTCGTTGACGCCCTTCAGCAGCACCGACTGACTAATCATGACGATCCCGGCATCGACGAGACGGGCGCAGGCGGCGCGGGCCTCATCGGTGAATTCACGGGGGTGGTTCGCATGCAGTGCGACGTAGACGGTCTTGCCGCTGGCCTTCAGCGCCGCAACCAGCGCCGCATCGATCTTGCGCGGCTCGACCACCGGAACACGGGTATGGAAACGGACGATCTTGACATGATCGATCGTCGCCAGTTCCCGCATGATCTCTTCGAGACGCCGTGGCGACAGGATCAGCGGATCACCACCCGTCAGAATGACTTCCCAGATTTCATCGTGCTGGCGGATATAATCGAAGGCGGCCTTCATTGCCTCCGGCTCCAGCGTGCCCAGTCCCTGGGGGCCGACCATTTCGCGGCGGAAGCAGAAGCGGCAATAGACCGGGCAGACATGCACGGCCTTCAGCAGCACACGATCCGGATAGCGATGGACGATGCCCTCGACAGGGCTATGCGCGATATCGCCGATCGGGTCGGCGCGCTCTTCCGGCAGAATCCGCAATTCGTCGCCGACAGGTACGAACTGGCGCGCGATCGGATCGGCCGGATCATCGCGATCGATCAACGCCGCGACTGAAGGCGTCAGCGCGATCGCATAGCGGGCCGCGACCTCTTCGAGGGCCAACCGGTCGCCCTCGGCGATCAGGCCGGCGTTCGACAGGTCATCGACGCTCTTGATCGGCCGGACGATATTCATCGGCCATACTCCGCGACAGGCGCCCAGAGCACCTGATCGATGCGTGTAGCGCCCGTCGCCAGCATCACCAGCCGGTCGAAGCCGAGCGCGATGCCGCTTGCCTCCGGCATGATCTGCAGCGCGTCGAGAAAATCCTCGTCCAGCGGATAGCGCTCGCCATAGATGCGCGCCTTCTCGGCCATCTCGATCTCGAAACGGCGGCGCTGTTCTGCGGCGTTGGTCAGCTCGCCGAAACCATTGGCAAGCTCGACTCCGCAGGCATAGACCTCGAAACGCTCGGCAACTCTGGGATCGCCAGCCGAGGGTCGCGCCAGGGCAGCTTCCGAAACCGGATATTCGTCGAGAATGGTGATGCGGCCGAAACCGAGGTGCGGCTCGATCTTTTCGACCAGCGCCCGGCTGAAGAGATCGGCCCAGCTATCGTCTTCGGCAACGCGCAGGCCGTTGCGGCGCAGCTCGGCTGCCAGATGCTCGCGGTCCGTCGAACCATCGGCAGCGACGGAGCCAAGCAGATCGATCCCGGCGTAACGCTCGAACGCCTCGGCAACGGAAATCCGCTCCGGCCCGGCAAAGGGATCGGCCTCGGCGCCGCGATAGGTGAGCTTGGATGCCTTGACGGTCTCGGCAGCGAGCGCGGCCATCCGCACGCAGTCCATCATCAGCGTCTCGTAGCTCTCGCCCGCCCGGTACCATTCCAGCATGGTGAATTCAGGGTGGTGCAGCGGCCCGCGCTCGCGGTTGCGATAGACATGCGCGAAGCAGGCAATGCGCTGCTCGCCGGCCGAGAGCAGCTTCTTGCAGGCGAATTCCGGCGACGTGTGCAGATAGAAGGGTGCGGACTGCCCGTCGGTCGTCAGCGCTTCGGTCGCGAAGGCATGAAGATGCGCCTCGTTGCCGGGGGAGACCTGTAGAGCCGATGTATCGACTTCGATGAAGTCTTCCTTGGCAAAGTAAAGACGCAGAGCCGCCTGGATCGCATTGCGCCCTATCAGGAACGGGCGGCGATCCGCATGAACATCAGGCGTCCACCAGGGCGAGGCTTTGGCGCTCGTCAGGGTCATTCTCCGCTTCTTCACTGCAAGGACCAACGCGAGGGCTGGCTTTTCACCGGATTTTACGTTAGTTGCCGCCCCAAAGGAAAATCAATCGCGTCTCCGGGGCTATTGCGACAGTCCTCTACGACGCCGAAGCCTGAGTTACAAGGAAGTCTTATGGTCAAGGTCATCGCCTCCTCCGTCCGCAAGGGCAACGTTCTCGAAGTGGAAGGCAAGCTCTACGTCGTTCTCACTGCCAACAACTTCCACCCGGGCAAGGGCACGCCGGTCACGCAGGTTGACATGCGCCGCATCGTCGATGGCGTGAAGGTGTCCGAGCGCTGGCGCACGACCGAACAGGTCGAGCGCGCTTTCGTCGAAGACGTCAACTTCCAGTTCCTCTATGAAGACGGCGAAGGCTTCCACTTCATGAACCCGCAGACCTATGATCAGGTCGTCGTCGATGTCGAAACGATGGGTGACCAGAAGGCATATCTGCAGGAAGGCATGACCTGCATCCTGTCGATTCACGAAGGCATCCCGCTGGCGCTCGAGCTGCCGCGTCACGTCACGCTGGAAATCACCGAGACCGAGCCGGTCGTCAAGGGCCAGACGGCTTCTTCGTCCTACAAGCCGGCAATGCTCTCGAACGGCGTTCGCACGATGGTTCCGCCGCATATCGATGCCGGCACCCGCGTTGTCATCGCGACGGAAGACAATTCCTACGTCGAGCGCGCCAAGAACTGATCGGCCCTCAGAGACCGAACAAAAAAGCCGGCGGAGACGCCGGCTTTTTTCGTTTCAGAGATGCGGATTGCGCGGCCGGTAGCGCTTGACCAGCCGCTGATTGACATCGGCGGCACCGGGCATGTTGGCGCTGAGATAGACCGGCGCATCGCCGGCTTTCGCGAGCTCCGAGGCGACCTCGGCGAAGATGGCATTCAGAACCGTCACGCCGATCGCCGTCGACACCGGCCCGACCTTCAGCCCGCTGCCTTCGATCTCGATCACGGCATCGCCGGGTGGCAAGCCGTTGTCGAGGACGATATCGGCAACATCGGCCAGGCGGCGGCGGCCGTTGGCAATGGCGCTCGAATATTCGACCGAGGTGATGGCGATCACCTTGGCGCCGATCTCATGGCCATAATCCGCCGCCTCTATCGGTGCGGCATTCACGCCCGAGTTCGACGCGATGATGATCACGTCGCCGGATTGCATGCCGTAGCGCTCCAGAACCGGTCGCACCAGACCCTGCGTCCGCTCGTAGACCGAGCTGATGACAGCCCCCTCATGCAGCATTGCCGAACCGACGAGAACGGGCACGGTAAAGGCGAGACCACCTGCGCGGTAGTGAACCTCTTCGGCCAGCATATGCGAATGGCCGGTGCCGAAGACATAGACGCGCCGGTCATGGCGTGCCGCCTCCAGAATAGCCGCCGCAGCCCGTTGCATCGGATCGTCGAGAGCGGACTGCAGCTTGCCGAGACGGGCGATCAGGTTGGAGAAATAGGCGTCGGTAATCGCCGTCATCGCTACTTCCTCTCGCCGGAGATCCAGGCCGCTGTCACTTCGGTCTTGTCGTTGAGGTGGACCACATCGGCGCGGTATCCAGGCAGAAGCTGTCCGTAGCCTTCGAGGCGCAGGAAGCGGGCCGGATAGAGCGTCGCCATCCTCAGCGCTTCCGCCAGCGTCAGGTCGAGATAGGTCGTGCAGTAGCGGATGCTGGAGGCCATATCGACATCCGAGCCGGCCAGCGTGCCATCGGCCAGAACCACCTTCGAGCAGAAACTGCCGCTCTCGCGATGGACTGTGCGTCCGTTCAGCGTGAAGCTATCCTTATCGGAACCGACAAGCGACATCGCATCGCTGACCAGAAGCAGCTTGCCCTCGCCGCGCTTGGCGCGAAGCGCCGTGCGCAGGGCCTTGGGATCGACATGGTGACCGTCGGCAATCACGCCGCACCAGGTCGCCGGATGATCGATCGCCGCGCCGACGAGGCCAGGTGCGCGATGGCCCATCTGACTCATCGCATTGAAGAGATGCGTAACGCCGCGGGCACCGGCATCGAAGCGTTCCTCGGCCTGCTCGCTGGTGCAATCGGAATGGCCGATGCTGACGGTGACGCCTGCTTCGGCGAGTGCCCGCACCTGCTTTACGGAAACCTGCTCGGCCGCCATGGTCACCAGCAGCGTACCGATCGCCTCGCGTGCCGCGATGAACGCCTTGACGTCGCTGTCTTCGACGGGCCGCATCAGCGACGCGAGATGCGCGCCCTTGCGCGCCGGCGCCAGATGCGGGCCTTCCAGATGCAGACCGGCAACGCCGCGGTTGGTCTTCACGGCTTCCTTGGCCGCCTCGATCGCCGCCTTGGTCGCATCGGCGGTATCGGTGATCAGCGTCGGCAGCAGGGCGGTCGTACCGTAACGGCGGTGACCGTCGGCGATGATATACATCGAGCCGGCCGACGGCTCGTCATTCAGCATCCGGCCGCCGCCGCCATTCACCTGCGCGTCGATGAACCCGGCGGAGAGAACGCCGCCGTCGAGCACGATCCGCTCGCCTTCGGGCAGATCATTGAGCGCAGCGATCGTCTCGATGCGCCCATCCGAAACGATGAGCGCCCGCTCGTCATGAAAGCGCTCGCCATCGAAGATGCGCGAGCCGGTGAAAATCTTCCGGGACATCAGACGGTCTCCGTGACCTTGAGCAGGTTTGCCGGCTTGTCAGGATCAAAACCCTTGCGGCGGGTAACAGACTCGATCAGGCGATAGTAGACGAGGAGCGAGACAAGCGGATCGAGCAGACCGTTGCCTGTCGTCGGCACACGCAGGTTGACGCCGGCAAGCGGCTGCGCCGAGAACGGAACCGTCGTCGCGCCGAGCTTCTGCAGGCGCTCCAGCGCCTGGACGTTATTGGCATAGGCAGCGTCATCAGGCGCGAAGGCGACGATCGGGAAGCCCGGCTGCACGAGACGCATCGGGCCGTGCATCAGCTCGGCGAGCGAAAAAGCCTCGGCATGCAGGCCGGAGGTTTCCTTGGCCTTGAGCGCAGCTTCGAGCGCAATCGCGAAAGCCGGACCGCGGCCTGCCGTATAGAGCGAGCTCGCGTTGAAGAGCACGTCTTCGGCAGCGGCCGTATCGATGCCGGAAGTCGCAGACAGCGCCTCCGGAAGCTTCTGCAGGGCAGCCTGCAGATCGGCCTTGCCGCCGATTGCAGCGGTAACACCAGCCAGTGCGGCAACGGAAGCGATGAACGACTTGGTCGCGGCGACGCTCTTCTCGGGTCCGGCATTCAGGCCAAGCACGATATCGGCCTGATTGCCGAGCGGGCTGTCGGTGACGTTGACGACGGCGATCGTCGTTGCGCCACCCTTCTTGGCTGCTTCCTGCAGGGCGACGATGTCAGGGCTGGCACCCGACTGCGAAACCGTGAAGTGAATGCCACCCTTCAGATGCAGCGGCGCGCCATAGACCGAAGCGATCGACGGGCCGACCGAAGCGACCGGTACACCGCAGCTGATCTCGAAAAGATATTTGAAGAAGGTCGCCGCGTGGTCGGAGGACCCGCGCGCTGCCGTCGTCACCACGCTCGGCCGGGCCGAGGAGAACAGTTTGGCGATCTCCGCGAAGGCCGGCTTTTCCTTTTCGAGGAGGGTCGCCACCACGTCCGGCGATTGACCCGCCTCCTGCAACATCAGCGACTTGTTCTCACTCATAGCTCATCTCCAATTCTCAATTCTGCAACAAAATCATATGCATCGCCACGATAGTGCGAGCGGGTATATTCAACGACGCGCTGGTCTTCGAGGCGGGAAATCCGCTCGATCAGCAGCGCAGGCGCACCGGCCTTGACGTTCAGCATCGCGGCCGAAGAAGGGTCGAGCGTCACCGCCGTCAGGCGCTGCAGCGCCCGTACGGGCTTGTGTCCGCTGGCAGCCAGCGCATCGTAAAGCGATCCCTCGCCACCGGCATGCTCGCCGACGAATTTCACCGGAACGACGGCGCGCTCGATCGCGAGCGGCAGGCCATCGGCCAGGCGCAGTCGGTCAAGCCGCAGCACGGGCTCATCCTGACTGAGACCTAGGAGAAAGGATTCTTCCGGCGAGGGCTGGTTGATCTGTCTCGACAGAATTTTTGCGGCAGGTGAGCGCCCGCGCGAGCGCATATCGGCCGAGAAGGAGGAGAGGCGCCAGAGCGGCTGCTCCATGCGTTCGACCCGCGCCGAGACAAATGTGCCACTGCCATGGCGCGATTCCAGCGCACCCGACGACATCAGGTCGCGATAGGCGGTTCTGACGGTGACACGGCCGAGCTTCAGCGCTTCGGCAAGATCACGTTCGCCCGGCAATGCCGCGCCGGGCTTCAGCAGTCCTTCCTGAATGAGGCCGGTCAAGGCCAGCGCCAGCCGCTTGTAAAGCGGGCCGGTGGACGCCTCGTCGCGCAGTCCGCGCGCATTCAGCTCTGCTATCAGACTGGTTCTATCCATGAAAAGTGATTAGAACCTATCTAGAACCACTCTTCAAGATGAATCTACGCCAAAAACACAAAACCCTCGTGACGGGGTCACGAGGGTTTCGAAAACGGCGATGGTGAAGCGGCTTAGCTCTTGCTGAAAATGTAGTCCGTTTCCTGACGCAGCACCTCACCCGGCCGCAGCACGGCATTGGGGAAGCCCTCGTGATTGATCGCATCGGGCCAGACCTGCGTTTCCAGGCAGAAACCGGCAAACGGGCCATACTTGCGGCCATCGAGACCCGGCACCGCGACATTGAGCTTGAAGCCGGCATAGAACTGCACGCCGGGCTCGGTCGTGCGTACTTCCAGCGACACGCCGGAATTGACGCTGCGCGCCAGGACGACCGAGCGCTTGGCGACACGGTCCTTCGACAGGCAGAAATTATGGTCGTAGAGCGCCTGCTCGGAGCCCTCGAAACGCTTCATCGAGGTCATTTCGCGGAAATCGAAGGTGGTGCCGTCGACCGGGCGCAGCTCGCCGGTCGGGATCTGCCGCTCGTCGGTCGGCAGATAATGGTCGGCGGCGATCATGATGTCGTGGCCGAGTGCATCGTCACGGCCATCGAGATTGAAATAGGCGTGCTGGCAGACATTGGCGAGCGTCGGCTGATCCGATGTCGATTCATAGACGATCGAGAACTCGCCGTTGCCATGGACCCGGTAGGTCGCCTGGATCGTGCAATTGCCCGGATAGCCGGCGCGGCCATCGGGATCGACGATCTTCAGCACGACGCGATCGACATCATGCTCGACGATTGTCCAGTTGCGCTTGGCGATATTGTCGCTGCCGCCATGCAGATGCGAGATACCCTTCTCGTTGAGCTCCAGCTGGTAGGCCTTGCCGTCGAGCGTAAATTTGCCGCCGCCGATGCGATTGGCGCAGCGGCCGGGCGTCGCGCCGAAATAGGAGGAATAGGCCGGATAGTCGGCGAAATTGTCGAAGCCGAGCAGCAGCGGCGCCTCATGGCCGTCGAGCCGCAGATCCTGGATGACCGCGCCCCAGGTCATGATCTTGGCCGTCAGACCGCCGCCCTTGATCTCGACGCGATAGACGGTCTCGCCATTCTTCGTCGTTCCGAAAACTTCCCGCTTCAGCTGTTCAGCCATCTATCCATCGTCCTGAAATCTGTTCGCTTTCCGGCAGCGAACCTGCCCCCATTTTCCGCGAACCGCAACTGCCAAAGGCAAAAAAGAAGCGCCGCGGCATCAAGGCCAGCGGCGCAACGTCAACAGATTGATAAGCCCTCAGATTTTCGTTCCGATCTCGCTGAGCTCGTAGGGCGTCGTCTGGTAGATTTCATTGATCCAGTTGCCGAAGAGCAGATGCGCGTGGCTGCGCCAGCGGTTCTGCGGCGGAAGGGCCGGATCGTTATGCGGGAAATAGTTATGCGGCATCTTGATCGGCACGCCGGCATTCACGTCGCGGAAATACTCGTCCGACAGTGACGTCGAGTCATATTCGACGTGATTGAAGATATAGAGCCGCTTGGCCGCTTCTTCCTGAACGAGGCAGACGCCCATCTCGTTCGATTCCATCAGGATTTCCAGACCAGATGCCTTTTCGATATCGGCACGGCGAACCTCGGTCCAGCGGGAGACCGGGATTTCGAAATTGTCGGAGAAACCGTTGAGGTAGACGGAAGAGGGTTTCAGGTTCTTGTGGCGGTAGACGCCGAAGGCCTTTTCGCCGAGCTCATGCTTCGGCACCCCATGGAAATGGTAGATGGCCGCCATCGCTCCCCAGCAGACATTCATCGTCGAATGCACGTTGGTGCGCGTCCATTCGAAGATGTCCTGCATCTCCTTCCAATAGGTGACGTCTTCATAGGGCATCAGCTCGATCGGCGCGCCGGTGATGATGAAACCGTCGAACTTGCGGTGCTTCACTTCTTCCCAGGTCTGGTAGAAGGCGAGCAGATGGTCTTCGGAGGTGTTCTTGGCCTTGTGATTGCCGATGCGCACCAGCGAGAACTCGACCTGCAGCGGCGAGGCGCCGACGAGGCGCGCCATCTGCACCTCGGTCTTGATCTTGTTCGGCATGAGATTGAGAAGCCCGATCTGCAGCGGACGGATATCCTGGCGGATAGCCATCGTTTCGGTCATCACCCGAACCCCCTCCTGAACGAGGGTTTCGAAAGCGGGGAGCGTGTCAGGAATCTTGATGGGCATCGCATTCACTCGATCGAACAGAACAACCGGCAAATAAAAAACCGGCAACGAAAGAATCGCTACCGGTCCGCACGCGGCCCTTTAGCGACTTATTTAACGTGGCTGCAAGCCGGCCGGCCAAATCACCACGAGGTCTTCTAGATAGCGCTGACAGCGGCGCGAATCAATGAGGATTCGCATGCGGCGCCTTGGCGCAAGGTAACTCACGCATTAATGACTGGTAGAATCTGTTGATGGACAGTGCGCGCTACCATGTTAATCAGGGGCGATGCTGTACGGGAATGCGTGATGACGGACGACGCCAAAGGCGCGGCTGGCGGTCAGCGGCGAGACCGGGTCGGATATGACCTGAGCCTCGGCTACCGCCTTAAATTGATGTTTCAGGCTTTCTGGGCCTCCAAAGTGCGCGGCAAAATCCTGTCGCTCGCGGCAATTCTGCTCGCCGTCATCCTGGCGACGGCCTATGGCCAGGTGGTCCTGAACCGCTGGAACGCACCCTTCTACGATTCGCTGCAGCGGCGCGATGTCACCGAATTCTTCCACCAGCTGCAGGTCTTCGGCCTGATCGCCGGTTCTCTCCTGCTGCTCAATGTCGGCCAGGCATGGCTGAACCAGATGACCGCGCTCTACATGCGCGAGGGCCTGACACGCGATCTCGTCGATCAATGGCTGAAGCGCAAGCGAGCCCTTCGGCTGGCCTCGAGCGGCCTGATCGGCGTCAATCCCGACCAGCGCCTGCATGAAGACGCCCGCAACCTGGCGGAAAGTACCACCGGCCTCGTTCTCGGGCTCATCCAATCCACCATTCTGCTCGTCAGCTTCATCGGCGTTCTCTGGGAACTGTCGAGCGGCTTCGTCTTCCACTTCAGCACCTATTCCTTCGCCATCCCCGGCTACATGGTCTGGGCGGCGGTCTTCTATGCCGCCTCGGCATCGATCCTCAGCCAGATCGTCGGCCGCAAGCTGGTGCCGATCAATGCCGAGCGCTTCTCGAAGGAAGCCGAGCTACGTTTCTCGCTGATGCATGCCAACGAGAACATGCCGGCGATCACCGTTGCCAAGGGCGAGGAAAACGAGCGCCAGCGCATCAATATCGATATCAGCACCGTTCTCGCCGTCCTGAAGCGGCTGACGATGGCGAATACCAATCTCACCTGGGTCTCTGCCGGCTATGGCTGGCTCGTCATCGTTATCCCGATCATCGTCGCTGCCCCTGCCTATTTCTCCGGCGGCCTGACCTTCGGTGAGCTGATGATGTCGGTCGGCGCCTTCAACCAGGTCAATACGGCGCTGCGCTGGTATGTCGCCAATTTCGGCCCGATCGCCGAATGGCGCGCAACGCTGAACCGCGTCACCGATTTCCGCCATGCGCTTCAGCACATGGATGACGCGATGAACCCGAAGAATGTCATCGCCTACGAGGACACAGCGGCCGACCGGCTTGTGATGAAGAACGTGACGATCGCCGCAAAGCTCGGCGAGGAAGTCGACCAGTGCGGCGGCTTCCGTGTGCACGAGCCTGACGTCACGCTGAAGGCCGGCGAGAAGGTGATGATCAACGGCGATCACAACGTCAATCGCAAGCTGCTGTTCCAGGCAATGGCCGGTCTGTGGCCCTGCGGCAGCGGCACGATGGGCCTGCCGCCATCCGACGACATGCTGTTCATCCCGCAGGTTGCCTATATCCCCGGCGGCACGCTGCGCGAGGCGCTCTGCTTCCCCGAACCTGCCGGTTCCTACAAGAACGAAGATATCGAAGCTGCGATGGAGAAGGCCGGGCTGCGTCAGCTCATCGGCCGTCTCGATACGCGTGCGCGCTGGGACAAGGTGCTGGATTCCGACGAGCAGAAGGCCATCGGCTTTGCCCGGCTTCTGCTCGTGCGGCCGCGCTGGGTGGTCTTTGACGAAGTGCTCGAAGGTCTCGAACCGGAGTGGCAGACGACGCTCACCAACCTGCTGACGGCGCTGCCTGATACGGCGATGATCTATATCGGCCGCTCCGAGACCTATATGGAAGTGCTGAAGCCGCGGGTGCTGCACCTCGAAGCGATCGCTTCGAAGACCGAAGAACCCGCACCGCCGAAAGCCGGCACCGGCCGCCCGGCGGCGGCTCCGGTGCTCTAGCAGTCATCACATCGGCTGGACGCCGCTGAGGCCGACGGAAACCTGCTTGGACGAAACGCTGCCATCGGCGGCCTTCTCGGCCGTGACGATGACGGCAGCACCCGGCTTCAGATCATCCTTGGTAGCCGACGCGATGGTGACGATCTGCGTGCCATCGGGAATGGCGATCGTCTTTTCCTTGCCCTGATAGGTGAGCGTGATCGTCTTGCCGTTGACCGCCTTGACGGAGGTGCTGACCGTCGCATTGGTCATCTCTGTATTCGGCTTGGCATCCCAGGGGCGATTGCCCTCGCCGGTGCCCTTCATCGAGGCCGGGAAGATCATCACCTGCAGTGCATCATTGGGGCCGCTGCCCTTCGGCATCGAGCCAACGCCGACGAAATCGCCCGGCTTGATGTCATCGACGGATGCCCGCTGGATACCGCCGATCTTGAAGCCCGATTGCATGGCGATCGACTGATCGCTGCCGTCGCGGGTCTTGATCGTCAGCACGTCGCCATTGAGGCTCTCGACGATCCCGCGGATGCGAACGCGCTGCGTATCGTCGGCCCGGCTGGACTGAACGGCTGAAAAGGTGATGGCTGCGGCGGCGAGCGCCGTCAGAAATGCGGAAGAAAGCTTGCGAGACATATGACTATTCCTTGTCGCCACGATAGCAGGCATATCCCCGGCTGCCGGAGCGGAATGTAGAGCCGCACCGGGACACCGGCGAATCAAGGAAACGTGAAACTCAGCCTTCGAGCTCTTCCCTCAGCATTTCGAGCTCGAGCCATTCCTCTTCCATCTTGGTCAGACTGTCGCGCAGCTTTTCCATCTCTGCGGCGAGCCTGTTGAAGGTCGCCGGATCCTTGGTGAAGAGGTTCGGGTCTGCCATTTTCTCCTCGCGCTTGGCGATCTCGGCTTCAGCCTTCGCCATTTCCTTCGGCAGATTGTCGAGCGCGAATTTCTGCTTGAAGGAGAGCTTGCCTTTGCCCTTCGGCGCCTCGGCAGCAGGCGAAGCCTCCGCCTTTGCCTTCTCGGCAGCCTTCTCCGCCTTACGCCGCTCCTCCAGCGCCCCTTTGCGCTGCGCCATCATGTCGGAATAGCCACCGGCATATTCGATCCAGCGGCCATCGGGCGCATCCGGAACGGCAGGCGCGATCGTTGACGTCACGGTGCGGTCCAGGAAATCACGATCGTGGCTGACGAGAATGACCGTGCCCGGAAAGCCGGCAACGATTTCCTGCAACAGGTCGAGCGTTTCGATATCCAGGTCGTTGGTCGGTTCGTCGAGGATCAAGAGGTTCGTCGGCCGCGATAGAATCCGCGCCAGCATAAGACGCGCACGTTCGCCGCCGGAGAGATTCTTGATCGGCGTACGCGCCTGCTCCGGCTGGAACAGGAATTCCTTCATGTAGCCCGTGACATGCCGCTGCTCGCCATTCACGAGCAGGTTCTCGCCACGGCCATCGGTCAGGTAATTGGCAAGCGTGTCCTCGGGATTGAGATCCTCGCGCTTCTGGTCCAGCGTTGCGATCTCGAGATTGGTTCCGAGCTTCACCGTGCCAGCGTCCGGCGCCAGCTGCCCAGTCAGCATCTTCAGAAGCGTCGTCTTGCCAGCCCCGTTCGGACCGACGAGACCGATGCAGTCGCCGCGATGAACGCGGATCGAGAACGGCGCGACGATCGGCCGGTCGCCGTAAGTCTTCATGATCTTCTCGGCTTCGATGACAAGCTTGCCGGATTCCTGTGCATCCGAAACCGTGGCCTGCACAGTCCCCTGCGGACCCTTGTGGCCGCGATATTGCGAGCGCATCGTCTGCAACTCGCGGAGGCGGCGCATGTTGCGCTTGCGGCGCGCGGTGACGCCGTAGCGCAGCCAGTGCTCTTCGCGCTCGATCGCCTTGCCGAGCTTGTGCTGCTCCAGTTCTTCCGCCTCGAGAACCTGATCGCGCCAGGCTTCGAAATGACCGAAGCCGCGGTCGAGCCGCCGCGATGTTCCGCGGTCGAGCCAGACGGTCGCCGTCGAGACCTTCTCCAGGAACCGGCGGTCGTGCGAGATCAGAACCAGGGCGCTCCGCGTCTTCTGAAGCTCGCCTTCCAGCCATTCGATGGTGGGCAAGTCGAGATGGTTGGTCGGTTCGTCGAGCAGCAGGATATCCGGCTCTGGCGCCATGACGCGGGCAAGCGCCGCGCGGCGGGCTTCGCCGCCCGAAAGGTTCTTCGGGTCTTCCTCGCCGGTCAGGCCGAGATGCGACAGCAGATAGGTGACGCGATAGGGATCGTCGCCCGGCCCGAGCCCGGCTTCGGCATAGGCCTGCACGGTCGAGAAGCCGGCGAAATCCGGCGCCTGTTCCAGATAACGCACAGTCGACGACGGATGGCGGAACACCTCGCCGGACTGCGCCTCGGCAATGCCGGCGGCGATCTTCAGCAGTGTCGACTTGCCGGAACCATTGCGGCCGACGAGGCAAATCTTGTCGCCGGGCTCCACCTGCAGGCTTGCGCCCGCCAGCAACGGCGTGCCGCCGAAGCTCAGAAAGATGTCGTCCAGTTTGAGAATAGGAGGCGCCAAGAATCAGACTCCGGAAAGATCATAAGGGCGGGCAAGGACGATCGCCCGGCCGCTGCCAAGCGTGAAACGAACCTTGCCTTCCGCCACATTGGAAATGGTACGCGATGAGCCGAAGGGCAAATGGAAATCCGAGAGCGGATAGCGGGCGTTCTCGATGAAGAGCCCACGCAGCTCGCTGAACCCGGGGACGGAAAACAGGCTGTTCTTCGGCAGATCAAGCTCGATCGTTCCGGCAAGAAGCGGAATCGCTTCCTCCACCCCGGAGGTGAGCAGCAGGTCGAAACCCTCTTCTGCCAGGCTGACGGCGTAAAGCAGATGCTGAAGCGCATGGTCGGAGCGCTCGCCCGCCAGGGCACCGGCTAGGATCAAGCGCTTTGCCCCACGCGCAATGGCTTCGGACACGGCGATCTCGCCATCCGTCGAGGCTTTGGCGGCCGGGTAGGGCTGCTTCGGCACATCGGGAAAGGCGCCTTCGAGATCAGGCGCCGTGGAATCGAAATCGCCCACCCAGAGCTCCGGCACGACGCCGAGCTCGGCCGCATGCCGCATGCCGCCATCGGCCGCGATGAAGCGGCTACCGGCAACGGCGCTGCGCAGCCGTTCCGTCGGCGTGAGCTCGCCGCCAAGCAGGATGGTGAAGGTGGTTTCCGTCATGGGCATTGCCCATAGCGCAAAGCAGGGGTCGAGGGAAAGGGGCAGGGTTCAGCCGGGCGTACCCTTGTCGCGCCGTTCGAAGGCTTTTTCATAGCCGTCGATGAAGCGCTCATAGAGCGCGGCGAAAGCATCGACGTCCTTTTCGCTCCATCCGTCGAGGATTTCGCCGATCAGCGCCATCTTCTGCGCACGGATTTCGGCAAGCAGCCGCTGGCCGATCGGCGTCATCACCACGACGATCCGGCGCGCATCGGCCTGCGATGCCGCGCGGCGAAGAATGTTGCGGCTGACCATGTCGGCAACCACGCGGCTGGCGCGTGACGGATCGATGCGCAGCATCTCCGCGATCGTCCCGACCGTCACTTCCTCCGCCGGCTGCGCGCGGCGTACGGCATCGAGCACATCGAGATGCGACAGTTCGAGATCCGGCGCAACGCTCAGGATCGCAAGACGCCCGATCAGCCTGCGGCCCGTCATGAGCTTCATGCGGGTCATGCTCTGGCCGATGCTCAAGACGCTTTCGCTTTCCAGCGACAGGGGATCGAGCTCGTGAATTCGGGCGGGTTTCTCGTTCATGCGGCAAGCATAACAGAAGGCTTTCGGGAAGGAAACATGCCTGCGTCATTCAAGTGTCATTGACATTTATATGCTTTTGTCACATAAATTGGTGATCAAGATCGGAACTGTCTTCATGGATATGCAGCTTGCCTCCCAGCCGCTCGTGACGGATCCCCGCCGCAGGCTTATTCTCTTCCTGTTTCTGATGACCGCGATGTTCATGGCAACGCTGGACAATCAGATTGTCTCGACGGCGCTGCCGACGATCGTCGGCGAATTCGGCCACCTCGAGCGCTTCGGCTGGATCGGCTCGGCCTATCTCCTGTCGCTCAGCGCCGTGATGCCCGTCTACGGCAAGCTCGGCGACCTCTTCGGCCGCAAATATGTGATGATGGCGGCGATCGCGATCTTCACCGTCGGCTCAGCGGTCTGCGGCCTGGCCGTCTCGATGAACACGCTGATTGCCGCCCGAGTACTGCAGGGCCTCGGCGGCGGCGGCATCATGGTGTCGATCTTCGCCGTCAATGCCGACCTTTTCGAGCCGCGCGAGCGCGCCCGCTACCAGAGCTATTCCAGCCTCGTGCTGATGGCCTCCAGCGCCATCGGCCCCGTTCTTGGCGGCATGATGAGCGATCTGTTCGGCTGGCGCTCGATCTTTCTTGTCAATGTCCCCATCGGTTTCGTCGTGCTTATCGGCCTGGCGCTGATGCTGCCCTACCGCAAGCCGCACCGCCGCCCTAAGATCGATTATGCCGGTGCCCTGCTCTTGGCGATGACGACCACCAGCATCGTGCTGATGGCCGATGGCAGCGAACTCTTTGGCTCGATCCTTGCGCCGCAGAGCCTCGGCATCATCGCAGCAGGCGTTGTCTGCGCCATCGCCTGGGTCTTCGTCGAGCGCCGCGCCGCCGAACCGATCGTGCCGCTGTCGCTGTTCCGCAATCCGACTTTCCCGCTGCTCTTGATCATGTCGATCACCGGCGGCGGCATCGCCATCGGCATGGCCAACTATTTCGCGCTGTTCCTGCAGACGACAACCGGCCTCTCGCCCTCGCATGCCGGCCTGCTCTTCATCATGCTGACCGGCGGTCTTGTCTGCGGTTCGTTGTTTGCCGGCCGCACCATCTCGCGCACCGGCCGCTACAAGCCCTTCGCCATCGCCAGCCTCTCCTGCAGCGCCATCGCTTTCGCGTTGCTGACGCAGGTTCACGCTGGAACGCCCCTACCAGTTATCGGCCTGCTGATGGCCCTGCACGGCATCGGCATCGGCCTCGCACAGCAGGTTCCGATCATCGGCGTTCAAAACGCGGCTCCGGCCCGTGACGTCGGCGCTGCCACCGGTTCGGTGACGCTGTCGCGCATGGGTGGCGCCTCGATTGCCATCTCCATCTATGGCGCGATCATCGGCTCGCAACTCGCCAAGGTCGGCGTCTCCATCCCCGGTGTCGCCGATATCGAACAGCTGACGCCGAAGATGATGGCGGCATTGCCGGAAGCCAGCCGACAGGCGGTGGCCGATGCCTATTCGGCGGCCTTCACGCCGCTCTTCATGACGTCCTGCGCCTTCGCCCTGATCGGCCTGATCGCAGCGCTTTTGCTCAAGCCGGTACAGCTGCCGCGCCACGGCGAAGCGAAGACGTCTGCGGCTGCAGCTGAAGCAGCCGAGTGACCTGACGAGGGCGAGCTTCGCCCTTGTCATAAAGCCGTCACCGCTATACATCTGCGAACGCTCTAACGGGGTGCCCGTGTCCCCAAGGACAGCTGGCTGAGAGGCTTCAAGCCAACCCGCGGAACCTGATCCGGTTAACACCGGCGGAGGGATTAGATGCGCGCGTGACACCAGGCACCGCCCTTTTCCCGTGAAACAACTTGTATAGGAGGAGGCGCGCCATGCCCGGCCGCAAACCATTGATCGCACTTTTCGCTACGGCGCTTCTCGCCGTTACCTCGGCCATCGCTCCCGCTCAGGCCGCAGACAAGACGCTGACGGTCTATACCTACGAAAGCTTTACCTCCGAATGGGGTCCTGGCCCCAAGGTCAAGGAAGCCTTCGAGAAGACCTGCGCCTGCACCGTCAACTTCGTCAGCGTCGCCGATGGCGTCGCCCTTCTCTCGCGTGTCAAGCTCGAGGGGGCCTCGACGAAGGCCGACGTCGTGCTCGGCATCGACACCAACCTGATCACCGAAGCCAAGGATACGGGCCTGTTTGACGCCAGCGGCGTCGATACCAGCGCCTTGAAGGTGCCCGGCGATTTCAAGGACGATGTCTTCGTTCCCTATGACTACGGCCACTTCGCCATCATCTACGACACGCATACGATAAAGAACCCGCCGAAAAGCATGCAGGAACTGGTCGACGGCGACCCGTCGCAGAAGATCGTCATCGAGGATCCGCGCACGTCTACGCCGGGCCTCGGCCTGCTGCTTTGGGTGAAGTCCGTTTACGGCGACAAGGCGCCGGAAGCCTGGGCTAAGCTCAAGAACCGCATCCTGACGGTAACGCCCGGCTGGTCGGAAGCCTATGGCCTGTTCACCAAGGGCGAGGCGCCGATGGTGCTCTCCTATACGACGTCCCCCGCCTACCACATGGTCGCTGAAAACACCGACCGCTATCAGGCCGCCGCCTTCGCTGAGGGACACTACATCCAGATCGAAGTCGCCGGACTGCTGAAGAACGCGCCAGATAAGGATCTTGCCCGCGACTTCCTGAAATTCATGGTCACCCCGGGCTTCCAGGACACGATCCCAACCAACAACTGGATGATGCCGGTCTCGGCGACCTCCACGCCCCTGCCGGATGCTTTCGGCAAGCTCGTCAATCCCTCCAAGACTTTCCTGATGTCGCCGGATGACGTCGCCAAGAACCGCAAGGCCTGGATCGACGAGTGGCTCGCGGCGATGAGCATGAACTGATGCTGCAGACGGCGGCGGAACGGCGAAATGCATTGGCGGGCGGCGCAATTGCGCTCGCCGCCATCCTGCTTTTCATCGGTATCGCTGCCGTTTCGCTTGCCGCCTCCGGCGGGGGCGCTGCCTTTGCCGGGATCATTTCCGATCCCTATATCCTCCGCGTCCTGCGCTTCACGCTGCTGCAGGCCGTCCTCTCCACGCTGCTATCGGTTTTCCTGGCGATCCCTGTCGCGCGGTCGCTCGCCCGCCAGCCGCAATTTCCCGGCCGCATCTGGATCATCCGGCTGATGGCGGTGCCGATGGGACTGCCCGTCCTGATCGGCGCGCTCGGCCTGATCGGCATCTGGGGCAGGCAGGGCCTGCTCAACAGCGCGCTGACGAAACTCGGCCTCGCCGAACCCGTCAGCATCTATGGCCTAACCGGCATCCTGCTTGCCCACGTCTTCTTCAACCTGCCGCTGGCCTGCCGGCTGATGCTTGCCGGTCTTGAACGGCTGCCCTCTGAATACTGGCTGATGGCGGGCAATCTCGGCATGCGTCCGCGCGCCATCTTCCGTTTCATCGAATGGCCGGCCATCCGCGGCCTGATCCCCGGCGTCGCCGGACTGATCTTCATGCTCTGCGCCACGAGCTTCACGCTGGTGCTGACCCTCGGCGGCGGTCCTGCGGCAACGACGGTCGAGGTCGCGATCTACCAGTCGCTTCGCTTCGATTTCGATCCCGGCCGCGCCGTCGCACTTTCCTTGCTGCAGATCGCGCTGACCGGCCTCGTCCTCGCCGCCATGTCGCTCCTGCCCGCAAGCCCCGACGAGGGGTTGACGGCAGGCCACCGGGCAATGCGCTTCGACGGCAGGAAGCCCACAGCCAAGCTATCGGATAGCCTGCTGTTGATCGCCGTCACAGCCTTTCTCCTGTCACCGCTGCTCTCGGTCGTCGTCGCCGGCCTGAAAGCTGACCTGCCGAAGCTGCTCGGCGAGCCCGTCTTCTGGCAGGCCGCGGCGATGAGCTTTGGTATATCCATCTCCGCCGCCACACTGGCGCTGCTGGTATCGGCAGCCCTGATCCGCGCCCGCCAGACCATAGCCACCAGCAAGCAGTCCGGCCGTGGCAACCGCGCCTTCTTCACCACGATGGGCGGCGCATCTTCGATGGTGCTATTGGCCCCGCCGGTCGTGCTTGCCACAGGATGGTTCATGACCCTGCGACCGTTCGGAGATGCAGAAATTTTCGCGCCTGCCCTCGTCGTCTTGATCAACATGCTGATGGCGCTGCCCTTCGTCATGCGCGTGCTCGAGCCGGCCTATCTCGTCCATCAGCGCCGTACTGCGCGGCTATCGGCGAGCCTCGGGATCGCCGGCATCGCGCGGCTGCGGCTTATCGATTGGCCGGGGCTGCGGAAACCGTTCCTCACCGCCCTGTCTTTCGCCATGGCGCTGTCGCTCGGTGATCTCGGCGCCGTTGCTCTTTTTGGGTCCGATGGCTTCATCACCCTGCCGTGGCTAGTCTATAGCCGCATGGGAAGCTACAGGACCAATGATGCCGATGGCTTTGCGCTAATCCTCGGCGTGATATGCCTGTTGCTGACAATTGCCGGAACATCCGGCCAGGTGCGAGGACATGGTGCCGATGACGGCCGCTGATATTGCCATGCAGAACGTCCGCCTGACACTTGGCGCCCATGCTTTTCACTTCGACTGCGCACTCCCCGGCGGCCAGATCATCGCCGTGACCGGCCCCTCGGGCGCCGGAAAATCGACCTTCCTCAATCTGCTGGCAGGCTTCGAGACACCGGAGAGTGGCCAGGTGTTGCTTGATGGCAGGGACGTCACCGGCGTCCATCCGTCGGAGCGGCCACTCTCGCTCGTCTTCCAGGACAACAATCTCTTCGCCCATCTCGATATCTTCACCAATATCGGGCTGGGCATCAATCCGGCCCTAAAGCTCACGCAGGCGGACCGCAGCCGCATCTCCGCGGCGCTGGCGCAGGTCGGACTTGCAGGTTTCGAGAAGCGGCTTCCGGCGACACTGTCAGGCGGCGAACGTCAACGCGCCGCCTTCGCCCGCGCCCTCGTCCGCAATCGGCCGATCCTGCTTCTGGATGAGCCCTTTGCCGCCCTCGATCCCGGTTTGCGCAGCGGTATGGCAGAGCTTCTCACGACGATGCAGCGTAAGACCGGCAGCACCGTGATCGTCGTCTCGCATGACCCGGACGAAGTCCGCCGCATCGCCAGCTATGGGGTCTTCATCGACCATAGCGCGATCGCGCTTGCCGCGCCGATCGATGAATATCTCGCGCGAAAAGATATGCCCGCATTGCGGCAATTTCTGCGCGGTTGACGAATCTGCAGGGCGCGATGGCACTTTCGCCACAATTTCATCCGAGCGAAAGAACTCCTTAACCACGCCAAGCTTGCTAAATTACAACGGCGCCACAATTAAGCAGAGTCTCGCTATGCAATCGATGCGGAAATCAGCTACAGCAATGACCTGTATCCATCCGTTGTGCACTGCGAGAGCCAGGATGGGCGCCTGTTGAACCCCGTTGGAAGTGGCCGGATCGATAAAGCGGCGAACCGGCTGAAAAGCAAGATGACTCGGAGAGCCAGACTGGACAGCATGAAGACGTGGACGAGACCCGCGCCCTCCAGGACTATGCTTTCCGCTTTGCGCCACCGGGGACGGCATGCGCTGCTGCTGACTGCTGCCGCAGTCGCTCTCAACAGCTGCCAGTCGATCATCGAGCAATCCTACCAGCCGACCGTCTCGCCCTCGTCCAATCCGCAGATCGTCGACGAAGTGCAGAAGAACGATCCGCGCGCCGCGATGGGCGCCCGCGAGCACCCGCGCATCGTCGCGAGCTATGGCGGTGAATACAAGGACGCTAAGACCGAACGCCTCGTTGCCCGCATTGCCGGCGCGCTGACGGCCGTCTCGGAAAATCCGAGCCAG
This sequence comes from Rhizobium sp. OAE497, assembly GCF_040546565.1. Lineage (NCBI taxonomy): Bacteria > Pseudomonadati > Pseudomonadota > Alphaproteobacteria > Hyphomicrobiales > Rhizobiaceae > Rhizobium > Rhizobium sp. OAE497. The sequence goes on from NZ_JBEPOA010000001.1 coordinate 3,730,162, forward strand.
TCCTACCGCATCACCATCCTGAATTCGCCGGCGATCAACGCCTTCGCGCTGCCGGGCGGCTATCTCTACGTGACGCGCGGCCTGCTGGCGCTTGCCAACGACGCCTCCGAGGTTGCCGCCGTGCTCTCGCACGAGATGGGCCATGTGACGGCCAATCACGGCATCGAGCGCCAGAAGCGCGAAGAAGCCGAAGTCATCGCCAGCCGCGTTGTGGCCGAAGTTCTCTCCAGCGATATCGCCGGCAAGCAGGCGCTCGCCCGCGGCAAGCTGCGCCTCGCCGCCTTCTCCCGCCAGCAGGAGCTGCAGGCGGACGTCATCGGCGTGCGTATGCTCGGCGAAGCCGGTTACGACCCCTATGCTGCTGGCCGCTTCCTCGACAGCATGGCCGCATACAGCCGCTTCATGTCGGCCGATCCGGATGCCGACCAGAGCCTGGACTTCCTGTCCAGCCACCCGAATTCCGCGCAGCGTATCGAGCTGGCCCGCGACCACGCCCGCGCCTTCGGTCAGGAAGGCAAGGTCGGCGACAAGGGCCGTGACTATTATCTCGACGGCATCGACGGCCTTCTCTACGGCGACAGCCCGGAAGAGGGCTATGTGCGTGGCCAGACCTTCCTGCATGGCGGTCTCGGCATCCGCTTCGACGTACCGCCCGATTTCACCATCGACAACAAGGTCGAAGCCGTCATGGCGACCGGCCCCGGCGATATCGCCATCCGTTTCGATGGCGTGGCCGACAGCAACAACCAGAGCCTAACCAACTATATCTCGAGCGGCTGGGTCACCGGCCTCGATCCGTCGACGATCCAGGCGACGACGATCAACGGCATGGAAGCGGCAACCGCACGCGCCAGTGCCGACCGCTGGGATTTCGACGTCACGGTCATCCGCAACAATCAGCAGATCTTCCGGTTCCTGACCGCTGTTCCGAAGGGCAGCACGGCCCTGCAGCAGACCGCGGATGTCCTGCGCGCCAGCTTCCGCCGCATGACCCCGGATGAGATGTCGTCGCTGAAGCCGCTGCGCATCCGCGTCGTCACCGTCCGCCCGGGCGACAACATCACGACGCTTGCCGCCCGCATGATGGGCACCGATCGCAAGCTCGATCTCTTCAAGCTCATCAATGCGCTGCCGACAGGCGCCACCGTCGCCCCCGGCGATCGCGTCAAAATCATCGCCGAATAAAAAAGGCCCGGATGAACCGGGCCAGTCTGTGCTGCTGGGAGTAAGAACGTTCAGGCGTAGGCGGCCATGTGCGGGTCGGCGCTCACGAGCGCGCTGCGGAGCTTCTCCATCGCCCGGCTTTCGATCTGGCGTACGCGCTCCTTGGAAATTCCGAGATCGGCGCCGAGCTCTTCGAGCGTCGCTCCATCCTCAGCGAGGCGGCGGGCGCTGATGATCTTCATCTCGCGCTCGTTGAGATGCGTCAGCGCAGAGGCGAGCCACACGCGGCGACGCTCGCCATCAATCATGTTGGAGACCTGCTCATCCGGCAGAGGATCGTCGCTGACGAGGAAATCCATCTTCTCGGCACTGTCAGCGTCGCCGGAGACAGACGGCGCCTGCAGCGACGCATCGTTGCTGGAAAGCCGCGCATCCATCGTCTGGACGTCGGCAAGGCTGACGCCGAGGGCTGCGGCGATTTCCTGATGAATGGATTGCAGGGTCAGCTGCGTATCGCCGCGGGCAAGCTTGGCGCGAAGGCGGCGAAGATTGAAGAAAAGCGCTTTCTGCGCGGAACTCGTACCGCCGCGGACGATCGACCAGTTGCGCAGGATATAATCCTGGATCGACGCACGGATCCACCAGCTGGCATAAGTGGAGAAACGAACTTCACGCTCCGGCTCGAAACGGGCAGCGGCTTCCAGGAGGCCGACATAGCCCTCCTGCACGAGATCGCTCATCGGCAGACCGAAATTGCGGAACTTGCCGGCCATCGAGATGACGAGGCGCATATGGGCCATGGCGATCTGGTTGCGCGCGCCGCGGTCTTCATTGTCCTTCCAGCGGATCGCCAGTTCATGTTCTTCCTCGCGGGCGAGATAGGGAGCCGCCATCGCTATTTTGATCATGCGCCGGTCTGCAGACATGTTCTTCATATCGGTCTCCTAAAATCAGGCCTCGCGCCCAAAACAAAAACAATGAAGGTTCGTTTCCGGAACGTCGCCGTCCGGATCAAATTCAGCTCTCGAATGCAAAAGGCCCCGCTCCTGGACTTTTCAGGACGAGGCCCTATCTCTTCATCAAGTACCGGTCAGACGGTAAAGCAGGATCTGTTTCTTCATGTTGCCGCTCTGGCAATATGTGGAAGTCATGACCCACTCCTCATCGAACGTTTACAACAGCGGACGATCGGTGGGTTCACCTGGCTTTTGTCCGCACTTACGAGGTTTAAACGCGTCAGCGCGGAAAAAGTTCCAATAAAAAACCCGGCTCGAAGGCCGGGTTTTTTGCAAGGAAAAACAAAGCGCTATTATGCGGCTTCGTCCTGAGAGTCGTCTTCTTCGATGGCCTTGCCGCGCTTCGGACCCTTGTTCAGGTTGGTCTCGACGAGGCGGACGGCTTCGGTTTCCGACATCTTGTTGACGGCGGCGATTTCGCGGGCCATGCGGTCGAGGGCAGCTTCATAGAGCTGACGCTCGGAATAGGACTGCTCCGGCTGGTTTTCGGCGCGGTAGAGGTCGCGTACGACTTCCGCGATCGAAATCAGGTCGCCCGAATTGATCTTGGCATCGTATTCCTGCGCACGGCGCGACCACATGGTGCGCTTGACGCGTGCCTTGCCCTGGACAACCTTGAGCGCGCGCTCAACGAAATCGGTCTCCGACAGCTTGCGCATGCCGATGCTCATCGCTTTTGCGACCGGAACCTTCAGGCGCATCTTGTCCTTTTCGAAATCGATTACGAAAAGTTCAAGCTTCATGCCGGCAACTTCTTGCTCTTCGATAGCGCTGATGATACCGACCCCATGAGCGGGGTAGACAATCGATTCACCGGTCTTGAAGCCGTGGCGAGCTGCTGAAGGTTTTTTCTGCTGGGTCGTCATTCTAATCAAAAACTCCCTGTTACGCTTCCGGCGGCGGCCGGAGCCGGGTCAGTCAGGCCCGGATGAGACGGTTGATTACCGTCGGGTGACTTCACTCTGGTCCCACCAGACAGAAGCAAAAGAAATTCATGCGCGCGATCAACGATCGGACAGCTCAAGATGTTGATATGTCACGGGAACCGCGTACGGATTTTATTTGCTTTCGTGATGGTTTTGGGCACGCTTCGTGCCTCAAATGGGTCAGTGTTCAGAACCTATCACAAAAATATGAGGAAATCAATAATTTGGTGCGTGTGAGTCATGCGGGCAACACATGGCTCACATATTAGAGAAGCATCACTTGAAACGTTTAAGCGCCATCTGAACCCGATTTCAAGCGGATTTCAGCAGCTTGGCCTCAGTCGCCTGAGCCGGGCTTTTCGGAGAAGTACTTCTCGAATTTGCCGGTCTCGCCATCCATCTCCTTGGCCTCGGGCATCGAGTCCTTCTTGACGGTAATGTTGGGCCAGATGCTGGCATATTCAGCGTTGATCTTGAGCCACTTGTCGAGACCCGGCTCAGTATCCGGCTTGATCGCCTCGGCAGGACATTCCGGCTCGCAAACGCCGCAATCGATGCATTCATCAGGGTGGATGACGAGGAAATTCTCGCCCTCATAGAAGCAATCGACCGGGCAGACTTCCACGCAGTCGGTATATTTGCAGCGAATGCAATTGTCGGTCACGACATAGGTCATGAAGAACTCCAGGATTTCACGCGAGCGGGGCAGACCAACCTGGAACGTCGCGTCTTTCCCTGAGCCGGAGGGGCAGCGTGTACTGGCTTGGGAGGCTAGAACGCTATCCGGCGAGTTGATGTGACGTACCGGCTTTACAGGCCGATTTCAAGGATAATCGATCTTCAAAAGCGGCCGGTTTGGATAGAGTTTTCTAATCCTCGCCCGACTGGAGCTTGTCGATTGCACGGCGCTCTTTCTTCGTGGGCCGCCCTGCGCCCGCTGCGCGGATCGCCTGCTCGTAAGGGGTGAGGCGTTTGGTCTCATCCGCAGGCGGCGTCAGGTCTTCGTAAAGCAGCTTCGCTTCCTCAAACGGGCCACGCCGCTCGCCAGGCTGCTTGACCACCAAGACCACGTCACGCCGCTCGAGCTGCAGCTCGATACGGTCGCCGATTTTCACGGTCTGGCTGGGCTGGGAAACACGTTCGCCATTGATGCGAACGTGTCCCGATTGGATATGGCTTTGCGCCAGGGAGCGGGATTTCACCATGCGCGTGAAGAACAGCCATTTATCGAGACGCTGACGCGAACCGCTTGCTGGCTGTGTCTCCCCGCCCATCGGTTACTTCTTCATCTGCTCCTTCAAGGCAGCGAGCTTTGCGAAAGGTGAATCCGGATCGATCGGCTTTTCCTTGCGCGGCGGCTTGGCCTCGAAGCGCAGCGGCTGGGCGCCGCCGCGGTTGTTGTTACGGTCGTTGCGATCCTTGCGGTCACCACGGTCCTGACGATCGCCACGCTGGTCGTTGCGGTCGCCACGGCCCTGATGCGGCTTACCGCCGTCGCGGCCACGCTGCTGGCGGTTGCCGTCGCGGTTGTCGCGGCCTTCACGGTTCTCGCCGCCTTCGCCAGCGCCATGACGGCGGTTGCCCTGCGGACGCTCGTTATTGCCACCGCCACGGCGTTCGCCGCCATGATTGCGGGCCTGGCGCTGGTTGTCGTTGCGGCCGCCAAGGCGCCACAGGAGAACCGGCTTCGGCTCGGTGGGTTCGCCGTCTGCGGCGGCCGGAGCAGCCTCGGCAGCGACCTCAACCGCGACCGGTTCTGCTTCGGCAGCCGGCGTTTCAGCCGTTGCTTCGTCAGTCTGGTCGGCGTCGTCGTGATCGGCCTTCTCGGACGCATCTTCTGCTGCCGGCTCGGCGGCTGCAGCAGGTGCCGCCGAAGCGTCCTGCACAGCCAGATGAGCGGCCGCTTCCTCAGCCTTCACGGCGTCGGCGCGATAGCCGAGACCCTTGAGGATCTCTTCCATGTCTTCAAGCGTCGCACCAAGGATCGACAGCATCGCAGTCGTCGTCGTGAAACGGCGGCCGTCATAAGCGCCTTCGGGACGGTTTGCCTGACCCGGCTTCCACTGCAGCAGTGGACGGATGATGTCGGCAAGCCGCTCGAGGATGTCGATACGGACGGCGCGCTTTCCGAGGAACCGGAAACCGGCAAGCTTGTAGAAGGTGCGCTCGAAGCTCGGATCGGTGACGACAGACGTGCGTCCGGCGGCAAGCACCGGAATGAGGTCGCCGTAACCCGGCTTGTCGAGGCCGTCGTTCTTGAGCGCCCAGAGCAGCGTGATGAGCTCGGCCGGAGCCGGCTTCAAGAGTGCCGGGACGAAAATGTGGTAGGCGCCGAAACGCACGCCATAGCGGCGCATCGAGGCACGGCCATCCTGATCCAGCGACTTGACGTCGTCGGCAACGTCGCGGCGGAACAGAACACCGAGATTCTCGACGAGCTGGAACGCCAGACCCTTGGCAAGACCCTGCAGGTCTTCGGCGCGCGACAGATCATCGAGCGGCTTCAAAACCGTGCTGATGTGATGATTGACGAAGCGCTCGACGCGGGCGGCGACGTGATCGCGCGCATTGCCGGTCAGCTGCTCGTCGGCAAGCAGGATCACCCGCGGACGCATCACATGGTCGCTGCCGGACAGCCGGGCAACGGGATCGCCGAGCCAGCGGATCAGGCCATCGGCGCTGATCGCCAGATCGCCATTGCCAGCGGCATGCATGCGCGCTGCGCGCGCTTCGAATTCCAGAGCAAGCGCCTTCTGTGAAGCAGCCTGTACGGCCTTGGCGTCCGGTCCATCCGTCCCACCGACGGGCGTAAAGCGGAATCCGCTCAACTGACCCACATGATGCCCCTCCACAAAGACATCACCATTCACACTGATTTCAGCTTCCAGCATCGCATTCTCTCTCAGGCGCTTCATGAGCACAGATGTCCTGCGATCAACAAAGCGTTTCGTCAACCTTTCATGTAACGCATCGGACAATCGATCTTCGATTTCCCGCGTCTTTTCCTGCCAGTGTGTCGGATCGGCAAGCCAGCCGGGCCGGTTCGACACATAGGTCCAGGTTCTTATCTGCGCGATTCGCGCCGAAAGCGTGTCGATTTCACCGTCCGTGCGGTCCGCACGGTGCACCTGCTCCGCGAGGAAATCCTCGTTAACCGTGCCATAGCGCACAAGATCGGAAAAGAGCGTCGAGATCAGATCGGCATGCTGGGCCGGTGCAATGCGCCGGTAATCGGGCAGCGCACAAGCCTCCCAGAGCTTTTCAACCCTTTCGGGCTTTGTCGCAAGGTCAATAATTTCCGGATATCGTGAAAGATGCTCCAACGCCTGCTGATCGACAGCCGGCAGCGCCCGTGTCAGACCCTGGACGCTCGGCGGCTTTTCGAGACTTGCCCGTAGCGATTGTATCGATCCGAAATCCAGTTCCTTGGTCCGCCACTGCAGAACCTTGACGCTGTCGAACTCGTGCGACTCGATCCTCTGCACCAGCTCATCGTCAAACGGCGCGACCTGACCGGTGACCCCGAAGGTGCCATCCCGGACATGGCGGCCGGCGCGACCGGCGATCTGGCCGAGCTCGGCCGGATTGAGATTGCGGAACTGGTAGCCGTCGAATTTCCGGTCCTGCGCAAAGGCGACATGATCGACATCGAGGTTCAGACCCATGCCAATCGCATCGGTCGCCACCAGATATTCAACGTCGCCCGCCTGATAGAGCGCCACCTGGGCATTGCGGGTGCGCGGGCTGAGCGCCCCGAGAACGACTGCAGCACCACCGCGCTGACGGCGGATCAGTTCGGCGATCGCATAAACCTCGTCAGCCGAGAAGGCGACGATGGCCGAGCGCTGCGGCAGCCGGGTAATCTTCTTCTGGCCGGCGTAGAGGAGTTGCGACAGGCGCGGCCGCTCCACGACGGTGATCCCCGGCAGCAGCTGCTGCAGGATCGGACGCATCGTCCCGGCGCCGAGAAGCAGGGTTTCGTCGCGGCCGCGCAGATGCAGAATGCGGTCGGTAAAGATATGCCCGCGTTCGAGATCGCCGGCGAGCTGCACTTCGTCGATCGCCACGAAGGCGGCCTTGGTTTCCCGCGGCATCGCCTCGACGGTGCAGACGGAGAAGCGGGCATTCGGCGGCGAGATCTTCTCTTCGCCGGTCACCAGCGCAACGTTATGCGCACCGACCTTTTCGACCAGCCGCGTATAGACCTCGCGCGCCAGAAGGCGCAGCGGCAGACCGATCACACCGGTACCGTGCGCGACCATGCGCTCGATGGCATAATGCGTCTTGCCTGTATTGGTCGGTCCGAGCACCGCGGTAACGCCGCGTCCGCTCAGGATCATGGGCTGCGAATTCTGTGTCATGGTCCATGCAAGTGAGGCGGGGGAGCCTCAGGGTCAAGTCGGCAGACAACACATGGACAGGCGGGCCAGCAAACGCAAGAGCCGGGCCGCCGATATGCGCTGCTATTTTGATTCAAGGACCGCCGCTAAGCCTCTGTTTTTAGATTCGGAACAGCTTGAGAACGAATCGGCGACGAATCGCTGACTCCCGCTGATTCAGCTTTTGTTCACGGCTAAGTATTGGTTTTGAATCAGTTTTTCCCACTAGATGCTGAATCCGGCGGCTCAGAGGGCACGTTGAGCCAAGCCCACGGCCCATTAGCCGAGAATCGCCTGTCAATTGCCCGACAAAGAAATTTGCAAAATCCGCGAAAATTAACCTTCGGGCCAAAGCCGGAACGAATCACAGACGAATCACCGACCTCCGAAGTTTCGCGCTTTGTTCGCCGCTAGATGTTGATGCCGGGTGCAGCAAGCGACTATATGCGGAAGGCCTCGCGTGGATCTTTTTTCGTTGCGGCCGATCGCATTAACGTTTTCCGGCGCAATTTTACCGCCTGTTAAAAAACAGAACGAGGGACGGAACTTTTTCCTAGCTTCCGCGTTTTTATCTTTTCGCCCAATATAAAGTCCGCAATCGTAAATAAGGCGAAATCCGTTCACGTACATAAATAAGTTTAGCCGGGAACAAAAACCCGGGACGCGTGTTTATTGTCCATTCGAAACTCGGCGTGAGTTGAAGGACCGGAAAACATGCTTAGCACGATACTTCTCATTATCCTTATTCTGCTTTTGATCGGCGCACTGCCGAATTGGGGTTATAGCCGCGGCTGGGGCTATGGACCTTCTGGCGGTTTAGGGCTAGTTCTCGTTATTATCATTATCCTTGTCCTGATGGGCCGCATCTAAAGGCCATGTAACTGGGGAGTTGTAAGTCATGATGAAGAAAGTTGTTCTCGTTGCAGCACTCGTAGGTGCGCTCGCATCGTGCACGGCAACTGAGCAGGGCACCGCCATCGGCGCTGGCTCTGGCGCCCTTATTGGCGGTGCGGTTTCCAACAGCTGGGGCGGCGCCGCCGTCGGCGCCGTTGCAGGCGGCCTGGTCGGCGCTGCAGTCGGCAACTCTGTCGATCAGCGCAATGGCCGCTACAATCACCGGGTCTACCGCGACCGTTACGGTTGCTACATCATCGTGAATGGCCAAAGACGCGATGTACGTTGCTAATGCAGTGATCGCGTGATGAACGGGCGCTTCGGCGCCCGTTTTTATTTGTGCTCCTCGTCAACGCCGCGTTGACGCTTGGTTCCCAAAGCCGATCTGGCGAACCGCCAAGACACTCCCCACATCCCGATCAACAAGCCGGCTTCTTTCCGGCCAGAAAGGAATGTCCGATGGCTCAGCTCATTCTGTCTTCCGCTGCCGCCACCCTGATCGCAGCACTCTCTTTGGCAACAGCGCTCGCCGCCATCCGTGATCGTGGCGCTGCCATGCAGAAAGTCCCGGTCAAGGCGAAGCGTCACCCGCCGTCCCGCTGATCCCAGTTCAACAACTCGCAAGACCTCACACCCCAGCCCAATGAGGCCGGGAACAATGGAGATTTATCCATGCGCAAGATTATCGTCATCGCTGCGGCAATCGTTGCCGTCGCAACCTTCAGCGCCAGCGCCAATCCCTATGACGCCGGCAACTTTCCGAACACTACGGCAGTCACGGCCATCACCGCAGCGGCAGCTAGCCGTCAGACGAAGAACTGGCCGCCATTCGCGGTCAGGGTCGAGCCGGTGATGAAGCCCGCATCATCAGATGCCAGGAACACCACGCAGCGCGCGATCTCTTCGGGCTCGCCAAGGCGGCCCACCGGGATCTGCGGAATGATCCGCTCGTTCAGAACCTTCTCCGGCACTGCGAGCACCATTTCCGTGCCGATGTAACCGGGGCAAATGGCGTTGACGGTGATGTTCTTCGCAGCACCTTCCTGAGCCAGCGCCTTGGTGAAGCCGAGATCGCCAGCCTTGGCGGCCGAATAATTCGCCTGCCCCATCTGGCCCTTCTGGCCGTTGATCGAGGAAATGTTGACGACGCGGCCGAAACTGCGGTCGCGCATGCCGCCCCAGACATGATGTGTCATGTTGAAGAGGCCGGTGAGATTGGTGTTGATGACCTCGTGCCACTGCTGCGGGGTCATCTTGTGAAACATCGCGTCGCGGGTAATGCCCGCATTGTTGACGAGAACCTCGACCGGGCCGAGCTCCGCCTCCACCTTGGCAATGCCTTCGCCGCAGGCAACGTAGTCGGAAACATCCCACTTGAAAACGGGAACGCCTGTCACGCCATGGAAGGCCTGTGCCTTCTCGTCGTTACCGGCATAGTTCGCCGCCACCTTGTAGCCGGCGTTCTTGAGCGCCATCGAAATCGCTGCACCGATGCCACGCGTGCCACCGGTGACCAAAGCCACTCTGCTCATGTTTCGCTCCCCTTTGTTTTCGCTTTCAATCGCAAGCCATCAAGGCATGGATCGCATGCTATTTAAAGTGCTTCGAGGCACATCGCGACGCCCATGCCGCCGCCGATGCAGAGTGTTGCCAGACCTTTCTTGGCGCCGCGGCGCTTCATTTCGAAAACCAGCGTGTTGAGAACGCGAGCGCCGGACGCGCCGATCGGATGACCGATGGCGATTGCGCCGCCATTGACATTGACGATCGCCGGATCCCAGCCGAGATCCTTGTTGACGGCGCAGGCCTGCGCGGCGAAGGCCTCGTTGGCCTCGACGAGATCGAGATCGCCGACCGACCAGCCGGCTTTCTCCAGCGCCTTGCGCGATGCCGGGATCGGGCCTGTGCCCATGACCTGCGGGTCGACGCCGGCCGTTGCCCAGGAAACGATGCGCACGAGCGGCTGGATGCCGCGGCGCGAAGCCTCCGCTTCGCTCATCAGCACGGCAGCGGCGGCACCATCGTTAAGACCCGAGGCATTGCCTGCGGTTACCGAACCGTCCTTGTCGAAAGCCGGGCGCAGCTTGCCCATCGCCTCCATCGTCGCGCCGTGGCGAATATATTCGTCGGCATCGACGATCGTATCGCCCTTACGGCCCTGAATGGTGAAGGGCACGATCTCATCCTTGAAGCGGCCGGCCTTCTGCGCTGCTTCGGCCTTGTTCTGCGAGGACACGGCAAACTGGTCCTGGTCGTCACGCGAAAGCTGCCACTGACGAGCGATATTTTCGGCGGTGATACCCATGTGGTAGCCGTAGAAAGCGTCGGTCAGGCCGTCCTTGATCATCGTGTCGATCATCTTCATGTCGCCCATCTTCGTGCCACCGCGCAGATGCGCGGCATGCGGCGCCATGGACATCGATTCCTGACCGCCGGCCACGATGATCTTGGCATCGCCAAGCGCGATCTGCTGCATGCCGAGCGCCACGGCGCGCAGACCGGAGCCGCAGAGCTGGTTGACGGCCCAGGCCGTCGCTTCCTTGGGAACACCTGCCTTCATGGCTGCCTGGCGCGCCGGGTTCTGCCCTTCGCCTGCCTGCAGCACCTGACCAAGAATGACCTCGTCGACTTCGGCGCCATCGACGCCGGCGCGCTCCAGCGCGCCCTTGATCGCAGTCGCTCCGAGCTCATGCGCGGGGACAGTGGCGAATGCGCCGTTAAACGAGCCGACCGCTGTACGGGCCGCGCTGGCGATGACGATGGATGTGTTGCTCATGGGAAGCCTCCTCGCTTTTTCACCACTCTATATAAGGCGAAACTGGCAAAGCTTTTAGCCCGAGTCAAACGGCAAGACTGTCACAGAGCAATTTTAGGCCGCACTTACGAAGAGCGGAATTATGCCGCTAATAAAAGGGGTTGCCGCATCGCACAAAGAGATTGTCACCGGCGTTCTTTTGCGTCTACATTCGATATTGGAGGAAATTCCACATAATCAGACGGGGTTCAGGAGACTGATATGGCGAAGAATGAGGGTCAGATAGTCATCAAGAAATACGCCAACCGCCGACTCTACAATACGGGCACCAGCACCTATGTGACGCTGGAAGACCTGGCAGAGATGGTGAAGAAGGGCGAGGACTTCACGGTCCAGGATGCCAAGACCGGCGATGACATCACCCACTCAGTATTGACCCAGATTATTTTCGAGCAGGAATCGAAGACCGGCAACACGCTGCTGCCGATTTCCTTCCTTCGCCAGCTGATCACCTACTACGGCGACCAGATGCAGATGGTCGTTCCGAGCTTTCTTGAGCACTCGATGAAGGCCTTCACCGAGCAGCAGTCGCAGATGCGCGAGCAGGTGACACGCGCCTTCGGCGAAACGCCGCTCGGCAAGAACCTGCAGCTTCCGATGCAGATGGTCGAGGATCAGGTTCGCCGCAACACCGAGATGTTCCAGCAGGCGATGCAGATGTTCTCGCCCTTCATGACGCCTCCCGCCAAGGAGACGAAGAAGGCCGAAGCCAAGGATATCGATGAGCTGAAGGAACAGCTGCGCGCGCTTCAGAACAAGCTCGACAATCTTTGAGCTCTAGGCCCTAGAGACCGATCGAAACATCGCGGCCCGCCGTCCGGATAGACACGGCGAAGCCGCCGATCACATCGATCAGCGCCACCGTCATCAGAATGAAGAAGACCTGCGTAGCTGCATCCTGGACGAGAAGAAACTCGACCAGGAAGGCAATGAACACCAGCATCGACAGCATGTGATTGACCAGGCTGCCCGAGCCATTGCGGGTCGCCTTCAATATCTCGACGAAGAGAATGACGAGCGCCACGACGATGAAGAGATCGCCGAGCGCCATGCTCCAGATCGCCCCTGAAATCATCGAGAGAACAATAATGTCATGCTGAAGCGCGGGTATGCCGCCGCTTCCCATCAGTCCGAGCATTGCCATATTGTAAAGAATAAATGGAATGATCATCAGCGGCATTGCAGCGAGCATGTCGGTCTATTCTCCCTCGATCGGTAGAATACTGCCGTAGATGACCGTGCCACTTCAAGACATTTACGAATATAATCATGCGCAAACGCAAAAAGACCGGCACGCGGCCGGTCTCTTCGATCTGGGAAAACCAGAAGCAGGAAAGCTTATGCGCTTTCCTTCGGCGTCAGAACCTGACGGCCGCGATACATACCGGTCTTCAGATCGATATGGTGCGGACGGCGCAGTTCGCCGGAGTTCTTGTCTTCAACGTAGGTCGGAGCCTTCAGTGCGTCTGCAGAACGGCGCATACCGCGCTTGGACGGGCTCGTTTTTCTCTTCGGTACAGCCATTTCTCGTACTCCACTTCACAGGCAACACATTCCCGGCCAGACTGGCGGCCGAAACGGACATGTCGCGATTTCGGAAATTTTGCGCGCTTATACATGCCTTGGATGGCCTTGACCAGTCCCCAAACGCATTTTTTGAGAATCCTTTGATTCCGGTCTCAAACCTCGTCGTGAGGGACGATCCAGGGCTCGGCGCGAGCAGCCTCCTCCCACTTCACCCAGGCCGGATGCGCCTTCACCGCGGCCATATAGCTCAGCGTCTCGCTGGATGTCACGAGGTCATAAACATCGAAGCGATTGATGACGGGCGCAAACATCGCATCGGCAGCCGAGAAGCCGCCGAACAGGAAGGGACCGCCGGATTGCTCCCGCAATTCGCGGAAGATCGTCTCGATGCCCACGACGTCGGCCATGACGCCATCGGCAAGCGCGATCTTGCCCTTCGGACGGCGGATATTCATCGGGCAGGCATTGCGGATCGCGCGGAAGCCGGAGAGCATCTCCATCGATACCGAGCGGGCAACGGCCCGTCTCGCCCGGTCCTTCGGCCACAGGCCCGCCTCAGGATAAAGCTCCGCGACATATTCGATGATCGACAGCGACTCCCAGACGCGAACATTGCCATGATGCAGCACCGGCACGCGGCCGGTCGGCGAGAATTCCTTGAAGCGCGGATTGCCGGCCTCGAAATCGAAGGGCACGACGACTTCCTCGAAGGGAATGCCGGTCGCCTCCATGGCGATCCATGGCCGCAGCGACCAGGACGAATAGTTCTTGTTGCCGATATAGAGGGTGAGCTTGTCCATGGTCCGATCCATCCGCTGTGTCAGGCCTTCTCTCTACCGGCCGCGGGCTTGGCTCACCAATGAATTGTTCAGGGCTCAATCATAAATGCATTTGATGTAGTCGCCGGCGCCCTGCGCACGGCGCTCGATCACCGCTGCCAGCCGCCGCAAGCCGCGGCCCGGTTTGCCGGCATTGCGGTCGATCGGGTTCGGCAGTGAAACGGCAAGCAACGCCGCCTGGCGCCGCGACAGCTTGGAAGCCGGAACCTTGAAGTGATAGCGCGCCGCCGCCTCGATGCCGTAGATGCCCGGGCCCCATTCGGCGATGTTGAGATAGATCTCCATCAGCCGCCGCTTGGTCCAGACGAAATCCGAGGCGACAGCAAGAGGAAGCTCCAGCCCCTTGCGCACGAAGGAACGGCTGTTCCAGAGAAACAGGTTCTTCGCCGTCTGCATCGGGATAGTGCTGCCGCCGCGTGTCGAGGCGCCGTCGAGCGTATCCTCGATCAGCATGCGCATCTCGCCCCAGTCGACACCGCCGTGGAAGCAATATTGCCCGTCTTCGGACATCATCACCGACTGCACGAGCGCAGGCGAGATATCGTCCAGCGACACCCATTGGCGATCATAGCCGCGCAACAGCACGAGATCGCGCAGCATCAGCGTCGAGACCGGGTGGATGAACGGAATGAGATAGAGGAAGATCAGCGCATAGGGCAGCACGCAGAGCGCCAGGATACCAAGCACGATGCGCGCCAGCAAGGAGCGGCCGCGCAGCCACGCATACATCCGCCGATGAGCCGGCATGGCGATGCTTTCCTCTCTCTCCGGCGCGATGTCCAACGTTTGGCCCAGACCTGTTCCCTTGGTTCTCCTTACCGTTTGCGCAGGGCCAAGGCCAGAGCACAAAGGAATCTTGGACGTGTCATCTACAATTCCGTTGCGCCTCGGGCTTTGCTCATGCCAAACAGCGGCCATGAGCCAGAGCCCCGCTGCATTTGACGAACGGTTGAAAATCAACGCCCGAGAGATCGAAGCGTTGCTCGAGGCGCTGCTTGCGAAGCCGGTTCTGGCCGACGAGATCGCCAGGCCCGAAAGCCTGCGCTCGGCCATGCATTACGCCGTGCTCAACGGCGGCAAGCGCCTGCGGCCTTTTCTGGTCGTCGAGAGCGCATTGCTTCTCGGCGGCGACCGCCAGGCGGCGCTGCGCGTCGGCGCCGCACTCGAATGCGTGCACTGCTATTCGCTCGTCCATGACGACCTGCCTGCCATGGACGACGATGATCTGCGCCGCGGCAAGCCCACCGTCCATATCGCCTTCGACGAGGCAACGGCGATCCTTGCCGGCGACAGCCTGTTGACCTACGCCTTCGATATCATCGCATCACCCGAAACCGCCCTGCCGGACGTGCGAAAGACCGCGCTGATCCTGGCGCTTGCCCGCGGCGCGGGTCTGGGCGGCATGGCTGGCGGCCAGGCGCTCGATCTCGCGGCCGAAAAGGCAGCACCCGATGCCTCCGGCATCATTACATTGCAGGCTATGAAAACCGGCGCGCTCATTCGCTTCGCCTGCGAGGCAGGCGCCATCGTTGCCGGCGCAAGCGAGGAAGATCGCAAGCGTCTGCGGGCTTTCGGCGAGAAGATCGGCCTGGCGTTCCAGCTTGCCGACGACCTGCTCGACATCACCTCCGATGCCGAGACCATGGGCAAGGCGACAGGCAAGGACGCCGGCCGCGGCAAGGGCACGCTGGTCGCCCTCAACGGCATCGAATGGGCCGAAACGGAACTGCGCCGCCACGTCGAAGACGCGACGGCGCTGCTCGAGCCCTACGGCAACACCGCAGCAACGCTGTCCGCCACCGCGCGCTTCGTTGCAAACCGCAAGAGCTGACGGAGAGCGCCGGAAAGGTCCGGCGCTCCGTTTAGGCGTTTGCCAACCGCCCTGCCGCAGCCACCATTGGACGCCGCAGGATGGCGACGAGCATCAGGCCGCCGACGACGCTGATATGCTCGATCGCAAACAGCATCTCGAAGAAGGCCGCCTCACCGGTCATCCCCCAGAATGCATGGGCGATCGGGATCGTCAGCGCCGTGAACACGCCAAGCGCCCCTGCTCCCAGCCAGACATTCCAGCCGGAAATCACCAGCGCCGAGCCGCCGAGCTGAACGATGATGACTAGCGCGGCCATCGGCGCCGCCGGCAGAACGCCATATTTCTCCATCTCGGCAACGGCTCCGGCAAAGTCGAAGAGCTTCGCAAGGCCACTCGACCAGAAGACGAATGTCACGAGCACGCGGGCGACGACGCCGAAAGCCGGTGACGACAAAAGTTTGTCGATGAACATCGCCTACTCCTCAGGCTGCCGGTGCGAGCGGGATGTCTATGCCGAAACGCGCAGCCGTCTCGACGATCTTCGGAATGTCGGGCGGCAGCATTTCCGGAAACGCCGTCGTGCCCGGCGGCAGCGGCTCACCGATCGCGACGAAGAACTCTTCATGGAGGTCGCCGGGGAAGTTGATCAGCAGCAGCTTCGACGGAACGTCAGCGATGTTGCGGAAGGCATGCATGGTGCCCGGCGCGACATGGACGAAATCGCCCGGTCCGCAGATCTTCGTCTCATCGCCGACAATGATCTCGTAGCGGCCCTCAAGGATGAGAAACGCTTCCTGATCCGTCTGCGTGTGCGGCGGTGGGCCGGCATTCGGCGCGGTCAGAACTTCGATCACGGTGAAGCTGCCTTTCGTATCGGCATACCGTGCGCGAAAGGTCAGGATGTTGCCGATGAAGTGGACGGTCATCGGCGAAGTCGCCGAATGTTCTGGTTTTGCTGGAATAGAATTCATTGCCTTGTGCCCCCAAGGGTTTGTGATACACTCTACTCTTAATGAGATTATCGTCTCATAATGAGGTAAAAATGGACAGTCAAGAGAAAAGATTCGAGCGCGTGAACCAGAAGCGTCGGACGCGCAGCGAATTGCTGCGTGCGGCGCGGCAGATCGTGGAGAAAGGCGGACATCCGTCCGTCGCCGATGTCGCTGATCTGGCAGGGATTTCGCGCGCCACGGCCTATCGCTACTTCTCGACGCCAGACGAAATCATCCGAGAGGCCGTGCTCGATGGCGTCGCCGATGTCATCAGCATCGAAACGGCCGCGGCAAGCGCCGGTCTCAAGGACGCCGAGGTGCGGCTGGACAAACTGGTGTCCGACATCTTCCATATGATTCTGAACAACGAGAGCGTCTTCAGGGCCCTGCTCGGCAATGCCGTAACCGGCCAAACCCAGGTCCGCCGCGGCGGCCGCCGTATTCCCTGGCTGAAGGAAGCACTATCGCCGCTTCAGGGCCGCGTTCCCTCGAAACAGCTCGACAAGCTCATCCACGCGCTGTCGCTGGTAACTGGCGTCGAATCGCTCGTCGTGATGCGCGATATCTGCGAGCTGGAGCCCAAGGAAGCCGAGCGGATCCTGCGCTGGACGGCCAAGGCCATTCTCAAGACCGCTCTCGCCGAAAACAACCTCGAGACGGCGTGACAGCAGACGAAAACTCTGACAGGTTCAGGCTTTCCCGCCAAGAGCAGCCCCCATGCACGATACGCTATCCTATCTCCCGTCCATCATGCCCGCCTATATCGCTTACGTGATTGCGGTCATCAGCCCCGGCCCCGCCATCCTGGCGATTGTCGCAACGTCGATGACGCAGGGCCGTAAGGCGGGGATGACGATCGGTGTGGGGATTTTTGGGGGGTCGTTTACCTGGGCCTGCGCTGCAGCGCTTGGCCTTGCAACGTTGCTGCATACTTACGCGATCGCTTTGGAGATCCTGAAGGTCTTCGGCGGGCTCTATCTGCTCTATCTTGCCTACAAGGCGTTCAAGGCGATGCGTGCAGGCAACGAGCTTGCGCAGGCGAAGGATGTCCAGCCGCTTTCGACGCGCGCCCTGCTGCTGAAGGGTTACGGCATCCACGTCACCAATCCGAAGGCGATCTTTGCCTGGCTCGCCATCATCGCGCTCGGCATGCCGCAGGGCGCACCGGGCTCGGTGGCCGTGCTCATCGTCGCCATCTGCCTGACGACGGGCTTTGCGATCTTCATGGGATATGCGGTGCTGTTTTCGACGCCGCACGCGCTCCGGATCTACAACAGCCTTCGCCGCTGGATAGAAGGCGCAATGTCCGCCTTCTATTGCTTCGCGGGTCTGAAGCTGCTGACCAGCCGCATCTAGCGGCTATTCGGCGGCCGTCTTTTGGCCGAAACGCTTCTCGATATAGTCCGTCACCAGCGCCTCGAAATCAGCAGCGATATTCGGACCGCGCAGCGTCAGCGCCTTCTGACCGTCGATAAAGACGGGGGCTGCCGGCGTTTCACCGGTGCCTGGAAGCGAGATGCCGATATCGGCATGCTTGCTCTCGCCCGGACCATTGACGATACAGCCCATGACGGCGACGTTCAGCGCCTCGACTCCCGGATATTTCTCACGCCAGACCGGCATGTTCTTGCGGATATCGTTCTGGATATTCTGCGCCAGTTCCTGGAACACCGTCGACGTCGTTCGGCCGCAGCCGGGGCAGGCGGCAACGACGGGAATGAACTGCCGGAAGCCCATGACCTGCAGGAGCTCCTGTGCCACCTGCACTTCGCGCGTCCGGTCGCCATTCGGTTCCGGTGTCAGCGACACACGGATCGTATCGCCGATACCGTGCTGCAGCACATAGCCCATGGCCGCCGACGAGGCGACGATGCCCTTCGAGCCCATGCCGGCCTCGGTGAGGCCGAGATGCAGCGCATGATCGGAACGCTCCGACAACATGGAATAGACGGCGATCAGATCCTGAACCTGGCTGACCTTGGCGGACAGGATGATGCGATTGCGCGGCAGGCCGATTTCTTCGGCAAGATTGGCGGAGATCAGCGCTGATTGAACGATCGCCTCGCGGGTGACCTGACGGGCAGAAAGCGGCGAACCCGCCTCGGCATTCTGGTCCATCAGCGCCGTCAACAGATCCTGATCGAGCGAACCCCAGTTGACGCCGATGCGGACCGGCTTGTCGTAGCGGATCGCCATCTCGATGATCTCGGCGAACTGCTTGTCCTTCTTGTCCTTGAAGCCGACATTGCCCGGATTGATGCGGTATTTCGCCAGCGCCTCGGCACAGGCTGGGTGATCGGCAAGCAGCTTGTGACCGATATAGTGGAAGTCGCCGATCAGCGGCACGTCCATGCCGAGACGCAGCAGGCGCTCGCGGATCTTCGGAACGGCGGCAGCGCTTTCGTCGCGATCGACGGTGATGCGCACCATTTCCGAACCAGCCTTGAAGAGCGCGGCAACCTGGGCGACTGTCGCATCGATATCGGCCGTATCGGTATTGGTCATCGACTGGACGACGACGGGCGCGCCGCCCCCGACAATGACGCCGCCGACATCGACGGCAACAGAGGCGCGGCGCGGTTTCGGATCAAAATCCGTAGCTGAAGACATGGATAAAGCTCTTGAACCCTTTGGAAATCGTGCCTTTCAGGTGGATCATGCCCGCTGCCTTGTCAACCGCCCCGCGCTTCACTTTTGCTTGGCGGCCTCAGTGGCCGCCGCCCGAAGCACCGTCGGCATAACGTGCCAGCTTCGAAAAGATCAGCACAACGACGAGCAGCACCGGCAGCGCCAGGAACACCGTCGAGAAGCCGACATGCTCGGCAACGAAGCCGATAGCCGAGGGCGCCACCAGCATGCCGGAATAGCCCATCGTGGTGACGACGGAGATGCCGATCCCCGGCTTCAGCCCCGGCACGTTGCCGGCCGCCGAGAAGGCGATCGGCACCATGTTGGAAATGCCGATGCCGCAAAAGGCGAAGCCGACAATAGCGAGCTCGGCGCTCGGCGCAAAACCGGCAATCAGCATGCCCGTGATCGCAAACAGCGTGCAGACCCGCAGCGTCTTCACACCGCCGAAGCGGTCGCGCACCATATCACCGGCAAAACGCATGGCAGCCATGGTCAGCGAGAAGGCGGCAAAGCCGAAGCCGGAGAGCGCAACGGAAGCGCCCATTTCCTGGCGCAGATAGAGCGCACCCCAATCGAGAACCGCACCTTCCGGAACCATCGAGAACAGCGCCATCAGGCCGAGCAGCCAGGGCAGCGGCACCATCGGCAGCCGGGTCTTTTCCTTCTTCTCATCCGGATGCGGCGGATCGGAAAGCACCATCGGCCAGGCTACCGAGAGGAAAGCGATGGCAAGCACGGTCGCAAGACCCGCATGGCCGAGCACGCCGATCTTGGAGATCAAGAGACCGCCAAGACCCGAGCCGATCAGGCCACCGAGGCTCCAGAAAGCGTGGCAGGACGACATGATCGCCCGGCGCATCGACTTCTCGACGGCAACCGCGTTGGCATTCATCGCGACATCCATGGCGCCGACAAAGCCGCCGAACAGAAAGAGCGCGATACCGCCGGTGATGACATTCGGCGCCACGGTCAGGGCGAGCAGGATCGGCAGCAGGCAGACGGCCATCGCCAGCGTCACGACGCGCGAACCATGCTTGGCGATCTTCGCCCCGGCGACCGGCATCATCGTCAGCGATCCCAGGCCGAAGACCAGGATCATCAGTCCGAGCTCGAACTTGGTGATCGCAAGCCGCTCCGCAAATTCCGGAATCTTCGGCGCCCAGCAGCCGACCAGGAAGCCGTTCATGAGAAACAGCAGCGAAACCGCGATCCGGCTCTTCGGGAAGAAGCCGCGCTGCGCCTGAGCAGCCGCATGTACTTGATTATCCATTATCCAGTCTCATCCCATTACCGCCTGCATGCCAGCAGGCCGTTCCATATTCAGTTCGCCGCCGCCTGCACGGTGCGGCACCCCCGCTCGCGATAGGCCGCAAGCAGGGCTTCGTCGGCATCATGCTCGACGACAAGGCATTCGCAGTGGGCGACCGGCAGAACGCTGTGAGGCGCAGCGGTGCCGAATTTCTCCGATGTCGCGGCCACCAGAACCCGGCGGCTCTTCGAAGCCGCAAACCGCTTGAATTCGGCATCCTCGAACCCGAAGGTCGTGACACCGGCTTCCAGATCGACGCCGCAGGCGCCGAGCACGCAGAGATCGGGTGACAACTGCTCCATGTCGCGCAGGGCCTTGGCGCCAAGCGCCCCGCCGACCTGGCGGTCGATCTGGCCGCCGATCAGAATGACGTTGACACCGGCCTTGTCGAGCAGAGCCGCGGCAATCGCGGGGGCATTGGTCGCCGCCGTCAGCGCCATGTCCTGCGAAAGCGCATTGGCGATCGCCAGGTTGGTGCTGCCGGCATCGAAGAACACGGTCGATCCCGCCTTGATCTGCGAAACCGCGGCCTGCGCTAGCGATTGCTTGCGCTCGAAGGCGACGCTCATTCGCTGCTTGAGGCTGCCGCCCGCCGGCGAAACCGGCAAAGCGCCGCCATAGACGCGCTCGCAAAGCCCGGCCGCGGCCATCTCGCGCAAATCCCGGCGGATCGTATCTTCGGAGACGCCGAATTCGCTCGCAAGTTCCGCCGCCAGCACACGCCCATGCGTCTCCAGCTTCACCGAAATCATTCCCTGCCGCTCGCGCAGCAACATTTCGTTCACGTTCATCCTTGCTCCAGACAAGAATCGGCACAAACAGATAGAAACGTGCATAAACATATAATCGCAGGCGTGCAATAGCGGGTGCGGCACACGTTTATTGACGCTCTGAAACAAGCCGCGCCAAAAACGCGGCAAATGAGAAAAATATTCGCAGTTGCCGATTTTCTTTGCAGTTTTCTACGCTTCGCCACGCCCTATTTTCTGCGATCTATGCAGCATTGAATTTCCTCCCTTTACGGAACAGAAAATGAAAATCCTGAAGACCATTGCCGCCGCAGCCCTGATCTCCGCAGCCGCTTTCGCCGCTCACGCTGGCGAAAACCTCGCCGCCATCAAGTCGGCTGGCGTCCTGAAGATCGGCACGGAAGGCACCTACGCGCCCTTCACCTACCATGACGACAGCAACAAGCTCGTCGGCTTCGACGTCGAAATCGGCGAAGCCGTCGCCGCCAAGCTCGGCGTCAAGGCCGAGTTCGTCGAAGGCAAGTGGGATGGCCTGATCGCCGGTCTCGATGCCAACCGCTACGACACCGTCATCAACCAGGTCGGCATCACCGACGCCCGCAAGCAGAAGTACGACTTCTCAGAGCCCTACATCGCTTCCAAGGCCGTACTGATCGCCCGTTCGGACGACGACAGCATCAAGTCCTTCGCCGACCTCAAGGGCAAGAAGTCCGCACAGTCGCTGACCAGCAACTTCGGCAAGCTCGCCGAACAGGCCGGTGCAGAACTCGTCGGCACCGACGGCTTCGACCAATCGATCCAGCTCGTTCTGACCAAGCGCGCCGACGCGACCGTCAACGACAGCCTCTCCTTCCTCGACTTCAAGAAGCACAAGCCCGACGCTCCGGTGAAGATCGTAGCCCAGCAGGAAAATGCCGACTACTCCGGCATCATCATCCGCAAGGGCGAGCCGGAACTGCTTGAAGCGATCAACAAGGCCCTCGTCGACATCAAGGCCGACGGCACCTACAAGAAGATCGCCGACAAGTATTTCGGTCAGGACGTTTCCAAGTAAGTCTGGCTGCCAGAAGCAGACCCTTCCCCAGCCCCTCACCCACAAGCAGGAGGGGCTTTTTATTGGCCGTTTCTCGAAACGAGCACCAAGGCCAAGGCGGATAGGGTCGATTTATGCCTGAACGGCGCTTCCTCCGAACTCCTCCCCCTTGTGGGGAGGGGTTGGGGAGGGGTATTCCACGTCAACGCATAACCCGTGAGAGGGAATACCCGTGCCGCACTGGCTCCAATTGATGGTGGAATCGCTGCCGACGCTCCTGTGGGGCGGCATCAAGTTCACCATTCCGCTGACGCTTCTTTCCTTTGTCTTCGGGCTTGCCCTCGGATTGCTGACCGCCGTTGCCCGGCTGTTTGGCCCGGCGCCATTCAGGGCGATCGCCCGTTTCTACGTCTGGATCATCCGCGGCACGCCGTTGCTCGTGCAGCTCTTCGTCATTTTCTATGGCCTCCCGAGCATCGGCATTCTGCTCGATGCCTTCCCGGCAGCGCTGATCGGCTTCACCCTGAATATCGGCGCCTACAGCTCCGAAATCATTCGTGCCGTCATCTCCTCGGTGCCGAAGGGCCAGTGGGAAGCCGCCTACTCGATCGGCATGAACTGGCGCCAGGCAATGACCCGCACCATCCTGCCGCAGGCCGCCCGCGTCGCCGTGCCGCCGCTGTCGAACACCTTCATCTCGCTGGTCAAGGACACCTCGCTTGCGGCCGCGATTACCGTGCCCGAGCTTTTCCAGGCCGCGCAGCGCATCGTCGCCACGACCTATGAACCGCTGATCCTCTATATCGAGGCGGCTCTCATCTATCTCGTCCTGAGCTCGGTGCTTTCTGCCCTGCAGGTCAGGCTCGAACGCCGCTTCGCCCGCTATGGCGGCACGCTGGAGGCAAATTCGTGATCGAGCTTTCCAACATCGAAAAGCGCTTCGGCGACGCCGTCATCCTCAAGGACATCAGCATCAGCATTCCCGAAGGCAGCGTCACCGCGCTCGTCGGCCCTTCCGGTGGCGGCAAGAGCACGCTGCTGCGCTGCATCAACCTGCTGGAAATCCCGACAGCGGGCGCAATCCGCATCGGCGACGAGAAGCTCGACTTCGCGCCGGGCAAGAAGACCGGCTGGCAGGCCATCCAGCGCATCCGCCGCCAGACCGGCATGGTCTTCCAGAACTTCCAACTCTTCCCACATCAGACCGCGATCGAAAACGTCATGGAAGGCCTCGTCACCGTGCTGAAATGGCCAAAGGAGAAAGCCCGCGCGCGGGCAATGGAGCTGATGACGAAGGTCGGCATGGCGCACAAGACGGACGCCTGGCCCTCGACCCTTTCGGGTGGACAGCAGCAGCGTGTCGCAATCGCCCGCGCCCTCGCCCCTTCGCCTCGCGTCCTGCTCTGCGACGAGCCGACCTCGGCGCTGGACCCTGAGCTCTCTGCTGAAGTCGTCGACGTTCTCGGCAAGCTCGCCAGCGAAGGCACTACGATGGTGATGGCAACGCATGACCTGCGCCTTGCCTCGAAGATCGCCAACAACGTCGTCTTCCTCGAAGCCGGAAGCGTGGTCGAGACCGGCAGCGCCAGATCGATCTTCACCGCACCGGAACGCGAGCGCACCAAGCGCTTCATCTCGACGATCAACGCCGCCCACACCTACGATATCTAGGCGGCCGCACTCTTCAAATGAAAAGGGCGGGCCTGAGGCCCGCCCCTCAAATCTTTAGCCCGCGTAGGTGACCAGCAGGTCCTTGGCATCGATCTGATCGCCGGCCTTGACGAGCACTTCGGCGATCGTGCCGTCCTTCTCGGCGTGGATCGCCGTTTCCATCTTCATGGCCTCGATCGAAACAAGCACGTCGCCGGCATTGATCGCCTGGCCGGGCGAGACGAAGACGCGGGAGATGACGCCCGGCATCGGCGCGCCGACATGGGCGGCGTTGCCCGGCTCCGCCTTGCGGCGGGCAGCGGCACCCGATGCGCCATGGGCGCGATCCGGCACCTTGATGCGGCGCGGCTGGCCATTGAGTTCGAAGAACACGGTGACCATGCCCTGGCTGTCGGTACCGCTCATCGCCTGATTGACGATGACCAGCGTCTTACCCTTCTCGATATCGGCAAACAGCTCTTCGCCGTCACCGAGACCGTAGAAATAGGCAGGCGTCGGCAGAACCGAGACCGGGCCATAGGTATCCGATGCAAAGGCGAAGTCGGTGAAGACCTTCGGATACATCAGGTAGGAAGCAAATTCGAAGTCGGTGACCTCGCGCTCCAGCTTGGTTTCGATCGCCTTGCGCTCGGCATCGAGATCGGCGTCTTCAAGCAGCGAGCCCGGACGGACCGTATAGGGTGCATCGCCCTTCAGCGCCTTCTTCTGCAGCGCTTCCGGCCAGCCCGACGGCGGCTGACCGAGGTCGCCCTTCAGCATCGAGACAACAGATTCCGGGAAGGAGACTTCCTTCTCCGGATTGATAACATCGGCGACCGTCAGATCCTGGCTCACCATCATCAGCGCCATGTCGCCGACCACCTTGGAGGACGGCGTCACCTTGACGATATCGCCGAACATCTGGTTGGCATCGGCATAGGCCTGCGCCACCTTATGCCAGCGCGTCTCGAGGCCAAGCGAGCGGGCTTGTTCCTTGAGGTTCGTGAACTGGCCGCCCGGCATTTCGTGCAGGTAGACTTCGGACGCCGGACCCTTGAGATCGCTCTCGAAGGCCGCGTACTGGTGGCGCACTGCTTCCCAATAGAAGGAGATGCGGCGGATCCATTCCGGATCGAGGCCCGGATCGCGCTCGGAGCCGCGCAGCGCTTCGACGATCGAGCCGAGGCAGGGCTGCGAGGTATTGCCCGACAGCGCATCCATCGCCGCATCGACAGCATCGACACCGGCATCGACAGCCGCAAGAACGGTCGCGGCCGCGATACCCGACGTATCATGGGTGTGGAAGTGGATCGGCAGGCTGGTCGCCTCGCGCAGCGCCTTGAACAACACCTTGGCAGCGGCCGGCTTCAGGAGACCCGCCATGTCCTTCAGCGCGATGATATGCGCGCCGGCCTTTTCCAGCTGGACGGCGAGATCCGTGTAATATTTCAGATCGTATTTCGGGCGCGCGGAGTTCAGGATGTCACCGGTATAGCAGATCGCCGCTTCGCAAAGCTTGTTCTCTTCGGCAACCGCATCCATCGAGACGCGCATGTTCTCGACCCAGTTCAGGCAGTCGAAAACGCGGAAGAGGTCAATGCCGCCGGCAGCAGCCTGGCGGACGAAGTATTTGACGACATTGTCGGGGTAGTTCTTGTAGCCGACACCGTTGGCGCCGCGCAGCAGCATCTGCAGAAGCAGGTTCGGTGCGGCCTCGCGCACCTGCGACAGGCGCTCCCACGGATCTTCCGTCAGGAAGCGCATAGAGACGTCGAAGGTCGCGCCACCCCAGCATTCCAGCGACAAGAGGTTCGGCAGCGCCTGGGCATAGGTGCTGGCGATCCGGGCAATGTCATAGGTGCGCATGCGCGTTGCCAGCAGCGACTGGTGCCCGTCACGCATCGTCGTGTCGGTCATCAGCACGCGCTTCTCGTTGCGCATCCATTCGCCGAACTTCTTAGGGCCCAGCTTGTCGAGCAGCTGCTTGGTGCCATCCGGCACCTTGCCGCCTTCGATATAGGGAACGACCGGCTCTGCGATATCGGCAGACGGCTTCGGCCGGTCTTTGGCTTCCGGATGGCCGTTGACAGTGACATCGGCGAGATAGGTCAGAAGCTTGGTGGCGCGGTCCTGACGCTTCACCTGCTGGAAGAGCTCCGGCGTCGAGTCGATGAATCGCGTCGTGTAGCTGTTATCGCGGAACTTCGGATGCGTGATGATCGCTTCCAGGAAGGTCAGGTTGGTGGCGACGCCGCGGATACGGAATTCGCGCAGCGCGCGGTCCATACGCGAGATCGCTTCCGACGGGTTCGGCGCCCAGGCCGTCACCTTGACGAGCAGCGGATCGTAATAGCGGGTGATGATCGCGCCCGAATAGGACGTGCCGCCATCGAGGCGAATGCCGAAGCCCGATGCCGAGCGGTAGGCGGTGATACGGCCGTAATCCGGAATGAAGTTATGCTCCGGATCCTCGGTGGTGATGCGGCACTGCAGCGCATGACCGTTGAGGCGGATATCCGCCTGCTTGGGGACGCCCGATTCCGGTGTGCCGATGGCGAAGCCGTCGAGAATATGGATCTGCGCCTTGACGATATCGATGCCGTGTGACGACTTCGGTGACGGTGTGCTCGACCTGGATGCGCGGATTGACTTCGATGAAGTAGAATTTTCCGGTATCGGCATCCATCAGATACTCGACGGTCCCGGCGCCGACATAGTTCGTCGCCTCGGCGATCTTCAGCGAGTAGGCGGCGAGCTCCTGGCGCTGCGCTTCGCTGAGATAAGGTGCCGGCGCGCGCTCGACGACCTTCTGGTTGCGGCGCTGGATGGAGCAGTCGCGCTCGAAGAGATGCACGACATTGCCATGCGTATCGCCAAGGATCTGGCTTTCGACATGGCGGGCGCGCTCGACGAGCTTTTCGAGATAGACCTCGTCCTTGCCGAAGGCGGCCATCGCCTCGCGCTTGGCTTCGGTCACTTCGCGGGCAAGATCCTTGGGATCGCGGATCGCGCGCATACCGCGGCCACCGCCGCCCCAGGATGCCTTCAGCATCACCGGATAGCCGATCTCTTCGGCCATGCGGGCAACTTCCTTCATGTCGTCAGGCAGCGGCTCGGTTGCCGGAACAACGGGAACGCCGACGGAGATCGCCAGATTGCGCGCTGCAACCTTGTTGCCGAGCTGGCGCATCGTATCGGCCCGCGGACCGATAAAGGTGATGCCGGCCTTGTTGCAGGCATCGACGAATTCAGGGCTTTCCGACAGCAGGCCGTAGCCCGGATGAATGGCGTCAGCGCCGGATAGCTTGGCAACACGGATCACTTCATCGATCGACAGATAGCTCTCGATCGGCCCGAGATCACGCTCGAGATGCGGCCCGCGGCCGACCTGATAGCTTTCGTCCGCCTTGAAGCGGTGCAGCGCGAGTTTGTCTTCCTCTGCCCATATCGCGACCGTTTTTATCCCGAGCTCGTTGGCCGCGCGGAACACGCGGATGGCAATTTCGGAGCGGTTGGCGACAAGAATCTTGGATATGGGCAATGCACTCTCCTCAAAGCACGGGACGCGGGCAATGCTGCACCCGCGAAGAGAATTCTTAACGTGCTGTTACAGAAAGTTCAATTTCCCTTGCCGCCACGAAATAGAATTTCTCCGCCATCAGGTAATTAAGCCGTATCTAAAGGCCAAAGCGACGGCCTGCTGGCGGTTTTTGGCCTTCAGTTTGTCCTGAATTCCGTTCATGTACCAGTCGACGGTGTGGTTGGAGATGCTCAGCAACTTGCTGATCTCGATCGAGGTCATGCCGTCGGCGAGATAATGCAGGATCTCCAGTTCGCGCCGTGTCAGCGGCGTTTCCATCAGCGTCGGGCTGTCCAAAGCCTCCGCCTCGCCCCGCAATTCCAAGAGCCGCCAGAAGGCCTTGTGCGTCACGGTGCAAAACAGCGAAAGCTCCACCGGAGACAGATCGACGGGCACGCCGCCGATGCTGAGGCTGCCGAGCAGACCGCTTCGACCATGGACCGGAAGCACATAGCCATCGCTCAGCCCATGCTGGGCAGCGTCGTTCATCATCTGCTCCATCCGGCGCTGATGCGGGTCTCGGCGATAGGCGGCGAGCGCTTCCTGCCAGCGGAATGGGCGGCTCGTCTGTCCGAGATAGCGAACGGTCGGATCGATCAGGAAATATTTCTTGGTTGCATAAACCTGCGTCCATTTCTCCGGCCAGTCGCCGGCGAGCACGGCGCCCCAGGGATCGACGCTGCGCTTCGGGTGACGCAGAAGAACGAAATATTCAAAGCCATAGGAATGCAGAACATTCTCAAGCTCCTCGACCACACGTTCGATCTTCTTGCATTCCTCGATAACGACAAGCAATTGAATCAACGAATGAATATTCACAAATGCCCCCTGCCCGAAAAGGGCGTGCGGTTGAGGGCCGTCGACCGGCAAAAAACGCAGCCGGCATCTCAACGGTCTTCGGTTTAATCATTTTAACCCGTATGCTTTATGGTGTGACGTATGACCTTCCAAATGCAAGCGAAAATTGTCACGACTGTTGTCCATTGAACAGTTTTCAACCGATGTCATCTCGTCGCACCCTGCTGTCACAATGTCGAAAAAAGTGGTGCGTGAACGCGGTGTTAATCGCCGGTTCAGGTAGATTTTAGTAGCGTCGCAGCATCCCGTTTTGCAGATGCACAAAAGAGGTACTGCTGTGTCGCTATTCAAGGTCTATGCAAGAGCTTTGCGCTACCTTGGCGCCTACAAGCTCCGCGTATCCCTGGTGGTCGTTGCCAACATTGTTCTGGCAGCCATTACCATCGCGGAACCGATCCTCTTCGGCCGCATTATCGATGCCATCTCCGGCAAGGGCGAAGTGAAGCCGATCCTGTTCATGTGGGCCGGTTTCGCCGTCTTCAACACCATCGCCTTTGTGCTTGTCGCCCGCGAGGCTGACAGGCTGGCGCATGGCCGGCGCGCCACGCTTCTGACCGAAGCCTTCGGCCGCATCATTTCCATGCCGCTCTCCTGGCATCATCAGCGTGGCACGTCCAACGCGCTGCATACGCTGCTGCGCGCCTGTGAGACGCTGTTCGGCCTCTGGCTCGAGTTCATGCGCAACCACCTTGCGACTGCTGTCGCTATCGGCCTGCTGATCCCGACCGCCATCTCGATGGACTATCGCCTGTCGATCGTGCTGCTGGTGCTCGGCGCCGCCTACTGGGCGATCGGCCGGGTGGTCATGAGCCGCACGAAGGATGGTCAGGCTTCGGTCGAAAACCACTACCACACCGTCTTTTCGCATGTCAGCGACTCGATCAGCAACGTTTCGGTGCTGCACAGCTACAACCGTATCGAAGCTGAAACCAAGGCTCTGAAGGGCTTTACTGATCGCCTTCTGCAGGCCCAGTATCCGGTTCTCGACTGGTGGGCTATTGCCGGCGCGCTGAACCGCATGGCTTCCACGATCGCCATGATGGTCATCCTCGTCATCGGCACGCTGCTGGTGCAGGCTGGCGAAATCAAGATCGGTGACGTCATTGCCTTCATCGGCTTTGCCAACCTGCTGATCTCGCGTCTCGACCAGATGCGCCAGTTCGCCACGCAGATCTTTGAAGCCCGCTCGAAGCTCGAAGACTTCTATGTCCTCGAAGACTCCGTTCGTGACCGTGAAGAGCCTGCCGGCAATGCCGACATCAAGGACGTCAAGGGCGAAGTCGAATTCCGCGACGTCTCCTTCGGCTTCGGCAACTCGTCGCAGGGTCTGCACAACGTCAACTTCAAGGCCAAGGCCGGCCAGACGATCGCGATCGTCGGCCCGACCGGCGCCGGCAAGACGACGCTCGTCAACCTGCTGCAGCGCGTCTACGACCCCGACAGCGGCCAGATCCTCGTCGATGGCCATGACATCACCAAGGTGACCCGCAAGTCACTGCGCCGCTTCATCGCAACCGTGTTCCAGGATGCCGGTCTGCTGAACCGTTCGATCAGCGACAACATCCGCCTCGGCCGCGAAGGCGCAAGCGAGGAAGAAATGCGCCAGGCAGCGGAAGCCGCTGCGGCCGCGGACTTCATCGAAACGCGCGAAGACCAGTATGACACCCATGTCGGCGAGCGCGGTAACCGTCTCTCCGGTGGCGAGCGTCAGCGTATCGCGATCGCCCGCGCCATCCTGAAGGACGCGCCGATCCTCGTGCTCGACGAGGCGACCAGCGCGCTCGACGTCGAAACCGAAAACCGCGTCAAGGCCGCCATCGACAACCTGCGCCAGAACCGCACCACCTTCATCATCGCCCACCGTCTGTCGACGGTCCGCGAGGCCGACAAGGTGCTGTTCCTCGACAACGGCCGGATCGTCGAGCAGGGCAGCTTCGACGAGCTCAGCCAGAGCAACGGCCGCTTCGCCGCCCTGCTCCGCGCCAGCGGCATCCTGACGGACGACGAAGTCCGCAAGGCACACGCCACCGAAGCTGCTTAAGGCGACAGCCGCACCGAAATGCAAAGGCCGGAAGGATCACCTTCCGGCCTTTTCTTTTGCGCTCTGGTTTGTGTGCTTCTTGGCCTAAGGCTCGCTTCCAACACCACTGCTTCGCTGTCGCCGGATTGATCGCGCGATCTAGCACTCTGAGCAGTTCGCAAGAGCTAGCTCGATGCCTCACATAACCGGCCGGTGATCACAGGCATCACGCAGGTGATTCCAAGCACTCCCAATGCTTTAATCGCATGGTGAAAGCCGCTAGCATCGGCTCCGCGCATTTGGCGCGGAGGAAGCAGCTTTGGCCGTTCGCCGCATCATCACCAACATCGCCGCCGGTGACCTGTCGCTGGCGCAGCGCTTCTACGGCGACATCCTGGGGCTCGATCTGCTGATGGATCACGGCTGGATCGTCACCTACGGCAACGGCAGCGCCATGCAGGTGCAGGTCAGCTTCGCTAGCGAGGGCGGGTCCGGTACGGATGTGCCCGATCTCTCCATCGAGGTGGATGATGTCGATGCCGTGCTTGAAGACATCAGGAACGCAGACTTCGAGATCGTCTATGGCCCCGCCGACGAACCGTGGGGTGTCCGCCGCTTCTATGTCCGCGACCCCTTCGGCCGCCTCATCAACATTCTCGCGCATAAGAAATAGCCGGCGGAGAGAACCCCGCCGGCCATTGGGATCACATCGATCCCTGCAGCTTATTTCCGGCGATCGCCGACCCGTATAGCGACCGGCACCGCCGTGCGCGCTATCACCGGCTTGACCTTAGCATCCAGGCGCTTGCGCTCCAGATGGTAGGCATAGGCGAACTGGGCCGAAAGACCGGCGATCACAAACATCGGGCCGATAAACTGGTCGCGATTGGTGACATAGAGCAGCACCTGACCAGCCATCGCCAGGATCGTGCCGGCAACGAAGATGTTCAGCGAGTGGCGGCCAAGGATCGTCAGCGGATGATCAGCCGGACGGCGCAGCAGATGCGACAGGGCCGGGATGTTGATGACCAGATAGGTCAGCGCCAGTACATGCAGCAGACGCGGCAGCGACAGGAAGGTCTTGTCGAAGCCGGTGAGGACCGCAGGCAGACCAAGCGCCGCCAGCGCATTACCGAGATCCCAGAGATGACCGACGACCCAGGCAAAGGACAGCGCCACATAGCCCGATGCCAGCATGAACAGGACTGGATGGCGCGGCAGCCTGCCGCCACGCTTCACATGCATCATGCCGACAATGCCGATCGTGAAGATGAACTGCCATGACAGCGGGTTCAGGAACCAATAGTCGGCGATAATCATGTTATGCGGCGCAATCTGGTAGATGCCCGAGACGAACCATACGGTGCCCGAGACGGTGAGCGCCAGCAGGGGGTGCCAGGAGTTCAACAGCAGGATGATCGGCACCATCAGCATCAGCGCGCCATACATCGGCAGGATGTTGTTGTAGCCGATCTGATGGCCGAGCAGCAGCAGCGCCGGAATACCTTCCTTGAGGTTGGTCAGTACCGCCAGGATATTGATCTCGACCAGCAGCCCCGGCCTATGGAACAGCCAGGCGCCGCAGATGAAAAGCGCCAGCGTGATGAAGGTGGTGATCATATGGGCAAGATAGAGCGTGAAGGCGCGCTTCACGGCCTTCTTCGCCATCTCCAGCCTGCGGCCGAACTTGAAGCCCGATCCGTAGGCGAGGCCGACGGCGATACCCGAGATCAGCACGAAGGCTTCGGCAGCGTCTGAGAAGCCGAAATTCTTCGTCGTCACATACTCGAAAATCTGCCCGGGGACGTGATTGATGAAGATCGTGATCAGGGCCAGCCCGCGCAATACATCCAGTCTTGTATCGCGTTGCGGCCGGGCCGCGGACGGTGACACGCGCTCAGCGCCGATCGTCTTTTCCGGCGTAGTCGCCATGAATGTCTCTCCTGGTTCCGATTTGCAAACGCAGTTGCGGCCAAAAGGTTTCCCTTTTGGCCGCAACGAATCGCCGGAGTGTGAGCTTGAAGAATGCTGCTATCCGACCGGATATCCCTCAGAGGGATTGGCGATGTCGTTGCCGTTGATAGCCAGACTGTAGCCGCCGGGTTGGGACGATTTTGAGACCGAAATGCGGTATTTCACACCGGAATGTTCGACCTCTGCAGAGAAGCCATCCCAGCTGCTCGGGAGCGCCGGACGAACGAACAGGCGCCCGTCCTTCAGCCGGATTCCGAGGATGCCTTCGACGGCGGCGCGATAGAGCCAGCCGGCCGATCCCGTATACCAGGTCCAGCCGCCGCGTCCCTTGAGAGCGCCTTCGCCATAGACGTCAGCCGCGATCGTGTAGGGCTCGACGCGATAGTGCTCGGCAGAACTCTTGTCGCGCGAATGCGTGATCGGGTTGAGCAGATCGAAGCAGGCCAGCGCATCGTCGCCGCGGTTCATCTCCGCCAGCGCCATGACAACCCAGGTCGCAGCATGCGTGTACTGGCCGCCGTTCTCGCGAACGCCCGGAGGATAGGCCTTGATATAGCCCGGATCCTTGGCCGAGGTCGCGAAAGGCGGAGTGAACAGCCGAATGATGCGCGTGTCGCGGTCGACGAGACGGTTCAGAACCGCATCCATCGCCGTCTTGGCATGATCCGGATTGCCTTCGCCCGAGAGCACGCTCCAGGACTGCGCGATCGAATCGATCTGGCATTCCAGGCTTTCCTTCGAGCCAAGCAGGCTGCCGTCGTCGAAGGTGCCCCGACGATAGTAGCCGCCATCCCAGCCGGCGCTTTCGAGAGCCGTCTTCAGTTCGCCGAGATGCTTGGTCCAGCGCTCGACGCGCGCCTTGTCGCCGCGTTCTTCGGCGTAAGGCGTGAAGGAGCGAAGCGCACCGGCGAGGAACCAGCCGAGCCAGACGCTCGTGCCCTGTCCATGGATGCCGACGCGGTTCATGCCGTCGTTCCAGTCGCCACCGAGGATCAGCGGCATGCCGTTCGAGCCGGTCCGCTTGATCGCCAGATCGAGGGCGAGAGCGGCATGCTCGTAGATGCTCGCCTTGTCCTCGGAAATCTCGGGCTTGTAGAACGAGTCATGCTGTCCTTCGAGCAGCGCCGGACCCTCGAGGAATGGCAGTTGCTCGTCGAGCACGGTCTTGTCGCCCGTGACGCTGCAATAGTGGTGGATACCGTAGGCAAGCCAGACGACGTCATCCGAGATCAGCGTGCGGACGCCCGCACCCGTTCCCGGCAGCCACCAATGCTGCACATCACCTTCACGGAACTGCCGCGAGGCGGCGTTGACGATCTGGTTGCGGGCCAGCGAAGGCTCCTGCAGCACGAAAGCCAGGGTATCCTGCAGCTGGTCGCGGAAGCCGAAGGCACCACTTGCCTGATAGAAGGCCGAACGCGCCATGATACGGCAGCCGAGGCTCTGATAAGGCAGCCAGGCGTTGATGAGATTGTTCATGCCCTGGTCGGGAGTCGTAATCTGCACCTTGCCGGTAAAGCCCTGCCAGAAGTCGCGGTTTGCCTGAACGGCATCCTCGATGCTTGCCGAACGGATTTCTTTCGCAAGCGCTGCCGCCTCATCCCTGGACGCAGTATCGCCCATGAAGAAGGTGACGTCGCGCGCTTCGCCCGCCGCCAGCGTGATGTCGATTGCCAGCACGGCGGCCGGATCGCCATCGAGCTCGGTCGAGCCGGAGAGCGGAACGGAGGGCTTCAGCGCCTGCGGTGCCTGGATCGTACCGGCCTTGCCGATGAACTCGCGACGGCTGGTGCCGAAGCTCGAGGGCTTTTCGCTGGCGGCGAAGAAGGCCACCCGGTTCGAGAAGTCGATGCTGTACTGGTTGCCGGCAAACAGCGTTCCGGTTTCCTCATCCGCCGAAGACAGGATGAAGGGAACGGTGCGCTGTGGATTGTTGCCGAGCACCCACTCGACATAGCCGTAGAGCCTGAGCTTGCGGGCGCCGGCGCCGTTGTTGCGCAGGCGAACGCGCTGCATCTTGACCGGCTTTTCGCGATGGACGGTCTGGGTGACCTCCATGGCGATATCGTTCTGCTCGCTGGAGAAGACCGAGTAGCCGAGACCGTGGCGGGTTTCGAAACGCGCATCGGCACGCTGCGACAGGCCCGCATAAGGCGTCAGGATGTCATTGTTGTCGAGATCGGCGACATAGATCGCTTCGCCCGAACGATTGACGACGGCATCGTTCGACCAGCTGGTCAGCTGATAGTCGCGCGAGTTGACCGACCAGGTGAAGCCTGCGCCTTCGGCCGAAACGTGGAAGCCGAACTTGTCGTTCGAGATCACGTTGATCCACGGCTGCGGCGTTGCCGTGCCGCCGGCGAGGCGAACGACATACTCGCGGCCGTCGCGGGCAAAGCCGCCAAAGCCGTTCCAGAAGTCGAGATCGCCCTGCTCTTCGATTTCGGCAGGCACGGGGCGCGGCTTGATGACCGGCGCGATACGCTTCGTTGCCGTCATCTTGCTGCGCTCGGCAGCCTTCTGCATCTCTTCCTGCTCTTCCTTGGAAGGCGAGCGGAGCGCGATGGCGCGGTTGATCTGATCAAGCACCTTGCCGTTCTTCGCATGGAAGGTGACGCGGGCAGCGGCCATCAGCGCGTGATAGGTCGTTTCCTCCATCAGGTCCTTGCGCACGGCAAAGATATGCTGGCGCAGACCATCGGCCTGGCCCATGCGACGGACGTTTTCGCACATCTGGTCGACAGCGTGCTGCATGTCCTGGGCATAGGAGGAGGCGCGCTCGTTCATGATCACGAGATCGGCGGTGACGCCACGCGAGCGCAGATATTCCTGCGCCAGCAACGCTTCGCGAACGATGTCGAGATCCATGTCGTCGTTGATGCGCAGCATGAAGATCGGGAAGTCGCCCGAAATCGCCAGCGGCCAGAGCGACGACTGCGAGGCCATGCCGGCCTGAACCGAGGCGTCGGAGCGCATATCCATATCCGGATAGACGAGATGACGGCCAAGATGCTGGAAAGCGGCAGCCTGCTGCGAGGTGACGCCGACATGGCGCATCTGCACCTGCGTGCGCGTCCATGCCTGCACCAGCTCGTGCTGGAAGGCATCGGCGTGACGGTAGCGCTCGACGGCCTTGTCCACGTCGTCGCGGCTCGGCGCGGCGATGGTCCAGAAGATCACGATGACCTTCTTGCCGGCCGGCACGCGAACCGTGCGGCGCAGCGACAGGATCGGATCGAGCGTGAAGCCTTCGCTGCCCGACAGGGTCGCACCCGGATCGAACGCAGCCGCATCGGCAAGGCTGCGGCCACGGCCGAGGAACTTGCGGCGATCGGTTTCGAATTCGGTCTGGCGCTGCGGACCGGCGCTGTCGACGATCAGATGCGCGATGCTCATGTTCGCTTCATTCGGATCGCGCTTGTTACGCTCAGCGCGGATGACGTCGCCGCGCTTGCCAAAGTCGGTCTTGACGAACATGCGGGCAAAGGCCGGGTGAGCATTGTCCGTATCATCGGTGGTGATCACCGGCTCCATATAGGAGGTGACCTCGATGAACCGGTCTTCGGTGCCCATGTTGAGCAGCGTCAGGCGGCGGCCTTCGGCATCGTGCTCGGTGGCGACGATGCATTCGACTTCGCTCGTCAGATCGCCGACGATCTTGGTGAACTCCGCCTTTTCATCGGCGAAGAGCACGTTGACCTTTTCGCCTTCGACGCTCTTCGGCTCCGCGGTCGCCGACCACCATTCGTTGGTGGCGGTGTCGCGCAGGAAGATGAAGCTGCCCCAGCGGTCTTCGGTCGGATCGGGCTTCCAGCGGGTCACGGACTGGCCGTTCCAGCGGGCATAGCCGGCGCCGGTCGCCGTCAGCATCATCGAATAGTGGCCGTTCGACAGGAACACGAGCTCGCGGTCACGCGACAGCGGATCGGCGATCTTGCGCAGTTCCGGACGCAGCAGGTCGTCCTGGATGCTGGCAGGCGTATCCGACTCGTGCTTGCCGCTCATCACCGGGATGTCGCGCGGCGCCTTTTCCTGCAGCAGCAGTTCGGCGGCTTCGATCACCGGATCGGAGTGGAAGAGCTCGCGCAAGTGGCCGTTGAAGGCAACGTTGGCGACTGCCGCAATCGACATGCCATGATGGTGAGCATAGTAGTTATAGACCACCGCGCACTTCTTGCCTTCCGGAACGCGGGTCGGCGTGAAGTCAACAGCGTCATGGAAGCCGTACTTGCCGAGCGCGCCGAGACCACGCAGGCGCTCGAGATTTTCGAGGGCTGCCTTCGGATCGTATTGGCTGGCCAGGATCGATGCATAGGGCGCGATGACGGCGTTGTGGCCGAGACCACGCTTCAGGCCGAGCGTCGGCACACCGAAGTTGGTGTACTGATAGTTCATGTTATGGTCGCGGGCATTGAAGGCCGCTTCCGAGATACCCCACGGAACGCCCAGCTTGCGGCCGTAATTCATCTGCTCGACGATGACGAGATTGTTGGTCTGGTTGAGAATACCACCACCGCGCTCCTGCATGACGAGCGGCGGCATCAGGTATTCGAACATCGAGCCGGACCAGGAGACCAGCGCGCCACGCGAACCGACCGGAACGACCTGACGTCCCAGGCGGTACCAGTGCTCCGTCGGCAGGTCGCCCTTGGCGATACCGAAGAGCGAGGTCAGGCGGCATTCCGATGCCAGAAGGTCGTAGCAGGCCTGGTCGAGCTCGCCGCTTTCGACGCGGTAACCGATCGACAGAAGACGGCGCTCCGGGCGGAACAGGAACGAGAAGTCCATCGAGAAAGCAAGGTCGCGGGCCTTGTCGCGGAGAGCGATCAGGCGCGGACGCAGCGGATCGATATTCGAAAGATCGTAGGTGCTGTCGGAAATATGAGCTTCGCAGACCTTCACCAGCTGCTCGGCCCAGCGGGTCAGCTCGCCGCTGAGCGACGATTTGACTTCGTGGTCGAGGTTGGCGGCGAGCTTCTGGATATCGCGCGCGAGAACCGCAAGGTTGATGACGCGGATCGAGGCGAACTCATGCTCGCGCTTGACAGCAGCAAGGGCGTTCTGGAAGCCGATGATGCGCTCTTCCAGGCGGCGGCGCAGCGGACGCACGGTCTTGCGGTCGTCAGGCAGGTCGGCCAGCACTTCGCCGAGGATGCCGGCGGTATCGCCGACGCCATCGAGATTGCCTTGCATATGTGCCGACGGCGCTTCCGCCCAGTTGCGGCAGGCGGACGAGACGGCAATCAGGTGACCTGCAAGGTTACCGCTGTCGACGGCCGAGACGTAGCGTGGGCCAAGCGTCTGCAGCGTATCAGTGTGATACCAATTGTAGAGGTGACCACGGTACTTCTCCATCTTGTCGATGGTGGCAATCGTCTTCTCCAGCCGGTCGATCGTCTCCTCGAAGGAGAACCAGCCGAACTGGCGGCCTGAGACGACCGAGAGAAGATAGACGCCGATATTGGTCGGCGACGTACGGGTCGCGACGATCACATGCGGCGTTTCCTGCACGTTGTCAGGCGGCAGATGGTTCTGCTCGGCCGTCGTGAACGTGTCGAAATAGCGCCAGGTGCGGCGGGCGATCTTGCGGAGCTCGATCGAGTCCTTCTCGGCCACTTCGAGCCGGTCTTCGGTCTCCGCCGACTGGCTCACATAATAGGCAACGAGCGGCGAGAGGATCCAGAGAACGGCGAACGGAATGCCGACGAGGAAGGCGCTGTCGCCTGACAGTGCGGCGAAAGCAAGGGCGAGCACGGCCAGAACCGGAGCATGCCACATCGCCTTGTAGTAGGAGCTGATCGTGCCCTGCTTGCCAGCCTGAACACTGGCGGCGGTGCGCCACTGCAGCATCAGCTTGTGGCTGACAAACAGACGGTAGAGCGAACGGCCGATGGCATCGGCCATCATGCAGGCGGTATCGGCGATAAAGACGATACGCAGCGCCACTTGCGCGTTGGCAGCCCGGATATCCGACCAGACGGTGTAGAGATGAGCGCGCGCGACGATATCGCTGGTGCGCGGAATGATGCCGTTGATCAGCGACAGTGTCGGCGCGACGAACAGGCAGAAGATCAGCAGGATCTGCCAGACGAGGGCACCGAGTGGCCCCATGAAATACCAGCCGAGAACCGACGCGAAGAACCAGGCGATCGGCGTCAGCGAGCGGCGCAGGTTGTCGAACATCTTCCAGCGGCCGAGCGCGGTGACGCCGTATTTCGGATTGAACATGTAAGGCAGCAGCTGCCAGTCGCCGCGCGCCCAGCGATGCTGGCGCGAGGTTTCGACTTCGTAGCGGATCGGGAAGTCTTCGACGAGTTCCAGATCGGTGACGAGCGCACAGCGCGCCATGGAACCTTCGAGAAGGTCGTGGCTGAGAACCGAGTTCTCGTCGATACGGCCCTTCAGCGACGCCTCGAAGGCATCGACGTGATAGAGACCCTTACCCGTGAAAGTGCCTTCGCCTGCGAGGTCCTGATAGACGTCGGAAACCGTGAAGACATAGGGGTCGAGACCGCGGTTGATCGAGAAGACGCGCTGGAAGACCGAGGCATCCTTGCCCGTCGTCAGCGACGGCGTGACGCGCGGCTGCAGAACGCCGTAACCGCTTTCGACGCGACCGGTCTTCGGGTTCAGAACCGGACGGTTGATCGGATGGTAGAGCTTACCGACGAGCTTAGTGACGGCATCGCGCATCAGGCGCGTGTCGGCATCGAGCGTCATGACATACTGGACGTTTTCAGGAACGATGTTGGCGCCCGGCAGATAGGTCGTGTCGCTGTCGCCGCGCAGCAGCATGTTCAGCTCATGCAGCTTGCCGCGCTTGCGCTCCCAGCCCATCCATGCGCCTTCGGCCGGATTGTAGAGGCGGCGGCGGTGCAGCAGGTAGAAGCGGGTCTTGCCATCGAAGGCATAGCGGGCCGAGAGGTTCGCAATCTCGCGGCGGGCATAATCCAGCACTTCGAG
The DNA here is from genome assembly GCF_040546565.1 of Rhizobium sp. OAE497. NCBI lineage: Bacteria > Pseudomonadati > Pseudomonadota > Alphaproteobacteria > Hyphomicrobiales > Rhizobiaceae > Rhizobium > Rhizobium sp. OAE497. Next base: position 3,769,294 of record NZ_JBEPOA010000001.1, read on the forward strand.
ATCGTTGGCGGTTTCCTCGACCTGACTGTCCGGCCAGTCGCTGAGCAGCGAATAATAGATTTCACCGCGCGGGTTCGCGAGATAGTGGACCTCGAGGTTGCGGACGAGCTCATCGACGCTGTCGCGGTTGGAAATCAGGCAGGGCACGACGACGAGCGTGCGCGCGTCTTCCGGAATGCCTTCCTTGAACTCGTAGCCGACGAGACGCGACGGCGTCACGAAGAAGGATAGCACGGTATTGAAAAGACCCGTCGCGCCTTCCGAGGCCGGCAGCGAGAACATGATCAGGAGAACGATGATCTCCGCCGGGCTCATGCCGGCATTCGCCATGAATTTGCCGACGATGACCATCGCCAGGATCGTCAGCAGCGCCACGGGCACGGCGATCGACAGCCAGTTGAACTTGCGGACGGTGCGGACGAAATGCTGCACGAGCGTCGGCCGGTAATTGGCCCGCGCCTCGAACTTCGGCCGATGCATGCCAGCCAGGAACCCGCCGACATTCGGCTCATGCGGCTGCGGCTCGTCGGAGGCCTTGGCCTCCTCCGTCATGTCGAGAGCCAGCTGCGCCACTTCCATTTCGGTCAGCGGCGAGCGCTTGGCGAGCTTTTCGATCTGCTTGCGATACTTGTTGCGCGAGCCGGAATCGAGAATGCCGTAATCCGACTTGTCCCAGAGCAGCTTGTCGACATGACTGACCTGCTCGACCCAGACGGACCATTCGGTATCGTCGATCTCGCGCAGGCTGCGGATGATGTTGCCCATCGTCACGTTGCCGGAGGACAGGCGACTGTGCTCCGCCATCGTCGCTTCTTCGGTATCGCGGCCAAGCGAGGCAAGGCGGTCGTCCAGCCAGGCAATCGCCAGGCTTGAGGATTGCGAGCCGTCGCGCATGCGATAGAGGAACTGCGTCGAGAACGTATTGTCCTCGGCGAGCGTCTCCAGCGACTTCAGATATTCGGCAGCCTTGGCCGGATCGGCGAGACGCACAAGCTCGTCGGCAGCCTCGTTGGCGCGGCGGCGCATGCGGCGGCTGCGCTCCACGCGGCTCGAGATGCGGCGGAGGTTTTCGACCAGCACGTAGCGCACCAGCGACGGCACGGCCCAGAGCTCGCCGATCTTCAGTGTCTCGACCTGCTGGAAGCCATCGACCAGCGCCGTCAGGCTTTCCTGCGAGACCGTGCTGTGCGTATGGGCGACATAGAGCCAGGCGAGCACGAGCGTGCGCGGCACCTGCGTGCCGCCGACATTGACGGTCGGCAGTTCGCGATAGAAGCGGCGCGGAAAGTCGCGGCGGACTTCCTGGATCGCCTCTTCGACGATGTAGTGGTTATCCAGCAGCCATTCCGCAGCGGGCGTGATCGTCTCGCCCGATTCCACATCCGCGGCCGTCGTCCGGTAGACCCGCAGGATCTCCTTCTCGTTTTCCTTGTGCCGCGCGAAGAAGTCGAAAGGCGCGAAAGCCGGAAGTGAATCCGCCCCGCTGCGGGCGACCATTTCGCCCATCGCCTTGATGTCTTCGATGGAGAGGTAGGTCGAACGGATCGAGTCGTTATGATCGATCTGCTTCACTTCGGAATCGCGCGACGGGCTCGGAGACGGATTGGAAATTGACATGGGTTCGGTTCTGGATCCAAACAAAGTTATGGTAATTTTGGCTAGCCTTTTGCACCGGCAAATATGACTGCCGCATGAACGGCAATGCAGTGTTGTCGAAAGAAGTTATTGCGGCCGATTTTTCGATGCGAAACGGTTTAAGCCCTATCTCAAGGCATGGCTTCGCACGATCTGGCCGTCCTTCTCTGCCCCTCCCGCAAAGCCATCTCGGGAAAGTTGGACACCAACCCGATAATTCAAGTCAAGAGCTAAGAAATGGCACGCATCGCATGAAAAATCCGGCGCCGCGAAGGCACCGGATTTTCACGATCGGGAGGGGAGATCCCGGCCGTCAGCGCCTGACCAGACGCATGACCAGCGAGACGACGAAAAGCACCAGGAACAGGAAGAACAAGACCTGCGCAATGGAGGCCGAAGCGCCTGCAATACCGCCGAAACCAAGCAGGCCGGCGATCAGGGCGACGACGAGAAATACGAGAGCGTAATAAAGCATGCCCATCTCCTTTGGTTTGCTTGCAAATAAAACGGCCAGCAAGCACCAAGGTTCCCTGCCGCTGTCGAAAATCTTTTGGGATCAATGTGTTGCAAAATAGAAGGCGCATGGCTTTTATCCATGCGCCCTTGCAGCGGCGGTAAGGCGCAACGCGCGCCCGCGCCTACTTTGCGATGATCGCCTTGAGCATCCAGAGAGCCTTCTCGTGGAAGGTGAGGCGATCGGTCAGCATATCCGTCGTCACCAGGTCGCCGTTCTCGTCGGCAGAGGTGCCCGCTTCGCGCATGGCGCGGCAGGCCGCTTCGTGATCGGCAATCAGATCGAGCACCATGTCTTCGGCCGTCAGCTGACTGAAATCGCGGTTCGACGGAGCAAACTTGGCGGCGTCGCTGATATGAGCGGGCGCCAGATGACCGAGCGCGCGAATGCGTTCCGCCACGATATCAGTCGCCTCGAAGAGCGTGCTGTAGTGCTCCTCGGTCAACTCGTGCAGCGGCTTGAACAGCGGGCCGACGACATTCCAGTGATAGATGTGGCTCTTGATGACCAGATGATAGGTGCTGGCCAGGATCGCCGACAGGCTCTTGGCCATGTCAGCGCAATATTTGTCGGACAGTCCGGTCTTGACCGAGACGTCGCGTGATTTCGGCTTTAGTACGGCTGTATTTGCCATCGTCCTCTACTCCTGACTGGGAACGCTAGACAGCGTGGAACAGGTAGCGAAGGATGATGACTGGGATCGGAATTGCCGATGAGCCAGAGCAACACGCCCTTCACGCCCATTCTCCTTGCGCTGCATGCGTGATTGGAGAATGCCGCGAATGACACATTGTTCCGAAGGAAAGGCACCGGCCAGCGCCGGTGCACCAGATCAGCCGATCAGGCCGAATACGAGTGCAGCAACGAATGCGAAAGCTGCCGTAAGCAATGCTGCGTTGATGCCCAGCTGCAGTTTGCCGCGCATGGAGAGCGGCTTCTTTGCCGGCACGGAACCATAATGGTTCGCGTGAGTATGCGATATACCCAGGTCTGCCATGTGTTGCCTCCGTCTGTTCTCTTTGATGCAGGCGTCATGCCTCGCATCTTTATTCTTATATTCTCTATCAGGTAGGTAGAGATAAAATTCCTTCCAGAGGCAGCCGGGTAGAAAATCTCACCGGTGCCGGAAGAAAGCTCAGCAGAGAGTGCGCCAGGCCCAGATCAACGACCGTTCGATCGCATTTTCCTCGCGCTGTGCAGCAGCGGAGATATCGATGAGGCGGCGGTCCTTTTCGGCGGGAATGCTAACGACTGGTGGTTCGGCGCGCTCGGCTTTTGCGGCCGGCGGCTCGAGATATCCAATGGTCATGCCACCGAGAAAGAACATCCCTTACCTCCATGATCACGAAAACTAACAATCGTTAACGGGATCATGACAGATGGGACGGGCCTGTCAATAGTCTAGTCGAATGGTCGTCTTTTAACGCTACGTTAACCTTAATAGGTGTATCGAGGCAGTCTTTTCAAATACTTGAAAAGGCTGCGCTTCAGGCTTTGACGAAACCCTTGCTCGCGACCATCAGGTTGCGGGTGTACTCTTCCTGGACATCGGCCCGGGCGAGTTCAACCGAGCTCAAACGCTCGACAACGGCACCGCCGCGCATCACGGCGAGGCGCTCGCACATATGAGTGACAACGCCGAGATCGTGGCTCACCATCACGAATGTCAGCTTGCGGTCGCGGCGGATCTGCTCCAGCAGATTGAGCACTTCGGCCTGCACCGAAGCATCGAGCGCCGAGGTCGGCTCGTCTAGCAGCAGCACCGAAGGTTCGACGATAAGCGCCCGGGCGATCGCCACGCGCTGTCGCTGGCCGCCGGAAAGCTGATGCGGATAGCGGAAGCGGAAACCGTTTCCGAGGCCCACCTCGTCGAGCGCCCGCTCGATACGCCTCTCGCTGTCGCCGATGCCGTGGATGGCGAGTGGCTCGAGCAGCAGGCGGTCGATCGTCTGGCGCGGGTGAAGCGAGCCATAGGGGTCCTGAAACACCATCTGGACGCTGCGATAGAAAGCCTTGCTGCGTTTTGCGCCCTGCAGCGCCTCGCCGTGAATGCGGATGGTGCCGGAACTGACGGGCGCGAGCCCGGCAACGGCGCGCAACAGGGTCGACTTGCCCGATCCGGATTCGCCAACCAGCCCGAAGGATTCGCCGGTGGCCACCTCGATGCTGACATCCTTCAGCGCATGGAAATCGTCATAGACGACGCCGAGCTTTTCGACGGAAAGTGCAGCACTCATGCGGCCCACTCCGGCTTGCGGTCGAGAACCGGTAGCGGATGGCGGTCCTCGCCGATCTGCGGCATGCAGCTCAACAGGCCCTGCGTATAGGGATGCTGCGCGTTCTTCAGTTCCGACGCCCTCAATTCCTCGACGATCTTGCCCGCATACATGACGATGACCCGGTCGCAGAAGGACGAGACCAGGCGCAGGTCATGCGACACGAAGATCAGTCCCATGCCACGCTCCGAGACGAGCTTGTCCATGATCTTCAGCACATCGAGCTGAACGGTGACGTCGAGCGCCGAGGTCGGCTCATCGGCGATCAACAGCTCGGGTCCGGCGATTAGCATCATGGCGATCATCGCGCGCTGGCCCATGCCGCCCGAGACTTCGTGCGGATAAAGATCGAAGACGCGCTTGGGATCGCGGATCTGCACAGCCTCCAGCATGGCGAGCGCCCGCTCCTTGGCTTCCGAGCGCCCGACCTTTTCATGGGTCTGCAGCGTCTCGCAGATTTGCCGGCCGATCGACATGACCGGATCGAGCGAATATTTCGGATCCTGTAAAACCATGGCAATACGCTTGCCGCGCAGCAGGCGGCGCTGCTTGGCAGAAGCGGTCAGCAGATCGATGCCGTTGAAGTTGAGCGTGTCGGCGCTGACGATGGCGTGTTTCGGTGTCAGACCCATGATCGCCCGGCCCGTCTGCGACTTGCCGGAACCGGATTCGCCGACGATGCCGAGACGCTCCTTGCCGAGCGTGAACGAAACGCCGCGCACGGCCTCGATCACGCCGGTGCGGGTCGGATAACTGACCCGCAGATTCTTGACATCGAGAAGGTCGGTCATTGGCCGCTCTCCTTCGGATCGAGCGCATCGCGCAGGCCATCGCCGAGCAGATTGAAGCCGAGGCTGACGATCAGGATGGCGATACCCGGCATGGCGGCAACCCACCACTGGTCGAGAATGAAACGGCGGCCCGAGGCGATCATCGCACCCCATTCCGGCAGCGGCGGCTGGGCACCGAGGCCGAGAAAGCCGAGACCGGCAGCCGTCAGGATGATGCCGGCCATATCAAGCGTCACGCGCACGATCAGCGACGAAATGCAGAGCGGCATGACATGGCGGATGATGATGCGGATAGGCGAGGCGCCCATCAGCTTCACCGCCGAGATATAGTCCGACCGCCGCACCGTCAGCGTTTCCGCGCGGGCGATACGAGCATAGGGCGGCCAGGAGGTGATGGCGATCGCGATGACGGCGTTCTGAATACCAGGCCCGAGTGCTGCGACGAAAGCGAGCGCCAGAACCAGCTTCGGGAAGGCCAGAAAAATATCGGTGATGCGCATCAGCGTCGCATCGACCCAGCCGCCGGCATAGCCGGAGACGGTGCCGACGATCAGCCCGATCGGCGCGGAGATGATGGCGACGAGAACGACGACGAAGAGTGTGAGCCGCGAGCCATAGATCAGACGCGAATAGATATCGCGTCCCTGATCATCGGTACCGAGCAGATAGCCCTCACTGCCGGGCGGCAGCAGCCGCGCATTCTTGAGATCGCCAATGACAGGCGAATGCGTTGCGAGCAGATCGGCAAAGGCGGCCACGAACAGCAGGGCGATGATGATCGCCAGGCCGACGACGGCAAGCCTGTTTGCCGTAAACTGGCGCCAGGTGACATAGGCACGCCCGAGACGCGCCTGCATGCGCGATTGCGGACGATCGGAAAGCAGCCATTCGCGGCGGCTCATTGGACGTGTCTGGTTGACCGGAACCGTCATCGGCTTCGCGTCCTTGGGTCGAGTGTCCGGTAGAGAAGGTCGGACAGAAGGTTGATGCCGATGAAAACGGTGCCGATGACGATCGTGCCGCCAAGCACGGCGTTCATATCGGCGCTCTGCAGCGAATTGGTAATGTAGAGGCCGATGCCGGGCCAGGAGAACACCGTCTCCGTCAGTACCGAGCCCTCCAGCAGACCGGCATAGGAAAGCGCGATCACGGTCACCAGCGGCACTGCGGCATTGCGCAGCGCATGGCCCCAGATCACCCGCGTTTCCGACAGGCCCTTGGCGCGCGCCGCGACGATATACTCCTGGCTGAGCTCGTTCAGCATGAAGCTGCGCGTCATGCGGCTGATATAGGCAAGCGAGAAATATCCGAGCAGCGATGCCGGCAGGATGATGTGGCGGAAGACATCGTAGAAGACGTCCCACTGCCCCTGCCAGGCGCTATCGAGCAGATAGAAGCCAGTGATCGGCGTGAACGTATATTCGAAGACGATATCGATACGGCCCGGGAAGGCCACCCATCGCAGCTTCGCATAGAAGATAACCAGCGAAATCAGCGCCAGCCAGAAGATCGGCACCGAATAGCCGACGAGGCCGATGACACGCACCACCTGGTCGGCAAGGCTGCCGCGGCGGACGGCGGCGAGAACGCCGAGCGGAATACCGATGACGGCGCCGATGATCGTGCCGCAAGTGGCAAGCTCGATCGTCGCCGGGAAGGCGCGGCGGATATCGGTCATCACGGGGTTCGTGGTCAGGACCGAATTGCCGAAATCGCCCGACAGGATGCCCTTGAGATAGATGTAGAACTGCTCGTAAAGCGGCAGGTCGAAGCCCATTTCGCGGCGCACGCGCTCGACGACATGGGTTGGCGCCCGGTCGCCGAGAATGGCGAGAACCGGATCGATCGGCACCACGCGGCCGATGAAGAAGGTGACGGCCAGCAGGCCGAGATAGGTGGTGACCGCGGCAATCAGGAAACGCCCTATCGCCTTGGCAAGCGGAATGGCACGGCCCTTCGCGGGCCGCGCCTCCGTCTTGGTTTCGGTAATGCTCAACGAACCAATCCTACCGGACTATTCCTTGGCAATCGGACCGACATAGTTGGTGTCGAAGCTCGGGCCGAGCTTGAAGTCCTTCAGGCTCTTGCGATAGCCGGCCACTTCGATCTGCTGGAAGATGAAGACGAAGGGGCTGTTTTCCAGGTACTTCTTCTGGATGTCCTGATACATGGCAGCGCGCTTGGCGCCGTCACGCTCAAGCAGAGCGGCCTTGGCTTCCTTGTCGAGCTCGGGCGCCTCGAACGTGTTGCGCCAGGCGAGCGTCTTGTTGGTGCCGGCGTCGGAATTATCCGGGTTCGCCGTGAAGGTATCGGCGTTGGAGTTCGGGTCGAAATAGTCCGAGCCCCACTGGCCGATATACATGTCGTGCGTGCGGGCGCGATATTTGGTCAGCGTCTGCTTGCCGTCGCCCGGGATGATCTCCAGCTTCACGCCGGCCTGCGCCAGCGTCTGCTGCATGGATTCGGCAATACCAGTAACCGGCTGCGTGTTACGCACATCCATGGTGACCGAGAAGCCGTCCTTGAGACCTGCCTTGGCAAGCAGTTCCTTCGCCTTGGCGACGTCGAGCTTGAAGGGGTTCTCGTCGAGAGCGCCGAGCTGGCCCTTCGGCAGGAAGGTCTGGTGGACTTCGCCGATGCCCTTGATCAGCGTCGCGCCAATCGCGTCGTAATCAACGAGATATTTGAAGGCCTGCTGAACTTCGGGCTTCTTCAGGTTCTCGTTCTTCAGGTTGAGACTGACGTAATAGATCGTGCTCTTCGGTGCGTCGGTCGTTGCCAGATCGGCATTCTTCGACACGGCATCGAGATCGCCCGGCTCGAGGTTGCGGGCGATATCGATATCGCCGGCCTCAAGCGCCAGACGCTGCGCCGAGCTTTCCTTCATGTAGCGGTAGATGACGCGGTTCAGCTTCGGCTTGTCGCCGTAATAATTGTCATTGCGCTCCATGACGACGACTTCGTTGGCGCGCCATTCGCGCAGCTTGAAGGGCGCCCGAGCCGGCGTAGCCGGTCTTCAGCCATTCGTTGCCGAAGTCGTTGTCATACTTGTGGTCCGCGTCGACGGTCACAGGCTTCACATGATCCATAACCAGCTTCTTGTCGACGACCGAAGCGACGGTCGCCGTCAGGCAGTTCAGGACGAAGCTTGGCGCGTAGGGCTTGTCGACGGTAAAGACGAAGGTGTTCGGATCGGCGGCCTTTGCCTTTTCGGTGACGTTGTCGCCGGTCAGGCCGAACTGGGTGAGAATGAAGGCGGGGCTCTTGTCGAGCTTGACGGCACGTTCGAACGACCAGGCAACGTCTTCAGCGGTGACGGGATTGCCGGAAGCGAACTTCAGGCCCGGCTTCAGCTTGAACGTATAGGTCAGGCCGTCGTCGGAAACGGTCCAGCTTTCCGCGAGATCGCCCTTCACCTTCGAAGTGTCGGACATGTCGAGGCGAACCAGCAGGCTGTAGGTGTTGCTGGTGACTTCGGCCGTCGAGAGCTCGAACGCTTCGCCCGGATCCATGGTGATGATGTCGTCGATGGCGAAGCCTTCGACCAGCGTATCCTTCGGCGTTTCAGCGAAGGCTGCGGGTGCGGCCATCATGAGAAGCGAGAGTGCGGCACCGGCGGAAAGTGCGCGGAAGCTGCGGTTGATTTTGGTAATCATCATTGGTTCTGTTCCCCTGTTTTTGATTGATTACAAAGCAGTTTTCAGGCCTTAGACGCCCTTCTCCCTCCACGCCGAAGCCAGGATTCTCAGCCAGTTCTCGCTGGCAAGTTTTTTGAGATCGCTGTCACCATATCCACTGTCCCGGAGAGCGGCAATCAGCTTCTGGTTGCCTGTAGCATCGCCGATTTCGTCGGGAATCGTCGCCCCGTCGAAGTCGGATCCGAGCGCGACACAATCGATGCCGACGCGATCGACGAGGTGGTTGACATGGCGGATCATGTCGGAAAGCGGCGTTTCGCCATCCGAGCGCCCGTCGGCGCGCAGCATCGCCGTCGCATAGTTCAGGCCGACCAGCCCGTTGCACTCTTTGATGGCGTCGAGCTGCTTGTCGGTGAGGTTTCGCGCTACCGGCGTCAGTGCGTGCGCGTTGGAATGGGTGGCGACCAGCGGCTGATCGCTGGTCTTGGCGACATCCCAGAAGCCCTTCTCGGTAATGTGCGACAGGTCGATCATGATTCCGAGGCGATTGCACTCGCGCACCAGCTCGAAACCGGCATCCGTCAGACCAGGCGCGGTATCCGGGTTTTTCGGAAATGCGAAGGGAACGCCATGCCCGAAGACATTGTGGCGGCTCCAGACGGGACCGAGCGAGCGAAGACCCGCAGCATGGAAAACCTCAAGCGCCGCCAGATCGGCACCGATCGCCTCGCAGCCTTCCATATGCATGACGGCGGCAAAGATGCCCTCTGCCATCGCCTTGCGGATATCCTTGACGCTGCGGCAAAGCCGCCATGCGCCGGCCGTATCCAGGCGAAGCGCGATCGCCGCCATCTCGGTGGCAATGCCAAGCGAGGGAAGACGGTCGAGCGGTGCTGCAAGCGGCGTCTCGTAATGACCGTTCTCGTCAGGGTCGGCGAAGACGAGATCGCCCGAGGGAATGTAGATGGCGCAGAGACCGCCGGCGAGGCCGCCCTTGCGGGCACGCGGCGCGTCGATATGGCCTTGCGTCGTTCCGTTCAGAAATTCGGCAACCGGATCGTTGCCATCCCTTTCATGCGTCCAAAGCCTGAGAAGAACGTCGTTGTGGCCATCGAATACGAGCTGCATCTGTCTTCCTGCTCTACCCTTCCGGGCAAATATCAAGCGACAACAATAGAAAGGCTGGAAAAATAGACCAGCCCCTTTTTTAGAAATTTGCGGCACTCCCGAAAGAAGCCGCAAACATGAAAACGGGGCCCTGAGGCCCCGTCATTTTTTCATGTTTTAGTGCTTGGCGCGTTTCTTCTGCCTGTAGACGTCGACGACGACGGCAGCGACGATGATGACGCCCTTGACGATCTCCTGGTAATAGGCGTCCACCCTGAGAAAGGTGAAGCCCGAGGTCATCACACCGAGGATGATCGTGCCGATCACCGTACCGGTGATCCGTCCGACGCCACCCGTCAACGACGTGCCGCCGATGACGGCCGCCGCGATCGCATCGAGCTCGTACATCACGCCCATGCCGGCCTGCGCCGTCTGGGCACGGGCTGCGGTGACGACACCTGCGAGACCAGCGAGCAGACCGGCGATCGCGTAAACCTTGATGAGGTGCGCCTCGATATTGATCCCCGAGACGCGGGCCGCCTGCATGTTGGCGCCGATCGCATAGGTGAACTTGCCGTAGCGGGTGTAGCGCAGGGCGATGTGGAAGATCAGCGCGACGACGAGGAAGACGATGACAGGCCAGATACCCGTGCCGATGAAATTGAACTGGTCGGTCAGGCCGGAAACCGGCTGCCCCTTGGTGTACCACTTCGAAATACCGCGTGCCGAGACCATCATGCCGAGCGTGGCGATGAAGGGCGGGATCTTCGTCTTGGCGATCAGCTGGCCGTTGATATAGCCGGCCAGAAGGCCGATCAGCAGGCCGATGCCAATCGGCACGAAGAACGGCATGTCGGTCAGACCAGGATAGAGCGCGCGCGGCCAGGTGGAGGCCTGGGCAAAACTCGCCGCGATCATCGCCGTCATGCCGACCACCGACCCCGACGAGAGATCAATACCGCCGGTGATGATGACCTGCGTCACGCCCACCGAGATGATGCCGATGACCGACACCTGCAGGATCATGATCGTCAAGCGCTGCGGGTTCATCAGGAAGCTCTGTCCGATGAAGATCCAGCCGAGGATTTCATAGACGAGCGCGATGCCGATCAGCACCAGGAAGATGCTGAGTTCCGGCGGTATCCGGCGGCGGCGCGCCCGTGTCACGAGCGGGGCCCGGCCCTCGGCTGCCTCTGTGTTCATGTCAAACCTCCCTTGATGGTTGAAGCGGCGGCGCGATCACTGCGCGGCAAGCTCCATCACCTTCACCTGTGTTGCTTCGTCGCGATTGAGGAATCCGGTCACACGGCCTTCATGCATGACCATGACGCGATCGCTCATGCCGAGCACCTCGGGCATTTCCGATGATATCATGATCACCGCCACGCCGGTGCGCGCCATTTCCGTGACCAGCCGGTGGATTTCCGCCTTGGCGCCGACGTCGATACCGCGCGTCGGTTCGTCCAGAATGAGGATCTTCGGGTTGGTCAGCAGCCAGCGGCCGATCAGCACCTTCTGCTGATTACCGCCCGAAAGGTTTTCGACCCGCTCATTGAGATTGGGCGTCTTGACGCGCAGCTTACGCGCCATCTCCTCACAGGTCGCCTCGATCGCGCGTTCCTGGACAAAACCGCCCTTGACGAACTGGTCGTGCAGCACGGCGATCTGCATGTTCTCGAGCACGTCGAGAATGAGCAGACAGCCCGTATCCTTGCGGTCTTCCGTCAGGAAGGCCATGCCGTTCTGGATCGCCACGGCCGGGGAACTGATATCCACTTTCTTGCCGAACAGCTCGATCGTGCCGGAGCTCGCCGGCGTAACACCGAAGAGCGTTTCGGCGACGTTTGAACGGCCCGAGCCGACGAGACCGGCAACACCGAGAATTTCGCCCGCGCGCACGTCGAAGGAGACATCGTGGAAGACGCGCTTCAATGTGAGATTCTTGACCGAAAGCACGACGTCGCCGATCGGGACTTCTTCCTTCGGGAACATCTGGGTAATCTCGCGACCAACCATCATGCGGATGATGTCGTCGCGCGTCACATCGGTCGATGCATGCGTGCCAATATACTTGCCGTCGCGGAACACCGAGAATTCGTCGGCGATCTCGAAGAGCTCGTTCATCTTGTGGGTGATGTAGACGATACCGATGCCCTGGGCGCGCAGATCGCGAATGATCTGGAAGAGATGTGCAACCTCACGCTCGGTCAGCGCCGATGTCGGCTCGTCCATGATCAGGACATCTGAATTGTAGGAAACCGCCTTGGCGATCTCGACCATCTGCCGGCTGGCGACCGAGAGGTGGCGAACTTCGATCTCGGGATCGAGGTCGATATTCAGCCGCTTGAAAAGATCTTCGGTCAGCCGGTACATTTCGCGATGATCGACGAAACCGAGCCGGTTCTTCGGCTCGCGGCGGATCCAGATATTTTCGGCAACTGTCATGAACGGCATCAGGTTCAGTTCCTGATGGATCATGGCGATACCGTTTTCCAGCGCGTCGAGCGGCGACTTGAGCTGGATCTCGATACCCTTCAGCCGCACCTCGCCCTTATCGGGCGTGTAGATGCCGGCGAGGATCTTCATAAGGGTGGATTTGCCGGCGCCGTTCTCGCCCATCAGCGCATGGACGGAGCCGCGCTTCAGACGGAACTGGACATCATCAAGCGCCACGACGCCTGGAAATTCCTTGCGCACACCTTCGGCGCTCAGCAGGTATTCCGCATTCGGAACGGCCCCGCTGGCGCGCACGGCAGCCATGGTGGACGGGCTCACAGCCATCTTCATTTCTCCGGATACGGCAGAGGAGTTGGATGCGGGCAAGCCGCCCGCATCCGCGACAGTCACCTTAGTTCTTGGTGACGAAGTCCTTGACGTTTTCAGGAGTTACGAGCTGGAAGGGGATGTAGACCTTCTTGTCGATCTTTTCGCCCTTGGCGAGCTTCAGAGCCGCGTCGAGCGAGCCCTTGCCCTGACCGGCGGCGTCCTGGAAGACGGTCACGTCGAGATCGCCTGCCTGCATTGCAGCCAATGCGTCCTGCGTGGCATCAACGCCACCGATCACGTAGTCCTTCATGTCCTTGCCGGCGGCCTTGAGAGCCTGGATCGCGCCGATCGCCATTTCGTCGTTGTTGGAGATGACGGCGTTGAACTCGAGACCGCTGGACAGCCAGTTGCTGACGAGGTCGGAGCCCTGGGTACGATCCCAGTTTGCCGTCTGCTCTTCGACGATTTCAATGCCCTTGCATTCATCGGTCTTCACGACGTCATGAACGTCCTGGGTGCGCATGCGGGCAGCCTGGTTCGAAAGCTCGCCCATGATGACCACAGCCTTGCCCTTGCCACCGAGGAGACGGCAGACTTCCTTGGTTTCCAGCGTGCCGGATTCCTGTTCGTTGGAAGCAACAAAGGCCTGGTTGTCAGGCAGCGTATCGATGTTCACCGGCTGGCGGTTGACGTAAACAAGCGGGATACCAGCATCGGCAGCAAGCTTCGACATGGCAGCCGTCGCATCGGTATCGACAGGGTTGACGATGATCGCATCGACCTTGGAAGCGATGAAGTTCTGGATCTGGCTCTGCTGCTTGGCGACGTCGTTCTGTGCGTCTTCAACCTGCAGCGTCACGCCGCTCAGCGTCTTCGAGTAGTCGACCATACCGTTGCGAAGAACGGTCAGGAAGTTGTCGTCGAACTTTGCCATCGACACGCCGACATTTGCAGCATGAGCGGCCGTCGACATGACAAGCGCCATAGCGGTGCCCAGGATAAACTTTTTCATTTTATTTCCTCCACAAAGCGGTGTCCGGCAGCACCCTCCTCACGCCGGAACTTCGGGCCCAGCCCAAAAGCCGTAATTCCAATGTACCGCCACTCCCGTGAGGCGGCTCCGTCAAAACGGAACAAACAAACCGTAAAATTTGCTTGACGGAATATTCATTCCATTTTCCGGGCGGGACGTCAACTCTTTTTAAAGCAATGGCGAAAGGACCCTCGCCAAAAAAAGTCTGGCAGCCGCAGCGTGCGACGATGCAATCGTCATGCGGCGCGCCTAGATAAGCGCCTTCAGCGGCCTGCTGAACTCATTGCCCAAAGGAGATTTCAATGTCTGTTTCCATGTACCGGCTGACCGTTCCGGTCTTTCAGCGCGGATTGAAAACGCTTGCCGCCTATCTCGACAAGGCGGAGGCTTACGCGAAGGAAAAAGGGATCGATTCCAGCATCTTGGTGAACGCAAGACTGGCGCCCGACATGCTTTCGCTCGCCGGCCAGTTTCAGCGCGCTACCGATACCGCGAAGTTCGGCATCACCCGCCTGACCTCGACCGACGCGCCGAAATTCGAAGATAACGAAACGACGGTCGCCGATCTGCGCGAACGCCTCGCCAAGGCCGAAGCCTATCTGGCGACGGTTACGCCTGACATGCTCGATGGCGCTGCAAAGGCAGAAGTCACCCGCCAGATCGGCGGCAAGACGGTAACGCTGAGCGGCGACGAATATCTCGCCACGTTTGTGCTGCCGAACTTCTATTTCCACATCGGCATGGCACACGCCATCCTGCGCAACCAGGGCGCCCCGGTCGGCAAGATGGACTATCTCGGCAATTTCGGCTGAACGCTTCAGGGCCGGTAAGACACCGGCCCTTTTTCCGTCAGTTCGGTATAGGCAAGCGTCTGATCGAGGTGCCGCGCCCTGAGCGACAGCAGCTTTTCCGCATAGGCAAGCCGCGTTCCCGCATGCGCGGGATCGGGCGGCAAGGTTCCGCAGCTCCGTCGGATCAGCCTTTAGATCGAAGAGCAGTGGCGGCAGCGCCGAGAAATGCACATATTTGAACTGTTCGTCGCGGATGACCGCGAGATTGCACTGATTGGGCCTTAGCCCGAAATGCGCCTCGGCATCACCGCTGGCGATCTCCCGGAAGTCAAACTCCCAGAAGGCCGCATCCCGCCACTGACCGGCATCCGTGCCATCGACAAGCGCCCGCAGCGAACCGCCATCGAGCCCGTTCTGAGCGCTCATGCCAAGCGTTTCGCAAAGCGTCGGGAAGATATCGGCAGCGCTGGTGAACTGGCTGACGGTCGCGCCTTTTTGCCCGGCGCGCGGATCGCGGATGACGAGCGGAATGTGGTAGCTGCCGTCGAAGAAACCGCCCTTCCCAAGCATCCAGTGGTCGCCCATCATCTCGGCATGGTCGGAGGTGAAGATGACGATCGTGTCATCCCAGATCCCGGCATCCTTCAGCGCCTGCCAGATCCGTCCGAGCTGCGCATCCACCTCGGCAATCATCCCATAGTAGATCGCCCGGATTGCTGCGAAATCATCGGCATCCCAATCGTTGACCGGGCCCTTGGCGCCATGGATGAAGCTGCCCTTGCCGCTCCTCGGCATCGCATAGGCAAGATAGGGATGCGCCTCCATCTCCGCTTCAGCGGAAGAGGCACGCGCGAAGGCCGGCCCGTCACCGGGCCTGAACATCGCGCCATAGGGCTCCGGCACCGAAAACGGCGGATGCGGGCGGAGAAAAGAGACATGCGCAAACCAGGCATCCTCCTGCTCGCCGAGCCAGCGAATGA
This sequence comes from Rhizobium sp. OAE497, assembly GCF_040546565.1. Taxonomy (NCBI): domain Bacteria; kingdom Pseudomonadati; phylum Pseudomonadota; class Alphaproteobacteria; order Hyphomicrobiales; family Rhizobiaceae; genus Rhizobium; species Rhizobium sp. OAE497. The sequence goes on from NZ_JBEPOA010000001.1 coordinate 3,784,825, forward strand.
ATTCACCCGCCAGAAAAGCCGTCTGCGTCTCGTCTTTTGAATAGGCCGGGCTGCCGGCCGATATTTCACCCGCCTGTGCCCCGGCCGGAATATGCATATCGCGGTTCACCGCCCCGGCATGCCCGCGCGACCGGAGCCAAGACAGCCACTGCCTTTCATGCTCCGGCAACAACTGCCGTGCGGTGAAACCCGGCAGCAGCCCTTCATAACTGGTCAGATGCGGATCGCCGCTCTGAAGCGCCCGCGGATCCGGCGCCGTATCGGTATAGCCGAACAGCGTCGGGTCATAGCCCGCCCGCCGCGCCATCAGCGCCAGATTGTCGAAACGACGGTCGAGCGGCGACCCGTTCCGGCAGACCCGGTGGTTCATCTGATAGAGGCCGGTATAAAGTGTCGCCCGCGCCGGGGAGCAGGGCGCCGCCCCGGCATAATGGTTGCGAAACAGCACGCCCTCGCCGACGAGCGCATCGACACCAGGCGTCCGCACAGTGGGATGGCCAACTGCGGAAAGGCAATCACCGCGCCATTGATCCGCGGTGATCAGGAGAACGTTCGGACGTCTGCTCAAGGCTGCCTCAGTGCTGGTTGGTACGCGAATGCCAGTTCCAAGCCGAGCTTATGATCTGCGACAGATCATATTGCGGCACCCAGCCGAGCACATCGCGCGCCTTGTCGTTATTGGCAACCAGCGTATGCGAATCACCCTCGCGGCGGCCGATATAGTCGACCGGGAACGGCCGGTTCGACACATCCTCGATCGCCCCGAGCAGCTCCTTCACGGTCGTGCCAGTACCGGTGCCGAGATTGAGCGCCACCGAATCACCGCCGCGCAGCAGATATTCGACCGCGCGAACATGCGCGTCGGCGAGATCCAGCACATGAATGTAGTCGCGCACGCAGGTGCCGTCGCGCGTCTCATAGTCGCTGCCGAACACCTTGAAGCCCTGGCGGCGGCCGAGCGCCGCATCGATCGCCAGCGGGATCGCATGCGTTTCCGGATCATGCCACTCGCCGATCCGGCCCTCGAAATCGGCCCCGGCCGCATTGAAATAGCGCAGAATCACCGACCGCAGGCTCTTATACTGGTCGTAATCGGCCAGCGCCTGCTCGACGATATATTTCGTCCGTCCGTAAGGATTGATGGGCACCTGCCGGTGCTTTTCATCGAGCGGCACGCTCTGCGGCAGGCCGTAGGTCGCGCAGGTCGAGGAAAACACGAAGGCATTGATCCCGGCCGCCTGCGCCGCCGACAGCAACGTCAGTGTCCCAACCACATTGTTCTCATAGAAGGCAACGGGATCCTTGACCGATTCGCCGACCTCGATCAGCGCCGCGAAATGCAGGATCGCCGAAGGCTTGTGCTTCGCCAGCACCTCGTCGAGCCGCGCCCGGTCCCGGATATCCCCTTCCTCGGCCGGCCCCCATTTGACGAATTCCCGATGACCATTCGAGAAATTGTCGAAAACGACGGGCTTATACCCCTTGTTCGCCAGATCGAGGCACGTATGCGAGCCGATATAGCCGGCTCCGCCGACCACGAGAACAGTTTCACCTGCCATGCACCACCTTTGTTGCCGTATCGGATGACAGGAACCTAAAGGAGATAAACGGCAAGAAAAAGGGGGACTGACCGAGAGATGCTGCAGAGCAGCAAAAGAGGTATAGGAAGGCTTAGCTCGGGTGACGGCGCTGTGCCGAAATGTCGAACCCGGCAGGAACTATGCTTGGAAGATGAATGGCGGAGAGGGTGGGATTTGAACCCACGGTACCCTTGCAGGCACGCCGCATTTCGAGTGCGGTACATTCAACCACTCTGCCACCTCTCCGCAGTTCTGGTTGGCGCTGTTGGGCGCGGGCTGTCTCATAGCGATAGAATCACGGACTGGCAAGACGAAATTGCGAAGCTTTTTCATCCTTCTGCCTTGACAGATTTTTGACACTCGTCTATCCCGCGTCCGCAATAGGCGTGGAAAAGTCCGTGCCTTGCCCGCCCCGCGCTCGCGTAGGGCTTCACCGGCAGACAGAGTTTGGGGCATCCGCCCTGAAATCCCTGCTTAACACAGACTGATAAAAAGACGGCCACCTGCATCTTGCGGGGAGAGCTGGATCGAACATGAAAGGATTAAACAATGTTCGCAGTCATTAAGACCGGCGGTAAGCAGTACCGTGTGGCAGCAAACGACGTGCTGACCATCGAGAAGCTTGAAGCATCCGCTGGCGACTCCATTGAATTCACCGAAGTACTCGTCATCGGCGAAGGCGCCGATGCGGCGATCGGCGCACCCTTCGTCAAGGGCGCATCGGTAAAGGCCGAAGTGGTCGAGCAGAACCGTGGCAAGAAGGTCATCGCCTTCAAGAAGCGCCGCCGTCAGAACTCGAAGCGCTCGCGCGGTCATCGCCAGCATCACACGGTTGTCCGTATCACGGACATCCTGGCAGCCAAGTAATCGGTTTCGGGCAACAAGGTTTAAAGGAGAAATCCAATGGCACACAAAAAAGCTGGCGGTTCGTCGCGCAACGGTCGCGATTCTCAGTCTAAGCGCCTTGGCGTGAAGAAGTTCGGCGGCGAAGCCGTCATCGCAGGCAACATTATCGTGCGTCAGCGCGGTACGCAGTGGCATCCGGGCGCCAATGTCGGCCTCGGCAAGGATCACACCATTTTTGCGCTTACGGCAGGCAATGTGGACTACCGAACGAAGGCCAATGGTCGCGTGTACGTATCTGTAATGCCGAAAGCCGAAGCAGCGGAATAAGCCGGTAGCGCTCTAAAACAGCCGGCGTCTCATCGACCCGGCTGAGCGTATCAGGTTCAGTCCAGAAAACAGGGGAGATGGGGCGCCATCTCCCCTTTTTCTTTGTCCATAAGGAGGACTGAACATGCAAGGCGAACTGATCAGGGTCGACCAATCACGGTCAACCCGGGAAGACCAGAGGTCTCCCAAGGAACGGCTGAGGCCGGAGCGGTTAAGGACTGATTGCCCTGTCTTGTTATCGGAACGGCTCGTCATGCGCGCGCCGCACGAGGAAGACATTGACGCCCTTTCCCATCTCGCCAACAACGCCAAAGTCGCCACAATGGTATCGCGCATGCCGCACCCGTATACCGCCAATGATGCCGCTGACTTCGTGCGTCGCACGAAGAATGGCGAGATCGGCAAGTGCGTCTATGCGATTACCAAAGCTGAAAACGGCGCGTTTATCGGTTGCTGCGGTGTCGAGCCGCATGCCGATGGCCGCACCGTCGAGATCGGCTACTGGCTCGGCGAACCCTTTTGGGGTCAAGGCTACACGACGGAAGCGTGCCACGCGCTGGTCGACATGGTTTTCCGCACCAGGGAAAACATCGACCAAATCGATGCCCGTTGCCGGGTGATGAACATCGCCTCGCGGCGGGTCATCCAGAAGTGCGGCTTCCAATTCCAGGGATCCGGCCTTGCCGCATCGCTGGCGCTCGGTTCCAACGTGCCCGTCGAATGGTACCGGCTGGATCGGAAGACCTGGATGTCGCTGAGAAGCTGGGGGGCTCTGTCATGAGTGCTGCCCTGCTCGACCGGCCGAAGGTCCAACCGATGACGCCGGGGCCCGCCCCGGTTATCGGCACGGCAAGACTGTCGCTCCGCCCTCACCGGCTGAGCGATGCCGATGCCATGGCGGAAACGCTGTCCGACTTTGCCGTGACGCGCATGCTTTCGCGCGTCCCGGCACCCTATCACCGGCAGGATGCTCTGGACTGGCTGGTTCCGGTCACTTCAGGCGCCCTGCCGGGCTGGAACCTGGCGATCACCAACGGTGACGATGCCCATATCGGCATGGTTTCCGTCGAGCTTCGTCATGGCCGCTGGCACCTCGGCTACTGGCTGAACCGCTACTACTGGCGGCGCGGCTACATGGGCGAGGCTGTCGAAGCCGTTCTGGAGCGCTTCTCGCGGCGGATGCCCGACATGCCTGTTCATTCGGGCGTGTTTGCCGACAATCCGGCATCGCTCCGGCTGCAGGAAAAGCTCGGCTTCCGCATGACCGGCTGCTCGGAGATCTACAGTTTCGCCCGCAACACCATGGTGGCGCATGTCGAAACCGTTCTCCAGCCCGGCGCACTGCAGGCTGCCAGGGCCGCCTGAAACATGAAGGAAACGCCGCGGTTGCGCCGCGGCGTTTCTAGATTTCGATCTCGGCCCAGATGGGGAAATGATCGGAACCGACAGACCCCGTATCGATATGGGCGCCTCTCAGGCTGCCTGCCAATCCGCCGCTGACGAAACAATAATCGAGATGCATGCGCTTTCCGTGATCCCCAGGATCCATCCAGCTATAGCTTCCCGGATGATAACCATCGAGCGCCGCAAGCGCATCGACCGGCGTGCCGACGCGCGGCGTGCGGCCGTAGTACCCGTCCCTGGCACCGGCGAAAGCACAATATTCCGGCGATTCCGGCACCATGTTGAAATCGCCCATGACGACGTAATCCTCCGGCAGAGGCAACTCCTCCAGACCGATCTCCGCCGCTCCGCTGACCGACCCGCCTTCAAGGCGGAACGCATTGATCCGCTCGTTGAGATGGCGGATCTGGGCAATGCGTTCGTCGATCCAGACGTGGTCGAGATGCACGGAATAGACGCGCAGCGGCCGGCCGGGAATATCGATCAGCGCCTCGGTCGCGCCGCGCTGCAGGTTGAGCTTGGAGACCGTGCGGCTGCGCGGCAACAGGATCGTTCGCGTCGACAGGATCGGAAAACGCGACAGGATCATGTTGCCGAACTGGAAGCGCGTGCCACGCGGCGGAAAGCCGCCCTCGCCGGCCGCAACATGCAGATCGCACGGCGCGCCATAGACCCAGAAATGGTTGGGAAAGAAGGCCGCCAGATCGGCCGGCATGTCGGCAAAATCATTCTTCTCGTAGCCTCGGGTCACCTCCTGCAGGGCGATGACGTCAGCACCCTCGAGGCTCTCCGCAATGCGTCCCAGGTCGTAAATCCCATCAAGACCGAAGCCGTACTGTATGTTATAGCTCGCAAACTTCACGATATTCTTTGACCTCCGCATGAACCGCCTATATCGAAAGCGGCGAATGGGGCGCGTTAATAGCCACCGGTACTGGAAGTAAAATGAAATTTCTCGACGAAGCAAAGGTCTATATCAAGTCTGGAGACGGTGGCGCGGGCAGCGTCTCGTTCCGGCGCGAGAAGTTCATTGAGTTCGGCGGCCCCGATGGCGGCGATGGCGGACGCGGTGGCGATGTCTGGGCCGAGGCCGTCAACGGGCTCAATACTCTGATCGACTTCCGCTATCAGCAGCACTTCAAGGCGCAGATCGGCACGCACGGCATGGGCCGCAACCGGACCGGCGCCAATGGCGGCGACGTCACGCTCAAGGTGCCGGTCGGCACGCAGATTTTCGAAGAAGACCGCGAAACGCTGATCTGCGATCTCACCGAGGAAGGTCAGCGCTTCCGCATTGCAGCCGGCGGCAACGGCGGCTTCGGCAATGCGCATTTCAAGTCTTCGACCAACCAGGCGCCCGATTGGGCCAATCCCGGCCTTGAGGGCGAGGAAAAGACCATCTGGATGCGGCTGAAGCTGATTGCTGACGCCGGTCTCGTCGGTATGCCGAATGCCGGCAAGTCCACCTTCCTGGCCTCGGTCACCCGCGCCCGCCCGAAGATCGCCAACTATCCCTTCACCACGCTGCATCCGAACCTCGGCGTTGCCACCGTGGACGGCCAAGAATTCATTCTCGCCGACATTCCGGGCCTTATCGAGGGCGCCCACGAAGGCGTCGGCATCGGTGACCGCTTCCTCGGCCATGTCGAGCGCACTCGCGTTCTTCTGCATCTTGTTTCCGCGCAGGAAGAGAAGGTCGGCAAAGCCTACAAGACCGTCCGCTACGAGCTCGAAGCCTATGGTGAGGAACTCGGCGAAAAGGTCGAGATCGTCGCGCTGTCGCAGATCGACGTGCTTGACGACGAAACGCTGAAGAAGAAGACCAAGGAACTTGCCAAGGCCTGCGGCCGCACCCCGTTCCAGATTTCGGCAGCGACCGGCAAGGGCATGACCGAGGTGCTGCGTGCTTTGCGCGAGATCATCACCGAGGCCAATGCCGGCTCGTCTGAAAAGATCGCCAAGACGCCGAAGCTTCGTCACCGCGATATGGCATCCGATGAAGAAGGCGAAGTGGATGACAACGCGTAAGCCGCTCGACCGCTATCGCCGCATCGTCATCAAGATCGGCTCTGCACTGCTCGTCGACCGCAAGACGGGCCTGAAGAAGGCTTGGCTCGATGCCATGTGCGCCGATATCGCGGCGCTGAAGGCCAAGGGCGCCGATGTTCTCGTGGTTTCCTCCGGTGCTATCGCCCTCGGCCGCTCGGTTCTCGATCTTCCCTCCGGCGCCCTGAAGCTGGAAGAAAGCCAGGCCGCCGCCGCCGTCGGCCAGATTTCGCTGGCACGCGCCTGGTCGGAAAGCCTGTCGCGCGACGAGATCGTCGCCGGGCAGATCCTGCTGACACTCGGCGATACCGAAGAGCGCCGCCGCTATCTCAACGCCCGCGCCACCATCAACCAGCTCTTGAAGATCGGCGCCGTGCCGATCATCAACGAGAATGACACGGTTGCCACCAGCGAAATCCGCTATGGCGACAATGATCGCCTGGCCGCACGCGTCGCAACGATGACCGGCGCCGACCTGCTGATCCTGCTTTCGGATATCGACGGCCTCTATACGGCGCCGCCGCATTTCGACCCGGATGCGAAATTCCTGGAGACGATCGCCGAAATCACCCCCGAGATCGAAGCGATGGCCGGTGGTGCCGCCTCCGAGCTGTCGCGCGGCGGCATGCGCACCAAGATCGACGCCGGCAAGATCGCGACGACCTCCGGCTGCGCCATGATCATTGCCTCGGGCAAGACGGATAGCCCGCTATCGGCCATCGCCAATGGCGCCCGCTCTTCCTGGTTTGCGCCATCTGGAACGCCCGTGACCGCCCGCAAGACCTGGATTGCCGGTCAGCTGCAGCCCGCCGGCGAGCTCCATATCGACGAGGGCGCGATGACGGCGCTCGGGGCCGGCAAGAGCCTGCTTCCCGCGGGCGTGCGCAAGATCAACGGCGTCTTCAGCCGCGGCGATACAGTTGCGATTATCGGCCCCTCCGGCCGCGAGATTGCCCGTGGTCTCGCGAGCTACGACGCCGACGAGGCCCGCCAGATCGCCGGCCGCAAGTCCGCAGAGATCGAGAAGATTCTCGGTTATCCCGGCCGCGCCGCCATGATCCACCGTGACGACATGGTGATGACGGCGCAGATAAGTTCGAAATCGGAAAGGCAGAAGAAGGACGCAAGCTATGCTTGATACAGTTGTGCAGGGCCCTGACATTGATGTGCTGATGAACGACATCGGCCGCAAGGCAAAGGCTGCAGCACGACCGTTGGGCTTTGCCTCCACCGAAAGCAAGAACAAGGCGTTGAACGCCATGGCTGATGCGATCCTGCGCAACAAGGCGCATATCCTCGCCGAAAACGCCAAGGACCTGAAGGATGTCGAAGGCGGCAGCCTGCTGGCGTCCTTCGTCGACCGCTTGACGCTGAACGACAAGCGCGTCGCCGAAATGGCCGAGGGTATCCGCACGATTGCCGCGCTCAAGGATCCGGTCGGCGAAGTCATCGCCGCCTGGGACCGGCCGAATGGCCTGAAGATCCAGCGCACCCGCACGCCGCTCGGCGTCATCGGCGTCATCTTCGAAAGCCGTCCGAACGTGACGGCAGATGCCGGCGCGCTGTGCCTGAAGGCCGGCAATGCGGTAATCCTGCGCTGCGGCTCGGATTCGCGCCGTTCCTCGCAGGCGATCCATGCCTGCCTGGTCGAGGGCTTGAAGGAAGCCGGTCTGCCCGAGCATGCGATCCAGCTGGTTCCGGTGACCGACCGTGCGGCGGTCGGTGCCATGCTGCGCGGCCTCGAAGGCGCAATCGACGTCATCGTGCCGCGTGGCGGCAAGAGCCTTGTCGCCCGCGTACAGAACGAGGCCCGCGTCCCGGTCTTCGCCCATCTCGAAGGCCTCTGCCATATCTATGTCGACAAGTCTGCCGATCTCGGCATGGCCAAGGAGATCATTGTCAACGCCAAGATGCGCCGCACCGGCGTCTGCGGCGCTGTCGAGACGCTGCTGGTCGACCGCGCGGTCGCTGAAACGCATCTGAAGCCGCTTCTCGATGGACTTGCTGCCGCCGGCTGCGAAATCCGTGGCTCTGCCGATGTCCTCAAGGCCGCTCCGGGCATCAAGCCGGCCACCGAGGAGGACTGGTCGACGGAATATCTCGATGCGGTCATCTCAGTAGCGCTCGTCGATGGTATCTCCGGCGCGATCAAGCACATCCAGACCTATTCATCGAACCACACCGAAGCCGTGATTGCCGAGGATCCTGCCGTCGTCGAGCGCTTCTTCACGGAAATCGACTCTGCCATCCTGTTGCACAATGCCTCGACCCAGTTCGCCGATGGCGGCGAGTTTGGCATGGGGGCGGAGATCGGCATCGCCACCGGCAAGATGCACGCCCGCGGCCCAGTCGGCGTCGAGCAGCTGACCTCCTTCAAGTACCGCGTTCGCGGTACCGGACAGACGCGGCCCTGACGTGATCCCAGAAGAAATCGACCGGCACTATCTTCGCATGCCGCACACCGAGCGCGGCATGGTCGTCGGTCTTTTTGGCGGGTCGTTCAACCCGCCGCATCAAGGCCACGCGCTGGTGGCCGAGATCGCCATTCGCCGCCTGGGTCTCGATCAGCTCTGGTGGATGGTTACACCAGGCAATCCGCTGAAAAGCCGCAACCATCTGGCGCCACTCGCCGAGCGCATCGCGCTCAGCGAGGCAATCGCCACCGATCCGCATATAAAGGTGACGGCCTTCGAGCAGTCGATCGGCATCAGCTACACGGCCAATACGCTGGCACGGGTGAAGGCGCGCAATCCGCATGTCCATTTCGTCTGGATCATGGGCGCCGACAGCCTGGAAACCTTCCACAAATGGCAGAAGTGGCAGGATATCGCCCGCACCTTCCCGATCGCCGTGATCGACCGGCCCGGCTCGACGCTCTCCTATCTCTCTTCGAAAATGGCCAAGACCTTCGCCTTTGCGCGTATCGATGAAGATGACGCAAGGGCGCTCTGGAAGAAGCCGGCGCCCGCCTGGACCTTCATCCACGGACCGCGCTCTGCCTTGAGCTCGACGGCAATCCGCAAGGCTGCCGAATAAACGAATTCTGGAAGTGTGGAGAAATGAAAAGCCCGACGGGGGAGGATCCGTCGGGCTTCATAAACTTGATCGACAACTGGGAGGAGGAGTGTTGCCGATCCATATCGAACGGCCTGGGAGGAGGAGTGGCCGTTTCGATGAGTATGTTTTACCATAATCGATCGAAACGTGAAGATCGCATATCGCATTGCAGCAATGCATCATGCGCAAGGCTAGGCTAAATACTTCGCATGATGATGCTGCTTTTTGCGGCAATCCGAACGGGCTATCGGTAGACCCGTTCGGAAAAGGCGCTCATTCCTGACCGGATCATCAATTCATAGACCATTCGCCTGCTGATTGGATTGTGGAGCCTTGCAACTTTGGACCCCAGAAATTCCGTTTCGACATGGTCGAAGGCAGTCAGGTCCGGCGCCTTCGCGATGACATCGTAATAGAGCTGATGGTGGTCGCGGCGGCAGACATAGGTCTTGTACTTGGTCATGCAGAAGGCCGAGAACTCCGAGCCATTCTCGCGCAGGAAGTCGGCGACCCCCACCGTGACCTCCGGCCATGCCGGATTGAAGGTGTCGTCGAAGGCGATCACGCCATGCGGCGCCAGGCAATCCTTCGCCAGCCGGCTGTCGGCCACGACATGCGACAGCATATGCCCGCCATCAATACTGAAGAAGCGGATCTCGCCCGCCTTGGCACTGATCTCATCGGCCGAAAGCCGGGTGCTATCGCCCTTGATGACCAGCTCCTCATCGACAGCAAGTCCGAGACGCCGGCCATTCTCTAGGAAACGGCCATATTGCGGCGAGGCGCCGTCATCGGTCTGGCCAAGATCGAAGAGATCGATCGCCACAACCTTCTGCTCCGGACCGCAGATTTTGCGGAAGAGGTAATATGAGCGCCCGTAGAACACGCCGATCTCTGCAATGCCGCCGGCAAGGCTCTTGCTATTTTGACTTTGCAACAACGCGAGGAACACCAGTGCATCCGGGGGATCAATGTATCCCTCGATCGTCTGCAAGTCGTGAAAGATGAATTTCCGTGTCGCCGAGTTCATCAAAACTGCCGATCCTCTATGCTTGTTAATTCCATAGCGATTCCTGCATATTTCTACCGTCATTAAACAGCAGATAAAACAGTTTCGGCAAGATCAACCCGCAGTGGACTCGATTTTACTTTGGTTTCCAAGGGATTCCGGCAGAATAGATGCAATCATCGCGAGAAAAATGTCGCGGTTGCTTCGTCATTTGTGGCAATACTTGGGCAGATAATCTATAGCGCTTCCGCAATATGTCCTGCCAAATATATCGCTAGCAAAGCAGCAACAGATCGATATATTCCCTTCGATATTTCGAACTGGGGAGTGAATGACATGCAAAACCGCCGCCATTGGATGAAACTGGCTATTGCCGCGATTTCGGCAGGCTTTATCGGCCTCGGCACCCTACCGCAGCCGGCCGCAGCCGCCGAGAAGGTCACCGTTTTTGCCGCAGCCAGCCTCAAGGATGCGCTCGATGCCGCCAATGCGGCCTGGGCAAAGGAGAGCGGCAAGGAAGCCGTCGTTTCCTACGCAGCAAGTGGCGCGCTGGCAAAGCAGATCGAGAATGCCGCACCGGCTGATGTCTTCATCTCCGCCGACCTCAACTGGATGGACTATGTCGCCGGCAAGAAGCTGATCAAGGACGACACGCGCTCCAACCTGCTCGGCAACCGCCTGGTTCTGGTCGCCGCCAAGGACAAGGCCAAGCCTGTCGACATCAAGCAGGGCTTCGATCTTGCCGGCCTGATCGGCGACGGCAAGCTTGCCATGGGCGAGCCGAAGTCGGTCCCGGCAGGCAAATACGGCCAGACCGCGCTCGACAAGCTCGGCATCTGGAAGGCCGTGGAGCCGAAGGCAGCCTTTGCCGAAAGCGTCCGCGCCGCGCTGGCCCTCGTTTCCCGCGGCGAAGCGCCTTACGGCATCGTCTATCAGACCGACGCGGCTGCCGATAAGGGCGTTGCGATCGTCGGCACCTTCCCGGCCGATTCCCATCCGCCGATCATCTACCCGGTCGCCCTTCTCGCCGAGAGCAAGAATGCCGATGCGGCTGCCTATCTCGATTTCCTGAAGTCCGACAAGGCAGCTCCGTTCTTCACGGCGCAGGGCTTCACGATCCTGAAGTGATCGAACTGAAATGATTGCGGAATTTCATTCTGCAGCTTAGCGTGAAGGCTCGCACATCAGCGAGCCTTCTATTTTTTGGAGAACCGCGATCTTGGATGCCCTTGGCCTCAGCGCCGAAGAGTGGACCGCCATCATGCTGAGCCTTCGCGTCTCCGCCGTGGCGATGGTGGCAAGCCTGCCATTCGGCATTGGCGCCGCCCTGCTGCTCGCTCGCGGACGCTTCTATGGCAAGTCACTGCTGAACGGCATCATCCATTTGCCGCTTATTCTTCCCCCTGTCGTCACCGGCTTCCTTCTGCTCGTCCTGTTTGGCCGCCGCGGGCCAATCGGCAGCCTGCTTGACCAGTATCTCGGCATCGTCTTCTCCTTCCGCTGGACGGGCGCGGCGCTTGCCTGTGCCGTCATGGGCTTTCCGCTGATGGTCCGCAGCATCCGCCTGTCGATCGAGGCCGTCGACCGCAAGCTCGAGGAAGCCGCGGGAACGCTGGGCGCCAGCCCCCTCTGGGTCTTCCTCACCGTCACCCTGCCGCTGACGCTTCCCGGCATCATCGCCGGCATGATCCTCTCCTTCGCAAAAGCGATGGGCGAATTCGGCGCGACCATCACCTTCGTCTCCAACATTCCGGGCGAGACGCAGACGCTGTCTGCCGCGATCTACACCTTCACCCAGGTACCGGGCGGCGATGCCGGCGCCTTCAGGCTGACGATGGTGGCAGTCGTCATTTCGATGGCGGCCCTGCTGGCCTCCGAATTCATGGCCTATCTCGCCGGCCGGAGGATCGATCCGGAATGACGCTGACCGTCGAAGCCAGACATCGCCTCGGGTCCTTTCGCCTCGACGGCGCCTTCACGTCCGCAAGCGGCGTGACCGCTTTGTTCGGCCGCTCCGGCTCGGGCAAGACCTCGATGATCCGCATCATCGCCGGATTGACCCGGCCCGAAGAGGGCAAGGTGCTGCTCGACGGCGAGCCGCTGACCGATACCGCAAAGGGCATCTTCGTTCCCCGCCATCGCCGCCGCTTCGGCTACGTCTTCCAGGAAGCGCGGCTGTTTCCGCATCTGAGCGTCCGCAGCAACCTGACCTACGGCCGATGGTTCGCACCGAAGACGGGCGGGGCCAGCGATTTCGACCGGGTCATAGACATGCTCGGCATCGAACCACTTCTTGGCCGCAGCCCGGCCAAACTTTCCGGTGGCGAAAGACAACGCGTTGCCATCGGCCGGGCCCTGCTTTCGTCCCCGCGCCTGCTATTGATGGACGAGCCGCTGGCCGCACTCGACGACGCGCGCAAGGCCGAAATCCTGCCCTATCTCGAACGGCTGCGTGACGAGACGCAGATCCCGATCGTCTATGTCAGCCATTCCATCGCCGAAGTGGCACGCCTCGCAAGTCAGGTCGTCGTCATGCGCGACGGCAGGGTGGACGCGATCGGCAGTGCCGTCGATGTCTTGAGCAAGCCATCGACGGAAGAGGGGCGGCGCGAGGCCGGCGCATTGCTGGAAGGAACGGTCGAAAGCGTCGATACCATCCACCGGCTCGCCACCGTGGCGCTGAAAACCGCGCAGCTGCAGCTCCCCGGAACAGCGGTCCAGCCCGGCAAGCGCGTGCGCATCCTCATCCCGGCCCGTGACGTCATGCTCGCGACCCAAAAGCCGGAAGGCCTCAGCGCCCTCAACATCCTCGAAGGCAGCATCCGCGATCTGGCGCCGGCCGACGACGGAACGGTCGAGATCCAGGTTGATTGCGGTGGCGATATCGTGCTGTCGCGCATCACTGCGCTCTCTGTCGAGAGACTGTCATTGGCGCCGGGCAAGCCCGTCTACGCCATCATCAAGACGGTGGCGCTGCAGCCGTGATCAGCGCTGTCCGCCATCGGCAGGACTGCGGTTGTCCTCCAGCCACGCGAGCTCGCTGGCAAGGGTCGTGCGCACTGTCGCTTCCATCCGGCGGAAGCAGGCGAGCAACTCCTCGCCAAACGGCGTCAGCGCCGCGCCGCCACCCTTCTGGCCACCCCGCTGCGATTCGACGACCGGCTGCTTGAACATCCGGTTCATGTCGCTGACCAGCAGCCATGCGCGGCGATAGGACATGTCCATCGCCCTGCCCGCCGCCGAAATCGATCCTGTTTCGCGAATATGCTCGAGCAGTTCCATCTTGCCGCGGCCGAGGCGATCCTCGTGCGGGAAGCTGATACGGAGCACCGGAATGAGATTGTTCTTGGCGAGCTCGGGCATGTAATCCGCATTTTCTAAAACAATGGCGGCACTTTACGCCGGGCCTTTGCCGCTGTACACCGCCGCCATCGACTGCGGCCTGTCATAATTGTTGATCGCCAGCGCAAGTCTTCGCGCGACGAAACCGGGCCTGTGTCTTGAAAGATTAATGGTTTGATGCCTATCTTAACTATGATTTGGACGACCCAAATCAGTTGATGTGCATGTCTGTTATTCCAGGAAAGGGAAAGCACTGACAACAGTACACGCCAAGGGAAGAACGCTCGCCGTTATCCCGAAGAGCCCGGAACGTGGCGCCGATGCCGCTGCCCGCGCCCTGCAAGCCGTCCTCGCCAGCCTCGAGGACTCGAAAGCTGAAGATATCGCCACCATCGACATTGCTGGGAAATCTGCGCTGGGCGACTACATGGTCGTTGTCTCCGGGCGATCGAACCGCCATGTCATGGCGATTGCCGACCACCTCCTCTCCGACCTGAAGGACGACGGCTTCGGTGCCGCTCGTGTTGAAGGACAGGAAGGTGGCGATTGGATCCTGATCGATACCGGCGATATCATCGTGCACGTTTTCCGCCCCGAAATCCGCGAGTTCTACAACATCGAAAAGATGTGGGCCGCTCCGGATATGGACGAAGAAACGCGCCACTAACAGGCACCCGGCCTTCATCCGGCGCCTGACATACGGCATGCAGCAAGGCCGGAAACAATGGACACCGGCCTCAGTAGGCCGGTTTTGCGTTCTTGAAGGGCGCTGAACAGGAGCGGATGATATGCGCATAGGCCTTTTTGCCGTGGGGCGGCTCAAATCCGGCCCGGAGAAGGATCTTGCGGCCCGCTATTTCGACCGCTTTGCCAAGGCTGGCCCGGCGGTAGGCCTCGAATTTTCCCGTGTTGCCGAAGTCGCCGAAAGCCGCGCCTCCAATGCCGATACCCGCAAGCGCGAGGAAGCGGCAATGCTGCTGAAGACGCTTCCGGATGGCGGTATCCTCATCCTGCTCGACGAGCGCGGCAAGGCGCTCGACAGTGAAGCCTTCGCAAGCACGCTCGGCACCTATCGCGACAACGGAAAGCGCGACCTGACGATCGCGATCGGCGGCGCCGACGGGCTCGATCCCGCTCTCTACGACCGCGCCGACATGACGCTCTGCCTCGGCAAGATGACATGGCCGCACCAGATCGTCCGCACATTGATCGCCGAACAGCTCTACCGCGCCGTGACCATCCTCTCCGGCCACCCCTACCACCGCGTCTGAGCCTCACGCAGCCGTGTATTCCGCCGCTGCGATCTTTCTGGTCAAAGCTGCCAAATCAGCTTAGTCTCCGCGCGATTTTGAGAGTTGCCCCGAACACGCATGACACGACGCGCCCGCAAGCGAACGAGCCTGATTTTGCCTCTTCTTGCGGCGGGTCTTACCGCGGCAGCCGTGCCTTCCCTCTTGCCGCTTCCATCGAAAGCGCAGGATGCACCCGCCCAGAGTGGTGATCAGGCCACGCCTGCGCCTGTCGCACCACCGACAACGCCTCAGGCCGCAGAAGCGCCGCCGCCGGATCCGGCCGCAGAACTCGCCAAGAAGCGTGACGAGACCCGCGCCGAGCTCGATGCTCTCTCGAAGACGATCAATCTTTCGTCAGACAAAGTGAACGAGCTTGAGAAGAGCATCGCTGATCTCGACAAGAGCAGCACGACCATTCGCCAGGCGCTGATCGATTCCGCTACCCGCCGCAAGACGCTTGAAAAGCAGATCCTCGACAGCGAGAAAAAGCTCGCCGATCTCGGCGTCAAGGAAGACGGCATCCGTCGCTCGCTGCATGACCGCCGTGGCCTGCTCGCCGAAGTGCTGGCAGCACTGCAGCGCATGGGCCGCAACCCGCCGCCGGCGCTTCTGGTAACCCCCGATGACGCACTCGCATCCGTCCGCAGCGCTATTCTGCTTGGCGCTGTCGTACCGGGAATGCGCAAGGAAACCGATAAGTTAGCTGCTGACCTGACCAATCTCGCCACCTTGCAGGCAGCCAGCACCAAGGAACGCGCCGACCTGACGGCGACGATGACCAACGGCATCGAGGAGGAGCGGCGCATGGATCTGCTGCTCGCCGAAAACGACAAACTGAGCCGCAGCAACGCTGCCGAGCTGGAGGCCGAAAAGAAGCATTCCGAGGAGCTCGCCGGCAAGGCGACGACGCTCGAAGGCCTCGTCGCATCGATGGAATCGGAGATCTCTTCCGTGCGCGACGCCGCAGAGGCGGCCCGTCGTGAAGAGGAAAATCGCAAGCTTCTGACCGATGAACAAAGGGCCCAGGCGAAGGCCCTGGCAGACAGCGGTGTGCCCGATAAAAACCGCATTGCGCCCGCATATCCGTTCGGAGAATTGAAGGCGAAGCTGGAGCTGCCCGTGGCGGGCGATATTCTGCGTCAGTTCGGCGATGCCGACGGCACCGGGCACGAGGCCATGGGCATGACGCTGGCGACCAACCCGGATTCGGTGGTCACCGCACCGGCGGACGGACTGGTGGTTTATGCCGGCGCCTTCCGCAGCTATGGCCAGATGATCATTCTTGATACGGGCGACGGTTACCACCTGGTTCTATCGGGGATGGACACCATCAGCACCCGCCAGGGCAAGTTCGTTTTTGCCGGTGAACCGCTTGCGGCAATGGGCGCAAAAAGAGTGGCAAGCGCGACAGCATTGGCGCTGGAAACAAACCTTCCAACGCTTTACATTGAATTTCGAAAAGACGGTAAACCGGTCGATTCCCGGCCGTGGTGGACCGCCAAAGACACTGGAAAGGCACGCAATGATTCGTAGGGCTTCTCTTGTTCTGGTCGGCGCATTGATGGGTGCGACCGCGATGAGCGTCATCTATTCGGCAGGCGTGCCCGCCGAGGCGGCGGGAGCATCCACCTACAAGGAGCTCTCGGTATTCGGTGATGTTTTCGAACGTGTGCGCGCCCAGTACGTGACGCCGCCGGACGAGAACAAGCTCGTCGAAAATGCCATCAACGGCATGCTTTCTTCCCTCGACCCGCATTCCAGCTACATGAATGCCAAGGACGCCGAGGACATGAGCACCCAGACCAAGGGTGAATTCGGCGGTCTCGGCATCGAAGTCACCATGGAAGACGAGCTCGTCAAGGTCATCACCCCGATTGACGACACCCCGGCAGCCAAGGCCGGCGTTCTCGCAGGCGACTACATCTCCGAAATCGACGGCCAGTCGGTCCGCGGCCTGAAGCTGGAAGACGCTGTCGAGAAGATGCGCGGCGCCATCAACACGCCGATCAAGCTGACGCTGATCCGCAAGGGCGCCGACAAGCCGATCGAACTGACAATCGTCCGTGACGTCGTGGCCGTACAGGCCGTGAAGTCCCGCGTCGAGGACGATGTTGGCTACCTGCGCGTCATCTCCTTCACCGAGAAGACCTATCCGGATCTCGAAAAGGCAATCACCAAGATCAAGGCAACCGTTCCGGCCGACAAGCTTAAGGGCTACGTCCTCGACCTGCGCCTCAATCCGGGCGGTCTGCTCGACCAGGCGATCAAGGTCTCCGACGCGTTGCTGGAGCGCGGGGAAGTGGTTTCCACCCGCGGCCGCAACCCGGATGAAACCCGCCGCTGGAACGCCGGCCCGGGTGACCTGACCGACGGCAAGCCGGTGATCGTGCTGATCAACGGGGGTTCTGCCTCGGCTTCGGAAATCGTCGCCGGCGCTCTGCAGGATCTGCGTCGCGCAACGGTGCTCGGCACCCGCTCGTTCGGCAAGGGCTCGGTTCAGACGATCATCCCGCTCGGCGAAAACGGCGCCCTGCGCCTGACGACAGCGCTCTATTACACGCCGTCGGGCCGCTCGATCCAGGGCACCGGCATCACGCCTGACATCAAGGTCGACGAGCCGCTTCCGGACGATCTGAAGGGCAAGATGGTGACCGAGGGCGAATCCAGCCTGCGCGGCCACATCAAGGGCCAGAGTGAGACAGACGAAGGCTCCGGCTCTGTTGCCTACGTCCCGCCGGATCCGAAGGACGACGTCCAGCTCAACTATGCGCTGGATCTGCTCCGCGGCAAGAAGACCGATCCGGCCTTCCCGCCGAACCCGGAAAAGGCGGTTTCCGCAAAGTAATTTCGAGATTGCATCAGGCCGGAGTAACATCCGGCCTGATGATTCTGACTGTTTCCCGGTTTGGGGCGGGCGAGGAAATTGGGAACGGATTTGCATGCACCGCTTGGCCAGAAGCGTAAATCTGGCCCGAGGAGGCCAGGCATCCTGCGCATCGGCCGGGTCGCCGCCAGCCTTTGCCTGATCGCCATCGGCGGCTTCTCGCTTTACACAGCAATGCGCGACGACGGCCTGCAGAAGCCACCCGCACCGCCGGTAGCCGGTACAGGCTCCTCAGGTGTGCCGACGGATACCGCGCAGACACCTCCCGCAGCGGACAAACAGCCTGCCAGCGGCATGCCGCGCTCCGATCCCCATTCAGGCGCCAATGTCGAGACGATGGTGACAGGCGACGGCTCTGTCGTCACCAAATACAGTCCGCGCCCGCGCGACGGCAATGGTCCGGCGTTGGTCGACGCGACGCAGATCGGCCAGGATCCGCGCATGGCGGCGATGCCGAACGACAAGCTGCTGGAGGACTCTCCCTTCGGACGTCTGCCGATCGTCGGTCCTGATGGACGCCGCCCGATGGACCAGTACGCACGCCCGTGGTCCGGCGCCCGCGGCACCCGCATCGCCATCGTCGTCAGCGGCCTTGGCCTCAGCCAGACGGGCACGCAACGCGCCATCAAGGAACTGCCGGAAGAGATCACCTTTGCCTTCGCCGCCAGCGGCAACAGCCTGCAGCGCTGGATGCAGGAGGCTCGCCGCGGTGGGCACGAAATCCTGATGCAGGTGCCGCTGGAGCCCTTCGATTATCCGGCAAACGATCCCGGCCCGGAAACGCTGCTGACCTCGAAACCGCCGGCCAGGAATATCGAGAACCTGCACAAGGCGATGGGCGAGATCACCAACTACACCGGCGTCATGAACTATCTCGGCGGCCGCTTCCTGTCGAACCCCGACGCTATGGAGCCGGTGATGCGCGATATCGGCAAGCGCGGGCTGCTCTTCCTCGACGACGGCTCCTCGGCACAGTCGAAGACTGAGGCCGTCGCCAAGGGCACCGAGCTGCCCTATGCCTTCGCCGACCTGCAGCTGGACAACCAGCTCGACGTCAACGCCATCATGCAGAAGCTCGACGAGCTGGAACGGATCGCCAAGCGCAACGGCCAGGCGATCGGCGTCGCCTCGGCTTTCGACGAGAGCATTGACGCCATCTCCAAGTGGAGCGAAGAAGCGGCCATGCGCGGCATCGAGATCGTCGGCGTCGCAGCGCTTGCCAACGACCCGCAAAAGCCCTGAGGACATGCAATGACCAAGGCGCCTGTAAAGGCTGAAGACCTGCCCTATCGCCCCTGCGTGGGCGTGATGATCTTGAACCGCGAAGGACTGGTTTGGGCCGGCCGCCGCATCCCGGTCGGCAATTCCGAATATGATGGCTCGCCACAACTCTGGCAGATGCCGCAGGGCGGCATCGACAAGGGCGAGGACCCGCTGGAGGCCGCCTATCGCGAACTCTACGAAGAGACCGGCATGAAAACCGTCTCCCTGCTCGCGGAGGCGAGCGACTGGATCAATTACGACCTGCCGCCGCAGCTGATCGGCATCGGCCTGAAGGGTAAGTTCCGCGGCCAGACCCAACGCTGGTTCGCCTTCCGCTTCGAAGGCAAAGAAAACGAGATCGCCATCAACCCGCCACCCGGCGGCCACGAGCCCGAATTCGACGCCTGGGAATGGAAGCCGATGGCCGATCTGCCCGGCCTCATCGTGCCATTCAAGCGCGCCGTCTACGACCAGGTTGTCGCTGAGTTCTCGCATCTCGCCGGGCTGAAGGCGGCGGACTGAGACGGCAAGCGGATCGCCACGTTCAAGGTCGTCGATCACGCTCCGTGGGCAGGGTGATCACAGAGCCAGAGACCAAACTACCGGCGTAACCGCTGCCGTGTTGCCTCAGCGGTATGTCTCCATAAGAGACGCGGTCTACGACGGCGGCGGATGGGCACCCAAAGCAGGATATGAAAACGGCCGCTTTCGCGGCCGTTTTGTTTGATCTTAGTGACCTTCCGCCTCGTTGGCGGGATCGGCATTCAGCTGGCCATACTTGGCTTCGCCGATCTTCTCCAGCAGCTCGAGCTGCGTTTCCAGGAAGTCGATATGGCCTTCCTCGTCCATCAGCAGCTCTTCGAACAGCTTCATGGACACGTAGTCTCCGGCATCGTGACAGATATCGCGTGATTTCTTGTAAGCCGTGCGGGCGTCATATTCGCCGGCAAGATCGGCTTCCAGGACTTCCTTGACGTTCTGGCCGATGCGCAATGGCGCCAGCGTCTGCAGGTTCGGATGGCCTTCAAGGAAGATGATGCGGGCGACGAGACGGTCGGCGTGGTGCATCTCTTCGATGGATTCAGCGCGTTCCTTCTTCGCAAGCTTGG
Source organism: Rhizobium sp. OAE497 (assembly GCF_040546565.1). Classification (NCBI taxonomy): domain Bacteria; kingdom Pseudomonadati; phylum Pseudomonadota; class Alphaproteobacteria; order Hyphomicrobiales; family Rhizobiaceae; genus Rhizobium; species Rhizobium sp. OAE497. Next base: position 3,804,984 of record NZ_JBEPOA010000001.1, read on the forward strand.
TGTAGCCCCAATCTTCGAGAAGGCGGTAGTGGACCCAATACTGATTGACTGCACCGAGTTCGAGAAACAGCGCCTCGTTAAGCCGCTCGATGACTTTTTTGTCGCCTTTCAATGTCCGCTCTCCTGTTTTCCTCATGGAATTCTTTTAGGCGGGACATGAAATCAAATATTTCGGCTTCCGTCGAGTGGCGACGGGCATGATAGTCTTCGGTAGTCTGGATGATGATGTCGACGACGTTGGGGAAGCAACCACAGCAACGGCCGCGCTTCTCCATGGCATGATAGACCTTCGCAGGAACGATCAGCTGCCAACAGTCTTCGTCGAGAAGGCTGTTGATAACCTCACGGATTTCCTTGTCGGTTATGTAGTTGCAGCTGCAGACCAGCACGTCATCATTCCAAACATGACATTCACTATCGTGTTTTCTGCTAAAGAAGATGGTGAGTGTCAAGAAAAAATCGAGATGAAAAAACATCACCAGATGCCCGGGACGCTCACATCAAGGTGAGCACCCTGCACGGCGAAAACCTATCGATCTGATCTTGCTGCATTTTCGCGGGATCAATGGAAATTACGCCCTCTCGGCATCACTTTCACGGTTTCCGCCACTTCCATATCGCTCTTCTCTCCGGACATGCGTTTCTCGAGACCTGCGCGTTCCAGCGCCGTCATGATCTTCTTCTGCCGGTGATCGACCGTCGGCCGCATGGCCTCATCCGACCGGTCGCTGGCCCCAAACCGCCGCGCCTCCTGCTGGAGAATGCCGAGCGCCGGGGTCATGTCCTCGATATGCTCGACAACCGTATGGATCACGCCGCTCTGGCTTTGCAGCTTGCCGCGGATCTTCACCAGCCGGGCACCCATGACGATGGAGCGATATTTTTCGAACACCGCCGGCCAGACGATCGCATTGGCGACACCGGTTTCGTCCTCCAGGGTCATGAAGATGACACCCTTGGCCGAACCCGGCCGCTGCCGGACCAGGACGAGCCCTGCGATCGTCACCCGCCTGCCATTTGCGACCTGCAGCAGATCGACATTGCGCGTTATGCCGGCCCTGCGGAAGTCCTCACGCAGGAAGGAGACGGGATGCGCTTTCAGCGACAGCGAAAGATAGCGGTAATCTTCGATCACCTGCTCTCCGGGCAGCATTTCCGGCAGCTGCGTCTGCGGCTCGATCTGCAGGTCATCCTTACCCGCGCATTCGAATAGCGGCAGCTTCTCGGCGGCGCTCTGCACATCCAGAGCTCGCACGGCCCATAGAGCCTCGCGCCGGGTAAGCCCGATGGACCCGAAGACATCTGCATCGGCCAATCTTTCGATATCGGATTTCTTGAGGCCGGAGCGTAGCCAGAGGTCGTGGATCGAGCGATAACCGTTTCCACGCATGTCAACGAGCCGCCGCATGCTGTCTTCCGAGAGCCCCTTCACCTGCCGGAAACCGAGCCGAACAGCGCGCTTTGATTGGATGACATCGCGCATCCCGGCATGCCGGAAATCGACCTTGCTCTTATCGAAAATCGCCTTTTCCAGCAGGCAGTCCCAATCCGAACTGTTGATATCGACCTCGCGAATCTCGACGCCGTGCTCACGCGCGTCGCGCACCAGCTGCGCCGGCGCATAGAACCCCATGGGCTGCGAGTTCAGCATCGCCGCACAGAAAACGTCGGGATAATAGGCCTTCATCCAGGACGAGGCATAGACGAGCAGCGCGAAGGAAGCCGCGTGGCTTTCCGGAAAGCCATACTCCCCGAAACCCTTGATCTGATTGAAGCACTGTTGGGCGAAATCCGGTGGGTAGTTCTTGGCAACCATTCCTTCAATAAACCGGCTTTCGAAGTCTCCGATCGTACCAGTGCGCTTGAATGTCGCCATGGCTCGTCGCAGTTTGTCTGCCTCCGCCGGTTTGAACCCGGCAGCGGTGATGGCGATCTGCATCGCCTGCTCCTGAAACAACGGAACGCCAAGCGTTCGCTCCAGCACCGGTTTTAGCTCTGGACTTGGGTAATCGACCTTGACGCCGCTTTTGAATTGTTCGCGTCTCTTGAGATAGGGATGCACCATATTGCCCTGGATCGGCCCTGGCCGGACGATCGCTACCTCGATGACAAGATCATAGAACCGGTCGGGCTTCAGACGCGGCAGCATGCTCATCTGCGCCCGGCTTTCGATCTGAAAGACGCCAAGCGTATCCGCCCTGCACATCATCGCATAGACCGGCCGCCCCTCTTCGCCGTGCTCCCTGTTGCCGAGATCGGCCAGCGTCTTGCGGACTCCATAGTGATCCTCGAGCAGTGCGAAAGCCTTGCGCAGACAGGTCAGCATGCCGAGTGCGAGAACATCGACTTTCAGAATCCGGACATTATCCAGATCGTCTTTGTCCCACTCGATCATGTAGCGGCCGGGCATCGCGGTCTTCATGATCGGCACGATCTCGTCGAGCCGATCGCGGGTAATGACGAAGCCACCGACATGTTGCGTCAGGTGCCGCGGAAAGGAGAGGAGTTCGGACGCATATTGCAGCACGTTTCTCGTCATCGGATCGAACATGTCGAGACCCGCAGCCCGCGCTTCGCGCTCGGACAGGCTATCGTCCGACCATCCCCAGACCAGACTGCCGATCGCTGACTGAATATCTTCGGAAAGACCGAAGGCCTTGGCCACTTCGCGCCCCGCCGAGCGCGTCCGGTAGGTGGTCACCCCTGCCGTCAGGCCGGCATGATTGATGCCGTAGGTCTCGTAGATGAACTGGATGACCTCCTCGCGCCGGTCATGCTCGAAGTCGACATCGATATCCGGCGGCTCATCCCGGTCCATGGAAATGAACCGGTCGAAGAGCAGGGTACTCTTTGCAGGATCGACTTCAGTTATCTCAAGGCAATAGCAGATGACGGAATTGGCTGCCGAGCCACGCCCCTGGCAGAGTATCTTCTTGTCGTAGCGCGCATGCTGGACGATCCGATGAACCGTCAGAAAATAGGAGGCATAGTTTTTCTGCCTGACCAGATCGAGTTCATAATCGATCTGATCCTGAATCTTCTCCGGAACTTTATCGGGGTGATACCGCTTCACCGCACCGGCCCGCGTCAGCCGGTCGAGTGTCTCATAAGCCGTTTCGCCCGGCGCGTTTTCCTCCGGATAGTTGTGACTGATCTCGTCCAGAGAGAATTTCAGCTGAGCAAAGAAACGGCCGGTATTCTCGATCGCCTCCGGGTAATTCCTGAAGAGCCGCACCATTTCCCGGCCTTCCTTGAGATAGCGTTCCGCATTCGGCGCCAAAAGAAAACCAGCCCGGGGGATCGATACATGCTCGCGAATGGAGGTCACCACATCGGATAGCGGCCTGCGCGTTCTTGCATGATAGAGCGGCTGATTGGTCGCAATCAGCGGGACACCGATGTCTGCCGCCATATTGGCGAAAGCCGCAAATGTCAGCGCATCGTGACCGTTGTAAGATGGGGTCAATGCCAGGAAGAGATTGGAACGGAACCGGTCCTTGAGGCGGCGGAGACAATCCAGGAAGACGCCACGCCGATCGCTATCCTTGATGAGCTTGGGATCGGGCACGACAGCAAGCATCATGTCATCGCCCCATTCCATGAGATCCGCCTCCTCGAGAAGACAGGTTCCCTTTACCGCCCCCTCTTTCAGATTCCCGGCACTCAGCAGACGGCAGAGATGCCCCCAGCCTTTCCGGTCTTTCGGGTAAGCCAGGATCTCAGGCGTCTGATCGCAGAAGACGAGCCGCGCTCCCGGCTGAAACGGCACCGGATACAGGATGTCTTCTTCCTCCTCTCTCTTTTCCAGCCGGCCCGCCAGCTTTCGCTCATACTTGCCGCGGAGAACTTTCGTCTGGGCATAGGCGCGCACGAGACCCGCCACGGAATTCCTGTCGGCGATCCCGATTCCGGAGAGACCGAGAAGGGCCGCCTGGGTGACGATCTCCTCAGGCTTGGAGGCGCCCTCAAGAAAGGAGAAGTTGGTTTTCGCGCCTATCTCGAAGAAGGCCGGGCTCATGCGAAAATTCCATGCATGAACCATTGCGGGGTATCCGGCCCATAGTGACCTTCGCGATAGATCCAGAAACGATAGCCCTGCTCGTCCTCGACGCTGAAATAGTCGCGCTCCTTGGCGCCGACGCCATCGATCCACCATTCCATGGCGATCCGCTCCGGCCCTTCGCTCTTCAGGACGCGGTGACGAATGCGCCTCCAGCGGAAATGCGCCGGCGCGCCATCCGGAACCTCGGCGGCAAAGGCTTCCATCAATTCAGGTGCCGGAAGCAGGCGAGCAGGCCGCTCGCTCTTTGCCGCGGGTGGCATTACCTCCACCGGCGCTCTGTCGAGGACTTGAATGGCCGGAACGGCAAAGGTTGCCCGTTCAGGGATATGGCTTTCGCGCAATTCAAAACGGGTCAGGCATTCCTCGCCGAGACGGGCCGATATCTTATCGACGAAGACTGCAAGCGAGACCTGTGATTGCCTGTCCCCTTCAAAATCGTCCTGAACATTGTGGAAACTTCTCATGCCGGAGAACATTGATCCGCAGGATTTCGAAACCGTATCCCGCATCGATATCGTCATGGATTGCTGTCAGGCGTTCGGAAAACAGACCGGCAATACGCTGCGGATCCCGCAAAGGCCGGGACGCCCCGGCCGCAATTCGAAAGACGCATCCATCCACCCGGAACAGGACCAGCTCGAAGACCCGGCCTCCGACGCCCTGGGTTTCAAAGGAGGGCTTCAGACAATGCGCGACCTGGCTGGCAAGAGCGATAATCTCTTCTTCGGCGGCAATGGGATCAACAAGCCGCCGCTCGGCCGACAGGCTGGCGACCGGCAGACGGGGAGAGACCGGTTCTTCGTCATGCCCCAATGCCTGATCGAGCCGCAAAAGAACACTGCCGCCAAAGCGGCGGGTCAGCGGCGCGCGCGGCGCCTGCATGAGATCGCCGACATAGCGCAGGCCGAGCTTTTGCAATGCCTCTATGACAGATACATCCAGCCGCAGCGCCGTGACCGGCAGGGGCTCGAGAACCGCTTCCGCCTCGTCCTCCGCAATCACCCCGCCTTCGCCGAAACGGCTGACGGCCCAGGATAGTCCCGGTGACGAGGAAATCGCGCCGCGGATATCGAAGCCCATGCCGGCAAGGCGCGACAGGATATCCTTCAGCATCGCCCGCTCGCCGCCGAAGAGATGCGAGCAGCCAGTTATGTCGAGGAAGAGCCCGTCCTTGCCGTCGAGGGCAACCAGCGGCGTATAGCGGTCACACCAGTCAGCAACGGCCTCAAGCAGGCGTTTGTCGGCTGCCGCATCTTCTTCCACGACATCGATGATCGGGTGGATGGCGCGAGCTTCGGCGACGCCGAGACCCTTCTTGAGGCCGAGTTTCTCCGCCTTCTCGTCCAGCGCCGTCAGCCGCATCGTATTGTCGGAGCGACCAGAGCAGACGATCGGAGCCGCCTCAGGACGCCCTTTCGAACGCCACGAGAGGCCCCACCGCTTTCGGGCGATCCTGTCGGTCGAAAGATGCGGGAAGTACAGCGCCAGAATGCGCTGCCCGCTGCTCTGGAAAGCGAGTGACGGCTGGTTGTTCGACAGGGAGAAACTGGCGGTCATGGGGGTTCCACTCCAGGAAGAGGGAGAGGGGGGCCGGATTGCGGCTCTTCTCCAGGGTGAGATGAAAGACCGGATTGCCGATGCTACCGCCCAGCATCGAACCATCCGGCAGGGGCCGCTCCCGCGCAGGCGCGGGCCCGGCAAGAAAACGGAAATGTGCGCTAGTTGCCTCCTCCTCTCCGGATTGCCGCAGCAGCAGCAGGGACCGACCGGCCGATTTCGCCCGCAGGTGAAAGCGCCGGCTCTCGGCAAGGCCGAAGGATTTCGGATTGCCGCGGATTTCCAGGATCGTCGTCACGAAGGCGCCGCTTTCCAGCGCCGCTTCCGCAAGCCAGAGCGCATCCTCCAGTTTTCTGGGGCTCGCATGCAGGAAAAGCTCCGGCCGCAATCCGAAATCCTTCAGCCCGACGGCATAGGGCACCCCTGCCTCGATCGTGCCGACCTTGTCAGCGATCCAGAGGACGGGATTTTTTTCCTCGGCCCGATGCTGCAAAGCTGCGGCGATCGCCAGCGCAAATCCGCTGCTGCTGCCAGCATCGAGAAACATCTTCGTGCGGATTTCCGTCAGCGCATCGAGCGGCAATCCACCTTCGAGCGCCTCGTCCAGCTCCGGAATGCCAAAGCAGAACCGTGGCGTCTCATCCTTCTTTCGCGGTGCATTTCCTGTACCCAGCGCCTCCTGTTCGGCTGCCGCAAGCGCCGGCACCGGTTTTCCTTCAAGCTTTGCAATGGTTTCGCGGAGCGCAAAAAGCCGCTCGCGCGTCACGGCCGTCTGTGCCATGACGTTCACTCCAGATCAGAATTGTTCCTGTTATGTTCTTATGGATTCCAGAGCTTGCCGGAAGAGTCAACAGCCGTTTGTTGTGAATTTATTCCTGCCATTGATTCCACACTCGAAAATCCTTCACAAAGGTTCTATATGGGCGGCAGAGAAAGGGGTTTTTGATGGCCCGCATAGACCAGAGCGAGGATTGGCGCGATCGCCATGCTCCGACGCTCAGCACATTTGAATCCCTGGCGATGGAGGCTTACAGCCACCTGCCGGATGAATTCCGTTCGCTTACCGCCAATCTGACGATCGAGATCGAAGATTTCCCGGACGACGACGTTTTCGAGGACATGGCGCTGGAAACGCCCTTCGACCTGCTCGGCCTTTTCGAGGGCAGGGGCATTTCGGAACGGTTCACGATGGAAACCGGCGAACTGCCGAACCGCATCCGCCTCTATCGCCGCCCGATCCTGGATTACTGGGCTGAGAACGACGAAACGCTCGGCGATATCATCACCCATGTCCTCATCCACGAAATCGGCCACCATTTCGGCCTCAGCGATGACGACATGGAGCGTATCGAGGCGAGCGCCGAAGAGGCGGCCGACCGGTAAATCTTACTGCTCGGAGAGCTTCATATCCGGGTGGTAGTCCTTGCCTTCGACGTCCTTGACGATCGCCTGGGCGGCAATGACCTGCTTGGTCTCGGCATTGAAGGTGACCGAGGGAGAGCCCTGCAGCGACCAGCCCTTGTTGAGAGCATCGGTTACGCGGTGGCAGAATGCGGCATCGTCCTGGCCGGTCAGAAGGCGGTAGAGCTTCATGTCATGATTTCCGTTCAGCAATGAGGCGGGATTTATGAACCAGACTTTCCGCCTGGACAAGATGCAGGCGTTCGATCATCCGGCCGTTTGAATTGATAACGTTGAGGCCTTCAGTCGCAGGATCGGCAAAGGCGGCGATAATCTCTTCGGCCTCGCGGATTGCCGCGTCATCCGGTCCGAAATGCCGGTTTGCACTTTCGATCTGCGCCGGATGGATCAGCATCTTGCCATCGAAACCCATCGCCCGGGCATGGGCGCATTCCGCCTCGAAGCCATCCGCATCCCTGAAATCGTTGAAGACGCTGTCGATCGCATCGAGCCCATAGGCCCTGACCGCCAGGATCACCTGCATTAGCCACGGCACCAGATAGGTGCGCCCCGGCTGCGGCAGAACGCCGGTTTCCTTGCGCAGGTCGTTCAAGCCCACGACAAAGCAATCGAGCCGCGACCCGGCCGTCCGCCCGAACTCGGCGATCGCCGCCGAATTCAGGATGCCGCGCGGCGTCTCGATCATCGCCCAGATCCGCAGCGTTTCCGCGGCATCGGCATCGCCAAGCATGTCGCTGATCGCCATCACATCCTGCGGCTCGTCCACTTTCGGCAGCAGCACGGCATCCGGCTCGAGAGCCCGCACCAGTTCCATATCGGCAAGGCCGAAGCCGGAGGGGAGGGCATTGATGCGGATGATCTTTTCTTTACCCGCCAGCGCCGGGCCGGCGAAGAACGCCTTCAGGTTTGCCCGCGCCTCATCCTTCTTCTCCGGCGCGACGGAATCCTCCAGATCGAAGATGACGGCATCGCAATCGAGCACATGGGTCTTTTCCAATGCGCGGGCATTGATGGCGGGAACGCTCAGCACAGAACGGCGCAGGCTCAGGGAACGGGCAGGGGAATTTCGGCTCATCACGAATGTGTGCCAAGCTTTGTGAAGGCTGACAAGACAACAAAAAGCCATGCTTGCCTTGCACAGAAGGAAATCAAGGACCACATTCCTTTCGAAGAGAGGTCTAGAATTATGCAGAATATCCGTTCCATCTTCCTCATGCTGGCAGGCGTCACCGTGTTCGTGGCTCTTGCGCTGTTTACCTTCTCGGTCACGCTCGCCGTCGGCGGCATCCTGACCGTGCTGATGGTTGGCCGCGCCCTGTCGCTGAAGATGAAACCGGCTCCGGTGCGCGCCAAGGCTCAGACGCAGCAGCGCGAAATGCGCATCTGGAACGACGGCCGCGGCACCATCATCGATCTCTGATCGCACCGGCCTCCAAGCCTTCACGAAAAATTCTTTATGGAGCTGTCGGCTCCCGCTCTACCTTCACGTCCTTGAGGCGGACGGCCTCGATGCCGGACCTTCAAAATCAGGAGACGGAGGAAGAACATGAGCACGATGGAAACCGCACCCGCCAAGATGCCGCCGGTCAAGAATGGCCTGCTGCCCTATCTGACAGTCGACGGTGCGCTCAAGGCCGCAGAATTCTACAAGAAGGCATTCGGCGCCGAAGAAGCCTATGTCGTGCCGGCCGACGAGAAGGGCCGGACGATGCATGTGCATCTCTATATCAACGGCAGCTCGCTGATGCTGTCCGATGCCTATCCGGAATACGGCCATCCCTTCAAGGGTCACGAAGGCTTTGCGATCCAGCTCGTCATTGACGACATCGATGCCTGGTGGAACCGCGCAGTGGCCGCCGGCGCCGAAGTCGTCATGCCGATCGAGCTGATGTTCTGGGGCGATCGCTACGGCCAGCTGCGCGACCCTTTCGGCGTCGTCTGGGGCCTCAACGAAGCATCCAAATAGCCGCCTATGCAAAGTGGTCAGGCTGCGCGAAACGCCGCGCAGCCGCCATTCTGGAAAGATTCTCCTTCATTTCGGCGGGAAACTGGACTAGATGCTGATCAACGAAAGTACATCCGCTGAATTTGGAGCCTAGGTCATGGATAAATTCGTGAAGCTCACCGGCGTTGCCGCGCCCCTGCCCGTCGTCAACATCGACACGGACATGATCATTCCGAAGGACTATCTGAAGACCATCAAGCGCACCGGCCTTGGCAAGGGTCTCTTCGCCGAAGCCCGCTACAATGAAGACGGTTCCGAGAACGCCGATTTCGTGCTGAACAAGCCGGCCTACCGCGACGCCAAGATCCTCGTCGCCGGCGACAATTTCGGCTGCGGCTCTTCGCGCGAGCATGCCCCGTGGGCACTGCTCGATTTCGGCATCCGCTGCGTGATCTCCACCAGCTTCGCCGACATCTTCTACAATAACTGCTTCAAGAACGGCATCCTGCCGATCAAGGTCAGTCAGGGAGATCTCGACAAGCTGATGGACGACGCTTCGCGCGGCTCCAACGCCATCCTCACCGTCGACCTCGAAAACCTCGAGATCACCGGCCCGGACGGTGGCTCGATCAAGTTCGACCTCGACGCCTTCAAGCGCCACTGCCTGCTGAACGGCCTGGACGACATCGGTCTCACGATGGAAAAGGGCACGGCGATCGACAGCTTCGAAAAGAAGAATTCCGCTTCGCGCCCCTGGGCTGCATGAGCTAGCGAGAACATCTGACGAAAAAGCCGGGCAATGCCCGGCTTTTTTATTTGCCTCCTCAGAAAAAGCGTTCCTGCCACGCCTTGAGCTTGCCGAGCGACACCCCGATGCCGCCGCAGACTTCAATGAGCGGGTTTTCGAAGCGTGACAGCAGCCCCGCGTGCACATCGGCAACGGCGAGCGCCGCGCCGCAGGCGGGCTCGACGAGAATGCGGTGGGCATCGGCAAATTTCAGGCAGGCGGCAACCGCTTCCGCATCGGTCACCGTGACGCTTTCGATCGGATGGTGATTGGGCAGATCGAAGACATGCTGCGCAACCTGCCGGGCGCCAAGCGAATTGGCGATCGAGGTGATGCCGGGCAGGGTAATGCGCTCCTTCGCCTTCAGCGCCTCATGGAAGGAGGCCGCACCTTCAGTTTCGACGGCAATCACCGGCACATCGCCAAGACCATTGCGCTTCAGCCCGGCGACGATACCGGCCAGCAGACCGCCGCCGCCGACGCTGGCAACGACGCAGTCGAAACGGGTCCCGCTCGCAACGACCTCATCGATCAGCGTTCCGTGCCCTTCCCAGAGCAGCGGATGATCGAAGGGATGCACATAGGCGGCCTTGCGCGCTTCCGAGAGCTTGATCGCATAGGCATTGGCCTCATCGAAGACCGAGCCGTGCACCAGAACGGAGGCGCCGGTCGCCTCGATCGACTGGCGAACCTCGGCAGACGTTGTCTCCGGCACGACGATCGTGACGGGAACGCCGAGCGCCCGGCCCGCAAAAGCCGCCGCAATCCCGGCATTGCCGCCGGAAGCGCAGAAGATTTCCTTCGCGCCATTCTCCACCTCATGCTGGCACAGCCGGCTGACGCCGCGCATCTTGAAGCTGCCTGAAGGCTGCAGTGCGTCGAGCTTCAGTAAGAGCGGCTTGCCGCTGGCGCTATAATCGGCAGCGCTGCGCAGGAGAGGGGTGTTGAGATGCAATGGAGACGGGGACATTCTGAATTCCATTTCTTGAAACCTGACCGTCTTCTTGGCGCGGAGACGGGCGGGGGTCAACACTCCAGAACAGATCGATAGCGCGGCAAACCGTACCGATTCGGCCTCTCTCTTGCTTGAAATGCCGTTTTCCGGGGTCTAAGAAGCCGCAGCTTGTTTTTCCGCGGAGGGTTTCATGACAGCGCGCAATCTTTTCCTGCTGCCGGGCGACGGCATCGGCCCCGAGGCCATGGGCGAGGTCCGCAAGATCATCGCTTACATGAACGATGCAATGAAGGCCGGTTTCGTCACCGACGAAGGTCTCGTCGGCGGCTCGGCCTATGATGCCCACGGCCAGGCGATTTCCGAAGCCGACATGGAGAAGGCGCTTGCCGCCGATGCGGTTCTGTTCGGCGCCGTCGGCGGCCCGAAGTGGGATAGCGTTCCCTATGAAGTGCGCCCGGAAGCAGGCCTCCTGCGCCTGCGCAAGGATCTGCAGCTCTTTGCAAACCTGCGCCCGGCAATCTGCTACCCGGCACTCGCTTCCGCTTCCTCGCTGAAGCCGGAACTGGTCGAAGGCCTCGACATCCTCATCATCCGCGAACTCACCGGCGGCGTCTATTTCGGCGAGCCGAAGGAGATCATCGATCTCGGCAACGGCCAGAAGCGCGGCATCGATACGCAGGTCTACGACACCTACGAGATCGAGCGCATCGCCGGCGTCGCCTTCGAAATGGCCCGCACCCGCCAGAACCGCGTCTGCTCCATGGAAAAGCGCAACGTCATGAAGTCTGGCGTGCTCTGGAACCAGGTGGTGACGGCGACGCACAAGGAAAAATACGCCGACGTTCAGCTCGAGCACATGCTGGCCGACGCCGGCGGCATGCAGCTCGTGCGCGCACCGAAGCAGTTCGACGTCATCGTCACCGACAACCTGTTCGGCGACATGCTCTCCGACGTCGCCGCCATGCTGACCGGTTCGCTCGGCATGCTGCCGTCTGCTTCGCTCGGCGCCCCCGATGGCAAAACCGGCAAGCGCAAGGCGCTCTACGAGCCCGTTCACGGTTCGGCACCTGACATCGCCGGCAAGGGCATTGCCAACCCGATCGCCATGATCGCCTCCTTCGCCATGTGCCTGCGCTACTCCTTCAACATGGTCACCGAAGCCGACAACCTCGAGAAGGCGATCGCCAACGTTCTCGACAAGGGCATCCGCACCGGCGACATCATGGGCGAAGGCTGCAAGCAGGTCGGCACCGTCGAAATGGGCGATGCCATCCTCGCGGAATTCAAGGCGCTCTCGGCCTGATATTTCACGTGAAACGCTTTTCAGGCCCTTCGCGCATCCGCGCGGAGGGCTTTTTCATTGAAGCCAACGCCTCCTCTCCCTATGTCCCCCCGTGCCAACCACGAAGGGACAGAATGAGCGATACCGCCGGAGCGAAGCCAGGCTGCAAAGCCTATATGAAGAAGCGCTATGAGGCGCGTCGCACGATCCATCGTCGGGTTCCCTGGAAAGCTTTCGCGCTCTTCGCCATCAACGCCGTCGCAATTGCCTTCTTCGTCTTCGACCGGCCGCTGGGGCAGGCGGTCAAAAGCCTTTCGCCGCCGCTGGTCTCGATTGCCGGTGACGTGACCGATATCGGCAGGCTCGCCTGGATCCTTGCCGGCCTTGCCACCATTCTGCTGACCGGCTATGTCGTCCGCCGCCGCCTCTGGAAAGTGAGGCGCAGATTCCGGATGACCTATTTCGGCCAGATGGCCGCCTATGTCGGCCTTTCCGTCGTGCTCGCGAGCGCCATCGCCAATCCGCTGAAGTTCCTGATCGGCCGCGCCCGGCCGCTGCTCTACGAGCAGGAGGGTATATTCAGCTTCACGCCGTTCAGCTGGGATTTCCTGCACCAGAGCTTTCCTTCGGGACATTCCGCCAATATCGGCGCGCTCTTCATGTCGCTGGCCTTGCTCTTCCCACGCTTCCGGCTGGTCTTCATCGGCATTGGTCTCTGGCTCGGCGCCACCCGCGTCATCATCGGCGTCCACTACCCGAGCGATGTCGCCGCCGGCCTGGCGCTCGGAGCCTGGCTCGCCTTTGCACTCTCTATCGCCTTCGCCCGTTTCGGCTTTGTCTTCTCGGTCGGGCGAGAGGGCTGGCCGATACCGCGGCTCAGCCGCCTTCTTTAAAGGCATCCGTAAAAAAACTGTCGCCGCCGGATGCTAGCGTCGATCCGTTCTTGAGATTGATTTTCGAACGGATCGGATTTGATGCAGGCGATACTTTCCTCGCTCGACAGGCGCTGGCGCCGGAGCACCTGTCGCATGCCGCAATTGCGGTGGCAGACCTGCCTTTTCATCACCTGCAACGCAGTTCTGTTGTCGATGCTGCTTCTCGACGGTCCTGTCGGCGCCGGACAGGTGCCACCGGTCATCCGACGCCTCGGCCGCATCCTCACCGATTTCGGCACGTCCGGATGGATCATCATCGTCAGCGCCTTCCTGTTCTTCGAAGGCCTAGCGGCGCTTCGTATCGTCAGATCACTGCGTACCCGCATCCAGGCGCTGCAGATGTGCTGGATCGGCGCCTATCTGCTGATCTCGATCGCCCTGTCAGGCATCCTCGCCAATATCCTCAAGCGCGCCATTGGCCGCGCCAGGCCGCAGCATTTCGATGACTACGGGATCTTCTCCTTCTCGCCCTTTTCGGGTCACGCCGCCTTCGAAAGCTTCCCGTCGGGACATGCGACGACCATCGGCGCTTTCTTCGCGGCGCTGTCGCTTCTCTTCCCGCGCTACCGCGTCGTCTTCCTCGCCTGCGCCCTCTGGCTCGGCATGACCCGCGTCATGGTCAGCGCCCACTACCCCAGCGATGTGATCGCCGGCCTTGCGCTCGGCGGCTGGTTCTCGCTGATGATCGCCATCGTCTTTTCGCGCTACGGCATCCTTTTCAGGGTGGCGGATGGCTGGCCGGTGCCAAAACGCATGCTGCGGGCATAGAAAAACCCGGCGCCTTGAGAGCGCCGGGTCTGTTTTCGTCACTACGCCAAATCTTTAGTCAGCGTGGATATCGCGGTTCTTGGTTTCCGGCAGGAATAGCAGGCCGATGACCAGCGTGATGCCTGCGAAGACGATCGGATACCAGAGGCCGTAGTAGATATCGCCAGCGGCGGCACTCATCGCGAAGGCCGTTGCCGGAAGCAGGCCACCGAACCAGCCGTTGCCGATATGGTAAGGCAGCGACATGCCGGTATAGCGGATGCGGGTCGGGAAGAGCTCGACCAGAAGTGCTGCGATCGGGCCATAGACCATCGTCACGTAGAGCACGAGAACGAAGAGGACGGCGATCGTGCCGACCCAGTTCACGCGCGCCGGATCGGCAACCATGGCGAAGCTGCCGCCACCGGCGACCGTATAGACCGCCATGTCGGTCACGCCGTTGGCTTCTTCCGCCGTCAGCAGCTTGCCGGCGATCAGCTTGTCGGCCGGCATCGATTCCTTCTCGCCACTGCGGATTGTCTCGGCGTTGAGATTGAGCTCCGGGTTAGCCGCGATGAAGGCATCGAGCTTGGAATCCGGAACCTTGGCGGCGCCGCGGTTCAGCGGATAGCCGGCATCGTGAAGCGCAATGTTGGTGCTCTTCTCGAAAGCGGCCGTCATGCCCTTGGCCTTGTCGCCGGCAGCGATGACGTCGAAGCTGGAGATGCTCGCATCGCCGATCTTGACGGTTGCCGGTTGTCCGGCCGGGCCGGGCACGACGTCATAAGGCACCGAGTTCTTCGTCAGGAACGCCGTAGCCACGTCGCAGGAGCTGGTGAACTTCGATGTACCGGTCGGGTTGAACTGGAACTTGCAGTCTGCCGGGTCGGCGGTCACCGTTGCGCGGATCGCAGCCTGTGCCTCATAGAGGGCCGGATTGGCCATATAGGTCATTGCCTTAAACAGCGGCTGATAGGTGATGGCGGCAATCAGCAGGCCCGCCATGATGATCGGCTTGCGGCCGATCTTATCGGAGAGCGAACCGAAGATCACGAAGAACGGCGTTGCAAGAATAAGCGCGATCGCGACCATGATATTGGCCGACTGCAGATCCACCTTGAGAACGTTCTGCAGGAAGAACAGCGCGTAAAACTGGCCGCCGTACCAGACGACTGCCTGACCCATCGTGGCGCCGAGCAGCGCGATGATGGCGATCTTGGCATTCTTCCAGGTACCGAAGGCTTCCGTCAGCGGCGCCTTCGAGCCCTTGCCCTCGGCCTTCATCTTCTGGAAGGCCGGAGATTCGTTCATCTTGAGACGAATCCAGACCGAAACGCCGAGAAGCAGAACCGAAACCAGGAACGGAATGCGCCAACCCCAGGCAGCGAATGCGGTCGAGCCGAGCATCTGCTGGACCGAGATGATGACGATCAGCGACAGGAATAGACCAAGCGTTGCCGTCGTCTGGATCCATGAGGTGAAATAGCCGCGCCGGCCATTCGGCGCATGCTCGGCAACATAGGTCGCCGCGCCGCCATATTCACCGCCGAGCGCCAGGCCCTGCAGCAGGCGCAGCACGATCAGGATGATCGGAGCCGCAATGCCGATTGTCGCCGCACCCGGAAGGATACCGACGAGGAAGGTCGAGAAGCCCATGATCAGGATCGTGACCAGGAAGGTGTACTTGCGGCCGACGAGATCGCCGAGACGACCGAACACCAGCGCACCGAACGGACGGACAAGGAAGCCCGCCGCAAAGGCGAGAAGCGTGAAGATGTTACGCGTCGCTTCCGGATATTGGGTGAAATAGGTCGCGCCGATATAGGTGGCGAGCGAACCGTAAAGATAGAAATCGTACCATTCGAAAACGGTGCCGAGCGACGAGGCGAAGATGACCTTCTTCTCCTCGCCGGTCATCGGACCGGCCTTCGCGCCCTCGGCGCTTGCGACATTTGCCATTGTCTGTCCTCCACAGAGTGATGAGCAGCAAGGCGCGTCCCAAACTCTCCTCAAAGTATGCCCCTGGACGCGGCTCGCCTGTGAAGAGTGTGGCAGAAAAGGATTCGGATAAAGAGAGCGGCTTTGGGATTATGACTTTAGTCTAATGCGTTTGCACAGATTGTCGCAGCCCGCGAACGCCTCAGGCGCGCAAGGCCTGCGCCGGGGACTGCCGGTAAGCAAGAACGGCGGGTAGAGCCGCAAGCAGCGCTCCGAAGCCGAGCAACAGAAGCGCAAGAAATACATCCTGACGCGCAAAGCCGACCGGCACCGTGATACCGCTGCTTGCACTGAAAAGCCCTGACAGCATCAGCGCGGCGCCATAACCCAAGCCAAACCCGCCAGCGATGCCGATCGCGATCAGCGCGAAGAACTCGCCCCAGACGATCCCGAAGATGGCATGCCGCGGCGCGCCGAAGGCCCGGAGAGCCCCGATCTGGCGCCGCCGCTGACCGATATGGATGACCGTCACCAGAATGAGCGACGCCGCAACCAGTCCCTGGGCGCCGGAAGCGACGGCAACGAGAATACGCTTCGCATCGCCGAGCGTCGCATAAAGGTTCGTCAGGACTTCACCCGGAAAGACGGCAACGGTGCTGCCATTGCGATAATCCTGGCGCAGCTTGTAGGCGTCCGCGATCGTCTTCGGCTTCACCAGGATCGCGGGAACGCCGGGTGTTTCCGCAGACCAGTCAGCATCGAGCTCGTGTCCGGACTCCGGCTCATGATCGTGATCGTGATTGTGATCGTGATCATGCCCCACATGACCAGCCTCGTCATGCTCCGCTTCGCCATGCGCCTCCAGCCCATGGATATGCCACACAGCCTGGATAGGAACGAAAATGGCGCGATCCCAGGCCGTTCCTGTCGGTTTCATCCGGCCGGTAACGCGATAGACGATTTCCGTATGCGTATGGCCACCGGTTTCGGTAGTGCCGTGCATCGGCTTGATCTCGGCCCCGAGCGGCAGCGTGACGGCAGCGCCGACCACCGCCTCGGTTTCGGCAGCAAAACCCTGGCCTTCGCTGAACCCGCCCGAGAGATCCGCAGGCAGCGCGGTGCTCGTACCGACGACGGGATAGCCGGAAAAGGAATCGCCAAAACCAACGGGCGACAGCCAGGCGACGCGCGGGTCTGCGGCAAGCTTGGCAAGCACCTCACCCGGCATCAGCGGCAGGGGTGACGGTTGCAAGAAGATGGACGACAGCACCAGCTGCGTCTCGCTGCCGCCGGCGCCGATAACGAGATCGAACTTGTCAGCAGCACGAGCACTGCCGAGGCGCAGCGCGCGCTCCTGCAGGATGACGCTGACGCCGAGCGCCGTTGCCAGCGCCACGAGCAGCACGACGACGAGCGAACCGGTCCACAGACGCCGGAGGTCGGCCAGAATGAAACGGATCATGCTGCAGCCTCCTCCGTCAGGGTATCGTCGACGATCCGTCCCGAGCGCAGCAGGATGCGGCGATCCATCCGGTCCGAAAGGCGCGTGTCATGCGAGATGACGATCAACGTGCTGCCTGCGGCGATCGTAAGATCAAGCAGAAGATCGCCGATAGCGTGCCCGGTCTCGGAATCGAGGCTAGCCGTCGGCTCGTCGGCCACAATGACACCTGGCTTGCGCAGTAAGGCGCGGGCGATCGCCACACGCTGCATCTCGCCGCGCGACATCGTCTCGATTTTCTGGCCGGGGCGCGACAGGCCGGTGCGCGCCAGCAATTCGTGAGCCCGGGCGATAAGCGCTGCATCGGCAACGCCCGACAGGCGCGCCGGCAAGAGAACATTCTCGACTGCCGAAATGCCCGGGAAAAGATGAAAGTCCTGCATCACGAGGCCAATATTCGTTGCCCTGAAACGGTCGCGGCGGCTCTCGGAGAGGCGGCAGATATCTTCGTCATTCCAGCGGACTGAGCCGCTTCCGGCGCGCTCAAGCCCGGTGACGATATTGACAAAGGTGCTCTTGCCGGAGCCCGAGGCACCGGTAATCGCTACCCGGCTTCCGGCCGCAAGAGACAACCGTCCGATCTCAAGCGCAGGCGCGCTCAAGCCCGGAAAGACCACGGACAGATCGTTGATCTCGAGAGCCAGCATCAGGCGATCGAATACTCGGCCTGCCGCAGGCGCAGGAGGCTCACAAACCCGGTTTCCGGATCTTTCCAGGAACCGTATTCCAGGACGCCGCGGACTTCGATCGTCTGGCTCGGCTGCACAAATGTCTGCTTCTCGTCGAGATAAACGACGACGATATTGTCGGGCCAGTCTGCGTCGGATGAGCAGAACGGGCAGAGCGACATCGGAATTTCGGTCAGCACGAAGAACGCGGCCTCGGCCTTCAGCGGCGGCGCCATGAAGCCGCGCATCGAAATTTCCTGGCCTGCTAGTGTCTTGACCTTGTTCGAGAATTCCAGGCCGAGCACACCGAATTTGCCATAAAGCTCATCGAAGCTGAGCGCTGTATCCGCCGCGCGCGACATCGACGGCGCAAAGGGCAGTAGGCCGGCAGCGGCCATGAATGCGCGCCGGTTGAGAAGCGGGGCCAAAGGCTTTTTCATGCCGATCTCCATCAAATGGGTTCCCGGCCGTGACAGCCGGGAACGTGATTGGCGAAGAGAGGGGACGGTGTCCCCCGATGGATCAGTTGGTTTGCTTCGCGCCGAGCGCGAAGGCATCGGCCAGCACGCGATAGACGTCGCTCTGTTCCATATAGCCCTTGAAGCCTTCGGCGCCGGGGCCGGTTGCCTGCAGCACCACGTCGTCGACGGTGTGAGCGCCGGAAGCCTGGCTCTTCGGCAGGTTGCCCTGAACGAAGACGGCACCGGGGACATCCTTGTAGGCTTCGTTCGCGACGAAATCCTTCTTCTCGTTCTGAACCGCCGGAGTGAACGGATTGTCGAGCTTCGGGCGGAAGGTTTCGTAGTGATCCGGATAGTTCGATACGAACATCGCGAGACGCTTGGAAACGTCGATATTGTCAGGATAGCCGTCGTTGTTTGCGTCGACATAGTTGGTAAAGCCGCGACCAGCGACCTTCTCGCGCATGTCGGTGCCTTCAATGGTGTCGTCGACCGTGCCAACGATGGTGATGCCATGCGTATGGTCGCCGGTGACGACGATCATCGTATCCGGGTTGCTGGCAGCAAACTCCTTGGCAACGCCGATTGCCTTGTCGAACTCGATCGTGTCGACGACAGCGCGCTCGTTGTCGAGCGGATGGGTCATCTTGTCGATATTCGCGGCTTCGACGACCAGAAAGAAACCTTCCTGGTTCTTCGACAGCGTATCGAGAGCGATCTTGGTCATCTCGACGAGACCCGGCTGTGCCGGGAACTTGCCGACAGTGCCCTTCTTCAGGAATTCACGGTCCAGTGTCGTATCCATGTTGCCGGTGTGGAACAGGCCGAGGATCTTGCCGTCGTTGGCGCCGGCAGCTGCCGAAAGTTCCGTCTTGTCGGTCGCAAGCTTGTAGCCGGCGTCCTGGAACATCTTGACATAGTCCTTGTCGTCCTTGCGCTTCGAGCCCGCGGTTGCCTGCGGCAGGAAGTAGGCCGAGCCACCACCGAGAACGACATCCGGCTTGACGTCGAACAGCATGCCGGTGATTTCGGCCTTGTCGTCGCGGCGGCGGGTATGGGAGACGACGGCAGCCGGCGTGGCGTCCTGGAGCTCCGAAGTGGTGACGATGCCGATCGACTTGGCGGTCTGGCGGCGCAGGGCTTCGCCGAGCGTTTCTACGCGCGGATCGTCGAGCGTATCGGGCGTACGGTCGGCATAAACGCCGAGCGAGTTGATGGCGCCCTTATGGCCGCTCATGTAGGCCGACATCGTGTTGGCGCTGTCCGTCGTGATCGAGTCCGTCGCCGAGGTGCCAATGAAGGCCATACGGTCGAGATCGTCCATGTTCAGGCGGCCATTGGCCTTACCTTCGGTCATGCCCTTGGACATGATGCGGGCAGCAGTGCGATGCGCAACGGAAAGACCGTCGCCGATCAGGAAGATAACGTTCTTGGCCTTCGGCGCGGTGCCGGTGCTGTAGACGTTCCAGGTGACCGACTTCTTCTCGTCACCGGCCGAAACCTCGACCTTGTACTCGCCGGGCGCGGCGATCGTCAGGCCGCGCAGGATGATGGCAGAACCGAGTGCCTTGTCTTCCTTACCCTTTTCCAGCTCTACAAACTTGGCCTCGCCCCCGAGAACCGTCTTGTAGTCCTGACCATTGACCGTGATCTTGATGTCTTCCGCCTTGACCTGCTTGCCGAGCTCGACCTTGAAATCGAACGGCGAGCCGGCGAGAATCGTCGCACGGTCAAGCGGATAGACGGTGGCCGCCTGTGCGGCACCGGCAAGAATCGTCGTGGCCGCCAGAGCGGCAAAAATCATACGCATGGAAAACCCCCGTTTTCGTTGCAGTCAATAAACAACGGGCCGGGGATAGCCGCCGGGGATGACATGTCGATGACATCGCTATGACAATCTGCCGCAGCCGCCGGGAGGCCGTTGGGCCAGCGCAAAAACCTTGACTCCTGTGGAAAACCTTTTAAGAGCAACGGCGGAAAAGGAATTATTCATGGTTCGCCGCGAACACGCCATTGCTGCATGCAATGACCGGGCACTGAGTGCCGGGATGGATATTGCCGTTCCGGTTTCTTCCAAAACCAAGGCCAAAACGACGACGAAAACCGTCTGACGTCTCTGGCCTGCCGCTCTCTCCCCGGCCCGGCTGGGGACAGGAAGCCGCGAGGATTTCGCGCCTTCCCCCCTCACCGGACAAGAGGAGAGAAGAGAAAGAGAGCTTAAAATGGGTTTCAAAGTAGCAATCGCGGGAGCAACCGGAAACGTCGGCCGGGAAATGCTCAACATTCTTTCCGAACGCGGCTTCCCAGCCGATGAAGTCGTGGCGCTCGCTTCCGCCCGCTCCCAGGGCACGGAAGTTTCCTACGGCGACCGCACGCTCAAGGTTTCGAACCTCGAAAACTACGATTTCTCCGACACCGACATCTGCCTGATGTCCGCCGGCGGCGACGTCTCCAAGAAGTGGTCGCCGAAGATTGGCCAGCAGGGCTGCGTCGTCATCGACAACTCCTCGGCCTGGCGCTACGACGCCGAAGTGCCGCTGATCGTGCCGGAAGTGAACCCCGACGCCATCTCGCTCTTCACCAAGAAGAACATCATTGCCAACCCGAATTGCTCGACCGCCCAGCTCGTCGTGGCCCTGAAGCCGCTGCATGACGCTGCCAAGATCAAGCGCGTGGTCGTCTCGACCTACCAGTCGGTTTCCGGCGCCGGCAAGGACGGCATGGACGAGCTCTTCAACCAGACGCGCGCCGTCTTCGTTGCCGATCCGATCGAGAACAAGAAGTTCACCAAGCGCATCGCCTTCAACGTCATCCCGCACATCGACGTGTTCATGGAAGACGGCTATACGAAGGAAGAGTGGAAGGTCCTAGCAGAAACCAAGAAGATGCTTGATCCGAAGATCAAGGTGACCTGCACCGCGGTTCGCGTCCCGGTCTTCATCGGTCATTCGGAATCGGTCAACATCGAGTTCGAAAACGAGATCACCGCCGACCAGGCCCGCGATATCCTGCGCGACGCCCCGGGCTGCCAGGTCATCGACAAGCATGAAAACGGCGGCTACATCACGCCTTACGAATCCGCCGGCGAAGACGCGACCTACATCTCGCGCATCCGCGAAGATGCGACTGTCGAGAACGGTCTCAACATGTGGGTCGTTTCCGACAACCTGCGCAAGGGCGCCGCTCTGAACGCCATTCAGATCGCCGAACTCCTGGTCAACCGCGGCCTCGTCAAGCCGCGCAAGCAGGCCGCCTGATACCGAATATTAACCATAGCTTGCTATCAGCCCCGCATGTCGTCAGACTTGCGGGGCTTTTCCTTAAACAGGCAGACGGCAATCGCGCGGCAGACCGCCAATCTCGCTAAAAGGTGATCGTGACAAAATCACCCCCGGCTGGCATTCTGCCCGGCATTCCAGCGACTGCAGATCGAGATCGGGGTTTCTCATGCGCATGACAAAGTTCTTGGTAGCGGCCATCGCGGCGGTGGGCGCTTTCCATGTAGTTCCGGCAGCGGCCAATGCTGCGCAATGCGGCAATAACGGCGCCGGCTTCGATGCCTGGGTGCAGCAGTTCAAGCAGGAAGCTGCAGCGCAGGGCGTCAGCCAGTCGGTTCTCAACCGCGCCTTCGCAAACGTTGCCTATAATCGCCCGACAATTGCCGCTGACCGTGGCCAGAAGAGCTTCAAGCTGTCCTTCGACGCCTTCATGCAGAAGCGCGGAGGCGCAGCGATCATCTCCCGCGGCAAGGGCATGAAGCGCTCCAACCAGGCTCTCTTCACCTCGATCGAGCGCCGTTACGGCGTCCCCGCTGGCCCACTGATCGCAATCTGGGGCATGGAAACCGGCTTCGGCAGCTATATGGGCACGCAGCACACCATGTCTGCGGTCTCGACGCTGGCCTACGACTGCCGCCGCTCCGACTATTTCACCGACCAGCTCTACGCTGCCCTTCAGCTCGTCTCCGAAGGCTATCTGAGCCCGCAGGCGCGTGGCGCGGCGCACGGCGAAATCGGCCAGACGCAGTTCCTGCCGCGCAATGTCGTCCGCTTCGGCGCCGATGGCGATGGCGATGGCCGCGTCGACATGGTCGGCTCGCGTGCCGACGCTCTCGCATCGACCGCAAACTTCCTGAAGGGTCACGGCTGGCGCGCCGGCGCAGGCTACCAGCCGGGCGAGCCGAACTTCGTCGCCATCCAGGGTTGGAATGCAGCAACGGTCTACCAGCAGGCAATCGCCTATATCGGTCAGCAGATCGACGGCCAGTAAGCCGCGGCGACAGATTGATTGCAGACGAGATCGAAAGGCGCCTCATGGGCGCCTTTTTCATTTAGCTTCGGCTCGTGCCATCGGTTGCGGCACCAGTGAGCCCGCCACGACGCAGTTGCGTCCGGAAGCCTTGGCGGCATAGAGCGCCATGTCCGCCCGCTTGACCAGATCTTCGAAATGATGACCGCCGCCGGATTGCGTGCGACCAGCGCAGCCGAAGCTCGCGGTTACCACCAGGCTTTCTCCGCCCGGCAATATGATCACTGCACGCTCTATCGCCTCACGCACGGCTTCGGCAACGGCCGCCGCCTCATCCGGCGTCACATCAGGCAGCAGCGCAAGAAACTCTTCCCCGCCATGACGGACCAGAAGGTCGAACTGGCGGAAATTATGCTTGGCGACAGCCGCAACGTGGCGCAGCACGATATCGCCGACGTCATGACCATGGATATCATTGATCTTCTTGAAATGATCGAGATCGAAGAGCACCACCGAGATCCAGCGGGAGCCGCTTTTGGCCTGCTCGAAGAGGGCGGCTGCAGCCGCCTCGAAGCCACGGCGGTTATAAAGCCCGGTCAGAAGATCCGTCTGCGCCGCACTGCGGAGCTCACCGACCAGAACCTCACGCTCCCGTGTCAGCCGCGAGATCATCCCAAGCCCTTTTGTGGCCAATGTCGCGACGACGCCAGCAAGCAGCAGCAAGCCGCCGCAGAGCACGAAAACCAGCATCACATGCAGGTGTGAGCGCTGCGCCAGCGTTTCGCCGGTCCGGTGGATGTCCGCAGTCGCCTCGGTGATCTTCTCCTTGAGGAAAGCGATGCGATCAGCCTGCGCCGCCGCCCAATCGTTGCGGACCTCTAGCGGAGGCCGCGCTTCGCGGGTCAGGATCGCATCGGTCACCGCGTCGGCACGAACCTGCTGCGGCAGTTTCATGTAATCGCTAATCGACGTGACGAGCGGGGACGTCGAGTGGAAGACCATATGGTCCATACCCTCGGCCTGCATCATCTTGCCCTGCACATAGAGGTCGCTGGAGCGCAGCGAATAGCCGTGCTCGCTCAGGTGACGCGTGCCGATAAATGTCAGCAGCCGCTCACCGTAATAGCTCAGCAGGATACCCATCAGCTCGTTCGATTTTTCCAGCAGGACGGGATCCTGGATCAGCGGCGATAGCGCATCGACGACATCAAGCTGCTTCAGCGCTGCCTGCCAATAGACATAGCCCGGATCGCCCCCGGCATAGTATCCGCGGTCGACAGCGGCGCGGATCGAAATGATACGGCTATAGGCAAGTGCGAGATCGGAGAGTTCGTTCTGGAGATTGCCATCCAGCATACCTGCCGAGGGCAGGCTCATCTGGAATTTCCGGCGCTCCTCATCGAGCCGCGCGCGGCTCTGCTGCATGCTGACCGCATTGTCGGTGCCCGGATGGGTGAGATACTGCCTGGTCGCAACGGTCTCGCCGAGGATCTCGTTCGCCGCGATCGAGCCACCGCGCGCCAGAACATCAGCGAAACGATAGTCTTTTTCCAGCGAAACATACTGGCGGAACGACGTGCGTACGACCAGAACGCCTTCGGCGATCATGAAGATGAAAGGCAGCAGGATGGCCGCGAGAATGATCTTGTTGGTCGTTTCGAACTTCATCGAAAGCCGCCGCAATCCGCAGGTTGAAGACGTGTTTCGATGAAATTCTAGCGGGATTCCCTAAAGAACCCATAAACCTATATGCGAAGGCCTATACGTCGGGACGGATGAAATCGCGCGTTTCGGCATCCATGACCCACAATTCGCCGGTCGAGATGTCGAACCAGGCACCGTGAAGGGCGATCTTGCCCTCTTTTTCCAGCGCCTTGACCTCGGGGAAGGTCCTCAGATTGTTGATCGAGTTGCGGATCGAGACACGCTCGAGCGCCGTCTGGCGCTCGGTCTGGGTCATGACGTCGTTGCTGCCGATCTGCTCGGCGGCATCCTTGACGAGCGACATCCAGCGGCCGATGAAATCGCCCGGCGAGAGCGGTTCCGAGCTCGGATCGAGTGCAGCGCGGATACCACCGCAACGGCCATGGCCCATGACGACGATATCGGTGACCTTGAGCGCCTGTACGGCAAATTCGAGAGCAGCCGAAGTCGCATGGAAATGCCCGTCCGGCTCATAGGGCGGCACGAGATTGGCGACGTTCCGGATGACGAAGAGCTCGCCCGGGCCGGCATCGAAGATCAACTCCGGAGCCGCGCGGGAGTCGCAACAGGCAATGACGAGCGTGGTCGGGCTCTGCCCGTTTTCCGCAAGCGTCTTGTAGCGGTCGCGCGCATCGGCATAGCGCCCGCTCATGAAGTTGCGATAACCGTCGAGAAGTGATCCAGGAAAACGCTGCATGACATTTCGATTACCGCTTGGCGCGGGCAAGATCAACTGCTGCAGTGCAAAATGAGTCGTTGCTATTGCTTGCGCCGCTGCGCCGGATGCATGAGGCGGCGCATCTGCACCATGGCCATCGGCGTGGCGAGACTGGAAGCATCACTCGCAAGCGTCAATTCGTCGCTTCCGCGTTTGACGGCACGGGCAAGCACTTCATAGACGCTGGCCGTCGCCAGCTGCAGCGCCTTCTCGTCATCCATGCCCGAGAGCAACCGTGACATGAAGAGCGCAGCCAGGAGATCTCCGAGCCCATTCGGCGGGTTGTCGATCGCCCTATGCTCGGCAAGCAGCGCGTGGCGTCCGGAAAGATAGAGATTACCGATCCCGCCGCTCATCATCGGAACAGCCGAGGTGACCAGCATGCGCGACGGGCCAAGCGACAGGGCCGCCTCCATGATGGCATTGTTGTCATCGAGCGGTGCGCCGGCCATCCAGGCGAGCTCGTAGCGGTTGGGTGTCGCGAGCGAGGCAAGCGGGATCAGGTGATCGCGGATCGCCTCGGCCGTCGCCTGCGGCACATAGAGCCCGCCGAGATCGCCCATGACGGGGTCGCAGACATAGAGAAGATCTGGATTGCCCTGCCGCAGCGAGCTGACCAGGCGGGCCACCGACTTGGCCTGCGCCGCATTGCCGAAATAGCCTGACAGCACCGCCTTCACCTCGCCCACCCAGGGCGCGCGGATCAGGTCATCGATCGCCGCATCGAAGTCGGCTTCGGCAAAGGTCAGCCGTGTGGAGCGGCCATGCCCGGGATGCCAGGGCAAAACCACCGTCGGAAGAGCCCAGACCTGATGTCCGAGCGTTTCAAGCGCGAAGACGGCGGCGCGATTGCCGACCGAACCACGAACGACGTGACTGGAGATGACGATAACCGTTCCGGCAGCGGTATTTTCTGGCATGATGATGGTCCTGAACCCGATGCGCCGTTGATCCCCTTTTTGCGCCACAGCTGTCAACCGTTCTTCATCTCTGCGTGGAAAGGTCGCGAAGCGGACGGAGAAAACCGGAGACGACTTATTTTAGCTATTCGAGATAAGCGTCAATTCTTCCGGAAAGTGATCCAAACAGGGGCGAAAATGAACGAAAGCTGCCGTCAAACCGCCTCTTTTAGAGATTTTTTCGATAACTCTTCTGATATTTTGCCCAAAACCGACCGACTCGGGGGGAGCATCTGAAATGGCCGTAAGACAAAATCCCAAACGTGAAAAGCAGATCGAGAGCGCCAAGAAGATCGCGGCCGCGACCGGCGACAAATTTATTGAGCCCGAAATTCTCTTCGGCCGCGCCAGCGGCGACGATCTCGACCGCTACACCCCGGAGATGCTCGCGCTGTCGGCGGTCCATTCCGCCCGCGAATTACAGGCCTGGAACGGCAAGACGCCGCGCGTCAGCATCGACACCATCGCGGATGTCGAGCCCGCGGGCATTGCCGTATCGGTTCTGACGATCACCGACCACAACATGCCCTTCCTCTACGAGTCCGTGATGGGCGAGGTGACCAGCACCTACCGCGATCTCTTCATGGCGGTTCACCCCATTTTGGTCCTCGAAGACGGCAACGCTCCTGAGCTGTATTCGGCCGATGAGCCGAGCGATCCGGCAAAGCGCGTCAGCCATATCCAGATCCATATTTCGCCGCTGACATCGGCCCAGGCCGCCGACCTGCAGAAGCGCATCAAGACGGTGCTGGAGCAGGTCGATCAGGCGGTTTCCGACTGGAAGCCGATGCTCTCCAAGCTCGATACGGCGATCGACGAGCTGCGTGAATATGGCTCCAGCCGCAAGAAGGCAGACCGCGACGAAGCACTCGCCTTCCTGACCTGGCTGCGCGATGAGAACTTCACCTTCCTCGGCATGCGCGAATACGTCTATTCCGGCAAGGGCGCCGGCGCCAAGGTGGAGCGCGACAAGGGCACCGGCCTCGGCATTCTCTCCAATCCCGATGTTCTTGTCCTGCGCACCGGCAAGGATGCGGTGACGACGACGCCCGAGATCCTCGCCTTCCTCGACGGTCCGGATTTCCTGATCGTCACCAAGGCCAACGTCAAATCGGTGGTCCACCGCCGCGCCTATATGGACTATGTCGGCGTCAAGCGTTTCGACAAGGATGGCAACGTCACCGGCGAACTCCGCATCGTCGGCCTCTTCACATCGACGGCCTATACGTCCTGGGCGTCCGAGATCCCGCTGATCCGCTCGAAGATCGCCAAGGTGAAGGAGCATTTCGGCTTCGACCCGATGAGCCACTCCGGCCGCATGCTCGACAACACGCTTGAATCCTATCCGCGCGACGATCTCTTCCAGATCGACACGACGCTGCTGTCGAGCTTTGCCGAGCAGATCAACGACCTCGCCGACAGGCCGCGCGTGCGCGTCCTGCCGCGCATCGACCATTTCGACCGCTTCGTTTCCGTCATCATCTATGTACCGCGCGAAGAATATGACTCGATCGTCCGCGAGAAGATCGGCACCTACCTGAAGACCGTCTATGACGGCCGCGTTTCGGCCTATTATCCGGCCTTCCCGGAAGGCGGCGTCGCCCGCGTCCACTTCATCATCGGCCGCTCCGGCGGCAAGACGCCGCGCATTCCCCAGGCCAGGCTCGAGGAAGCGATCCGGGCAATCACCGCCCGCTGGGACAGCCGCTTCGAAATGCTGGCAGGCCCGAAGGCGCCCCGGATCGGCGTCAGCAACGCTTTCCAGGAAGCCTTCTCGCCGGATGAAGCCGTCGGCGATCTTCCCGATATCAGCGCATGCGCAGCCGGCGAACCGATCCGCATCGAGTTCTATTACCGCGACGACAACGAGCGCGGGCGCATCCTGTCCCTGAAGATCTTCCACAGCGGCGAACAGCTGCCGCTCTCGCGCCGTGTTCCGCTGCTCGAAAATCTCGGCTTCAACGTGCTCAGCGAAAGGACCTTCGATATCGAAGTCCCCGCCGCCGATGGCGCCATCAGCATCGTCGTGCTCCACGATATGGAGCTCGAAGCCCGCAGCGGCACCGACATCGATCTCGGCCGCTTCGGCGCGCCGCTGGAGGAAGCTTTCGTTGCCGCCTTCAACGGCACGATCGACAATGACAGCTTCAACCGCCTGATCCTCTCGGCGGCCCTCTCCGCCCGCGAAACCAACGTGCTGCGTGCCTACGCGCGCTATCTGCGCCAGGCAGGCATTGCCTATTCGCAGGATTATATCGCCGCCACGCTCGACAAATACCCTGATATCGCAGCAGCGATCTTCCGCCTCTTCCATGAAACCATGGATCCGGCAGTCGCCGAGAAGCCGCGGCTGAAGAAGCTTGCCGATCTGCACCAGTCGATCGAAACGGCGCTCGCCAACGTTCCGAGCCTCGACGACGACCGCATCCTGCGCCGCTATATCAACGTCGTCGACGCCACGCTGCGCACCAACTATTTCCAGCGCAACGAGGACGGTTCGCCGAAGGCGATGCTCGCCTTCAAGCTCGATCCGCATCTGGTCGATGGCCTGCCGCAGCCGCTGCCCTTCCGCGAAATCTTCGTCTACGGCGTCGAGGTCGAGGGTGTTCACCTGCGCTTCGGCAAGGTCGCCCGTGGCGGCCTGCGCTGGTCCGACCGCGCCGAGGATTATCGCACGGAAGTGCTGGGTCTCGTGAAGGCACAGCAGGTCAAGAACGCCGTCATCGTTCCCGTTGGCGCCAAGGGCGGCTTCTATCCGAAGAAGCTCCCGGTCGGCGGCAGCCGCGACGAGATCTTCAACGCCGGCCGCGAAGCCTACAAGACCTATATCCGCACGCTGCTGTCGATCACCGACAACATCTCCGGCGCCGATATCGTGCCGCCCGCCAACACGGTTCGCATCGATGGCGACGACCCCTATTTCGTCGTCGCCGCCGACAAGGGCACCGCGACTTTCTCCGACACGGCCAACGCGCTGGCGCAGGAAGCCGGCTTCTGGCTGGACGACGCCTTCGCATCGGGTGGATCGGCCGGTTACGACCACAAGAAGATGGGCATCACCGCCCGTGGTGCCTGGGAGACCGTGAAGCGCCACTTCCGCGAAATGGATACCGACATCCAGACGACGCCCTTCACCGTCGCCGGCGTCGGCGACATGTCGGGCGACGTCTTCGGCAACGGCATGCTGCTCTCTCCGAAGATCCGGCTGCTAGCCGCCTTCGACCACCGCGACATCTTCATCGATCCTGATCCGGATATGGAGAAGACGCTCGCCGAGCGTCAGCGCCTGTTCAATCTCGCCCGCTCCAGCTGGCAGGATTTCGACAAGTCGGTTCTGTCGAAGGGCGCGATGATCATCTCCCGTGCCGCAAAGTCGGTAACCCTGACGCCTGAAGCTGTCGCTGCGATCGGCATCGACAAGTCCGTGGCGACACCGTTCGAGATCATGACCGCGATCCTCAAGAGCCCGGTCGACCTGCTCTGGTTCGGCGGCATCGGTACCTACGTAAAGGCCGCGGCCGAAACCGACACCGAAGTCGGTGACCGCGCCAACGACCCGATCCGCATCAGCGCCGACGATGTCCGCGCCAAGGTGATCGGCGAGGGCGCCAATCTCGGCGTCACCCAGAAGGGCCGTATCGCCTACGGTCTGAAGGGCGGCCGCAGCAATTCCGACGCCATCGACAACTCCGCCGGTGTCAACACCTCGGACGTCGAGGTCAACATCAAGATCGCACTCGCCAACGCCATGCATGACAGCCGCCTGACGCGCGCCAAGCGTGACCAGCTGCTGTCCTCAATGACCAACGAAGTCGCGAGCCTCGTGTTGCGCAACAACTATCTGCAGTCGCTCGCGATCTCGCTGACCGAGCGCAAGGGCACCGCCAACGGGCTGGAGCTCGCCCGCTTCATGACCGTTCTCGAAGGCGCAAAGCAGCTGAACCGCAAGGTCGAGACGCTCCCTGACGATGCAACGCTCGCCGAGCGCTATGCCGCCGGAAAGCCGCTGACCCGCCCGGAAATCGGCGTCCTGCTTTCCTACGCCAAGATCGTGCTCTTCGACGCGCTGATCGCCAGCGACCTGCCTGACGATCCCTATTTCGCCTCGACGCTGTCGGGGTATTTCCCGGCGAAGATGCAGAAGACCAACGCCGCCGATATCGACAGCCATCGCCTGAAGCGCGAAATCGTCGCAACGGTTCTGGCCAACGAAGCGATCAATCGCGGCGGTCCGGCCTTTGCCGTCAGCATGGTAGACGCAACAGCAGCCTCCGCAGCCGAAGTCGTCCGTGCCGCAATCATCGCCCGCGATGGCTTCGATCTGACGCGCCTCTGGAGCGAGACCGATGCGCTGGATGGCAAGATTTCCGGCCAGATGCAGAACCGCATCTACGAAGAGATCGGCCATAGCTTCACGGTCCTGACCCGCCTGATGCTGAAAACCGGCATGGCCAAGGGCGATATCGCCGAAACCGTTAGCCGGCTGCAGGCAGCCCTGAAAAAGCTGAAGCCGTCTTTCGCGGCACAGGCGCCCGCCGAGTTCGAAGCACGGCAGACGGAGTTTCAGGAAGCCGGTCTTCCCGAGAAGCTGGCAGCCGATATCGCCGGCCTTCCGGGCTTTGCACTGGTGCCGGAGATCATGCAGATCGCCGAGCGGACCGGCGAAGCGCTGGCACGCGCAGCCGAGAGCTATTTCGCAGTATCGCAGACCTTCCGCATCGGCCGCCTACTTGCCGCCGGCAACCGGATCGTCACTTCCGATCACTACGAGAACCTGGCTCTGGCCCGCAGTATCGACCAGATCGCCAGCGCACGCCGCGACATCGTCATTTCGGCGCTCTCGGAGCACGGCAAGGAAAAGCTGCCGGTTCAAGCCTGGCATGCGGTCGATCGTATCCGCATCAACCGCATCACCGAGGAGCTATCCAGCCTCGGCGACAGCGGCGAGCCGAATCTCGCCCGGATCACCGTTGCCGCAGGTCTCCTGACCGATCTTGCGCGCGACCGGACGAGGTGACACAGTCCGCCGCGATAATGGGAGCGGACGTGTGAGCAGAATCGACTGGACGGGAGAGGGAACTCCGGCGCCGCAGAAAGCGCCGGAGGCGGGTATCTGGGGCTGGATGTTTTTCGATTGGGCGGCGCAGCCGTTCTTCACCGTCGTCACCACCTTCATCTTCGGTCCCTATTTCGTCTCCCGGCTGACCACCGATCCCGTCCATGCCCAGGCCATGTGGAGCAACATGGCGACGATCTCCTCGGTGATCATCGCCGTGCTTTCACCGATCCTGGGATCGATCGCCGACCAATCGGGCGCCAGAAAGCCCTGGATCGGCTTCTTCGCGGTCATCAAGATCGCCAGCCTGTTCGGCCTCTGGTTTGCGGCACCGGGCTCTCCGGTCATCTACCCAATGATCTTCATGATCCTGGCGTCGATCGCCGCCGAATTCTCGATCGTCTTCAACGATTCGATGATGCCGCGGCTGGTTGGCAAGGACGAGGTCGGACGCCTCTCCAACACCGCCTGGGGCCTCGGTTATCTCGGCGGCATGATCGTGCTGATCGCCGTCGTCACCCTGCTCGCCGGCAGCCTCGAAACCGGCAAGACGCTGCTCGGCTTCGATCCGCTCTTCGGGCTCGATCCCCACACCGGCGAGGACGCCCGCGTCACCGGACCGATTTCCGCGGTCTGGTACCTGATCTTCATCATCCCGATGTTCCTCTTCACGCCTGATGCGCCGAAAGGCATACCGTTCGGCCGCGCCGTAAAGGTGGGGCTCGCAGAGGTTCGCAACACGATCGGCGAACTGAAACACCGCAAGGGCATCCTGAAGTTCCTGCTCGCCCGCATGATCTATCAGGACGGCGTCAACGGCCTGCTGATCCTCGGCGGCACCTTCGCCGCCGGCATGTTCGGCTGGGCGACCATCGAGATCGGCCTTTACGGCATCATCCTCAATGTCGTCGCGATCTTCGGCTGCATCATTGCCGGCCGCATCGATCACCGCATCGGCTCGAAGGTGACGATCGTCATCAGCCTGATCATGCTGCTCATCGCCACTGTCGGGATCATCTCGACGGGACCGGGCTATACGCTCTTCGGCCTGATCGAACTGCCCGTTGCCGATTCCGGGGGCTTCTTCGGCACCGCCGCCGAAAAGGCTTACATTCTCTACGGATTGCTGATCGGCCTTGCGTTCGGGCCTGTCCAGGCCTCATCGCGCTCGTATCTGGCACGCAGCGTCAGCCTGGAGGAGGCCGGACGCTATTTCGGCATCTATGCGCTCTCCGGCCGCGCCACCAGCTTCATGGCGACGCTGATGTTCTCGATCGTTACCTATTCCAGCGGCTCCGCCCGGCTCGGCATGGCAACGCTGGTGATCTTCCTGATCGGCGGCCTGGCGCTGCTGTTCTTCACGCCTTATCCGGCTGACAGGAAGAAGGCCTGAACGAAAAACCCCGGCGCGAGGCCGGGGCTTTCTTGATCAATGGCGGAAGTGCCGCATTCCGGTAAAGACCATCGCGATATTGTGCTCGTTGGCCGCGTCAATGACCTCCTGGTCACGCATCGAGCCACCCGGCTGGATCACCGCGGTAGCGCCCGCTGCAATCATAGACAGCAAGCCGTCGGCGAAGGGCAGGAACGCCTCGGAGGCGACGGCTGCACCCTTGGTCATCGGAACGGGCAGGCCAAGCGCCTTTGCCGCTTCCTCGGCCTTCAGGGCGGCGATACGGGCAGAGTCGACGCGGCTCATCTGGCCGGCGCCGATCCCGGCGGTCTGGCCGTCCTTGGCGTAAACGACGGCGTTCGACTTCACATGCTTGCCGACCTTGAAGGCGAACTTCATGTCTTCGAGTTCCTGGGCCGTCGGCGCACGCTTGGTGACGACCTTCAGCTCGAGATCCTCGACCATGCCGTTATCGCGGGTCTGAACCAGCAGGCCGCCGGAAACCGTCTTGGCAGTGATACCGGCAACGCGCGGATCGGGAAGACCACCGGCCGACAGCAGGCGCAGGTTCGGCTTCTTGGCGACGATCGCCTTGGCTTCCTCGGTCACATCAGGTGCGATGATCACTTCGGTGAAAAGCTTGATGATCTCTTCGGCCGTTTCCGCATCCAGCGTCTGGTTCAGCGCGATAATGCCGCCGAAAGCCGAAACGGAATCGCAGGCGAGCGCCCGCTTGTAGGCTTCGAGCAGCGTCGGGCCTGTTGCCACGCCGCAGGGATTGGCATGCTTGATGATGGCGCAGGCCGGAGACTTCTCCGGCAGGAACTCGGAAACGAGCTCGTAGGCCGCATCGGTATCGTTGATATTGTTATAGGAGAGCTGCTTGCCCTGCAGGAGAGCGGCAGTCGAAACGCCCGGGCGCTGCTCGCCGGTCACGTAGAAGGCAGCCTTCTGGTGCGGGTTTTCGCCGTAGCGCATCTCTTCCTTGAGAACGCCGCCGATCACCCGGTGGCGCGGCGTATCGATTGCCAGCGCTTCGGCAAACCAGTTCGAGATCATCGCGTCGTAAGCCGCCGTGCGGGCATAGGCCTTGGCGGCCATGCGCTGGCGGAAGCTGTAGCTCGTCTGGCCGGCGTCGTCGGAAAGCTGCTGCAGCAACTCGGCATAATCGGCCGGATCCGTGAGGATGGTGACGTAGGCATGGTTCTTTGCCGAAGCGCGGATCATCGCCGGGCCACCGATGTCGATATTCTCGACGGTCGTCGGATAATCGCCGCCGGCAGCGCGAACCTCCTCGAACGGATAGAGGTTGATGACGGCGATATCGATGCCTTCGATGCCGTGCTTCTTCATCGCGTCCTGATGCTCGGCATCGTCGCGGATGGCAAGCAGGCCGCCGTGAACCGTCGGATGCAGCGTCTTGACGCGGCCATCCATGATCTCAGGAAAGCCGGTGACTTCGGAAACGTCGGTGACATCGAGACCGGCAGCGGCAATCGCCTTGTGCGTGCCTCCGGTCGAGAGCAGGCAAACGCCCTTTTCCGACAGCGCCTTGGCAAGCTCGACGATACCGGTCTTGTCGGAGACGGACAGCAGCGCGGTCTTTGCTTTGACCTTGTCGGGGGCGGGGATCTTCTTGGAAATGACGGCCATGAACCTTCTCCGTTCGGGCTTCGGGAGACATCCGGCGAGGGACGTATAGGATTATGGCGCCGCGTTAGCACGAGCGCTGCCGCCGCGTAAATGCCGACTAGCTCTTGCGGGACAGAAACCAGCGAATTTCCGGCTTTTCAGCGAAATCGAAGTCGATTTCGATCTGATCGGAACCGCAGATGCCGGAGGCATCGGCAAAGAAGATGTCTTCCGAAATCAGCACTTCGTTGCCGGGAGAGGAAAACAGCCAGCTCTCGCCATCCGGCGCGGTCAGCAGAATGGATTCCCGGTCGTTCTGTTTCAGATTGATCGACGGGTGGATGTGAAAGCGCACCGCCGCCTTCAGCGGCTCGTCGCTGACTTTCTCGCCCGGCAGGATCAGCCGGTCGCGGCCGGCGATGATAGCGCCCGCAGAGTTCATCGACAACTCGCGCTCGTGCAGCACGCCGAAGTCGCGCAGATAGCCGTCGTGAACCATCTTCAGCCCATCACGTCCGTCTTCCGTCTCGGCACGCTCTACCGTCACGGTATCCACCATATCGGTCATCACGTGACCAAGGAATTCCGAAGGCGAGAAGTGGCTGGAGGACGTATCGTTCAGCGTCACCGTCGAATGCGTCGCCGTGGTGCGTGCCATCTGCACATAGCGCTTTCCGGCAAATTTCGGTGAACCGGAATTGACGATGAAGCGATGGCGCCCGGACGACATCTCGAAAGACAGGCAACCGGCATGCGCGGTGCGGGACAACGGACCTACCGGAGGAGTACCGGTATCGGCAATGACGACGGTCTTTCCTGCCGCCAGCCGCTGATAGCGCGAATGCGGCATCGCCTTGAATGGCTGGCCCGCGGTCTCGTCATAGCGCAGCACCGACATCAACTCATTGGCAAGCGTCGAGGTGGCGCCGTTGAAGAGCGCAAGATCACCATCCTGATGCCGGAAGAAGCGCAGCGCCGGATACATCCGGTCGATGCCGGAAATCAGCTTCTGCGGCAGGTCGTGACCGAGATTCACATAGGTTTGGCGAAGCGGCAGCAGATCGAGCAGGAGTTCAAGCCCGGCGCGAGGATTGCGCGAGATGTGTCCCCCATCGGGAAGGATCTGCAGATCGAATTCATTGTCGAGCGCCAGCGCGGCCTTTCGCAGCACACCAGCGCGCATCGGCATGGAGATCGACGCCATGGCGAGCGCAATCCGCAGGCGGAAGAGCACTTCGCCCGCAGGCGCATAAGGCGCCATCCGCCGCAGATACCGCACCTGAAAGGCAAGCGAGCGCATGAAGCGGCGATAGAAACCGCGGTCGGCATTGTGCAGCACGACAGGCGAATGCGACAGCCAGGCGATGACCCGCTGCGCCGTGACATCGATTTCCCAGGCCACGCCTTCGATGCGGCCGGAATGCAGGGACAGCCAGCTATCGACGATCGACCGGGCGATCAGCGACGCACGATCGCTCTTGTAGGCCCGCATATGCCGCAGCCAGCCGAAGCCATGCAGGCGATTGGCGAAGGCGCGCGAGGGCAGGGTGAAAGCGAAGGGCGACTTGCCGTTGGTCTCAAGCATCCGCCCCGCCAGCGGAAAGCGCCCATTCATGATCTCGTCGGCGACATGGGAATCGATGGCGCGCAGATCGGTCGGCGCAACGATCAGGCGCTCCGGCGCCTGAATGGTATGACGGAAGGCGCGCAGGCGCAGCAGAGCAGCACGGCGCGACACGCGCCGCCAAGCCTCCCGAACATACAAAGTCCAAAAACGCCCGCCGGATTGCATAATTTATTTTCTATTGACCCTCGTGATTAAGAATAGGTGAACGAGAGCCGCTTTCACCGGGTGGGCTGCATTAATTCGTGACAAAGATGAAATATAAGAAGCTGCCTTGCAATCAGGCAACACGTCGCAACACCGCGGCATAGAAACCATCCAGCCCCGAAGCGATCCCATCAGGCATCGGCAGCATGACGGGGGTCGTGCGGAAATCGCCAAGCGGGCTGATGGCCTGCTCAAGGCCTGGCCAGGATGCCGCCTCGATCGGTACCCGGGCAATGCCGGGCACATCGGCCAGAACACGCGCAATCACATCCTCGCCTTCGGTGGGATCGAGCGAGCAGTTCGAGAAGACGATGACGCCATCGGGCTTCAGAAACGCCAGCGCGTGACGCAGCAGCCGCTCCTGGACACCGGCCAGCTTCTCGATCTCCTCCGGCCCCTTGGTCCAGAGCACATCGGGGTGGCGCCGGGTCGTGCCGGTCGAGGAGCAGGGAGCGTCGAGCAGGATCGCATCAAAACCTTCTTCAGGCTGGAACTTGGTGAGATCCGTGACCAGCGTTTCCGCTTCCAGCCCGAGCCTCGCGAGATTGGAACGCAACCGCTTCAGGCGGTTTTCGGACTGATCAATGGCCGTGACTTTGCCGCCGGCAAGGATCAGCTGGGCTGTCTTGCCGCCCGGCGCAGCGCAGAGATCGGCAACGCGCTTGCCGGTGAGATCGCCGAACAGTTTCGCAGGGATGCTGGCTGCAGCATCCTGTACCCACCAGGCGCCGTCCTCGAAGCCTTCAAGCGAGGGAATGCTGCCATCGAAGGCGGCTAGCCGCACACCGCCCGTCGGCAGCACGGCGCCGTTCAGACGCTCTGCCCAGGCGGCGGCATCGGCTTTCACGGTCAGGTCGATTGCCGCGGGTTCCAGCTGGGAATCCGAAATGGCGAGCGCCGCTTGCCTGCCGTAAGCCTTGCTTAGACGCGCCAGGAACCAGTCCGGCATGGCCGGAACATCGGCAACGGAGGCCAGGACCGCTTCCTTCTCGCGGCCGAGACGGCGCAGGATGGCGTTGACGAGCTTGGCAAAGCGGCGGTTGCGGGGATCGTTGTTCGCCTGCTCGACGGCGAGGTCGACGGCCGAATGATCGGGCACGTCGAGATAAAGGATCTGCGCCGCACCGACGACGAGAACGTGATGCAGAGCGCGTGCGCCATCCGGCAGCGGGCAATCGAGAAGCGAGGCAATCGCTGCATCAATGCGCGGCAAATGCCGGAGCGCCGAATTCAGGATCGCGCGGACAAGCGCGCGGTCGCTTTCGCCGAGCGCCTTGTAGGCCGGATTGCCGTGCTCGTGATCGAGAGCGCCATCGAGCGGCAGCTTCTTGTCGACGACCGCAGCAAGAATCTTGGCCGCAGCGGAGCGCGCCTGCAGACCGGGCTTTGCCGGCGGGCGCTCACCCGGTTTGTTGCTGTTCTTGTTGGCTGGCTTCTTGCCGTTCGAATTCAAGACCACGGACCTTTAGGCGGTTGGGAATCACCGCGGCCAAGGCCGGTATCCGGAACAGAGCGCGATTTCCGCGACGGATTAGCAGTCCGAACCGGTGCAGTCGAGACATTCATGCCGCCGCGGGCCATTTCCTGCAGCGCGGCGATGCGGTTTTCGGTGTTCGGATGGGTCGAAAACAGGTTGTCCATGCGCTCGCCGGAGAGCGGATTGATGATGAACATATGCGCCGTCGCCGGATTGCGCTCCGCGTCATAATTCGGCACCTGCGCCGCGCCGCGGGCGATCTTGCCAAGCGCCGAGGCGAGCCAAAGCGGATTGCCGCAAATCTCGGCACCGCGCCGATCGGCCGAATATTCGCGCGTGCGGCTGATCGCCATCTGCACCAGCATGGCGGCCAAAGGCGCCACGATCATCGCGACGAGAACGCCGATGAAGCCGAGCGGATTGTTGTTGTTGCCGCGATTGCCGCCAAAGAAGAAGGCGAAATTGCCGAGCATCGAGATCGCACCGGCGAGTGTTGCAGTGATCGTCATTGTCAGCGTGTCGCGGTTTTGAACATGGGCGAGCTCATGCGCCATGACGCCAGCCACTTCCTGCGGCGACAGAACCTGGAGAAGGCCGGTCGAGGCGGCAACGGCTGCATTCTCGGGATTGCGCCCAGTCGCAAAGGCATTCGGCTGCGGATTGTCGTAAAGATAGACCCTGGGCATCGGCAGGCCGGCATTTCGCGCCAGATCGCGAACGATGCCGTAGAATTCAGGCGCATTCCGCTCATCGACCTCCTGGGCGCGATAGGCCGACAGCACCATGTTTCCCGAATTCCAGTAGGAGAAGAAGTTCATGCCTGCGGCGACCAGGAATGCGATCATCATGCCGCCGCGGCCACCGATCAGGAATCCGACGAACATGAACAGGGCCGTCATGAAGGCAAGCAACATGGCAGTACGAACGAGGTTCATCGAGGGTCTCCATCTCCTATGTGGCGGCTCAAGGGTTTCAATCGGCCCTTCCAGGCACTATGATTTGGTTATTCGCCCGCCACTTTCAATATTTTCCGGCAGGATAGCGCCATGCAATCAGCTGACAACGACAACACCGAAGGCCCAGCCACGGAAGGCGCCGTAACGCGCAAGCCCCTTTCGCCTGCCGCCAAACGTGCGCTCGCCGAAGCTGAAGAGCGCCGGCGCAACGCGACACCCATGAACCTGCCCCCGGAGATCGGCGGCCGCGGCGGCGCAGAACCCGCCCGTTTCGGCGACTACGAGATCAACGGCCGCGCCATCGATTTCTAAGTAAATATTCCTATTGACAGCAGCAAAGTATCGGAATTTATTCCTCTATATGAGGACGATGATTTCGATTCTTGTCGCCATGTCTGTCTTTCCGCTTACAGCGGAGAGCGCCGAGCAGATTGCCGGTCCGGTCGCTGCGGAGATCATTCGCGTCATCGACGGTGACACGCTTCTGGTGGAAGCGGCCCCCTGGCCGCAGCAGCGCATTGAGGTCTATGTCCGCATCCGCGGCATCGACGCACCGGAAATGAAATCGAGATGCCCCGCTATCAGGCAAGCAGCCGAACAGGCACGTTCCGTGCTGGATGAAATGGCGGCCAGTTCGCCGCACATCAGGCTGACCAATATCAGCGGCGACAAATATTTCGGCCGCATCGTCGCCGATGTCGCCATGCAAGACGGCAGGAATCCGGCTCAGGAGATGCTGAGTGCTGGCCTTGCCGCCGGATATGATGGCGGGCGCAAGCCCCGTATAGCCTGCGCCAGCACCAATTGAAAAAGCCGCTCCGGATGGGAGCGGCTTTTGAGATCAGGCACTCGCCTTGTTCTGGCGATTGGCGATGAGATCGTCGACGACGGCGGGATCGGCGAGCGTCGAGGTATCGCCGAGCGATCCGAAATCGTCCTCGGCAATCTTGCGCAGGATGCGGCGCATGATCTTGCCGGAACGGGTCTTCGGCAGACCCGGCGCGAACTGGATCTTGTCGGGCGACGCGATCGGGCCGATTTCGGTGCGGACATGCTTGATCAGCTGCTGGCGCAGCTCGTCCGAACCCTCGTTACCGGCCATCAGCGTCACGTAGCAATAGATGCCCTGACCCTTGATCGCATGCGGATAGCCGACGACGGCGGCTTCCGAGACGAGATTGTGGGAGACGAGCGCCGATTCCACTTCGGCCGTGCCGAGGCGGTGGCCGGAAACGTTCAGCACGTCATCGACGCGGCCGGTGATCCAGTAATAGCCATCCTCGTCGCGGCGGCAGCCGTCACCGGTGAAATACTTGCCCTTGTACGTCGAGAAGTAGGTCTGGATGAAGCGCTCATGGTCGCCGTAGACGGTGCGCATCTGGCCGGGCCAGCTGTCGGTGATGCAGAGATTGCCGTCGGCGGCACCCTCAAGCACCTTCCCCTCGTTATCCACCAGCTGCGGCTTGACCCCGAAAAACGGTACCGTTGCCGAACCCGGCTTCAAATCGATCGCGCCCGGGAGCGGCGTGATCATGTGGCCACCCGTTTCCGTCTGCCACCATGTGTCGATGACGGGGCAGCGGCTGTCGCCGACCACGCGGTAATACCACTCCCAGGCTTCCGGATTGATTGGCTCGCCGACCGTTCCGAGCAGCCGCAGCGAGGAGCGCGACGAGCGGGTGACGAAATGATCGCCGGCGCCCATCAGCGAGCGGATCGCCGTCGGTGCGGTGTAGAAGATGTTGACCTTGTGCTTGTCGATGATCTCCCAGAAACGGCCTTGATCCGGGAAGTTCGGCACGCCCTCGAACATCAGCGTCGTCGCGCAGTTCGAAAGCGGTCCATAGACGATATAGGAGTGACCGGTGACCCAGCCGACATCGGCCGTGCACCAGTAGATATCGCCGGGGTGATAATCGAAGACATATTCATGCGTCATAGACGCGTAGACGAGATAGCCACCGGTGGTGTGCAGCACGCCCTTCGGCTTGCCGGTCGAGCCCGAGGTGTAGAGGATGAACAGCGGATCTTCCGCCTTCATCTTCACCGGCGGGCACTCGGCCTTCACGGTGGCGACTTCCTGGTGATACCAGAGATCGCGGCCCGGCGCCCAGCCGGTCTTGCCGCCGGTGCGGCGCACGACCAGCACCTTGTCGACGATGACATGCTGCTTGGCGGCGATATGGATCGCGGTGTCGGTATTTTCCTTGAGCGAAACCGGCTTGCCGCCGCGAACGCCCTCGTCGCAGGTGATGACGAAGGTCGATTCACAGTCGACGATACGGCCGGCCAGCGCCTCCGGCGAGAAGCCGCCGAAGACCACCGAATGCACGGCGCCGATGCGCGAACAGGCGAGCATCGCATAAGCCGCTTCGGGGATCATCGGCATGTAGATGGTGACGCGGTCGCCCTTCTTGACGCCGTGCTTCTTCAGCACGTTCGCCATCCGGCAGACGTGCTCGTAGAGCTCGTTATAGGTGATCTTCTTGTCGACGTAGGGGTTGTCGCCTTCGAAGATGATGGCGGTCTGGTTGCCATGCGTCTTCAGGTGACGGTCGATGCAGTTATAGGAGACGTTGGTCTGGCCGTCTTCGAACCACTTGATCGAAACCTTGCCGGTGAAGGAAGTGTTCTTGACCTTGGTATAGGGTTTGAACCAGTCGATCCGCTTGCCGTGCTTGCCCCAGAACTTGTCCGGATTCTCAACGCTCTCCTCGTACCACTTCTCGTATTTCGCCTTGTCGATCAGGGCATGGCTCTTCACCGGTTTGGTAACCGGATAGATCTTCTCCGACATGGAAACTCCTCCTCACGCGGGCACCGGTTTCGCCGCACGAAGCAGCGCCCGGGACTCAATTCAGGGCATTCATAGCAGGTCAAAACGGCCCGGCAATTAGACAAAGGTCATTTCATTCCGGATCAATTGCAATTCTGCGTCACTCCGGTTATATAGCGCCAATATTTCCCGGACATTGTGGTGACAATCCACGGACCGCGACACCGGCGCGGACGACAGAAGGACTATATCCATGGCTCAACAACTGCTCATGCCGAAAGCGACTGCCATCTGGCTCGTCGACAACACGGCGCTGTCTTTCGACCAGATCGCACAGTTCTGCAAGCTGCATCCTCTGGAAGTCAAAGCGATCGCCGATGGTGAAGCTGCGCAGGGCATCAAGGGCCTGGATCCGATCGCAACCGGCCAGCTGTCCCGCGACGAAATAGCGCGCGCCGAGGGCAACCCGAACCACAAGCTGAAGCTTTCCGAGCCGAAGGTTCGCGTTCCGGAATCGAAGCGCCGCGGCCCGCGCTACACGCCGGTTTCCAAGCGCCAGGATCGTCCGAACGCCATTCTCTGGCTGGTTCGCAACCATCCGGAACTGAAGGACGCCCAGATCTCGCGTCTCGTCGGCACCACCAAGTCGACGATCGAGCAGATCCGCGAGCGCACCCACTGGAACTCCGCAAACCTGACGCCGA
This sequence comes from Rhizobium sp. OAE497, assembly GCF_040546565.1. Classification (NCBI taxonomy): domain Bacteria; kingdom Pseudomonadati; phylum Pseudomonadota; class Alphaproteobacteria; order Hyphomicrobiales; family Rhizobiaceae; genus Rhizobium; species Rhizobium sp. OAE497. Next base: position 3,846,699 of record NZ_JBEPOA010000001.1, read on the forward strand.
TGGACCCGGTGACGCTCGGCCTCTGCAGCCAGATCGACCTCGACATGGAAGTCGAAAAGGCAGCCAAGGGCCGTCCGCTGCCGACCGCAGCCGAACTGGGCGCGACGCTCGAATCCGCTCAGGAGACCGAGCGCCTGACGCCGAGCTACGAGCGTGAAGAAGAGCGCGAAATCGACGCCGATGCGGTTTTCGCAAAGCTGAAGTCGCTGAAGTCGTCTTCCAAGGATGAGGACGAAGACGATCAGTTCTGATCGTCTTTCTCTCCAAACGAAAAACCCGCCGGAGCGATCCGGCGGGTTTTTTATTGACCGCTTGCTGCCGCTTAGCTGCGGAACAGCGACAGGATGTTCTGCGAAGCGGAGTTGGCGATCGACAGCGACTGGATCGCAAGCTGCTGCTGCGTCTGCAGTGCCGTCAGTTTCGACGATTCCTCTTCCATATCCGCGTCCACCAATCGCCCGACACCGGAGTCGATCGAGTCGCTGAGTGTAGAGACGAAATTCTCCTGCAGCTGGATGCGCGTCGAGATCGAGCCGAGCTGCGAACCAGCGCTCGTCATCGCCTTGAGTGCGTTCTCGACATTGTTCAGCGCCGAGGCGATATCGTCGGAAGACAGGTTGCTGATGTTCATCGAGTAAACCGAACCGACCGAGCCGTTGGACGTGCCGAGAATGCCCGTCGACGTGTCGATAACACCGCCGGTCGTCGTGCCGAACAGGACGTTGCCCGTCGAGCCGCTGTCGAGAATGTAGTCGGTCATCTTGACCGAGATGCCATTCGAGCCATCGCGAACAAAGGTCGAGACGACGCTCTTCGTGCCGTTGCCCGCAACCCAGTTTTCACCGGAGAAGGAGGCCGATTCCGAAATGCTCTTCAACTGCGCCTGCAGCTGAGTGATTTCTTCCTGGATCTTTGACTTGTCGACGCCCTTTTCAGTTGCGGCAACGATCTTCGCCTTGATTTCGGTAACGACGTCGATGGCGTTATCCATGGCCGAATAGGCGGTATCGACCTTGGCGGCGCCGAGACCCAGCGCGTCGGAGACGGCCGACAGCGCCTTGTTGTCGGATTTCATCGTCGTCGCGATCGACCAGTAGGCGGCATTGTCGGCGGCCTTGGCAACGCGGAGGCCGGAAGAAACGTGTGCCTGCGTCGTCTGCAGGCTCTGGTTGACGCTGCGCAGGGTCTGAAGAGCTGACATCGCAGCCGTGTTAGTCAGGATGCTTGACATCGCTTTTTCCACTTCTCGTGAGGATGAAGGAGCATACCGGCAGAGGCCGGCGGTGGCGGTGCTTCATGCTTCACCTGAGCTCAGGTGTCCGTTGAGGGAAAGCTAATGAGAACATGGTTAACAAGTCGTCAACGATGGTCACATCTCGTCAACGATTCTTACCAAATAGCAAATATCCTATATGGGTCGGGAGCCAAAACCCCTGTGGCGCAAGGCTTCTGCGACTTCTTCAAGTGTTACCGGGTCATCAATTGTCGCAGGCATTTTCCAGGGAAGACCGTCCGCAATCTTCTGAATCGTGCCCCTCAGGATCTTGCCGGAGCGCGTTTTTGGTAACCTTTCGACGGTGATGGCAGTTTTGAAGGCCGCAACCGGACCAATTTCTTCACGAATCATTTTAACGACTTCTGATTCGATCTCCGGTGATTCGCGCCGCACGCCCTTCTTCAGCACGAGCAGTCCGCAGGGAACCTGACCCTTCAGCGAATCAGCGATTCCGACCACGGCGCATTCGGCAATGTCGGGGTGCTTGGCGCAGATTTCTTCCATCGCACCCGTCGAAAGACGGTGCCCGGCGCAATTGATGATGTCGTCGGTGCGCGACATGATGAAGAGATAACCATCCTCATCGATATAGCCGGCGTCGGCCGTCTTATAGTAACCCGGAAACTCATCGAGATAGGCCGAACGAAACCGGGCATCGGCATTCCACAGCGTCGGCAGGCATCCGGGCGGCAGCGGTAGCTTGGCAACGATATTGCCGAGCGTGCCCGCGGCTACCGGATGACCGGCATCGTCGAGCACCTGGATATCGTAGCCGGGCATCGGCACCGCAGGCGATCCGTGCTTGACCGGCAACTCGCCGAGCCCGATCGGATTGGCAGCGATCGGCCAGCCGGTCTCTGTCTGCCACCAGTGATCGATGACGGGCACGCCAAGCGTCTGCTCCGCCCATTTCAGTGTTTCCGGATCGGCGCGCTCACCGGCAAGAAACAGAGCCCGGAACTTCGCTTTCTTATAGCGTGCCGCAAGCTCGCCATCGGGGTCCTCTCGGCGGATGGCCCGGAATGCCGTCGGCGCCGTGAAAAGCACCCGCACATCGTAGTCCGACACGACCCGCCAGAATGCCCCGGCATCCGGCGTGCCCACCGGCTTGCCCTCATAGATCAACGTCGTGACCCCAGCCAGCAGCGGCGCATAGACGATATAGGAATGGCCGACCACCCAGCCGATATCGGATGCCGTCCAGAAGACCTCGCCGGGCTTCAGCCCATAGATATTCGCCATCGACCAATGCAACGCAACCATATGGCCGCCATTGTCGCGCACCACGCCTTTCGGCTGGCCGGTCGTTCCCGATGTGTAGAGGATGTAGAGCGGATCGGTCGCAGGCACCGGCGTACAGCCGATATCCGCACCGCGATAGCGATCCACCGTCTCGGCGAAATCGAGGTCGCGCCCCTCTGTCAGATCAGCTGTAAGCTCCTGCCGCTGCAGCACGAGGCAATGGGCAGGTTTGATCTTTGCAGTCGCAATGGCCTGATCGACAAGCGGCTTATATGCAACGACACGGCCGGGCTCCAGACCGCAGCTCGCCGTGATGACCAGCTTGGCACCCGAATCATCGATACGCGATGCGAGCTCGCTGGCGGCAAAACCGCCGAAGACGACGGAATGCACGGCCCCAAGCCGGGCGCAGGCCAGCATCGAGAAGATCGCCTCTGGCACCATCGGCATATAGAGGATCACGCGGTCGCCTTTGCCGATGCCGAGTGCGCTCAGCGCCGCCGCAATCGCCTTCACCTCATCGAGCACCTCTCCATAGGTGAAGCGCCGCTTGGCGCCATTCATGGCGCTGTCGAAGATGATAGCACTCTCGCCACCCCGTCCGGCGGCAACATGACGATCGAGGCAATTGAAGCAGGTATTGGTCTCGCCGCCCTTGAACCAGCGGCCATAGACACCATCACCGGCAGAAAATATCTGCTCCGGCTCCCTGAACCAGTCGATCGCCTCCGCGGCTTTCTTCCAGAAACCCTCGGGGTCGGCTTTCCAGCCGTCATAGACGCTGTGATAGTGGCTCCGCATCTGCTCCTCCCCAGGACATGCAAGCTATAGAGCCAATCTAGGGGAGGGAGGTGCGGACAGGAAGCCCGACGAAAGACGAGCTTATCGGGCGCCGAAGATTGCCGAGCCGACGCGCACGCTGGTGGCACCGAAAGCAATTGCCGTTTCATAGTCTCCCGACATGCCCATCGACAGCTTTGTCAGCCCGCAAGCCTTTGCAAGCTTGGCAAGCAGGGCGAAATGCGGCCCAGGATTTTCCTCCGCCGGCGGAATGCACATCAGCCCTTCGATCGCCAGCCCAAGCTCGTTGCGGCAGAGATCGACGAAAGCCGCGGTATCGCCTGGCGCGATACCCGCCTTCTGCGGCTCCAGTCCGGTATTGACCTGAACATAGAGACGAACCGTTTTGCCCTGGCGCTTCATCTCATCGGCGAGCGCCCGGGCAATCTTCTCCCGGTCGACAGTCTCGATGACATCAAAGAGGGCAACGGCATCTTCCGCCTTGTTCGACTGCAGCGGACCAATGAGATGGAGCTCGAGGTCCGCCGTCTCGCTTTTCAGCTCGGGCCATTTGCCCTGGCTTTCCTGCACGCGGTTCTCGCCGAAGACCCGCTGACCGGCGGCAATCGCCGGGCGGATGGCATCGGCATCGAAGGTCTTGGACACCGCGACAAGCTGCACCGAGCCCGCCGGACGCTTGATCCCGGCCTCTGCTTCGGCAATGCGCGAACGCACCTCGTTCAGCCGCTCTTGAAGTTCCATCGCTTACCCCCGACATGATGCTAGGTGATGACGGCAGAGCACTAAACGCGGCATGCGTGCTTGCCAAGACCCACCGGCCCGAAAACGGCCTTTCCTGCGCCGGATCGGGCATTTGCAGCACCCGCAAAACTTGACGCTACGGTGGTTTCGTGGTGAAGGTCACCACCAACTTCCCCTGATTTTCCGGAAATTCGAATACCATGGCTACCGAACGTTATAATCCGCGCGACGCCGAGCCCCGCTGGCAGCAGAAATGGAACGAGGCAAAGGTCTTCGAGACCGACAATGCCGATCCGCGCGAGAAATACTACGTCCTTGAAATGTTCCCGTATCCGTCGGGCCGCATTCACATGGGCCATGTCCGCAACTATGCGATGGGCGACGTCGTCGCCCGCTACAAGCGCGCCCGCGGCTACAACGTTCTCCACCCGATGGGCTGGGACGCATTCGGCATGCCGGCGGAAAACGCGGCGATGGAACGTGGCGTTCACCCGGCGTCCTGGACCTATCAGAATATCGGCTCGATGAAGTCGCAGCTGAAGGCCATGGGCCTGTCGCTCGACTGGAGCCGCGAGTTCGCGACCTGCGACGTCGAATATTACCAGCACCAGCAGCACCTGTTCCTGGATTTCCTGGAGAAGGGCCTGGTCTACCGCAAGCAGTCGAAGGTCAACTGGGACCCGGTCGACAATACCGTTCTGGCCAATGAACAGGTCATCGACGGCCGCGGCTGGCGCTCGGGCGCTCTGGTCGAGCAGCGCGAACTGACGCAGTGGTTCTTCAAGATCACCGATTTCAGCCAGGATCTGCTGGATGCACTGGATACGCTCGACCAGTGGCCGGAAAAGGTCCGCCTCATGCAGAAGAACTGGATCGGCCGGTCGGAAGGCCTGACGATCCGTTGGGAAATCGTCGCTGAGACTGCGCCTGCCGGCGAGACCGAGGTGACCGTCTACACGACGCGTCCCGACACGCTGTTCGGCGCATCCTTCCTGGCGATCGCCGCCGACCATCCGCTGGCCAAGGAAGCCGCCGCCAAGAACGCCGCGATCGACGCCTTCTGTGAAGAATGCCGCCGCGCCGGCACCTCGCTGGCTGCGCTCGAAACCGCCGAAAAGAAGGGCATCGACACCGGCATCCGTGTCAAGCATCCGCTGGATCCGTCCTGGGAGCTGCCTGTCTACGTCGCGAATTTCGTGCTGATGGACTACGGCACGGGCGCCATCTTCGGCTGCCCGTCCGGCGACCAGCGCGACCTCGATTTCGCCCGCAAGTACGATCTTCCTGTCGTGCCGGTCGTCATGCCGAAGGATGGCGACGCAGCAAGCTTCGCTGTCGGCGACACCGCCTATGACGGCGATGGCGTCATGATCAACTCGCGTTTCCTCGACGGCAAGACGACGAGCGAGGCATTCGAGATCGTTGCCGACAAGCTGTCTTCGACCGAGATCGGCGGCGCGGCCCAAGGTGAGCGCAAGGTGAACTTCCGCCTGCGCGACTGGGGCATTTCGCGCCAGCGTTACTGGGGCTGCCCCATCCCGGTCATCCATTGTGATGATTGCGGCGTCGTGCCGGTTCCGAAGAAGGACCTGCCGGTTCAGCTGCCATCCGACGTCACCTTCGACCAGCCGGGCAATCCGCTCGACCGTCATCCGACCTGGCGCCACGTTGCCTGCCCGCATTGCGGCAAGGACGCGCGCCGCGAGACGGACACGATGGACACCTTCGTCGATTCGAGCTGGTATTTCACCCGCTTCACCGCGCCGTGGGAAAAGCAGCCGACCGATCCGAAGGCCGCCAATCGCTGGCTCCCCGTCGATCAGTATATCGGCGGCATCGAGCACGCGATCCTGCACCTGCTCTACTCGCGTTTCTTCACCCGCGCCATGCGCGAGACCGGTCATGTCGACGTGAAGGAACCCTTCAAGGGCCTCTTCACCCAAGGCATGGTGGTGCACGAAACCTACCGCCGCGGCACCGGTTCGCACGGCGATTGGGTAGCGCCTGCGGATATCCGGATCGAGGAAGTCGACGGCAAGCGCCGTGCCTTCCTGCTGGAGGGTGGCGATGAAGTATCGATCGGCTCAATCGAAAAGATGTCGAAGTCGAAGAAGAACGTCGTCGATCCCGACGATATCATCGCATCCTACGGCGCCGACACGGCCCGCTTCTTCGTGCTGTCGGATTCTCCGCCGGAGCGCGACGTCATCTGGTCCGAAGCAGGCGTCGAAGGCGCCCACCGCTTCACCCAGCGTCTGTACCGCCTGATTTCCGAAGCATCGGAAGCGCTGGCAGCGGTGCCTGCGAATCCGGCTAAGGATGGCGAGGCGTTGGCAATCTCCCAAGCCGCTCACAAGACGCTGAAGGCCGTCCAGAACGATTATGACAAGCTCTGGTTCAATAAGGCCGTGGCGCGCATCTATGAGCTCGTCAATGCGCTCGCGTCGCCGCTGACAAAGGTTGCGGCCGGCGAAGGCGACGCGGCCTACCGTTCTGCCGTTCGCGAAGCATCGCAGATCCTCGTCCAGCTAGTGGCCCCGATGACCCCGCACCTGGCTGAAGAATGCTGGGCAGCACTCGGCAATACCGGCCTGCTGGCGCAAGCTGCATGGCCGGCCTATGACGAGGCGCTGACAACCGAGAATGATGTCGTTATGCCGGTCCAGATCAACGGCAAGAAGCGCGCTGAATTGACAATTTCTCGCGACGCGGATCAGAATGCCGTGACCGAAGCAGTGCTAGCTCTGGAGGCGGTCACCGCCGCCCTGAATGGCCAAGCGCCGAAGAAGATTATCGTGGTTCCGCAAAGGATTGTGAACATTGTCGTCTGATTTCGCTTCGAAGCTCGGCCGCCGCGCCGCTCTCGGCATCATCATCGCTTCCGCGGCACTGCTGAGCTCCTGCCAGGTCCGTCCGCTCTACTCGGAATCCTCCGGGGTCACCGCAAAGCTCTCGTCGGTCGGCTTCTCCGAGGCGACCTCACGCGTCGAGCAGGAAGTCCGCAACCGGCTGATCTTCATCGCCGGCCGCGGAGCCGGCGAGGCGGAAAACCCGGAATATGAAGCCGAGATCCACGTCCGCTCGAGCGTTACCGACACACTGCTCGTGCAGTCATCGGACACTGCCCGCGCCGGCCGCGTCACGGTCAGCGTCGACTATACGCTGCGCTCTACCAAGGACAGCCAGGTCATCAAGGCGGGCAATCGCTATGCGACTGCCCTGCTGGATTATCCCGGCCAGGAATTCGCTAAGCAGCGTGCTGTTCGCGACGCGGAAAACCGCGCCGCACGCGAAGCTGCAGAATTCGTAGGCCTCGATATCGCCGCCGCCCTCGGCCGCTGAGGGCAGGGCTGTGGCGGAGATCAAGTCGCATGAGTTCGAAGGCTTCCTTCAGCGCTCCGCCGCGGCTTACAGCCTCTTTGTGATCTATGGTCCCGACCGGGGCCTGGTTTCCGAGCGCGCCTCACAGATCGCCGCCAAAAGCAGCGTCGCGCTCGACGATCCCTTTTCGCTGATCAAGCTCGATATCGGCGACCTCCAGAAAGATCCCGGCCGGCTGATGGACGAGGCAGGCTCGATCGGCTTGTTCGGCGGCGAGAAACTGATCTGGATCAGAGGCGCCGCCAACGAAAAATATCTGGCCGATGCCCTTCAATTGCTCGCTGCCAAGCCCCCGGAGGGAACATCGGTTATCGTCGAAGCCGGTGACCTCAAGAAGGGTTCGCTTCTGCGCAAGGTGGTGGAAGGCGCCCGTACGGTCGCGGTTATCCCATGCTATGCTGACGACGCGCGCGCCCTGAACGCGCTGATTGACAACGAACTGGCTGCGGAAGGATTGCGCATCACCCCCGCAGCACGCCAGGCACTGGTCGAACTGATCGGCGGCGACCGTATCGCGTCACGCAACGAGGTGCGCAAGCTCGCCCTTTATTGCCGCGGAATGGATACGATCGAAGAGCACCACGTCGATGAAATCATCGGTGACGCGAGCGCCATCTCGGTCGATGATGCCGTTGACGCGATCCTGAGCGGCAACACGACGACATTTCTGCATGCCATGCAGAAGATCACCGCCTCGAAGACGGCAATCTTCCTCGTCATCCAGGCATGCCTGAAGCAGTTCCAGCTTCTGGATACGATGCGTGCGGAAATGGATGAGAAGCGGCTGCAGGCCGGGCAAGTGATACAGACCCTCGGCCGCCACCTGCATTTCAGGCGCAAGCCGATCATCGAGCAGGCATTGAGAACGTGGTCAGCAGAAGCGATCGCCCGCGAAACGAACCGTCTTCACGCAGCCATCCTGCAGACGCGCAAGCGTCAGAGCCTGGAAGACAGCATCGCCCTCCAGACCCTGCTATCGACGACGCTGCAATCCGGCCGCAAGGGCTGATCAGCGGCGTTCCAGAAGCCGGCAGATTTCTTCCAATTGTTCCAATGACTTATAGGCGATCTTGATCTGCCCGCCATTGGCTTTGTGATTGATCGTCACGTCAAGGCCAAGCGTGTCTGACAGCGTGCGTTCTAGCGCCAGCGTATCCGAATCTTTCTGATCCAGTCGTGGGCCGGAACTTTTGGGCTCCGACTGCGCCTTGATATCGTTCTGCGCCAGGCGCTCGGCATCGCGCACCGACATACCCTTGGCGACAATCGTCTTCGCCAGCATCGCCGGATCGGAAGTCGACACCAGGGCACGCGCATGGCCTGCCGAAAGGCTGCCAGCAGCAAGGAGATCGCGAACCTGATCGGGAAGCTTCAACAGGCGAAGCGAATTCGCAACATGGCTGCGGCTCTTACCAATGATTTCGCCGAGATCGTTCTGCGTATAGCCATACTCGGCGATCAGCTGCTCATAGCCCAACGCCTCTTCCAGAGGATTGAGATCGGAACGCTGGACGTTCTCGACAATGGCAATCTCCAGCGCCGTCTTGTCGTCGACATCACGAACCAGAACCGGGATCTCGATCAGGCCGGCAAGCTGAGCGGCACGCCAGCGCCTTTCACCAGCGATGATCTCAAAGCGGCCTTCGCCGATCGTGCGAACGACGATCGGCTGAACGATGCCATGCTGGCGGATCGAGCTCGCGAGGTCATGCAGCTCGGTGTCATCGAAGAAGCGGCGCGGGTTGCGCGGATTGCGGCTCACGAATTCGATCGGCACCTGGCGATCGGCGCTCACGCTTGGCTTCTCGCCCTCGACTGGAACCGGCTGATCCATCTCGCCGATCAGCGCAGCAAGTCCGCGCCCAAGGCGCCTCTTCGAAACATCGTCGTTCATGGTCTCAACTCACTTTACAATTCAAGCTGCGAGGCGCTGGCGTTCGCGCTGGATCACTTCCGACGCCAGCTGCAGATAGGCTTGACTGCCGGCGCACTTCAGATCGTAGAGAATGGCGGGCTTGCCGTAGGAGGGCGCTTCAGAAACGCGAACATTCCTCGGAATCAACGTATGGTAGACCTTCTCGCCGAGATGCGTCCTGACGTCGTTGACCACCTGCTGCGCCAGATTGTTTCGGGCATCAAACATTGTCAGCACGATACCCTGGATATCCAACCTCGGATTGACCGTCCGGCGAACCTGATCGACGGTTTCGAGCAACTGGCTGAGACCTTCAAGCGCGAAGAATTCGCACTGCAGCGGCACAAGAACCGAGTGAGCAGCGGCCATCGCGTTCATCGTCAGCAGGTTGAACGACGGCGGGCAGTCCAGGATGATGTACGAGAACTCAAAGGCTTCCTCGCTCGCGAGAGCCTTCTTCAGCTTGAAGACGCGGTCGGACTGTTGCGCGATCTCCATCTCGATCCCGAGCAGATCCATGGTCGACGGCACGATGAAAAGATTAGGCACGGCAGTCTGCTGTGCGGTTTCCCGAACACCCGCTTCGCCGACCAGCAGGTCGTAGGACGAGACCCGGCGATCCTTGCGATCGATACCAAGTCCTGTGCTGGCGTTACCCTGCGGATCAAGATCGACGATCAGAACACGCTCACCGATCGCGGCAAGCGCAGTCGCCAGATTGATGGCCGTCGTCGTTTTGCCGACGCCGCCCTTCTGATTTGCTATGGTGATAATCCGGTTTCGCTCGCCAGCCATCATCGATGATCCAAAATCGTTAAACCAAGTGCCGGAGTTTGGAGATTTCGAGAATAACGGAATCTCTCTCGACGACACTCGTATGTTCTACCAGATCGAATTGCCAGCGGCCATGCGCTTTCTTGATCTCGGATCGGTAATCCCTGCCTTTATGGAAGAAAGCCTGGCATTCTTCATTTCGATCCATCCACGGCTTTGAGAATTCTAACAGTTTGTCCAGATCGGCTAGCGCACGGCCTGAAATGGCATCACTGTCAGGCACTTCCTTGTAGACATCCTCGATTCTGACAGCATGGACAGAACCGCGCGCATTGGTCTCGCGTAGCGCAAGCCGCAGAAACGAGGCCTTCTTGTTGTTGCTTTCGACAAGATGTACCCACCCATTAGCCTGTTCAGCCATCAGGATAGCGGTAATCACACCCGGAAAGCCGCCACCGCTACCCAAATCCACCCAGGTCTTCGCGCCGGGGCTCAGCTGGTAGATCTGAGCGCTATCGACGATGTGGCGGTCCCATGCATCGGAGAGTGTGGAGGGCGCCACCAGATTTATGGTCTTGGCCCACTTCTGGAAAAGTTGCAGAAAATGCTCGAGTCGCGCCTGTGTTTCACGTGAAACACTTTGACCGTTCAGCTTCATTCAAGGACTCTTTTCGCGTGTATTAGATGGCGCGTGCCATATCAGCGCGCCGCAGATGGACGAGCAATAGCGATATGGCCGCCGGCGTCATACCGTCAATCTTCGCCGCTTGCGCAATGCTGTATGGCTCCGCGCGCTGCAGCTTCTGTTTCAACTCATTCGAAAGACCCGAAAGCTGCGAATAGTCGAAATCCGCAGGGATCAGACGGTCTTCATCGCGCTTTATATCAGCAATATCAACAGCTTGCCGCTTCATATACACTGCATACGATGCCTCGATATCCATCGCCTCACCGATCCTGGCATCAAGCGTGGCAATGTCTGGCCAAATCTTCGCGATATCCGCCAGACTGAAGTCCGGGTACGAAAGAAGCTCATAGGCCGTTCGGCGCTGCCCATCGAGATTGATCATGAGGCCGGCACGTCGCGCTTCGTTCGGCGTGGTCTCCAGAGATTGAAGCATCGCGCGAGCCGCATCGAGTTGCTCATTATAAGCCGCGAAACGCTGTGCGCGTCCAGCCGCTCACGCAGCCAATCTCCAACCCGATCGGCGTAAGTCGCACATCGGCATTGTCGGCACGAAGCGACAGCCGGTACTCCGCTCGGGAGGTGAACATCCGATAGGGCTCGGCGACGCCACGCGATGTCAGATCGTCAATCATCACGCCAATATAGGAATTCGTCCGGCTAAGGACGAAAGGATCGGAACCACCTGCAAGGCGCGCTGCATTGAGGCCTGCGACGAGGCCCTGTGCCGCCGCTTCCTCATAACCGGTCGTGCCATTGATCTGACCGGCAAGAAACAGCCCCGATAGACGCTTGAGCTCCAGCGATGGTGTGAGCTCGCGCGGATCGACGTGATCGTACTCTATCGCATAGCCCGGCTGCAGGATCGACACCGCTTCGAGACCGGGGATTGTCCGGATGAACTCTTCCTGCACCTCAGCGGGGAGGGAGGTGGAAATGCCGTTCGGATAGATCGTATGATCGTCCAGGCCTTCAGGCTCGAGGAAGATCTGGTGGCCGTCGCGCTCACCGAACTTGACGATCTTATCCTCGATCGACGGGCAATAGCGCGGCCCCACGCCTTCGATCTGGCCGGAATACATTGCGGAGCGGTTGAGATTATCGGCGATGATCTTGTGCGTCGCAGAGGTGGTCCGCGTCACGCCGCATTCGACCTGCGCATTGGTAATGCGGTCTGTCATGAACGAGAAGGGGATCAGCTCATCATCGGCGGCCTGCCGGCCGACGGAAGCCCAGTCAATCGTGCGGCCATCAAGCCGTGCCGGCGTACCGGTCTTCAGACGGCCAAGCTTGATGCCGAGCCGCAGCAGCGTACCCGACAAGCCGACGGAGGGTTCCTCACCGACGCGTCCAGCTGGGATCTTCTTGTCGCCGATATGGATAAGGCCGCGAAGAAATGTGCCCGTCGTCAGGACAACAGCGCGGCACTCCAGAATCCGGCTACCTTTCATGATGACACCGGCAACAACGCCATCTTCGACCCGGAGATCAAAGGCATCACCCTCAATGATATCAAGGTTCTCGATCGCTTCGATCTCGCGCAGCATGGCCTCGCGATAGAGCTTGCGGTCCGCCTGCGTCCGCGGGCCGCGGACCGCCGGGCCCTTCTTGCGATTGAGCATCCGGAACTGAATGCCGCCGGCGTCTGCAACGCGGCCCATAAGGCCATCGAGCGCATCAACCTCGCGAACCAGATGTCCCTTCCCAAGCCCGCCGATCGCGGGATTGCAAGACATCACGCCGATCGTATCCCGGCGATGGGTTACGAGCGCGGTCTTGGCGCCGAGACGGGCAGCAGCGCTTGCCGCTTCCGTGCCCGCATGGCCACCGCCAATGATGATGACATCGTACTTCATGCTCTGAGCATCCGATACTCGCCGCGTTTCACGTGAAACTCACGCACTTGCGGCCATCCAGTGTTTCACGTGAATCATTTACCGATGCAGAACTCGGAGAAGATCACGTCAAGGAGATTTTCTACATCGACCCGGCCGGTAATCCTGCCAAGTGCATTCGCCGCGACCCGCAGCTCTTCGGCCCTGAGGTCAAGCTCGCCAGCGGACAGGGCAATCCCGATGGCTCGCAAACATTCCGCAAGCGAATCTTTATGTCTCAGCCGGCTCGGCAAAGCCAAGCTCTCGGGCCGCACCGTGCGGGCGATCCGATCGCCGATCAGCAGCCTGAGCTCGTCCAGACCTTCGCCCGTCTGCACCGATATCGACAGATCAAACGCATCCGAGGCAACAGCAAGATCCGCCTTTGTCCGGATATTGACACGCGCATCGCCGCTAACAGCATGCTCCGCACTCAGGCCAGACGATTGGTCATGCAAATACAGCACCAAGTCCGCCTGGGCAACAAGGTTTTCGGCGCGGCGGATACCCTCACGCTCGACGCGTTCCTCTGTCTCGCGAAGTCCAGCCGTATCGTAAAGCTTCACCAGAAAGCCACCAATATCGAGATCGACCTGGAGCACATCACGAGTGGTGCCGGCTATGTCGGTAACAATCGCCACGTCGCGCTGGGCGAGGGCATTCATCAGCGAGGACTTGCCGGCATTCGGTGCACCGGCGATGACGACCTTGAAGCCATCCCGGATGATCTCGCCGGCATCTGCATTTGCAAGATGCGCAGATATCTCGGACTGCAGGCGGTTGACCTCTGCCCATACCTGATCCGAAACCGAGCCGGGAACATCGTCCTCGTCAGCAAAGTCCAGTTCCGCCTCAATCAGCGCTCGGCAGCGGGTCAATCGTTCCGCCCACGAATCGTATAGCTTGGAAAGGTGTCCTGAGCTGTGCTCCACGGCCAGGCGCCGCTGCATCTCGGTCTCGGCAGCAATCAAATCCGCCAAGCCTTCGATCTCAACGAGATCAAGCTTGCCGTTCTCGAATGCCCGGCGCGAGAACTCACCTTCTACGGCAAGACGCAGCCCGGGAATTTCGCTCAGGCACTGAAGCAGGCTTTGAACGACGGCGCGGCCGCCATGAATCTGCAGTTCGGCGCAGTCTTCACCGGTGAACGATGCGGGGCTCGGGAAGAATAGGATCAGACCCGAATCGATCGGGTCACCGTTCGGATTTCGAATCGTTCGCAGACTTGCCTGCCTCGGAGATGGGAGGGTACCGACCAGATGCTGAAGTGCTGCCGCCGTGGCCGGACCGCTAATGCGAACGACAGCGACGCCCGAGGGAAGGCCGCCGCTCGACAGGGCATAGATCGTTTGTCGCGTCATCGCTTGCTCTCTCCGGCTCCCAAAATAACAAAGCCGGCCGCTAGATGCGACCGGCTTGTATGGATGAATCCGGCTAACGGATTAGGTGTTCATCGAGTCGAAGAAGTCAGGGTTGTTCTTCGTCTGCTTGAGCTTATCGATGAGGAACTCGATTGCATCCGTCGTGCCCATCGGTGCCAGGATGCGGCGGAGCACGAAGATCTTCTGGAGATCCTGGCGCGGCACCAGCAGGTCTTCCTTACGCGTACCGGACTTGAGGATATCCATCGCCGGGAAGATACGCTTGTCGGCAACCTTGCGGTCGAGGACAATTTCCGAGTTGCCGGTGCCCTTGAACTCCTCGAAGATGACTTCGTCCATGCGGCTGCCGGTGTCGATCAGCGCCGTAGCGATGATCGTCAGAGAGCCGCCTTCTTCGATGTTACGGGCGGCACCGAAGAAGCGCTTCGGGCGCTGCAGGGCATTGGCGTCGACACCACCGGTCAGAACCTTACCGGAAGACGGAACAACCGTGTTGTAGGCGCGGCCGAGGCGGGTGATGGAGTCGAGCAGGATAACGACATCGCGGCCATGTTCAACAAGGCGCTTGGCCTTCTCGATGACCATCTCGGCGACCTGGACGTGACGAACGGCCGGCTCATCGAAGGTGGACGAGATAACTTCGCCGCGCACGGAGCGCTGCATGTCCGTCACTTCTTCCGGACGCTCATCGATCAGGAGAACGATCAGGTAGCATTCCGGATGGTTTGCAGTGATCGAATGCGCGATGTTCTGCAAGAGAACCGTCTTACCGGTACGCGGCGGAGCAACGATCAGACCGCGCTGGCCCTTGCCGAGCGGGGCGACAAGATCGATGACGCGCGAAGACAGATCCTTCGAGGTCGGAATATCGAGCTCCATACGGAAGCGCTCGTTTGGATAAAGCGGCGTCAGGTTATCGAAGTGAACCTTGTGACGGATCTTCTCCGGATCGTCGAAATTGATCGTGTTGACTTTGAGCAGCGCGAAGTAGCGCTCGCCTTCCTTCGGTCCGCGGATCGGGCCCTCGACGGTGTCACCTGTCTTCAGCGAGAAGCGGCGGATCTGCGATGGGGAGATATAGATATCGTCAGGACCCGGCAGATAGTTTGCGTTAGCGGAGCGCAGGAAGCCAAAACCGTCCTGCAGTACTTCGACGACGCCTTCGCCGATGATCTCGACGTCCTGGCTGGCGAGAACCTTCAGGATCGCAAACATCAATTCCTGTTTGCGCATTGTGCTTGCATTTTCGACCTCGAGCGATTCGGCAAACGCCAGAAGATCGGTCGGGGATTTACTCTTAAGTTCCTGAAGCTTCATTTCAGCCATGAAGTGACCATTACTCTGTATTTCAAAAGGGGGAAGGCTATGTCGGGTCGTATTCGGTGTTGCGAAAGGGCTCGCAGACGACTGAACTCAAAACACATGCCACGAAGATGAGATGCGCGGAAAATAGCGACTAAGATAAGGCGCCGCAAGGGGGCTGCTTAAAATGAAGCAAATTTAACCTCGGCTTCCGCCAGACCTCAAAAAGGCTTCACGACAACCAGAATGACGATCAGGATCATCAGCAGCGTCGGGGCTTCATTCATGAACCGCCAGTAGCGCGCCGAGCGCCGGTTGCGATCCGCCGCAAAGTCGCGAACGGCCCGGCTGAAGAACATGTGAACAGCCGTCAGCAGCACGACAAGCCCTATCTTGGCATGCAGCCAGCCGCCCTGGAAGCCATAGACCGACCAGGCGAGATAAAGCCCGAAGATCCAGGTCAGCATCATCGCCGGGTTCATGATGATCTTCAGAAGCCTGCTCTCCATAACCTTGAAGGTTTCCGACTGCTCGGAACCCGGTTCTGCATCCGTGTGATAGATGAAAAGCCGCGGCATGTAGAACAGGCCGGCCATCCAGGAGATAACCGCAATGATGTGCAGCGCCTTGATCCAGAGATAGAGGTTCTCCGGGTTCCAGGCAAAGAGCCCGACAGCAAGAACGGCAAAGAAGGCGAGGGCGAAATGCGCGCGCCGACGTGCATAGGCTCCGGGCCGGGCTCCAGTCTGCTTTTCCATGGTCAACCTCGCGATCCGCGCACCCGCTCGACCAGCAGCCGCACATTCTCGGGATCCGCCTGCGGCGTGATGCCGTGACCGAGATTGAAAATCAGCGGCCCATTGCCGAGCTTCTCGAGGATTTCGTCGATGCCTTCCTCCAGCGCCCGGCCACCGGCGACAACGCGCATCGGATCAAGATTGCCCTGAACCGCGCCATCCTTCTGCAGCTCACGCGCAAATTCCAGCGGCACCGACCAATCGAGGCCGATCGCGTCCGCCCCGGTCCTCTGTCGGTAGTCCTTCAGGAGATAGCCGGCGCCCTTGGCGAAAGCGATGATCTTGGCCTGCGGACGCTGTGCACGGATCGAAGCGATCATGCGCGCGACGGGCTTCACGGCATAGGCAGCAAATTCCTTCTCGCCGAGAACACCGGCCCAGGAATCGAAAATCTGCACTGCATCGGCGCCAGCATCGATCTGCGCCACGAGATAATCGGCCGAAACATCAGCAAGCAACATCAACAGCCGCTCGAAGGCTTTCGGATGCTTGTAGGCGAACAGGCGGGCAGGCGCCTGATCCGGCGTACCCTTCCCAGCGATCATATAGGTCGCAACGGTCCAGGGAGCCCCACAGAAGCCGAGCAGCGTCGTTTCCGAGGGTAGCTCAGCCCGCAGCCTCGAAACCGTCTCCAGCACCGGCTTGAGATAGGAGACGATCTCCTCGTCATTAAGATTGGCAATTCCGGCTTCATCGATGGGATCCATCTCAGGACCGTGACCTTCGGTGAAACGGACATTGCGCTTCATCGCGTCGGGAATGACCAGGATATCCGAGAACAGGATCGCTGCGTCGAAGCCATAACGGCGGATCGGCTGGAGCGTCACTTCCACGGCATGGTCAGGAGAATAACAGAGGTCGAGGAAACTTCCGGCCTTCTGGCGCGTTTGTCTGTACTCCGGCAGATATCGTCCTGCCTGTCTCATAAGCCAGATCGGAGGAGGGGAGAGAGTTTCACCGTCGAGAACTCTCATGATTTTCCGGCGCGTTTCGCTCAAGCGCTTCTTCCCTATCTAAAATCAAAGATATTTTAAAAGGTTTCTATTTCTTAGAGTCGGTGTCTATCAAGGATTAAAATCCATCCACGAACGATGCGATTTGTCGCGTTTGCTCGGACGGCGCGGAAAGAAATCAGCCATTTGGGCTATAACCTGTGGACCAAACGGAATCTCGAAACGAATCCAATCGCTTTAATGCTTCCGCTTTATCGCCCGTCTGTGGACAACCAGTGGACGAGAGTCGGGCTTCTCTTCATCATCCACATCCTCCACAAGCCCGCCCTTTCGCTGTCCGGAAAATTCCGAATGTGGATAAGCAGGCACGTTTTCCCTTGCCTCGAACCCCGCGGCTCCCTTAGCTCTTGGTCATCCAGTCTTATCAACAGGTGGCGGAAAATAACGTGGAGAACCGGACGAACTTCTTCCATCTGCATCTCATATCTGACTCAACAGGAGAGACTCTCATCTCGGCTGGACGCGCGGCTTCTGCGCAGTTCAAATCAGCCCAGCCGATCGAGCACGTCTATCCGCTCATCCGAAATCGCAAGCAGCTGCTGCCAGTTCTCGATGCCATCGACCATGAACCGGGCATCGTCCTCTACACGATTGTCGACCGCGAGCTCGCGACGCTGATTGACGAGCGTTGTGCCGAAATGGGTGTCGCCTCTGTCAATGTGCTCGAGCCCGTGATGGCCGCGTTCCAGATCTATCTTGGCGCGCCGTCCCGCCGCCGTGTCGGCGCGCAGCATGTGATGAATGCCGGATATTTCGCGCGTATCGAAGCGCTGAACTTCACCATGGATCATGACGACGGGCAGATGCCGGACGATTATAATGACGCCGATGTCGTTATCGTCGGCATCAGCCGCACGTCGAAAACCCCCACCAGCATCTATCTCGCCAATCGTGGCATCAAGACCGCAAACATTCCGATCGTCTATGGCGTGCCATTGCCGGAAGCCGTCTTCTCGGCGACCAAGCCGCTGATCGTCTGTTTGATCGCCACGACCGATCGCATCTCCCAGGTTCGCGAGAATAGAGTGCTCGGCGCCACACCCGGTTTCGATCGGGGCGAGTATATCGACAGGGCCGCCATCTCCGAGGAGCTGAAATATGCCCGCTCGCTTTGCGCCAAGCACAACTGGCCGATCATCGATGTCACGCGCCGCTCGATCGAAGAGACGGCGGCGGCGATCGTTGCCCTTCGCCCGAAGCTGCGCTAATCGCATCCGATCTGTGAATTCTCAGGGAACCCGATGACACCGACGCTGATCCTCGCTTCATCCAGCCCCTTCCGCCGCATGCTGATGCAGAATGCTGGCCTGACCTTCGAGGCGCATGCCGCCGAAATCGACGAACGGGCGATCGAAGCGCCGCTGGAGAAAAACGGTGCTTCGCCGGATGAAGTGGCGCTCGTTCTCGCCCGCGCCAAGGCGAAGGAGGTCAGCGGCCGCTTTCCCGGCGCCCTGGTCATTGGGTCTGACCAGACCTTGTCGCTGGGCGAGAAAGTGTTTCACAAACCGAAGGACATGGCGGATGCCGCCAATCACCTGACGGAACTCAGCGGCAAAACACATCGGCTGAACAGCGCGATCGCCTTATGCCGCGATGGCGAGTTGCTGTGGGATCATGTTGCCCATGCGTCGCTGACGATGCGATCGTTGGGCGCGGAATTTATTGATCAACATCTTCAGCGGGTCGGAAACAAGGCGATGTCAAGCGTCGGCGCCTATCAGCTGGAAGGCGAGGGCATCCAGCTTTTCGAGAAGATCGACGGCGATTACTTCACGATCATCGGCCTTCCGCTGTTGCCGCTGCTCGCCAAACTGAGGGAATTGGGTGCCATTAATGGATGATTCACGTGAAACATTCGGTCAAAACGCGTTCGTCACGGGCTTTCCGGTCAAGCACTCGCGCTCGCCGCTGATCCATGGCCACTGGCTGAGAAGCCTCGGGTTGGCTGGTAGCTACCGCGCCCATGAGGTCGCACCGGAACAGTTCGGCGCCTTCATCGCCGGCATCAAGGATGGCAGCTCCGGTTTCATCGGCGGCAATGTCACGATCCCGCACAAGGAACTCGCCTTTCAGCTGGCGGACCGGCCGGATGCGCTGTCGGAAGAACTTGGCGCTTCGAACACGCTCTGGATGGAGGAGGGCAAGCTGCACGCCTCCAATACCGATGGCCGCGGCTTCACAGCCAATCTCGACGAGCGTCATCCCGGTTGGGATCAGACGGACACGGCGGTGATCTTCGGCGCCGGCGGCGCCAGCCGCGCGGTCATCCAGGCGATCCGCGATCGCGGTCTGAAAAACATCCATGTCGTCAACCGCACCATTAGCCGCGCGCAGGAACTGGCTGATCGCTTCGGCCCGGCGATCCATGCGCACCCGACCGATGCACTCGGCGAAGTCATGAAGGGCGCCGGCCTCTTCATCAATACGACGTCGCTCGGCATGGACGGCGAGGCGGCACCGCAGATGGATTTCTCGCCGCTCGCGTCAGGCGCCGTCGTTACCGACATCGTCTATGTGCCACTGCTCACCCCGATGCTGATCCAGGCAGAAGAGCAGGGCTTTGCGACGGTCGACGGGCTGGGCATGCTCTTGCATCAGGCCGTGCCCGGTTTTGCCAAATGGTTCGGCAAGACGCCGGTTGTTGATGAAGCGCTCCGCGCGCTGATCATCGCTGATATGGAAAAGCATTAATGCTGAAGATCGGGCTGACGGGTTCCATCGGCATGGGAAAGTCGACGACGGCAAAGCTCTTTGCCGAAGCCGGCATTCCGGTCAACGATGCAGATGCTGTCGTGCATGATCTTTACATGGGCGAAGCCGTGCCTGCTGTCGAAGCGGAGTTTCCGGGAAGCACCAAGAACGGCGCGGTCGATCGGGTAGAACTTGCCCGCATGCTGTCGGCGCGGCCCGGTGGTTTCAAGGCGCTTGAGGCCATCGTCCATCCGCTCGTGCGCCAGCGGGAAACGATGTTCCTGGAAAAACATCGGGCGGCCGGCGTCAGCATGGTGCTCCTCGATATCCCTTTACTCTTCGAGACTGGTGGCAACACGCGGGTCGATTTAACCGTCGTCGTCAGCTGCGATCCACAGATTCAGAAGGCGAGGGTGCTTGCGCGTCCCGGCATGACGGACGAAAAATTCAATATGATTCTCTCGCGGCAGATGCCCGACGCCGAAAAGCGCGCGCGCGCCGATTATATCATCGATACCGGTCACGGCATCGAAGCGGCAAAGGCGAGAGTGAACGAGATCATTGCCGATATCAAAGACAGGATCGGCAAGGGAGACTTCCGGAATGCGTGAGATCATCTTCGATACGGAAACCACCGGCCTCGACAACCGTCTGGACCGCATCATCGAAATCGGCGGCATCGAGCTCAACAATCATTTCCCGACCGGCCGGACGCTCCATATCTATATCAATCCCGGCGACCAGAAGGTTCATCCGGATGCACTCGCCGTCCACGGCATCACCGACGAGTTCTTGAAGGACAAGAAACCCTTCGCCGACGTTGTCGAGGAGATCATCGAGTTTTTCGGTGACGCCAAGTGGATCGCCCATAACGCGACCTTCGACATGGGCTTCATCAATGCCGAGCTCGCCCGCCTCAGTATGCCGCCGATCCTGCCGGAGCGTGTCGTCGATACATTGTCGCTTGCCCGACGCAAGCATCCGATGGGGCCGAACTCGCTTGACGCGCTCTGCCGCCGCTACGGCATCGACAACTCGCACCGCACCAAGCACGGCGCGCTTCTCGACTCCGAACTGCTGGCCGAGGTCTATATCGAGATGATCGGTGGGCGCCAGACGGCGCTCGGTCTCGGCGTCGCCGCATCGGCCGGTTCGGCAAATGATGCAGACGAAGCAGATGACGTAATCCTGGCCGTTCTCGAAAGGCCGCGCCCGCTGGCGCCGCGCCTCAACACTGCGGAAGCCGAAGCGCATGATGCGCTGATTGCCAAGCTCGGCACCAAGGGCATCTGGTCGAAATACGATCGGCCAAACTAAAAATGCCCGGCTTTTGACCGGGCATTTTCATTCAATCAGCAAAATGTGATCAGTTCGTCTGAACCTTGGCGCGGGTCTGCTCTTCGGCAACGCGCTGAGCAAACATCTGCGCGAAATCGATCGGGTCGATCATCAGCGGCGGGAAGCCGCCGTTGCGCGTCACGTCAGCGATGATCTGGCGGGCGAACGGGAAGAGCATGCGCGGGCACTCGATGAAGAGAACCGGCAGCATGTGTTCCTGCGGGAAGCCGGCGATGCGGAAAACGCCGCCATAGACGAGCTCGGTGTGGAATACCGTCTTGTCGCCATCCTTGGCTTCGGCGTTCAGCGAGAGAACGACGTCGAAGTCGGTGTCGGACAGCGGGTTGGCATTGACGTTGACGCTGATATTGATCGCCGGCGCGGTCTCGCGGGCCTGCAGCGAACGCGGCGCTCCCGGGTTTTCGAAGGAAAGATCCTTCGTGTACTGAGCGAGAATGGTGAGGCTCGGGCTTACTGCGCCGGCGCCGTTGTTTTCATCAGCCATTGGGTTTTCCTCGAAAGGGCATTTTGATCGTGCCGCCATCTACCATTTCGAGGAAACGCTTACAACCCTGGGCGAAGGTCGCTTTCAGTCGCCGAGCCGCTTGCCGGACCACGGCGAGTTTTGGTTCGGCTCGCGCTTGAAATCGTCTTCGTCGAGGTCGACGACCTTGCCGCCAGCGGATGGATTGCGATTGCGGAAGTTAGGACCCGCGGATGCGGTAAAGCCGTTGCGGCCGCCGACGACCACAAACCTGCGGCTCACATATTTCCATGCGAGATCGCGAACGGCGGGAATGCAGATCAGGATCGCCAGGATATCCGAGATGAAACCGGGGATCATGAACAGCAGGCCGGCGATCACAAACATTGCCGGTTTCAACAGTTCACGGCCGGGAACCACGCCGGACTGCCCCTCTGCCGACATCTTCTGCAGGATGCCCAAGCCCTGCCGGCGCAGGATCGCCATGCCGACGACGACGCCGAGAACCACCAGCCCCAGCGTCGCCAGAACGCCGATCGCGCGGCCGACGATCACGAAGCCTGCGATCTCTGCCAGCGGCAAAAGCAGCATGAAACCGGGAAGCATTGTCAATCGCATCGTCTCTCCACCCGCAACCTGACGGGCTCCTATTTGAATCATCTGTCTATGCGGACTATATGGGAGTACAAATTTGGGATGTTAACGGCAATCGCGGGACAATATGAGTTCAAACGACTTCATCACGTTATTTTTCCTGGTAGCGGCAGTTCTGATCTTTTTCCAGCTGCGCAGCGTCCTTGGCCGCCGCACCGGAAACGAGAAGCCGCCACGTGACCTCTATACGCCGCGCGATGCGGCCGCCCCCGAACCGGCAGATGCCGGCAAGGTGGTGACGCTGCCGCGCCGCGACAGCAATGGCGAAGAAGAAGATCGCTTCGCGGCTATCGACGCCTTCGCTCCGGCCGGAACTGCGCTCAACGAATCGCTTCGCGAGCTCAACAAGGCGGATCCGTCCTTCACGCCGAAGGAATTCCTGAACGGCGCCAAGATGGCCTACGAGATGATCGTCATGGCCTATGCCGATGGCGACCGGAAATCGCTGAAGAACCTGCTTTCGCGCGAAGTCTATGATGGTTTCGATGCAGCGATCGCCGATCGCGAGACGAAAGGCGAGAAGGTGAAATCCACCTTTGTCGGCATCGACAAGGCGGAAATCACCCATGCGGAAGTGAAGGGCAGCGAGGCGCAGATCACGATCCGCATCATCAGCCAGCTGATTTCGGCGACCTACGACAAGGACGACAAGCTGATCGAAGGCGACGCCGAGAACGTTGCCGAGGTAAACGACCTCTGGACCTTCGCCCGCGATACGCGTTCGCGCGATCCGAACTGGAAACTTGTGGCAACCGAATCGGAACATGAGTGACGGTCAGGCAGATTTTACGCTGCACCCCATCAGCTTCGATGAATTGAAGGGCTGGAAGGATGATGATCCTTCCAGCCTTTTTGAAGTCATGGACGCCTGCCGCAAACATATCGCGGTCAAGCCATACCGCACGGGATCGCTCGGGCTGACGGCGGCGGATCTCTCCGCGCTTCTCGATAAGGCACGAACGGCCAATATCTCGGACGCCGCTTCGACGCGCCGTTTCTTCGAAGAAAACTGTCGGCCGTTTCTGATCCGCAAAAGCGATGGCAAGCCCGGCTTCGTCACCGCCTTCTATGAGCCCGAGATCGCGGTTTCAGCGGTGCCGGATGAAGTCTACCGCTTTCCCTTCTATCGCCGCCCGGAGGATCTGATCGATCTCGACGACAGCAATCGTCCCGCTGATATCGATCCCTATTATGCCTTCGGCCGCCTGACGGATGGCAATATCAGCGCCTATCCCGACCGGCAGATGATCGATGAAGGTTTTCTCGATGGACGTGGCCTCGAGATCGCTTGGGCCAAATCCAAGATTGATATCTTCTTCGTCCACGTCCAGGGCGCTGCGCGCCTGCGCTATCCCGATGGCACTATCGGCCGCATCACCTATGCCGCCAAGGCCGGCCATCCATTCTCGGCGGTCGGCAAGCTTTTGATTGAGCGCGGCGAAATCGATCGCAGCCGGATTTCCATGCAGTCGATCCGCGCCTGGCTCAATGCCCATCCGGAGCAGGTGGATGAAGTTCTCTGGCATAATCGCTCCTACATTTTCTTCCGTGAAGCCGAGGTCGAGGGGATCGAAGCCGGACCGATCGCGGCCGCAAAAGTACCGCTGCTTGCCGGCCGCTCGCTGGCGGTCGACCGGCTGATCCATACGTTCGGCTTTCCCTTCTTCATCCGCTCGGAAAGCCTCACCCATCTCGATGACGGAAAGCCCTTCGCCCGGCTGATGCTGGCGCTCGACACCGGCTCGGCAATCGTCGGCCCGGCCCGCGGCGACATCTTCACCGGTTCGGGCGATGAAGCCGGCGAACAGGCCGGAACGGTGCGCAATGATGCGGACTTCGTCATCCTGATCCCCAACGACGCCGCGGAGAGATTTCTCTGATGGCCAAGGATCGCAAGCTCAGCACCGACGAACGTATTCTCTGGGGCAGGGTGGCCAAGAGCACCCGGCCGATGTCGGGCAAGGCGGAGGAACTAACGGAGCTCGACGCTTTCCTAGCCGCTGCCGAAGCTGAGATTGAAAAGGCCGAGCAGCAGCGCAAAGCCGCGCCGGTTGCCGAACAGGCGCCGCAGGCACCGGCCGCAAAGAAAACCTCTGGCGTCCATCATCCGCTGGAGCGCCCGGTCAAGCGCAAGATCGCCAAGGGACGCCTCGCGCTCGAAGCGCGCATCGATCTCCACGGCCTCGTCCAGAGCGAGGCGCATGTCATCCTTCTCGACTTCCTGATCCGTGCGCACGAACGCGGCATGCGCCATGTGCTCGTCATCACCGGCAAGGGCAGTTCGCTCGGCAGCGAAGGCGCCCTGAAGAGGGCGGTGCCGTTCTGGTTCTCCAAGCCGGAATTCCGCTATCTGATCTCATCCTATGAGACCGCCGCGCAGCATCATGGCGGCGAAGGTGCGCTTTACATCCGCCTGGCCCGGCGCGGAGAGCGCTCATGACCACGCCGTTCGGAGAAGCGGTGCGCAAATTGCGGGTGCGCAAGGGTGTCTCGCAGAAGCAGATGGCAGCGGCGCTGAATGTCTCGCCGGCCTATCTATCGGCGCTCGAGCATGGAAAGCGCGGGCTACCGACCTTCGATCTGCTGCAGCGGATCGCCGGATATTTCAACATCATCTGGGATGAAGCGGAAGAACTCTTCCTGCTTGCCCGCTCGTCAGACCCGCGCGTGGTCGTCGATACCTCGGGTTTGTCACCCGAATACACGGCTTTTGCCAACCGCCTGGCAGGTCAAATCCGCAGCCTTGACGCGACTGTTTTGGCAGAGCTCACAGCCCTGCTTGAAAAAGGCAAAAAAGCGGACGGAAAAGCGTCATAATCCCCTGCTTTATGCCTGATTTCAGGGCTCCGGCATTGGGAATGGCGTGCAAAAACCCTATATTCCGGAATGAAAAACACCAGTGATTCGCAAGGGTCATTGCAGCTGTTACAACAGGGAAATTCAAAGACAGTATGACCGATACACCCGCGACGGAAAACGGCGTTACCGCCGAGTATGGCGCAGACTCCATCAAGGTCCTGAAGGGCCTCGATGCCGTCCGCAAGCGCCCCGGCATGTATATCGGCGATACCGACGACGGCTCCGGCCTGCATCACATGGTCTACGAAGTCGTCGACAACGCGATCGACGAAGCGCTGGCCGGCCATGCCGACCTCGTCACCGTCACGCTCAATCCCGACGGATCGGTCACGGTCACCGACAACGGCCGCGGCATCCCGACCGGCATGCATGACGAAGGCGTTTCGGCTGCCGAAGTCATCATGACCCAGCTCCATGCCGGCGGTAAGTTCGACCAGAATTCCTACAAGGTTTCCGGCGGTCTGCACGGCGTCGGCGTTTCTGTTGTCAACGCGCTCTCGGTTCAGCTGAAGCTCAAGATCCGCCAGAAGGGCAAGGTCCACGAGATGAGCTTCACCCATGGCGTGGCCGACGCGCCGTTGGCGGTGACGGGTGATGCGGGCGACGAGACCGGCACCGAGGTGACTTTCCTCGCAAGCCCCGAGACCTTCACCAAGACCGAATACGATTACCCGACACTGGAGCATCGCCTGCGCGAGCTGGCCTTCCTTAACTCGGGTGTGCGCATCATTCTCACCGACAAGCGCCATTCCGACGTCAAGCAGGAAGAGCTGCTCTATGACGGCGGTCTCGAAGCCTTCGTGCATTATCTCGACCGCGCCAAGAAGCCGCTGATCGAAAAACCGATCTTCTTCCGCAACGAGAAGGATGGCATCACGGTCGAAGTGGCAATGTGGTGGAACGACAGCTACCACGAGAATGTCCTCTGCTTCACCAACAACATCCCGCAGCGCGACGGCGGCACACATCTTGCCGGTTTCCGCGCGGCGCTTACCCGCCAGGTCACCGGCTATGCCGATAGCTCCGGCATTCTGAAGAAGGAAAAGGTCGCGCTGACCGGCGACGATTGCCGCGAAGGCCTGACCGCCGTTCTCTCGGTAAAGGTACCGGATCCGAAGTTCTCGTCGCAGACGAAGGACAAGCTGGTTTCGTCGGAAGTCCGTCCCGTTGTCGAAAACCTCTCGAACGAGGCGCTCAGCATCTGGCTCGAAGAGCATCCGGCTGAATCCAAGGTTCTCGTCGGCAAGGTCGTCGAAGCTGCTGCCGCTCGCGAAGCGGCCCGCAAGGCGCGTGAGCTGACCCGCCGCAAGGGCGCCCTCGATATCGCCTCGCTGCCCGGCAAGCTGGCCGATTGCTCCGAGCGCGATCCGTCCAAGTCCGAAGTCTTCCTCGTCGAGGGTGACTCGGCAGGCGGTTCGGCAAAACAGGGCCGTTCGCGCGAAAACCAGGCGATCCTGCCGCTGCGAGGCAAGATCCTGAACGTCGAGCGTGCCCGCTTCGACAAGATGCTGTCTTCTGCGGAAATCGGCACGCTGATCACCGCGCTCGGCACCGGCATCGGCAAGGACGAGTTCAACGCCGAAAAGCTGCGCTACCACAAGATCATCATCATGACGGATGCTGACGTCGACGGCGCCCACATCCGTACGCTGCTGCTGACCTTCTTCTTCCGCCAGATGCCGGAGCTGATCGAGCGCGGTCATCTCTACATCGCCCAGCCGCCGCTCTATAAGGTGGCACGCGGCAAGTCGGTGCAGTACGTCAAGAACGAAGGCGCTCTCGAAGAATACCTGATTGGCCAAGGCCTCGAAGATGCGGCCTTGAGGCTTGCCAGCGGTGAAGTTCGCGTCGGCCAGGATATGCGCGAAGTCATCTCGGACGCGCTGCGCCTTCGCACGCTGATCGATGGTCTGCATTCCCGCTACAACCGCGCCGTCGTCGAACAGGCGGCGATTGCCGGTGCGCTGAATGCCGAAGCCGTCAGCGATCGCGCCCGCGCCGAGCAGCTGGCGTCCGACGTAGCCAAGCGTCTCGATATCATCGCCGAAGAAACCGAACGCGGTTGGGAAGGTGGCCTGACGAGCGAAGGCGGTCTCCGCCTCGAGCGCATGGTCCGCGGCGTCAAGGAAGTCGTTATCCTCGATATGGCACTGATCGGCTCGCAGGATGCGCGCCACATCGATCAGATCTCGTCGCGCCTCAAGGAAATCTACGACGTTCCGCCGAAGCTCTCGCGCCGTGATGGCGACACCGAGATTGCCGGCCCGCGCGCTCTTCTGGACGCAATCTTCGCCAGCGGCCGAAAGGGCCTGACGATGCAGCGCTATAAGGGTCTTGGCGAAATGAATGCCGAACAGCTTTGGGAAACGACGCTCGATCCGAACGTCCGCTCGCTGCTGCAGGTCAAGGTCGCCGATGCGACCGATGCCGATGGTCTCTTCGCCCGCCTGATGGGCGATGAGGTCGAGCCGCGCCGCGAGTTCATCCAGGACAACGCGCTGAGCGTCGCAAACCTCGATATCTGATCGAATTCAAACAAGCAAAAGGCCGCGCAACGATAGCTGCGCGGCCTTTTTTGTTTCTACGCCAATGATTTAATCGGCGATGAACTTGCCGTTGAAGGCGACTTCCGAGAGCGGCTTGCGCTGGCTCGGGAATTCACGCGCCTGGTTGCGTTCGGAAAGCACGCTCTTGTCTGCGAGACGACCGAATGCAATGCCCGCTTCGACGCGGTAGCCTTCCGGGATCTCGAAAGTCTTCATGATCTCGTCATGCTTGATGCCGCCCATGCCGTGGGCATAGAAGCCAGAAAGCCGCGCCTGCATGGCGAAATAGCCCCAGGCCGTACCGGCATCGAAGGAATGCGTGTAGCTCTTCTTGCCTTCGGAGAACTCGCCGCTGAAGCCGCGGGAAACGACGAAGAGCAACGCTGAAGCATTCTTCGCCCATTCCTGATTGGCCTCGACCAGCAAACCAAGCAGCGTCTCGAAATGCTCGGAGCCCTTCAGCGCGTAGATGAAGCGCCAGGGCTGCTGGTTGGCGGAGGAGGGCGCCCAATGGGCGGCGTCGAGGATGGTCAGAAGCTGCTCTTCGCTAATGACTTCGCCGGTGAAGGCGCGCGGCGACCAGCGGTCGAGAAACATGGCATCGATCGGAAATTGGGATTCGCGGCTGTTGCTTGTGGTCATGGGTGGGGGCTCCTGTCCATTGTCGCCTACCGTCATATTTCCGGCCTCCACCCTTTGGCAAGCGCGAGACCGAGCGAAGCGTGCACAGTCTGTTTCAAAATTCTGGGCCTCCCACGCGCGCGAATAAGCGGTAGGTAAGCGGCAACGTGACGATCAGGAGGCATGGCCGTGCTGGTGAATGGAAAATGGACCGAAGATTGGCAGCCGGTGCAGGCGACCGATGCGAAGGGTGGCTTTGTCCGCCAGACCTCGAGTTTCCGCAACTGGATCACGCCGGATGGCTCGGCCGGGCCGACCGGCGAGGCGGGCTCCAAGGCCGAGGCCGGGCGTTACCATCTTTACGTCGCCTATATCTGCCCCTGGGCATCGCGCACGCTGATGGGCCGGGCTCTCAAAGGGCTTGAGGATGTCATCACCGTCTCCGTCGTCGAACCGGCGCTGTCACGACAGGGCTGGCAATTCGGTGACTATCCGGGCGCGACCGCCGACACCGTCAATGGTGCGACCTATATGCATGAAATCTATACGAAAGTTGCACCTGATTTCACCGGCCGCGCGACCGTTCCCGTTCTCTGGGACAAGCAGAAGCAGACAATCGTCAACAACGAATCCGCCGATATCCTGCGCATGCTCAATAGCGGTTTCGGCAATCTCGCCAGGAATGACGTCGATCTTTACCCGGCTGCCAAACGCGCGGAAATCGATGCGTTCAATGGGCGGATTTACCCAAATCTCAACAACGGCGTCTATCGCGCCGGCTTCGCGACGACGCAGATCGCCTATGAGGAAGCCTTCGCCGACGTCTTCAATTGCCTCGATTGGGTCGCCCCGCGGCTTGAAGGACGATCATTCCTTTTCGCCGATCACCCGACCGAAGCCGACATCCGTCTGTTCGTCACGCTGGTCCGCTTCGATGCCGCCTATCACGGCCTCTTCAAATGCAATCTGCGCCGTGTCTCGGATTATCCCGCTTTGAAGGCGTTCTGCCGTCGCGTGCTGGATTGGCCGGGCGTCGCGGCGACCGTGAACATCGACCATATCAAGCGCGGCTATTACTCGATCGAGAAGCTCAATCCGACGCGGATCGTCCCTGTTGGCCCAGATCTCGCGGAGATTTTTTGAGCGCGCCGTACCGCTTAACTGAAAACCCGTAATGACAGTCCGGGCCAACTGGGTCATAGGTGCCTTCCCACTGCTTTTCGATGAGGAGGACACCCCATGAAACTGATGCGTGTTGGCGAAGCCGGCAGCGAAAAGCCTGCAATTCTCGATGCCGATGGCAAGATCCGCGACCTCTCGGCGCATGTCGCGGATATTGGCGGCGCTGCGATTTCGCCGGATGGCCTGAAGAAGATCGCGGCGCTCGACCCCAAGAGCCTGCCGGAGCTCGCGCCGGGCCGCATCGGCGCCTGCGTTGCCGGCACCGGCAAGTTCATCTGCATCGGCCTGAACTATTCGGACCACGCTGCCGAAACCGGCGCAACGGTTCCTCCGGAGCCGATCATCTTCATGAAAGCCACCTCGGCGATCGTCGGCCCGAACGACAACGTCATCATCCCACGCGGTTCTGAAAAGACCGATTGGGAAGTCGAGCTCGCGGTTGTCATCGGCAAGACGGCAAAATACGTCTCTGAAGCCGAAGCCCTTGATTATGTTGCCGGTTACTGCGTCTGCGACGACGTCTCCGAGCGTGCTTTCCAGACCGAGCGCTCCGGCCAGTGGACCAAGGGCAAGTCCTGCGACACCTTCGGCCCGATCGGCCCCTGGCTCGTCACCAAGGATGAAATCCCCGATCCGCAGAACCTCGGCATGTGGCTGACTGTCAACGGCCAGAAGATGCAGGACGGCTCCTCGAAGACCATGGTCTACGGAGTGGCTTTCCTGGTTTCCTATCTCAGCCAGTTCATGTCGCTGCATCCGGGCGACGTGATCTCGACCGGCACGCCTCCTGGTGTCGGCATGGGCCAGAAGCCGCCGCGCTATCTGAAAGCCGGCGATGTCGTCGAACTCGGCATCGAGGGCCTCGGCACCCAGAAGCAGACATTCGTCGCCGATCGCTGAACAGCGGTCTCTTAACGATTGAAGAGCATCATGATGCCGGGGATGTGATGCCCCGGCATTTTCTTTTGCAGTGCGGATACCTATGTTGCTATGCAACAAAAGCCTGTTAATCTGCGTTGAAGTGCCAGCAGAGACGATGGAAAGAAGTGTGTGCCTGCCCCCAATGGCGCCGTCTTTTCCGGTAAAGAAAGGTGGCGCATCCGATGTTTTACCAGCTCTATGAACTGAACCATGCCGCAATGGCGCCCTTCCGGGCCGCCGCCGATGTGATGCGGCTTGCCTATGCCAATCCGCTCAATCCCTGGTCCCAGACCCCCTTCGGCCGAACGATTGCCGCCAGCCTCGAAATGTTCGAGCGCACCACTCGCCGCTACGGCAAGCCGGAATTTGGCCTGAACGAAACGGTGGTAGGCGACAAGACGGTCAAGGTTCGCGAGGAGATCGTCTGGTCCCGCGCCTTCTGCAATCTTCTGCATTTCTCCCGCAATCTTCCTGCCGCCCATCGCGATCCGCGCATCCTGATCGTCGCACCGATGTCGGGCCACTATGCAACGCTGCTGCGCGGCACGGTCGAAGCGTTGCTGCCGAGCGCCGATATCTACATCACCGACTGGATCGACGCCCGCATGGTGCCGATGACCGAGGGCACTTTCGATTTCGACGATTACGTCGACTACGTCATCGAGATGCTGCATTTCCTCGGCCCGGACACGCATGTCATCGCCGTCTGTCAGCCCTCCGTGCCGGTTCTCGCGGCCGCTGCGGTGATGGAAGAGGCGAACGATCCGCTGTCGCCCGCGTCGATGACTCTGATGGGTGGTCCGATCGATACCCGCATCAACCCGACGGCCGTCAACAAGCTCGCAAAAGATAAGCCGTTGGAATGGTTTGCCGATAACGTCATCATGAATGTTCCCTGGCCCCAGCCTGGTTTCATGCGTCCCGTTTATCCGGGCTTCCTGCAGCTGTCGGGCTTCATGTCGATGAATCTCGACCGGCATGTGATTGCGCACAAGGAATTCTTCATGCACCTCGTGAAGAACGACGGTGAGCCGGAGAAGCATCGCGATTTCTACGACGAATATCTGGCAGTCATGGACCTGACGGCGGAATTCTACCTGCAGACCGTTGATCAGGTGTTCATCAAGCACGCGCTGCCGAAGGGCGAACTCGTCCATCGCGGCAAGCTCGTCGATCCCTCGGCAATCCGCAATGTCGCGCTACTCACTGTCGAAGGCGAGAATGACGACATCTCCGGCGTCGGCCAAACCAAGGCCGCCCAGACGATCTGCACCAACATCCCCGACAACATGCGCATGCACTACCTGCAGCCCGATGTCGGCCATTACGGTGTCTTCAACGGCTCCCGCTTCCGCCGCGAGATCGCGCCCCGCATCGTCAGCTTCGTCAACGAGCACTCCCGCTCGTCGAAGCCTTCGGTCAAGCGCGTCATCAAGGGCGGCAAATCCGCCTGAGTTAGCGGATGCTGAATTAATTAAGCCCGCTCAAGGCCTTGTCCGATTTTGCCGGAAATCGCCTTGAAGGCGCGCGGAGCGGTAACCACATCGATTTTCAGCATTCGGTATTCTGCCGGGTGCAGAAAGCGAGGATACCGCACGATGAACCAGTCAGCATTGCTCCGCCCGGATTGGACTCCGGCTACCATTGCCTTGATGGTGCTCGGCTTCGTGGTCTTCTGGCCCCTGGGCCTGGCCATGCTTGCCTATATCATCTTCGGCGAACGCCTTCGCGGCTTCAAGCGCGACGCCAACAGCACGGCAGATAGCTTCTTTGCAGGCTGCCGCCGCTCGCGTGACCGTTACCGCCCGCATTTCACCACCGGCAACGTCGCTTTTGACGATTGGCGGAAGGCCGAGCTCGACCGCATCGAAGAAGAGCGCCGCAAGCTCGACGAAATGCGCGAGGAGTTCGACAACTACCTGCGCGAACTTCGCCGCGCCAAGGACCAGGACGAGTTCGACCGCTTCATGCGCGATCGCAAGAACGCCAAGCGCGACGACAACGGCCCGGTCGCCGAGTTCCAGACGCCGTAACGGGCGCGCGGAAATGAGGATCGAACCGGC
This sequence comes from Rhizobium sp. OAE497, assembly GCF_040546565.1. Taxonomy (NCBI): domain Bacteria; kingdom Pseudomonadati; phylum Pseudomonadota; class Alphaproteobacteria; order Hyphomicrobiales; family Rhizobiaceae; genus Rhizobium; species Rhizobium sp. OAE497. The sequence goes on from NZ_JBEPOA010000001.1 coordinate 3,879,241, forward strand.
ATCTCCGATGCCGGTTTTTCTTTGCCCGGATTTGCCGCGAATCGTATAGAAAAGCCCTATGTTTCCGCTTCTTTCAAAGCCGCGGCGGCCTGCCGCCCGAAAGCCTGCGCCGCCTGAAACGCGGACGCTTGACGTGGCGGGCCGGCTGATGCCGCTGACGATCAAGCAGCATGATCGCGCCACGCGCATCACGCTGCGCATCGAGCCCGGCGGCCGGGCGCTGAAGATGACTGTTCCCCGCGGACTGGCGCAGCGCGAAGTCAACGCTTTCCTGGACCGGCATCAGGGCTGGCTTCTCACCAAACTCGCAAAGTTTTCCCCGGAGACTGGCCTTCGCGACGGCGGCGAGATTCTTCTCCGCGGCATTCGCCACCGGATCCGGCATACAGGCAGCCTGCGTGGCCTGACGGAAACCGCGATCATCGATGGCTACCATGTCCTCAAGGTCAGCGGCATGCCGGAGCATCTCGGCCGGCGGATCGCCACCTTCCTGAAAAAGGAAGCCCGCGCCGATCTGGAGAGGCTGGCGCATTTCCACGCCCACTCGATCAAGGCGCCGATCAAGTCCATCTCGATGAAGGATACCCGCAGCCGCTGGGGATCCTGCTCTTATGAAGGCAACCTGAGCTTTTCCTGGCGCATCGTCATGGCGCCGCCCTCCGTCATCGACTATCTCGCTGCCCATGAAGTGGCCCATCTCAAGGAGATGAACCACGGGCCACGGTTCTGGGCGCTGTGCGAAAAGCTCTGCCCGGATATGGATGAGGCCAAGGGCTGGCTGAAGCGCCACGGCAGCCTGCTTCACGCCATCGATTTCGACTGAGCGGAAACCGCGGGAAATTAAGCCTTCGTCGCAAATTGGCTCGACTCAGCAGCCTTTTCGTGTCACTCCGCTGCCATGAAACCGGACATCAAAATCTGCGGCCTCAAGACTGCCGAGGCGATCGACCGCGCGTTGGCGCGCGGCGCGACCCATATCGGCTTCATCTTCTTCGAAAAGAGCCCGCGTTACATCGAGCCGGACGTCGCTGGAAGGCTTGCCGAGGCAGCCCGTGGCAAGGCCAAGATCGTTGCCGTCACGGTGAACCCTACCAACGACGATCTCGATGAAATCGTTGCGCTTTTGCGCCCGGATATGATCCAGCTGCACGGCGATGAAAGCCCGGAACGCGTTTTGACCATAAAGGCCGTTTACGGTCTTCCGGTCATGAAGGCCTTCTCTGTCCGTACCTCCGAAGATCTGCAGCGCGTCGAGGCCTATATCGGCATTGCCGACCGGTTCCTGTTCGATGCCAAGCCGCCGAAGGGCTCTGAATTGCCCGGCGGTAACGGCGTTTCCTTCGACTGGAGCCTGCTCAGCTGGCTTGACGACAGCGTGGATTACATGCTTTCCGGAGGGCTGAACAAGGATAACATTGCCCAAGCCATGGCGATAACCAAGGCGCCGGGTATCGACGTTTCCTCCGGTGTCGAGAGTGCCCCGGGTACCAAGGACGTCGTGATGATCGATAGATTTTTCGATGCGGTCGAGAAGGCCTGTGAGCCTGAAACCGTTTCAGGGAGTTGAGAGTGAACGATACGCCTAAACCGAATTCCTTCCGTTCCGGCCCCGATGAAGACGGCCGTTTCGGCATCTATGGCGGCCGTTTCGTCGCCGAGACGCTGATGCCCCTGATCCTCGACCTGCAGGCTGAGTGGGACAAGGCAAAGAACGATCCGGAATTTCAGGCGGAACTGAAGCATCTCGGCACGCACTATATCGGCCGCCCGAGCCCGCTCTACTTCGCCGAACGCCTGACGGCTGAACTCGGCGGCGCGAAGATCTATTTCAAGCGCGAAGAGCTGAACCACACCGGCTCGCACAAGATCAACAACTGCATTGGCCAGATTCTGCTGGCCAAGCGCATGGGCAAGACCCGCATCATCGCCGAAACCGGCGCTGGCCAGCACGGCGTTGCCTCGGCAACTGTTGCCGCCCGCTTCGGCCTTCCCTGCGTCGTCTACATGGGTGCCACCGACGTCGAGCGTCAGGCGCCGAACGTCTTTCGCATGAAGCTCCTCGGCGCCGAAGTGAAGCCGGTGACAGCTGGCCACGGCACGCTGAAAGACGCCATGAACGAGGCGCTGCGTGACTGGGTCACCAATGTCGAAGACACCTACTACCTGATCGGTACCGCTGCCGGTCCGCATCCCTATCCGGAAATGGTTCGCGATTTCCAGGCCGTCATCGGCACCGAAGCCAAGCAGCAGATGCTCGAGGCCGAAGGACGTCTGCCGGATCTCGTCGTTGCCGCCGTCGGCGGTGGTTCGAATGCGATCGGCATCTTCCATCCGTTCCTCGATGACCAAAGCGTCAAGATCGTCGGCGTCGAAGCCGGCGGTAAGGGCTTGCAGGGCGATGAGCATTGCGCTTCGATCACCGCCGGTTCGCCCGGCGTTCTGCATGGAAACCGCACCTATCTACTGCAGGACGGCGATGGCCAGATCAAGGAAGGCCATTCGATTTCGGCGGGCCTCGACTATCCCGGCATCGGCCCGGAGCATTCCTACCTGAACGATATCGGCCGCGTCGAATACGTGCCGATCATGGACCACGAAGCGCTCGAAGCTTTCCAGACGCTGACGCGCCTCGAAGGCATCATTCCGGCGCTCGAGCCGTCGCATGCGCTGGCTGAAGTCATCAAGCGCGCGCCGAAGATGGGCAAGGACGAGATCATCCTGATGAACCTCTCCGGCCGCGGCGACAAGGACATCTTCACTGTCGGCAAGATTCTCGGAATGGGTGCTTAAGTCATGACTGCTCGTATGGACAAACGCTTTGCCGACCTGAAGGCTGAGGGCCGCCCGGCGCTCGTCACCTATTTCATGGGCGGTGATCCGGACTACGAAACCTCGCTCGGCATCATGAAGGCGCTGCCGGAAGCCGGTTCCGATATCATTGAGCTCGGCATGCCCTTCTCGGATCCGATGGCCGATGGCCCGGCGATCCAGCTTGCAGGCCAGCGCGCGCTGAAGGGCGGTCAGACGCTCAAGAAGACGCTGCAGCTCGCTGCCGACTTCCGCAAGTCCGATGACGCGACGCCGATCGTCATGATGGGTTACTACAACCCGATCTACATCTACGGCGTCGAGAAGTTTCTCGATGATGCACTCGCCGCCGGCATCGACGGCCTGATCGTCGTCGATCTGCCGCCGGAAATGGACGACGAGCTCTGCATTCCGGCAATCCGCAAGGGCATCAACTTCATCCGCCTGGCAACGCCGACGACGGATGAGAAGCGCCTGCCGGCCGTTCTGAAGAACACTTCGGGCTTCGTCTATTATGTCTCGATGAACGGCATCACCGGCTCGGCTCTGCCCGATCCGTCGCTGGTCTCGGGTGCCGTGAAGCGCATCAAGCAGCACACCGACCTGCCTGTATGCGTCGGCTTCGGCGTCAAGACGGCCGACCATGCGAAGGTCATCGGCGGCTCGGCTGATGGCGTCGTCGTCGGCACCGCCATCGTCAATCAGGTGGCCACAAGCTTGACCAAGGACGGAAAAGCGACAGCTGATACGGTTCAGGCCGTTGCCACGCTCGTCCGCGGTCTTTCATCCGGAACGCGTTCGGCGCGCCTTGTTGCTGCCGAATAGTGTCCCCACATTGGCTGTAGTCAATCAGGAGTTTTTGATTTGAACTGGATCACCAATTACGTCCGCCCGCGGATCAATTCCATGCTGGGCCGCCGTGAAGTTCCGGAAAATCTCTGGATCAAGTGCCCGGAAACGGGCGAGATGGTCTTCCACAAGGATCTGGAAGACAACAAGTGGGTCATTCCTGCCTCCGGCTATCACATGAAGATGCCGGCAAAGGCACGCCTGGCCGACCTGTTCGACAACGCCGAATATGAAGCGCTGGTCCAGCCGAAGGTGGCGCAGGACCCGCTGAAGTTCCGCGATTCCAAGAAATACACCGACCGTCTGCGCGACAGCCGCCTGAAGACCGAGCAGGAAGACACGATCGTCGCCGGCGTCGGTAAGGTGCGCGGTCTGAAGCTCGTTGCCGTCGTTCACGAGTTCAACTTCATGGGCGGCTCGCTCGGCATTGCGGCCGGTGAGGCGATCGTCAAGGCATTCGAGCGCGCCATTTCGGAGAAGTGCCCGCTTGTCATGTTCCCGGCTTCGGGCGGCGCCCGCATGCAGGAAGGCATTCTCTCGCTGATGCAGCTGCCGCGCACGACCGTTGCCGTCGACATGCTGAAGGAAGCAGGCCAGCCCTATATCGTCGTTCTCACCAACCCGACAACGGGCGGCGTCACGGCTTCTTACGCCATGCTCGGCGATATGCATCTGGCAGAGCCGGGCGCTGAAATCTGCTTTGCAGGCAAGCGCGTCATCGAACAGACGATCCGCGAAAAGCTGCCGGAAGGCTTCCAGACCTCGGAATACCTGCTGGAACACGGCATGGTCGACATGGTCGTGAAGCGCCACGATATCCCGGATACGCTGGCGCGCGTCCTGAAGATCTTGACCAAGAAGCCGGCAAACACCGTTGCAACCAATGGCAGCGCGGTCGCCCTGGCAGCGAGCGCCTGATCGATCCAGAACCTGCCTCAGCGGAGGGCCGAATGATACCTAGGGGTCAGACCGTCGTGAGCGAGGCAGCACAGGAAATCGACAAGCTCTTGGAATTGCATCCCAAGGGCTTCGATCTTTCGCTGGAGCGGATCACCCGCCTGCTCGAAATTCTCGGAAACCCGCAGGACAAGCTCGCGCGGGTTATCCACGTTGCCGGCACCAACGGCAAGGGATCGGTGACGGCCTTCTGCCGTGCCCTGCTTGAAGCGGGCGGCTATAGCGTCCACGTCCATACCTCTCCGCATCTGGTGAACTGGCACGAGCGCTACCGCATGGGCGTCAAGGGCGGCCGCGGCGAGCTCGTCGAAGACGCCGTCTTTGCCGATGCCGTGCGCCGCGTCGCCGAAGCCAATGCCGGCCAGAAGATCACCGTTTTCGAAATCCTGACCGCCGTCACCTTCCTGCTCTTTTCAGAGCATCCGGCCGATGCCGCGGTCATCGAAGTCGGCCTCGGCGGCCGCTTCGATGCGACCAACGTCATCTCCGATCCGGCTGTCTCGGTCATCATGCCGATCTCGCTCGATCACCAGCCCTACCTCGGGGATCGCGTCGAGCTGATCGCCGCCGAAAAGGCAGGCATCATGAAGCCGAAGCATCCCGTCGTGATCGGCCAGCAGCCCTATGATGCCGCCCTCGAAGTGCTGATGTCGACTGCCGAGCGGCTGCATTGTCCGACCGCCGTCTACGGTCAGGATTTCATGGCCCATGAAGAATACGGCCGCCTCGTCTATCAGGACGAGTTCGGTCTTGCCGATCTGCCACTGCCGAGGCTTCCCGGCCGCCATCAATATGCCAATGCCGCCGCCGCCATCCGCGCCGTCAAGGCTGCGGGCTTCGTCGTCACGGAAGCGATGATGGAAAAGGCACTGGGAAGCGTCGAGTGGGCCGGCCGCCTGCAGCGGTTGACCGATGGCCGCCTGATGGCGAATGCGCCCGCTGGTGCTGAAATCTGGATTGATGGCGGGCATAATCCCGGTGCCGGCGAAGTGATTGCCGAGGCTATGGCGAATTTCGAGGAAAAGCAGCCGCGGCCGCTTTATCTGATCACCGGCATGATCAACACCAAGGATCCGGTCGGTTATTTCAAGGCATTTGCGGGATTGGCGGAGAAGGTCTTCTGCGTCCCGATCCGCGGTAGCGATGCGATGATCGATCCGGTCATTCTCGCCAACGCGGCCTACGATGCGGGGCTGGTTGCCGAGCCGATGTCGACGGTCGGCGAAGCGCTGGATGCGATCAAGGAAATCCTCGATCCGGCAAAGCCGCCGCCGCGCATTCTGGTCGGCGGGTCGCTCTACCTCGTAGGCGACGTGCTCTCGGACAACGGCACACCGCCGAAATGAAAAAAGCCCGGTCGAAACCGGGCTTTTTCTTTAAGATATCAACGCGCATTAGGCGGCGCTGGAAATCCAGTTCGACAGGGCCGTCTTCGGAGCGGCGCCGACCTTGATGTCAGCGACTTCGCCAGCCTTGAAGATTGCGAGCGTCGGGATCGAGCGAACGCCGAACTGGGCAGCCAGTTCCGGGTTTTCGTCGATGTTGAGCTTGGCGACCTTCACCTTGCCGGCGAGCTCGGTCGAGATTTCCTCGAGGCTCGGGGCGATCATCTTGCACGGGCCGCACCACTCAGCCCAGAAATCGACAACGACGGGCTCTGCGGATTCCAGAACTTCCGACTGGAAGTTATTGATATCGACTTTCACGGTAGCCATAGGCTGCTCCTTTGCGGGGAATTTGCTGTTGACCCACATGTGATGGTGCGGTGTCATAATTTCAATGACCGGTATTTCACTTTGTCTTGAGTCCCGCAAGCGCCAATTCTAGGGTGCGCTCGCTCAGCCGGTGAACGGCTGCGTTCTCGGTATAGACCAGCACGCATTCGACCGGCTTGCCGGGATAAAGCGGCGCCAGGATCTCGCGATAGATCGCAAGCTGCGCCTTGTGCGCATAGGGAACGGCCTCTTCCGTCTGTGGCGGCACCCGGTTCGTCTTGTAATCCAGAATAACAATGCGGTCGTCGAGCACGGCCAATCTGTCGATCCGGCCGGAAACCGCATACTGCTTGTCCTCAAGCGTCAGCGTCCCCATGATCGAGACTTCCGGCTGTGCATGCGCCGAAAAGACCGGCTGCAGGCTCTGCTCCGTCAATAGTTTCAGAACCGAATCGACAAGCCGGTCCCGTTCGCTCTGAGGCCAATGCCGCGCTGTCCTGCCAACATAGCGTTCGGCCGCAGAGGTGCGTTCCGCTGCCGGAATATCGGGGAGCATCTGCAGCATGCGGTGGATCAGGCGGCCTTTCTCCAGCGACCGGTCGGATCGCGGCGGCTCGCTGAAAAGCGGCGAAGCGACCAGCAGATCGTCCGCCTCTTCATCGATGATCGTTCCGGCGCCCGATGGGCTGAGTGGCCGCGGCAGCTGTCTTTGCGGTGGCAGCGGCCGGAGCATCGCTGCGGGCAGCTCATGCTTGTCCTGCATCTCCGCCCGCGGCTCGGCCCGTTCGAAGCTGCGCTCGACCTGCGGTACGCGCCACGTCACGCCGGGCCAGCTACCATCCGGCCCGTCAAATTCCACCGCCGTCACATACGGATGGCTGTCGCTCATGGCGGCGGAGATCATTGCGTGCCAAGTCTCGGCGTTGGCGCGCACGCCGCGATAGCCGCAGACGACCAGCCGGTCGGCCGCACGCGTCATCGCCACATAGAGCAGCCGGCGATATTCCTCTTCCGCCAGCGTCTGGATGCGCGCGGCATCGGTCTGCGTCCGCGAATTGGCAAGATCGCTGACCGGCACCCAGACCGGCATCGGCTCGCTATTGCCCATCTCAAGCAGCCGCAGCTTCGGGATATGCGTGTGGGTAAAGGCCTTGCCGCCGCTATCGACGAGGAACACGATCGGCGCTTCCAGGCCCTTCGAGGCATGCACGGTCATGATCCGCACTTCGTTGCGGCCCTTGTCCTGCTCGCGCTTGACCTCCGGTGCCTCGAGTTCCAGCGTCGAGATGAAGGATTGCAGGCCGGGCAAGCCGGAACTCTCGTGATCGAGCGCAAAGGTCAGGAACTCGTCCAGGATGTCGCTGACCTCGGTGCCGAGCCGGGCAAGGAACTGCCGGCGTCCGCCATGTACGCCAAGCACCCGGGCGTAGAAATCGTGAACCGAAAGCGATCGCGACTGGTCGAGAAACAGCTTCAGCCGCTTTTCCGCTCCCGCATAGGCCTCGTGACCGTCGGCACCGAAGCTTTGCAGATGGCTCCAGACGCTCTGATGCTCGCCGCGTAGCGCAGCCAGAGCAAAGACCTGATCCTCAGACAGATCGAAGAGCGGGCTTTTCAGTACCGCAGCCAGCGAGAGGTCATCCTGCGGCAGAAGCAGGAAGCGGCCGAGCGCAAGAAGATCCTGCACGGCGATATGGCTCGTCAGGCGCAGACGGTCGGCACCGGCCACCGGAATATTGTTTCGGCGCTTCAGCGCCCGGGTCAGCGCATTGACGAAGCTGTCGCGCTTGCGCACCAGAACCAGGATGTCGCCGGCCTCGATCAGTCGCTCGTTGCCCTTTTCGACGATCGTTTCGCGTCCCACGAGCTTCTCGATCGTATGGGCCATGCGCCGGGCAAGGATCGCCGGCGGCGCGCTTTCCGGCGTCGCATCGAAGGGGGCCGTCCAGTCTTCGTCCTTGATGACCGCCTCGGGCGCGACCATCTCCCAGAGATCGACAGCGCCCGGATGGCCGATGCGGCTCGAGCGGTGAATGACCGGCTCGCCCTCGGCGCTCAGCCCCCTGGCGTTCTCCGGCGGCAGGAACACGTGGTCGACGGCAGCCAGCACATCCGATGTCGAGCGGAAGGAGAGCGGCAAGCGCACCGGCGTGAACTGCTGGCCGCTCGCCTGTACCTTGCGCTGCGTTCGCTTGCTCTCTTCGGAGAAGCGCTCCGGCCGGGCGCCCTGGAACGAATAGATCGACTGCTTCTCGTCGCCGACAGCAAACAGCGTGCGCACCACCGGCCGGGCGCTTTCGCCGGAGAAGAAGTCTTCCGCCAGCGACTGGATGACGCTCCACTGGATCGGGCTGGTATCCTGCGCCTCGTCGACGAGGATATGATCGATGCCCTGATCGAGCTTGTAATGGATCCAGGGGCCAACACCGCTCTTCGTCAGGAGATCGGCGGTACGGGTGATCAGATCCTCGAAGTCGAGATGGCTGCGCTGCTTCTTCAGGTCTTCGTAGTCGCGGTTCAGCCGTTCGGCGAGAACCAGCGCGGCATGCGTCGCGGTAAACATCCGCATGATCTTCAGCCGGTCGCGGCAGGCAACGACATGGTCGCGCGCCGCGGCGATCGCTGCCGTCAGTTCCGGCGCATCCGCGAGCATCGCCTTCACGGTGAATTGCGAATCCGACTTCGGTTCACCTTTCACCGTCAGGAAGATCTTCTCCAGCAGCTCGGCGCGCTTGGCCGCATTGCGTTCGTTCGATGCCTGGCGAAGCCCGTAGGCGACTTCCTGTGCCTTGGCGCCACCCTTCTGCGCCGCAAGCGACATGTAGAGGTCGAGCATCAGGCCGGAGAGTTCAGGCAGCGGCCAATATTGGCCGGCGATGTCGGCCTCGGTCTCCGTCGGCGAAAGCTTTAGGCTTTTGCGCAGGGCCATGGCGATGCCGCCCTCCGCTTCGGCAACGGCCGTGAAGCGGCGGATCGCGTTTCGATTGGCAACGATCTCTTCGAGCAGCGCTTCCAGCCCGCTTTCGTCGCCAAGATTGAGAACATAGGCGAAGGCTTCGGCGAGCGCCGCATCCTCTTCCGGCGCCGTTGCTGTCAGAAGCGAGCGCCGGGCATCCGCGAGCAGCGTTGCCGCAGCCCGATCGTCGAGCACCGAGAAATGTCCGGCGACATTGGCTTCCAGCGGAAACTGGTGCAGCAGCGCTTCGCAGAAGGCGTGGATCGTCTGGATCTTCAATCCACCTGGCGTTTCCAGCGCCTTGGCAAACAGCCGTCGCGCTTCGGCAAGCTTCACCCTGTCAGGCATTTCGCCTTCGATCTGGCCAATCCGCTTGCTGAGCTCCTCATCCGACAGGACGGCCCAGTCGGCCAGCCGCGCAAAGACGCGGTTCGACATTTCGGAGGCTGCAGCCTTCGTATAGGTGAGGCAGAGGATGGCCGAGGGCCGGGCGCCCGCGAGCAGCAGACGGATGACGCGCTGCGTCAGAACATGGGTCTTGCCGGATCCGGCATTGGCCGACACCCAGGCCGAGCGTTGGGGATCGGAGGCGATCGCCTGCTGGATCGTCGTCCAGCTGATCCAGGTGCCGGGATCGTCACTCTCGGGAAGGGCCGTCACGTCATTCATCACCGCCGGCCTCCTCTTCTTCTGCCGTCGACCATTCGGAAACGCGGGCCAGATGGTCGTAGTCCCCACCGAAATCGAACTGCTGGGCGGGAATGAGCCGCGAGGTAAAGCCGCGCTCGCCGGATTGCAGCAACGACACGAACTTGATCAGCTGGTCGATCGACTCTTCTGCAAGGTCGAGCGCCGATTTGGCCTTGTCGCTGCGTGCCGAATTCTCGTTGTTGACGGTATCGGCACGGAACCGGCTGCCGGGCCGTAGCCGCACGTAAAGGAGATCCTGCGGTACGAGACTTCCGGCATCCCGGAAGGCACCCGCGCTCAAGGCTGCCGCTTCAAGCGCCAGCTGCGGATCGAGCAGGGTTCGTGCCTGGGCAGGAGAGGGGTTGTAACCCGTCTTGTAGTCGATGATATCAGCGGCCTTCGGCCCGGTCAGATCGATGCGGTCTGCCACCCCGGTCAGCCGGATATTGACGGTATCGAGCTCGACGCTGCCGCGAACTTCGGTAAAGGTCCGGCGGATCGCCGGGCGGCGCTCGGCTTCCCAATCCAGAAAGGCACGGGCGACCTCGCGGAAGCGTGGGCGCCAGACGGCATCGATATGGGCCGGCAACTCCTCCATGTCGAAAAGCTCGGTCAGGATGCGCTCCATTGCCGATTCGCCCTCAAGCGTTCCGGCAATATGTCCCTCGCGGACGAAGCGGTCGATGATCGCGTGATAGAGCGTACCGCGCTCGGCCGCGCCCGGATCGCGATTGAAGGGATCGACGGGATCGAGACGCAGGATGCGTCGGGCATAGATCGCATAGGGATCACGGCGCAGACGGCCGACTTCGCTGAAGGAATAGGATTTCGGCTGCAGCTCGGCCGGCGGAATCGGGGAGGGACGTTGCGCCGGCGCCTGCGGGTTGCCTTCGTCGAGTAGATTGACCCAATGCACGTATTTTTCGCCGCGCCCTCTCAAGCTTGCTTCAAAGTCCGAGCCACCAAGTGCCAGCAGCCGCTGCAGCCAACGTGAGGCGACCGTCGGCGTCGAGCCCTGGCGCAGCGCACGCGAATAGATCAGCTTCCGGGTGCCGTTCGCCATCTCAAAGTCATGGGCGAGCTGGCCGATGCGCCGCTCCGGCGGCTCCAGGCCGATCTCCGTCTTCATCATCCGCGAGATGAAGGGATTATTGGCCGTCTGGCCCGGCCAAGAGCCCTCGTTCAGGCCGCCGAGGATCAGCGTATCGACATTCTGGAGGCGGGCTTCGAGCGTACCGAAGATAAAGACGCGCGGATGGGTGAGCGCCCGGGGTTTCGCCGCCTGGCCCGCCGAAAGCGCCGCGATGATATCGATCCATTGCGGACCGTCGGCTTCCAGTTGACCCTCTGTTTCCATCACCTCGGCAAGCAGCCCGGCCAGCGCGTCACCGGCTTCACCGCTCCAGAGACTGGAGAGATCGCCGCGGGCATCGCGGGCCACCGCTTCCAGCGCACGGCCGGTGCGTTCCGCCCATTCGGAAAGTGTGAACTTGGCAGTCAGCCCGCGCCCATCGCCACCGCGTCTGACCAGCGTTGAAACCAAAGGCTCCGTGGCACTGGTGATCCGTGTGGCGAGATCGCGCGCCTGATCGATGGCATCGGCGGGCAGCGCCTTGCGCCAGTGCGGCGCATGCCGGTCGTCGCGCTGTTCGAAGAGCTGCCGCTCCAGAAGGGCGTTTAGCGTCGCGATATCGACATCCGCCACGCCGCCGCGCAATGCCAGCAGCTCAAGCGCCTCCACGGCACCGGTGAGCGCTGCCTTGTCGAGGCCGAAATGGCTCAGTGGGTGTTTCAGCAGGGCGACGAGCGCGACGGGATCACCCGGCCGCAGGGTCGCCTCAAGGACGAGCTGCAGGAACGTGCCCTGCGGCATCGCCGCCAGCGGTGTACCGGCGGAGTCGTCGGCGAGGATGCCGAAACGCGCCAGCTCGGACATGACGCGCCGGGCGAGGTTGCGGTCTGGCGTGATCAGCGCCGCCTGGCTTTCGCCGTTTCGACCGGGCTCCTCAAGGGCAAGGCGCAGAGCAATGGCGATCGCGGTCGCTTCCTCACGCTCGTTTGCAGCTTCGATCAGCGCCACGTCGGCAAAGCCGGATGCAATGGCATCGCCGGGCAGCTCGCTCTTCCATTCGCCCCAACCGCTGGTCGCTTCCGCCGGTGCGAGGGCTCGCGAGAGGACCTCCGCACGCTGCCGCAGCGCCGGCTCCGCTTCGACGATCGGCGTGACATCATTGCGTGTCAGCTTGAGCCGCTTCAGGAGATGAGAAAGGCCATATTGCGAATGGCTGCGGCTCGCCGGATTGACGGGCCGTCCGGAGATCGGCTCCGGCGCGACCATCCGCCAATGCTCGTCCGGCATGGAAAGATCGAGGCCGGGCAGCACGATAACGCCTTCGAGCAGATCGGCTACGGCGGCGATCAGGTCGGCCGTCGCTGGCACGGAACCGGTCGAACCGGCGATAATGATCGGCCCGGCAGGATGCGAGGTTGCGAGCCGGTTGGCCTCGGCGCGCAGGATCGCATTGCGGTGGCGCGCCGGCGAAGAGCGTCCGAGCTCGGCCAGCCGCTCCGGCCAGAAAGCGCTGGCGATCTGTAGGAATTCCGCCGTCAGCTGCCACCAGAGCGCATGGTCGGCGGCATCGAGCTTGGCGAGCTCGCTCCAGTCGCGATCCTCGGTCTCGATCGAATCGATCAGCTCCGCCAGATTGCGCGCCAGCCAGATGGCATCGGCCGGGCTTGCCGGGGCCACCAGCGGCGAATCCGAATGGATGTGGCGAACGATCTCCGGCAGCTTGTTGCGCCAGGCAAGGATCAGCCGGGCAAGTTCGAGGAGGCGGGCCGTGTTGGACAGCGGTTGCGCCAGATCGAGCGTCGCGGGCAGCGCCTCGTCGAAATAGCCGCTGTCATCGTCGGTCTCCCCGAGCGGCCGGATGACCGGGAGAATGGCCGAGCGGCCGCCGAGCAGATCGACGAATTCTGATCGCAGGACGCGCGCGGCACGCCGCGTCGGCAGGTAGATCGTCACCTTCGACAACGATAGCGGATCGGCCGGGTCGTGCCGGAAATGCGGTGTTAACCGCCCATCGCAGAGCGTCTCCGCGAGTGTCTTCAGAAAGGGCACACCGGCAGGGATCGTCAGGATTCGCGGCTGGTGGCGCTCGCTCATCGCTCAGGCAAACGTCCGGAATCGCCGGATCGTCTCCTCCGCCTCGCCGACGGCTTCGGGCGTGCCGACGGTCAGCCAATGGCCGTCCATCATCATGCCATAGAGGCGCCCGCGGCTGATCGCCTTGTCGAAATAGATGTTGATGTTGAACGGATCGCGCGGAGCATCGTCCAGAAACTCGGGCTTCATGGCGAAGGCGCCGGCATAGACCACGGGATTGGATTGATCGTCGCGATAGCGCGTCAGCCGTCCATCCGGGCCAATAGAGAAATCGTTGACGCCGTTATGGCCCGTCGTGTCTTCGATGCGCACGCAGAGCATGGCCATATCCATACGCTCAGGATCGAAGAATCCGGCTAAGCGATCCAGGTTGCTTGGTTCGCCCGGCTTCTCGCCGATCCAGAAAAGGTCGGCATTCATCACGAAGATCGTGTCGCGGCCCAGCAATGTCAGGCCTTTGACTATGCCGCCGCCATTGTTCAGCAGCGCCTCGCGCTCGTCCGATATCAGCACATCGAGACCGCTATAGGTCTTGAGGTGGGTTTCCATCTGATCGGCGAAATGATGGACGTTGACTGCAGCAACTTCTACGCCGGCCTGCTTCAGCGCATCCAGCGAATAATCGATCATCGGCTTGCCGCCGATCTTCACCAGCGGCTTGGGCATCGTGTCGGTGATCGGGCGCATGCGGGTGCCGAGACCCGCCGCCAGTACCATGGCTTGTTTGATCGTCATTCTGGTCCGGAACTTATGATTCGCTGGTGACTATTCCAGCCCTTGCGCACCATTCGCGCAAGGGGGCAAGCGCCTCGTGCTCCAAGGCAACGCGGAGATAGACGAGCGTGCGCGGCATGTGCTTGAGATAGCCCGGTTTTCCGTCGCGCTGCAGCAGACGCACCCACAATCCCGCAAGCTTGCAATTGCGTTGCGCCGACATGATCGCCCAGCTTTTCAGGAAGGAAGCCTCGTCGAAGCCGCCCTGGCTGCGGCGGATGTCTAGATAGCCGTCCATCAGCTCGCGGAACAGCGGTGGTTCGATGGTGACGCGGGCGTCTTGGGCGATCGAGGCGAGATCGTAGGATGTCGGCCCGATCATCGCGTCCTGGAAATCGATGAGACCGATCTTTTGCACACCCTGCTTTTCGCCGCGCCAGATGATGTTGGGCGAGTGGAAGTCGCGAAGCAGGAGGTTCTTTTCTGCCTCCGCCAGCTGATCGATCAGCGCGTCCCAGATCGCCAGATACTCGTCGCGCTCGGCTTCGGTGGCGGCAGCGCCGTCCCGCTTCCATGGCAGATGCCAGTCGAGCAGCAGGCGCGCTTCCATCTTCATGGCCGTCCGGTCGAAATCCGGAATGTGATGGATGTGGTCCTTGCCGGCTGGAATGTCCTGCGGGATCTGCATGCCATGAAGCTGTGCCAGGCAGGCGACGCTTTCGCGGTAACGCTCGGCAATCGGCAGACCGGCGCCATCGAGAACGCCTTCGGTGCCGAGATCCTCGATCAGCAGGATACCCTGCGGATAATCGACGCCGTAAATTTCGGGCGTCGCAAAGCCGCGCTCGCGCAGCGCATCGGCAATGGCGACGAAGGGATAGGCGTTTTCGGCGAGATGCGCGACTTTCGGATAGGGTTTGCCGTCCAGAACTGGAGGCCCTTCGGGGAGCGGCGGCCAGTCCATCAGGATTTTCCTGCCGCCGGTGGCCGGATAGACGGCTTCATAGGCGCGCAGCGATGCATCGCCGGTCAGGAACCGGCGGCTGGCCGTCTCATAGCCGAGACCACCAAGAAACGTGCGGATCGCCAGCACGCGCTCAATCCGCTCTGCTTTCTTTTCCGGTGCCGTGATCGTCACGCGGCGTCCCTGGCCCTCGTGCTCGAGCGCCAGGACGATGCGATCCTCAGGCATCTCGTGCTGCGCCATTTCCGGCCATTCGACGAGACAGATACCGTTTTGCAGCGCTTCGTCGAAGCCGAGCTCTTCCAGCTCCGATCCGTCGGCGAGACGATAGAGATCGAAATGCGAGACGGGAATTCTGATGTCGTAGGACTGAACCAGCGTGAAGGTGGGGCTCGGTACCTCAAGGCCCGGATCATCGGCAATCGCGCGGATCAGCGCTCGCGCCAGCGATGATTTTCCGGCGCCGAGATCGCCTGAGAGCGTCAGGCAGTCGCCGGCTTTCAGGGCGAGCGCCAGATCTTCGCTGAGGCGGATCGTTGCCGCTTCGTCTGCCAGGAACAGGGCGATTGGCGTGTCTCTGGCCGTCATTCGGCTGCTGCGATGGCGCGCGGCAAGTTCACCGATGGAATCCGGCAAACGACCGTGGTGCCGCGGCCCGGCTTGCTGTCGATCGTGACCTTGCCGTTATGCAGGCTGACGAAGCTGTCGACGATCGAGAGGCCAAGGCCGGCTCCGCCGCGCTTGCCGCTTTTCGCGCCCGTGGCAAAGCGGTCGAAGACGGTTGCAATCATCTCCTGCGAGATGCCGGGGCCGCGGTCGGCGACCGAGAAGACGAAATCCGTGCCTTCGCGATGGCATTCGAGCGCGATCGCCGCGCCCTCCGGCGAGAAGTTCGCCGCATTCGACAAGAGCTTCAGCAGGATCTGCTTGAGGCGCTGCGGATCGGCAACGATCGTGCCGAGCTGCGCCGGAGCGGTGATTTCGAGCGTTACGCCGCTTTCCTGCAGCCGGTCGGCGATCTGCATCGAAACGTCGTCCAGCAGGTCGCTGAGATCGATCTCGGAATAGTTCAGCCGCATGATGCCGGCATCGACGGTCGCCAGATCGAGAATGTCGTTCACCAGCGTCAGCAGCACCGACGACGAGGTGGCGATATGATCGATATACTCGGCCTGCCGGTCGTTCAACGGGCCGACGCCCGGCGTGCGCAGCAGGTCGGTAAAGCCGATGATGTTGGTCAGCGGCGAGCGCAGCTCGTAGGAAACGTGCTGGACAAAATCGTTCTTCAGCTCGTCGGCCTTGCGCAGCGCTTCGTTCTTTTCCGTCAGCGCCCGCTCGGCGCGCACCGCATCCGTCATGTTGACGAAGGTCAGCATGGTCTGCGCGTTCGGCAGCGGAATGACGGCATAGTCTAGAACCAGGCCGGAGAAAAGCTCAAGCGTACCCTGGCTCGACCGGCGCTCGTCGTCGAAGCTGGTGATCAGCTCGGCAAAGGTCTTCCAGCCATCCGGCCGGTCATAGGATTGGGCGCAGGCCTCGCCCACGGCGCGGATATGCGTGCCGGGCTTGGCTTCGGCTTCGGTGATGCCCCAGAGCACACGGAAGGCCGGATTTGCAAGACGAACCCTGCCGTCGGCGCCGAACACCGCGACACCCTCGGAGAGGTGGTCGATGGTCTCGCCCTGAACCTTCACCAGCGTGTTGTAGCGGGTTTCGAGATCGACCTGTTCGGTCAGGTTTTCGAATACCCAGGTTGCGCCGCCCTGCGGATGTGCAGTCGCGAAGACGCGCAGCGTCTGGCCGTTCGGCAAATGCCAGACATCGGATTTGGTGTCCAGCGAGCGATAGACGGCCAGCGCCGTATCCTTCCAGCTTTTCCAGTTCAGCTGGTCGGGCAGCTTCTTGGCCACCCGCAGACGTTCCAGCAGCTCGGCATTGTCAGGCTTGCGCTCGAGGAAGGCGATATCGAGTTCCCAGAGGGTCACGAAAGCCTGGTTATAGAACTGCAGCCGCTGGTCGCCGTCGAAGATCGCAACAGGTGTCGCCAGATGGTCGAGCGTTTCGGCATGGCTCTTCAGTGTCCGCTCAAGCTCGGCACGGACGGCTTCCGCATCAGAAACATCGACCGCGATACCGGCAGAGCCGCTCGGCACCTTGACGTCGACGACGTCGAAGAAGGTCCGATTGCCGTGGACGACGGTGGAAATCTTGTCATGGAACGGCGATTCCGGCGTTGCTGTGGCGCGGATGCGCTCGCGGGCGACGGTCGTCAGGATTTCGCGGCTCTCGTTGATCGCCTGCTGCGGCGTGGTCGCCTCGACGGCATCGCCATAGGCCTGGTTCACCCAGGTCAGGCGGCCATCGGTATCGCGCTGCCATGCCGGCAAGTCGATCGCGTCGAGCAGGTTCTGGAAGGCCGAGATCGACGACATCAGCCGGTCGCGCTCGATCTTCAGTTCGGCAAGCTCGGCGCGCAGATTGTTGAGCGCAACGAAGCGTACGAAGGCGCGGCCGCCGGAAACCCGGCCCTGCGCTTCGAGGATCTCATCGCGATTGGTCTCGACGACCATATCGAAGCTCTGCGCCGCTTCGCGCAGCCGGTCGATGGCGCGGTCGAGTTCCGAGGCCGAGCGTGGCTTCAGCCATAGGCCGAATGCCAGGAATTCATTGTCCTGCGGCGCGCCGGTTTCGGCCGGCAGCTGGCCCAGCAGTTCGGGCCGCTCATTGCCGTCCCAGATGACGATGCGGCGGTTCTTGTCGGCGATCAGCGCCTGGTACTGGGAAATTCGCTGCTGCGCATCGGACAGAGCCGTACGCATCTCGCGGCTTTCGGTCTCGATATTGCCGCGCTGGCGCACTGACCACAGTGTCGAGAGCAGGGCTGCCGAAATCACGCCGATGACGACGGAAACGCCGACGACCTGAGACGAGGTGAAGAGATGGGCCGATGCCGCCGCTTCGGACTCGACCTGAGCCATCACCGGGCGTGCGAGCGTAGAAATCGCAGTACCGCCGGCGCAGATCTGCGCCAGTCGCATCAGCGATCCCCTTCCTTGCTTCACGACCCGCCCGGCCGCCGCAAGTTTATCGTTTTGTGCTGCCGCTCTCAGGTAGGCTTCCGGCCGAACGCCGTCATCCACCTGTCCCGGCAGGCTTTTTTCTTCTTCCGGCATCCCCGGTCTGTCTCCGTCTTTCAATGTGCCGCATCACGACAAGACATCCCATTTTCGGGCAAACGGACGAGTCCGGGCCACGAATCGAGTTCTAAAACAATACTTCGGATGGGATTCAGCGGGAAGGTAGGAGGTAAAAAATAAGGGCGCCGCAAATGTCAATGCGGCGCCCATCAAGATGTTGTGGATAGTCGAGATGCGATTAGTATCTGTAGTGGTCAGCCTTGAACGGACCCTGCGGCTTCACGCCGATATAGGCAGCCTGTTCTTCCGAAAGCTGGGTCAGCTTGACGCCGAGCTTGCCGAGGTGAAGACGGGCGACCTTCTCGTCGAGGTGCTTCGGCAGGATGTAGACCTGGTTGGAATACTGCTCCGGCTTGGTGAAGAGTTCGATCTGTGCCAGCGTCTGGTTGGTGAAGGATGCCGACATGACGAAGGACGGATGGCCGGTGGCGTTGCCGAGGTTCAAGAGGCGGCCTTCCGACAGCAGGATGATGCGGTTGCCCTTCGGGAACTCGATCAGGTCGACCTGCGGCTTGACGTTGGTCCACTTGAGGTTACGGAGTGCCGCAACTTCGATTTCGTTGTCGAAGTGGCCGATATTGCCGACGATTGCCATGTCCTTCATCGCCCGCATGTGGTCGATGCGGATGACGTCCTTGTTGCCGGTCGTGGTGATGAAGATGTCGGCCGAAGATACGACGTCTTCGAGCAGAACCACTTCATAGCCGTCCATGGCGGCCTGCAGGGCGCAGATCGGGTCAGCTTCGGTAACCTTGACGCGGGCGCCGGCGCCGGAGAGCGAAGCGGCAGAACCCTTGCCGACGTCGCCGTAACCGCAGACAACAGCAACCTTGCCGGCCATCATGACGTCGGTGCCGCGGCGGATACCGTCAACCAGCGATTCCTTGCAGCCGTACTTGTTGTCGAACTTCGACTTGGTGACGGAGTCGTTGACGTTGATCGCCGGGAACGGCAGCAGGCCCTTGGCATGCAGCTGGTAGAGGCGGTTGACGCCTGTGGTGGTTTCCTCGGTGACGCCCTTGATCGCGTCGCGCTGCTTGGTGAACCAGCCCGGAGAAGCGGCGAGGCGCTTCTTGATCTGGGCGAAGAGGATCTCTTCTTCTTCAGAATGCGGGTTCGACAGCACGTCTTCACCGGCTTCGGCGCGGGCACCGAGCAGGATGTACATGGTCGCATCGCCGCCGTCGTCGAGGATCATGTTGGAGAAGCCGCCGTCGGCCCACTGGAAGATCTTGTCGGTGTAGGTCCAGTAGTCTTCGAGGGACTCGCCCTTGATCGCGAAGACCGGGATGCCGGCAGCGGCGATCGCGGCAGCGGCGTGGTCCTGCGTCGAGAAGATGTTGCACGAAGCCCAGCGGACTTCGGCGCCGAGCGCCACCAGCGTCTCGATGAGAACAGCCGTCTGGATCGTCATGTGCAGCGAGCCGGTGATGCGCGCGCCCTTCAGCGGCTGCGACTTGCCGAATTCTTCGCGGCTGGACATCAGGCCCGGCATTTCGGTTTCGGCGATCGTAATTTCCTTACGGCCGAAATCTGCGAGGGCGATATCGGCGACGACATAATCTTTTTCAGTGCTCATAGAGGTCTCCAGGCTGAAAAGCGTGTCAATAAATCAAAAGTGCGCAATGGGCGCAGCAGAGCACGCGCGGTCTGCACGGCCATGCTTGCCGTTTAGCAGGCTTCTTGTGGGAAGGCAATAAGGATATAAAGAAGTCTTTATATGTTTATATGTCGGCGATTTCTTAGATTTCTTCGCCGAATTTGTTCTGGATCAGCTGATCCAGCGCCTCAAGCGCTTCGGTGGCCTGGTTGCCGCTGGCGGTCACCAGCACCGTCGAGCCGGGGCTCGCTGCCAGCATCATCAGTCCCATGATCGAGGTCCCGCCCACCGTCATCCCGTCTTTCGACACGGTGATCGTCGCATCGAACGTATCGACCATCTGGACGAATTTCGCCGAGGCGCGGGCGTGCAGGCCGCGCTTGTTGATGATGAGGAGTTCCCGGGAGAGCTGCGTCGTGGTCATGAAGGCCCGTTATTTACCGCTGAGAACGCGGCTCGCGACGTTGATATACTTGCGGCCGGCTTCCGAAGCCTCGGCCAGGGCCTTTTCCATATTGTTCTCGCCGCGTACGCCGGCGAGCTTGATAAGCATCGGCAGGTTCATGCCGGCGATCACTTCGGTGTGGCCGCTGCTCATCACGGAAATTGCCAGATTGGAAGGGGTCCCGCCGAACATGTCGGTGAGGATCACCACGCCATGACCGTCATCGGCGCCGGCGACTGCCTGGAGAATGTCCTGCCGCCTCTGATCCATATCGTCTTCGGGGCCGATGCAGACCGTCTCGATGAATTTCTGAGGACCTACGACGTGCTCGACAGCATGACGAAACTCTTCAGCCAGCTTGCCATGAGTGACAAGCACAAGTCCGATCATGATTTAACTGCTCCCAATGGCATATCAACGGCGGCCCCAATATCGCAATGCAACAATCGCGTCCACCGGTGGGGGCACATCTTGGCGATCAAAAACCGAAGTGCAAGACAAAAATGCAGCGATACGGGGCGATTCCGGTGGTTTCAGCGGCATTCCATTCCGATTTCAGGCGCCTTCGCCATCAAAATTGCGAGAGGTACGGATGTATTCGCAAGAAGCCGGATTACCGGCAGTGCAAAGCCTTCGGCAACTTCGATCTGCTCGTTGTCGGGCGGCAGCCGGTCGGGTCCGGAAACGCTGGCAGGAAGGATAGCAAAGTGCATTACCGCTTCAGGGATGCACTCGAGCGAAACGATGCCGGTGCCACGCAATTCGATCAGTCCGGCAATCGAATCCGGGCGCTTGGCGATGATCGCGCCGCCACGATGTTCGACAAAGACCTGGTCGTCGGCAACAAGCATCGCGGGCAGGCCGAGACGCCGGGCTTCCGTCAGGCAGGTGAAGGCAAGCATAGACTTGCCCCATCCGGAGGGGCCAGCAAACATCAGCCCGGTTTGGTTGATCCGGATCGCCGTTGCGTGAACGTTGACCGGCGGCGCCATCAGCTATGCGCGTCCGCGGGCAGGGCAAGGATGAACCGCGCGCCGAGGATCTCAGCGCTTTCGGCATCAATGATGTTCTCTGCCCTGAGCGAGCCGCCATGTGCTTCGGCAATCTGACGGCTGATCGACAGGCCGAGACCGGAATTCTGGCCGAAACCTTCGGATTCCGGGCGATCAGTATAGAAGCGCTCGAAGATGCGGTCGATATTCTCAGCCTGGATGCCGGGGCCGTTGTCTTCGATATAGACGAGGCAGCGCGAGCGTGTCCGCACCAGCCGGACGATGATCCGTCCGCCTTCCTGCGGCACGAAAGAGCGGGCATTCTCGATCAGGTTGGTGACGATCTGGCCGATGCGCAGGTCATGGCCATTGACGACGAAGCGGGTCTTCACCCCCGGCTTACGCTCGATCACCAGCTCGATATGAACGTCCTTGTTCTTGCTGCGGATCTGCCGGGAGACCTCCACGAGATCGGTGAGGAACTTCTCCAGATCGACCGAGCGGGCATCGACGCGTGCCAATTCGGCATCGAGCCGCGAGGCGTCGGAGATGTCACTGATCAGGCGGTCGAGGCGGCGAACGTCGTGCTGGATGACATCCATCAGCCGCTTCTTGGAATCATCGGACTTGGCCAAAGGCAAGGTCTCGACAGCGCTGCGAAGCGAGGTCAGCGGGTTCTTGAGCTCGTGGCTGACATCGGCGGCGAAACTCTCGATCGCATCGATACGGTCGTAGAGCGCCGTGGTCATTTCGCGCAGCGCGATCGACAGGTTACCGATTTCATCCTGGCGGGCCGAGAAGTCAGGAATTTCCTCGCGCTCCTTGGCGCCGCGGCGAACGCGGATCGCGGCGGCCGAAAGGCGGCGCAGCGGATTGGCGATCGTCGAAGAGAGAACGAGTGACAAGAGCACGTTGACGAGCGTCGCAACGCCGAACACGCGCATGATCGCGAGACGCTCGGCGTGCACGATATTGTCGATATCGCCTGCCTGCGTCGACAGAAGTAGGACGCCGAGGACCGCACGGAAACGCTGGACGGGCACCGCGACCGAAACGATCAGCTCGCCCTTCTCGGTGGTGCGAACGACCGCGCCGCGCACACCGGTCAGCGCATTCATCACCTCGGGATAGATCGAACCGTCACCGCCAGGCGCTTCCTTATAGACCGGCAGATTGCCGGGCTGCAGTGCCTTGTTGAACAGCGTCGTGAACCATTCGCCCCAGGTCTGCTTCTCTTCCTCGACGGGCGGCAGGTCGAAACGCAGCACTTGCCCGCGGGAATAGAGATGGCGGGAATCGAGCAGCAGGTTGGCGTCGGCATCGAAGATGCGGGCGCGCGTGCGGGTCGGCGAGATCAGCCGGCGCAGAACCGGCGCCACCTTTTCCGGATCGATCGGGAATTCCAGATCTTCGTCGTTCGGAACCGGCGTGATGCTCTGTCCCGCCTGCAGCTCCAGCAGCTTCTGCGGGTCGATGGTGATCGAGTTGGTATCGACGGAGGCCGATGCCGAGACCGCGCCGGCAATGATCTCGCCCTGCGTCAGCAGGCTCTCGACACGGGCGTCGATCAAGCCTTCTCGAAACTGGTTGAGGTAGAGGATGCCGCCGACGAGAACGAGCAACGCCGCCAGATTGAAGAACAGGATGCGGCGCGTCAGGCTGGAAAAGACGGCATTGCCGAAGATCCGGCGGATGATGGTGAAGGGATGCGACCATCGCCTTCCCCTGACGCGGCGGCCGGTTACGCCATCCGCATCATCCAGATCCCTTTCCTGCACCAACTGTGCCAATGACAGGCCCTTTCGGAGGGCGCGGCCGGAAATGCGGCCAGCGAGCCCTCAACAACAATCATGCGCTGCGCTTTAAGGCGTCAGGCTGCTTCGCGGAAGCGGTAACCCACTCCGTAGAGCGTTTCAATCATATCAAAATCGTTGTCGACCATCTTGAATTTCTTGCGCAGCCGCTTGATGTGGCTGTCGATCGTGCGGTCATCGACATAGACCTGTTCGTCATAGGCCGCGTCCATCAGCGCGTCACGGCTCTTGACCACGCCCGGGCGCTGCGCAAGCGAATGCAGGATCAGGAATTCGGTGACCGTCAGCGTCACCGGCTCGGCCTTCCAGGTGCAGGTATGGCGCTCCTGGTCCATGACCAGCTGTCCACGCTCCAGCGAGCGGGCCGGCTGCGCGACGCCGGGCTTCGGCGCGGTACCGGCGCCTGCAGCGGCCGCGGCTTCGCGACTCGAGGCGCGGCGCAGCACGGCGCGAACGCGCTCGACCAGCAGGCGCTGCGAGAACGGCTTGGTGATGAAGTCGTCAGCGCCCATCTTCAGGCCGAAGAGCTCGTCGATCTCTTCATCCTTGGAGGTCAGGAAAATGACAGGCATGTCGGATTTCTGTCGCAGGCGGCGCAGCAGCTCCATCCCGTCCATGCGCGGCATCTTGATATCGAAGATGGCGAGCTGCGGCGGGCGGGCGATAAGACCATCAAGGGCCGAAGCGCCATCCGTGTATGTCTCGACCTTATATCCTTCGGCCTCCAGTGCGATCGACACTGAGGTGAGGATGTTGCGGTCGTCGTCAACGAGCGCGATTGTCGGCATGGTGTTCGTCTCCGTCATCTATGCGCATCTCCCGGAATTTTTGATGTCCCCAGGCGGCCTCTCCGGCCGGATGCGCTTATGGAGGATAAAGGTGGAACAAATTGTGGCAAAGATAAAGGGGAGGATTGCCGGATTATTCGAGCCGCAATCAAAGGTGGTGCGACAAACTGAACCAAACCCATCAGTTCAAACGATTTAAAAATAGCGAGAGCAATTTAAATCGATTAATTATTTGATATCGTTACCTTTTTTGAATTACACCGTATTGCTTTTTAAAATTCCCCATCTTAGGTTCGCGTCAGTTTTAACGGCTTGATGCCTCAGTAAAGGGAAAAGCGATGGAAACGTTCGGAGTTCATAACCCGGCGGTAGCGCTGGCGACGATTGGTTTGGAGAGCGCAGCAAGCGTTCGCTATAACTTTACCGCCGCCTCTCTTTACGAGGAGGCGATTCGCCGCGGTGAAGCCGAACTTACCGCCCAGGGCGCGCTCCGCGCATTGACCGGCCAGCACACCGGCCGCTCGCCGCGTGACAAGTTCGTCGTCCGCGACGCCAACACCGAGACGCAGATCTGGTGGGACAACAACAAGCCGATGTCGCCGGAGCATTTCGCCGTGCTTCATGCAGATATGCTGGCGCATGCGAAGGGCAGGGAGCTTTTCGTGCAGGACCTGATCGGCGGTGCCGATGCCGGTCATGCGCTGCCGTCGCGTGTCGTCACCGAATTCGCCTGGCACTCGCTGTTCATCCGTAACCTGCTGATCCGTCCGGAGCTCGAAGCGCTGAAAACCTTCGTGCCGAAACTGACGATCATCGATCTGCCGAGCTTCAAGGCCGATCCGGAACGCCACGGCTGCCGCACGGAGACCGTCATCGCCTGCGACCTCACCAAGGGTCTCGTGCTGATCGGCGGCACGTCCTATGCCGGTGAAATGAAGAAGTCGGTATTCACTGTCCTCAATTACCTGCTGCCGGCCAAGGGCGTCATGCCGATGCACTGCTCGGCCAATGCCGGTCCGGATGGCGACAGCGCGGTCTTCTTCGGCCTGTCGGGCACCGGCAAGACGACGCTTTCGGCCGATCCGGCCCGCACGCTGATCGGTGACGACGAGCATGGCTGGGGCGAAAACGGCATCTTCAATTTCGAAGGCGGCTGCTATGCCAAGACCATCCGCCTGTCGGCCGAAGCCGAGCCGGAAATCTACGCGACGACGCAGCGCTTCGGCACCGTTCTGGAAAACGTCGTGCTCAACGACCAGCGCGAGCCGGATTTTGACGATGGCTCGCTGACGGAGAACACCCGCTGCGCCTATCCGCTGGATTTCATTCCGAACGCTTCGAAAACCGGCCTTGCCGCGCATCCGAAGACGATCATCATGCTGACCGCCGATGCCTTCGGCGTCATGCCGCCGATTGCCCGCCTGACGCCTGAACAGGCCATGTACCACTTCCTGTCCGGCTACACCGCAAAGGTCGCCGGTACCGAAAAGGGCGTGACCGAGCCCGAAGCGACCTTCTCGACCTGCTTCGGTGCACCCTTCATGCCGCGTCATCCGGCAGAATACGGCAACCTCCTGAAGGAGCTGATCGGCCGTCACGGCGTCGAATGCTGGCTGGTCAACACCGGCTGGACCGGCGGCGCATACGGCACCGGCAAGCGCATGCCGATCAAGGCGACGCGCGCACTGCTGGCCGCGGCTCTCTCGGGCGAACTCGCCAAGGCTGACCTGCGCACCGACACAAACTTCGGCTTTGCCGTTCCGGTTTCTGTCGCTGGCGTCGACAACGGCATTCTCGACCCGCGCTCGACCTGGGCCGATGCTGCAGCCTACGACCGCCAGGCCGAAAAGCTCGTCGGCATGTTCATTGCCAACTTCGCCAAGTTCGAAGACCATGTCGATGGTGGGGTGCGCGACGCAGCACCGGGCCTGAAGATTGCTGCTGAGTAATCTAAACGGCTGATGATTCACGTGAAACCCGGCGGGAAACTGCCGGGTTTTTCTTTGCGTGTTCCAAAATCACGGCCGATGTGAGATAGGTCTCGCATGGCCAGCGACGCGCTCTTCATCAATGACAGGATCACCATCGCTGGATGGGAGCTGACGGAACAGTTCGTTCTGGCGGGCGGCCCCGGCGGGCAGAACGTCAACAAGGTCTCGACCGCAGTCCAGCTGTTCTTCGATATCGAGAATTCGCCGTCGCTGCCTGAGCGCGTCAAGGCGAACGCGGTCAAGCTTGCCGGAAGGCGCATGTCGAAAGACGGCGTGCTGATGATCGAGGCAAGCCGCTTCCGCAGTCAGGACCGCAATCGCGAGGATGCGCGCGAACGCCTGAAGGAGCTGGTTCTCGAAGCCGCCAAGCCGCCGCCGCCGCCGCGCAAGAAGACGAGGCCGACGAAAGGTTCTGTTGAACGCCGCCTCAAGGAAAAATCCGGCCGCTCCGAAGTCAAGAAGATGCGCGGCCGCCCGAGCGGAGACTGATCCATGCTCGAAATCTCCAGCGGCATCCGGCATTTTCCAGCTTACCTCAGTCGCCCCCAGCAGGAAGCGATGGTCGAGACAATCCGCGAGATCGTTTCCGCCGCACCGCTTTTCACGCCCGTCATGCCCGGAACCGGAAAACCGATGTCCGTCCGCATGAGCAATTGCGGAGAGCTCGGCTGGGTGACGGACAAGGAGCGCGGCTACCGCTACCAGCCGGTTCATCCGCTCACCGGTGAACCATGGCCACCCATCCCGCCGGCGCTTCTCGAGATATGGACCGCCGTCTCCGGCTATCCGCTGCCGCCGCAGGCCTGCCTCATCAACTTCTACTCCGACGACGCCAAGATGGGTCTGCACCAGGACAAGGACGAGCAGGATCTCAAGGCGCCCGTGGTCTCGATCTCCCTCGGCAACAGCTGCCTCTTCCGCATCGGCGGCACCGCGCGCAACGACCGGACCCAATCCCTGAAACTGTCGAGCGGCGACGTCATCGTCCTCGGCGGCGAAGGCCGCCTCTGCTTCCACGGCGTGGACCGCATCCATCCGGCGACATCGACGCTCCTGAAAAGCGGCGGCCGGATTAATCTGACGTTAAGGCGTGTAACACCCTGAATCCGGCTAGAGCTTCCTGAGCGCCACCTGTTCGATCAGGTGGTTCGGGCCCTTGCGCAGGATGAGATCCGCGCGCGGGCGGGTCGGCAGGATGTTCTGACGCAGGTTCTTCAGGTTGATGTTGGCCCAAAGGCCCTCGGCGATCGCGATCGCTTCCTTCTCGCTGATCGATGCGTAGCGATGGAAATAGGAGTTTGGATCACGGAAGGCGGTTTCGCGCAGGCGCATGAAGCGGTGCACGTACCAGTTATGGATCTGCTTCTCCTCGGCATCGATATAGATCGAGAAGTCGAAGAAATCCGAGACCATAGGCACGATCTTGCCGTCGGCCGGCAGGTCGCGCGATTGCAGCACGTTGATGCCTTCGAAGATCAGAATGTCCGGCCGGTCTATGATCTTGTATTCATTCGGGATCACGTCATAGACGAGATGCGAATACACCGGCGCCTTGACGTCTGCCTGTCCGGCCTTGATTGCCGAAAGAAAACGCAGAATAGCGCCGGTGTCGTAGCTTTCGGGAAAACCCTTGCGCTGCATCAGGTTTTCGCGTTCCAGCACCGCATTCGGATGCAGGAAGCCGTCAGTCGTGATCAGATCGACCTTCGGGCTCGACGGCCAGCGGCGCAGCAGCTCTTTCAGGACACGGGCCGTCGTCGATTTGCCGACGGCGACGGATCCGGCGATGCCGATCACGAAGGGGGTCTTGGCGACGCCCTCTAGATTGAGGAAGCGGTTGCGCTGTTCGAAGAGCAGCTGCGAGGATTCGACATGCGAGGACAGCAGGCGCGACAGCGAAAGGTAGATGCGCCGGACCTCGTCGAGATCGATTGGGTCGCCCATCGAGCGCAGCCGCGTCACTTCCTCGCCGGTCAGCGTCAGTGGCGTATCGGCGCGGAACTTCGCCCATTCCTCGGAAGAAAAGAAGTGATAGGGCGAATAGGAATTCGCCTGGAAGTGATCGAGCGCCTCGGGCGCTCCGATGATTTGCGACACGATACTCATGAACTCTGCCGGCTGGCCTTTTCCTTGAGACCGGATTGAGCGGTCCGCCGCTCAAGTTCGGCCATGACATCCTGCAACGGAATGCCTGCAATCTTCAATACGACCAAAAGGTGATAGAGGACATCGGCCGATTCGTAGGTCAGGTTGGTCCGGTCATTGGTAACCGCGGCCATGACAGCCTCGATCGCCTCTTCGCCAAGCTTCTTCGCCGCCTTCGGTTGACCCGCAGAAACCAGCTTCGCTGTCCAGGATTCGTCCGGTGAGGCCTTCGACCGCTCGTCGACGATCTTTTCCAGATCGGAAAGGGAAAATCCGCTCATTCTATCGCTTTCACTCAGTCGAGCCGCATCGCAATGCCGTGGGATGACATATAGCGCTTTGCCTCGCCGACGGAATAGGTGCCGAAGTGGAAGATCGACGCGGCAAGCACGGCCGTCGCATGGCCTTCCTTCACCCCGGCAACGAGATCGTCGAGATTGCCGACGCCGCCGGAGGCGATGACGGGAACGCGCACGCTGTCGGCGATTGCCCGCGTCAGCTCCAGATCGTAGCCGATCTTCGTGCCGTCGCGGTCCATCGAGGTGACCAGCAGTTCGCCGGCGCCACGGGCAACCATCTTCTGCGCGAATTCGACCGCATCGATGCCGGTCGCGTTGCGGCCGCCATGTGTGTAGATCTCCCAGGCGCTGAGCTTATCCTGGCCTACAGCCTGCGTGCGGCGTCGCTTGGCATCGATCGAAACGACGATACACTGGTCGCCGAACTTGTCGGCGGCTTCGGCGACGAAATCAGGATTGTTCACCGCTGCCGAATTGATCGAGACCTTGTCGGCGCCGCAAAGCAGCAGCTTGCGGATATCGGCGATCGTGCGAACGCCGCCGCCGACGGTCAGCGGCATGAAGCACTGTTCGGCAGTGCGCGAGACGACGTCGAAGATCGTGTCGCGATTGTCGGAGGAAGCGGTGATGTCGAGGAAGCAGAGCTCGTCGGCACCGGCCGCATCATAGGCCTTCGCCGCTTCCACCGGATCGCCAGCATCGATCAGATTGGTGAAGTTGACGCCCTTGACGACGCGGCCGTCCTTGACGTCGAGGCAGGGGATGACACGGGCTTTCAGCGTCATTGTGCAATCTCCTTGGCGCGGGCAGCCTTGATCAGCGACAGCGCTTCCGCCGGATCGATACGGCCATCGTAGAGCGCGCGGCCGGAAATCGCGCCTTCCAGCTCGCGGGCATCCGGCTGCAGCATGCGCTCGATATCGGCGATCGAGGCGAGACCGCCCGAAGCGATCACCGGGATGGAGACGGCTTCGGCAAGCTCCAGCGTCGAGGCCCAGTTGATACCGGCAAGAATGCCGTCGCGGTCGATATCGGTGTAGATGATGGCGGCAACGCCGGCACCTTCGAACTTCTTGGCAAGCTCTATGATGCCGAGTTCCGAGGCCTCGGCCCAGCCCTCGACGGCGACCTTGCCGCCCTTGGCATCGATGCCGACGGCAACGCGGCCAGGAAAGGCCTTGCAGGCCTCGATGACGAGCGCCGGATCGCGAACCGCGACCGTGCCGAGAATGACGCGGGCCAAACCGCGCGACAGCCAGCTCTCGATATGATCGAGCGTGCGGATGCCGCCGCCGAGCTGCACCGGATTCTTCGTCGCCTTGAGGATGGCATCGACGGCAGCGCCGTTGACGCTTTCACCGGCAAAGGCGCCGTTGAGATCGACGACATGCAGCCATTCGAAACCCTGGTCTTCGAAGGCCTTGGCCTGCGCTGCCGGGTCCGGATTGTAGACCGTTGCCTGGTCCATATCGCCGAGCTTCAGGCGGACGCACTGGCCGTCCTTCAGGTCGATGGCGGGAAAGAGGATCATGATGTCTGTCCTTGCTTCGCGCGAGCCTTATGGCTTCCAGCGTAGGAAATTGGTGATCAGGGCGAGGCCGAGTTTCTGGCTCTTTTCCGGATGGAACTGCGCGCCGGCCATGTTGTCGCGGCCGACGAAGGCGGTCATCGGACCGCCGTAGTTGGTCGTCGCGATCACATCCGAAGCGTTTTCGGCATCGAGATGGTAGGAATGGACGAAATAGGCGTGCAAGCCGTCGGCACCCGTTGGGATGCCGTCGAAAAGCGGATGCGGGTGCCTGAGATCGAGCGTGTTCCAGCCGATCTGCGGAATCTTTAGCGAGGGATCGTCAGGGGTCATTTCCTTGACGTCGCCGGGGATCCAGCCGAAGCCCTGCGTCACCGTCTTTTCAAGGCCGCGCGACGACATCAGCTGCATGCCGACGCAGATTCCGAGGAAGGGCTTTGCCTTCTTCTCCACCGCCTCGATCAGCACCTCGGCCATGCCGGGCACGGCATCGAGACCGCGGCGGCAATCGGCATAGGCGCCGACGCCGGGCAGGACGATCCGGTCCGCCGAGGCAACGGCTTCTGCCTTGTCTGTCAGGTCGATATGGGCGTCGATGCCTGCCTCGCGAGCAGCGCGTTCAAACGCCTTCGTCGCCGAGCGCAGATTGCCGGAACCGTAGTCGATAATTGCGACGCGCATCAGCGTCCTCCATCAAAACCAAAGAGACCAAGCGAGGTGGTGTTGCCGTGGCGGCCGGTGGAGCGTTGATGTCGCTCCCATTCCGGTGCCGGCACGCCGTCTTCCTGCGTGATGGTCTCGATATCGGAAAAATAGATCGCTTCCGCCTCGTCGACGGAATCGGCCGAGACGACCGCGTCTTCGTTCCAGCCCTTGGCGGCGAGATTTCGGATGCGGAAATTCTGCCCCTCAAGCGCAACGATCAGGCTGGCCGCGAGAGAAAGCGCAAAGCCCGCGGGCCAAAGGCCCTGGCGCTCCATCAGCACGCCGCCGACGGCCTGCACCAGAAAGGCTACGATCGCATGCAGCCAGAGGCGGTGCGCCAGCAGCCAGAGCCAGGGAAAGAAGAAACCGAGCAACGTGAAGCCGTCGCGGATGACGCGCGTCGTTTCGTGGCTGGCATCCGCTCCGTCAGGGGCAGTCAGAAACAGATAGCTGGAAGTCAATGTCGTCACGCTCCCTCAGGGGGCTCAGACGAGCGTGCCCTTCGTCGAGGGAACACGGCCCGCCTGTCTCGGATCGATCTCTGTCGCCGTGCGCAGCGCGCGGGCAACGGCCTTGAAGCAGGTCTCTGCAATATGGTGATTGTTGGCACCATAATGGTTGAGCACATGCAAGGTGATGCCGGCGTTCTGCGCGAGCGCCTGGAAGAATTCGCGAACCAGTTCGGTATCGAAGGTGCCGATCTTCGGCGCGTTGAAGGAGACGTTCCAGACGAGGAAGGGACGGCCGGAAAGATCGAGCGCGGCCTTCGTCATCGTCTCGTCCATGGCGAGATCGATCGAGGCATAGCGGGTGATGCCGCGGCGATCGCCGAGCGCTTTCGCAATGGCCTGGCCGATCGCGATCCCGGTGTCTTCGACGGCATGATGATCGTCGACATGCAGGTCGCCCTTGGTCTCGATCTCCATATCGATCAGCGAATGTCGTGACAGCTGGTCGAGCATATGGTCGAAGAAGCCGACGCCCGTCGAAATCTTCGACTTGCCGGTGCCGTCGAGATTGACCGAAACCGAAACCGACGTTTCGTTGGTCTTGCGGGAAACGGCGCCCGTGCGGCTTGCTGCGGTCTCGGCCATCTGGCTGCTCCATCGGGAATGACGCCGGTTCCATATCAGGCGTTCCCTAAAATATCCAGAAGCGTGGCCGCAGAAAAACCGCACCATTTGCAATCGGCGGAAGCCCACTTACATAGGGCTCAACAGGGCCGGTGAGCGGCCCGCGCAAAACGGCCCGGCCCCCGGGCAAGGATGTTTTATGACAACGATTATTACAGTTCGAAAAGGCGGCAAGGTGGTCATGGCTGGCGACGGTCAGGTGAGCCTTGGCCAGACCGTCATGAAGGGCAATGCCCGCAAGGTTCGGCGTATCGGCAAAGGTGGCGAAGTCATCGCCGGTTTCGCCGGCGCCACCGCCGATGCCTTCACGCTACTTGAGCGCCTCGAGAAGAAGCTGGAACAATATCCGGGCCAGCTCATGCGCGCAGCCGTCGAGCTCGCCAAGGACTGGCGCACAGACAAGTACCTGCGCAATCTCGAAGCCATGATGCTCGTCGCCGACAAGACCGTGACGCTTGCCGTCACCGGCAATGGCGACGTCCTGGAACCGGAACACGGCACGATGGCGATCGGCTCGGGCGGCAATTTTGCGCTCGCAGCCTCGCTTGCCCTGCTCGATTCCGACAAGTCGGCGGAAGAGGTCGCCCGCAAGGCGCTCGATATCGCCGCCGACATCTGCGTCTATACCAACCACAACATCATCGTCGAAACGCTCGATGCCGATGGCTGAGGACGGACCCCGTTACCATTTTCGAGACGTCGAGGGCAGGGACCTTTCCCTGCTGGGACAGTGGCTCGCCGAGCCGCATGTCGCGAAATGGTGGGACGGGGATCCGCAGGCGAGTGCACAGGAGATCCTAGAGGCGGTCGAGAGCATCGAGACGCGGCCGATGATCGTCGAGCTGGAAGGACGGCCGATCGCCTATCTCCAGCATTACGATCCGCATCTCGAAGACGGTCATCCCTATCAGGACCAGCCGAAAGGCACGCTCGGGCTCGATATTTCCATCGGCATCCCGGCGCTGATCGGCAAGGGTCACGGCAGCGCGATCATTCGCCAGATCGCGTCTGAGCTTTTCGCCGGAGGCACGAAAAGGATCGTCATTGATCCGCATCCGGAAAACCACGCGGCGATCCGCGCCTATGAGAAAGCCGGCTTTCGCTATCTCGACACAAGAACATCCATCTATGGTCCCGCCCATTTCATGGTGCTGGACGCAAACCAGGAAACGGATTTGCAATGACCAACTTTTCTCCCCGTGAGATCGTATCCGAACTCGATCGTCATATTATCGGCCAGCACGACGCCAAGCGCGCGGTGGCAATTGCGCTGCGCAATCGCTGGCGCCGCCAGCAGCTCGATGAGAGCCTGCGCGACGAAGTCATGCCGAAGAACATCCTGATGATCGGCCCGACCGGGGTCGGCAAGACCGAAATCTCCCGCCGTCTCGCCAAGCTCGCCGGTGCGCCCTTCATCAAGGTGGAAGCCACCAAATTCACCGAAGTCGGTTATGTCGGCCGTGATGTGGAGCAGATCATCCGCGATCTCGTCGAGATCGGCATCGGCCTAGTGCGCGACAAGAAGCGCGCCGAGGTCGAATCCAAGGCGCATATGAGCGCCGAAGAGCGCGTGCTCGATGCGCTGGTCGGCGCCACGGCGTCGCCCGCCACCCGCGACAGCTTCCGCAAGAAGCTCCGTAACGGCGAGCTCGACGACAAGGAAATCGACATCGAGGTTGCCGATAGCGGGTCGGGCATGGGCGGTTTCGAAATCCCCGGCATGCCGGGCGCCAATATCGGCGTCCTGAACCTCTCCGATATGTTCGGCAAGGCCATGGGCGGCCGCACCAAGAAGGTGCGCACGACCGTCAAGGCCTCCTATACCGATCTGATCCGCGATGAATCCGACAAGCTGATCGATAATGAAGTCATCCAGCGCGAGGCCGTTCGCTCGGTCGAGAACGACGGCATCGTCTTCCTCGACGAAATCGACAAGATCGCCGCCCGTGATGGCGGCATGGGTGCCGGCGTCTCCCGCGAAGGCGTGCAGCGCGACCTGCTGCCGCTCGTCGAGGGAACGACGGTCTCCACGAAGTATGGTCCTGTTAAGACCGACCATATCCTGTTCATCGCCTCGGGCGCCTTCCACGTCGCCAAACCGTCGGATCTTCTGCCGGAACTGCAGGGCCGCTTGCCGATCCGCGTCGAGCTTCGTCCGCTCAGCAAGGAGGACTTCCGTCGCATCCTGACCGAAACCGAGGCGAGCCTCATCCGCCAGTATCGCGCGCTGATGCAGACCGAAGAACTGAGCCTCGACTTCACCGACGATGCGATCGATGCGCTCGCCGATGTCGCGGTTCACTTGAACTCGACGGTCGAGAATATCGGTGCCCGCCGCCTGCAGACGGTGATGGAGCGCGTTCTGGACGAAATCTCGTTCAACGCGCCGGATCGCGGCGGCAGTGCCGTGACCATCGACGCGAATTACGTCCGGGAGCATGTCGGCGATCTCGCCAACAACACCGACCTCTCGCGCTTCATCCTTTAAATTTCTCAATGCGCGAAATGCTTTGCGTTCCGCGCAAGAGATTTTGATGGTCAAACCCTCGACAGCGGGCCTTTTACTTTCTAGTGAAAGGCCCGTTTTCTTTGCTGGCGCGGGCTTTATTCGGACAAGATTGTGGTCCAGTCACGCGCTCGCAGCCAGGGACCATGAACTCGACAGGATAGCGGATCGTGCGACGCCTTTTGACATGCCTTCTCATTGCCGTTGCGGCTTTCACTTCGGCACCGGCCTATGCCATGCAGACCGTTCCGCCGGGCAACCGCAACGTCGAGCAGCCGCCGATCCCGGGCGCTTCCGTCCGCCGTACCAAGGGTACCAAGACCACCTTCGACCGTAAGTACGAGAAGGTCTACGAGCTCCTGTCGAGCGATCACGAGCTGATGGGCAAGATCCGCAAGACGGCGGCCGCCTACGGCATCGAGCCGATCCACATCATCGGCGCGCTGGTCGGTGAGCACACCTACAATGTCGACGCCTATGACCGCCTGCAGTCTTACTACGTCAAGGCTGCCTCCTATGCCGGCGAAAGCTTCCGCTTTGCCTATGACGGCGAGGATGTCGACACCTTCATCGACCGCCCGGAATTTGCCGGATGCAACGGCAAGAGCGATTCCTACCAGCTCTGGAGCTGCCGCGAGGATGTCTGGGAAACCGACTTCCGCGGCAAGACGGTTGGCGGCAAGAAGTTTCCCGACAATCGCTTCAGCGCCGTATTCTTCCAGCCTTTCTATGCGGGGCAGACCTTCGGTCTTGGCCAGATCAATCCGCTGACGGCGCTGATGCTGTCTGATCTCGTCACCCGCGTTTCGGGCTATCCGAAGCTCAGCGAGAAGGATGCGAGCGGCGTCTACAAGGCGATCATGCAGCCGGATATTTCTCTGGCCTTCGTCGCTGCATCGGTCAGAACCTCGATCGACGACTACAAGCGGATTGCCGGCATGGATATCTCGGATAATCCGGGCCTGACGGCGACGCTCTACAATGTCGGCAATTCCCGCCAGCGTGCCGCAGCCCTTGCAGCGAAGAACCACGGCGGTGCGACAGTTTGGCCGGAAGAGAACTATTACGGCTGGCTGATCAACGACAAGCTGGACGAGTTGAAGGCCCTCAACTAGTCTTCTGCCTTGCCGGGAAGGCGTAAATCTTCCACGAAAGGCTGCAATATCATGGACATGCGTCCTGATCCCTTCGTTCCACCCGCGCCGGTGCCGCGCACCGTGCCGCCGTCGCGGCTGGAAATCATCCGGACCATCCTGCGCAATCCGCTGGAGCTGTGGGGCGAGCCGTCCTACACGCTGCCCTGGATCAAGACGCGCTTCTTCCGCGACAGCACGATTATCGTCAATGATCCCGGCCTCATCAAGTACGTGCTGGTCGACAATGCCTCGAATTACCGGATGTCCGATATCCGCCAGCTGGTGCTGCGGCCGATCCTGCGCGATGGTCTACTGACTGCCGAGGGGCAGGTCTGGAAGCGCTCTCGCAAGGCCGTCGCACCCGTCTTCACCCCGCGGCACGCCAAGGGTTTTGCCGGGCAGATGCTGCGCCAGTCCGAGCTCTACGCTGAAAAGTACGAGGGTGGCGGCAGCTTCGATATCGCCACCGATATGACCGAGCTCACCTTCGCGATATTGGCTGACACGCTGTTTTCCGGCGAGATCGCCTCGTCATCGGACAATTTCGCCGATGACGTCAATTCGCTGCTGCATCGCATGGGCCGCGTCGATCCGATGGATCTGATGCGCGCGCCGTCCTGGGTGCCGCGCGTGACCCGCATCGGCGGTCAGAAGATCCTCGATCAGTTCCGTAACATGGTCCACAAGACCATGGACTTGCGCCTCGAGCAGATGCGCGCCGACCGCGTTGCCGCCCCTGAGGATTTCCTGACGCTTCTGCTCGAGCAGGCCGGTCCCGACGGCCTGACGAACGAGGAGATCGAGGACAATATCCTGACCTTCATCGGCGCCGGGCATGAGACGACGGCCCGCGCGCTCGCCTGGACACTCTATTGCATCGCCAACAGCCCGCATATCCGCGACGCGATGGAGGAGGAGATCGATCGCGTTCTTGCCAGTGGTGCGGAGCCGGTCGAATGGCTCGATCTGATGCCGGTGACGAGGGCTGCCTTCGAGGAAGCGCTCCGGCTCTATCCGCCCGCACCCTCGATCAACCGTGCCGCAATCGCCGATGACAGCTGGACCGATGCCAAGGGCGAGCGTGTCGATATCCATGCCGGCATGACGGTCTTGATCATGCCGTGGACGCTGCATCGCCACGAACTCTATTGGGAAAAGCCGCGCGCCTATATGCCGGAGCGTTTTCTGCCCGAAAATCGCGGCAAGATCGGCCGCTTCCAGTTCCTGCCGTTTGGCGCCGGTCCGCGCGTCTGCATCGGCGCGACCTTTGCACTGCAGGAGGCGGTCATCGCGCTGGCGGTGCTGATGAAGCGTTTCCGCTTCGATATTACCGAGAAAACCAATCCCTGGCCGGTGCAGAAACTGACGACGCAGCCGCAGAATGGCCTGCCGATGCGGGTCACGCCCCGCACTCTTTCCGGTCAGGCATAAATCTTTCTAACTATTGCAGAATTGACTATGAATGAAAGCCGCGCAAAGTGGCAGCATGAAACGTATGCCGTCCGCCGGAGGAACATCACATGAGTAGAGTTGAAAAGCAGGGTCTCCAGATCGAAGCCGTCCTTCACGACTTCCTGGTCAAGGAGGCGCTTCCGGGCCTTCAGGTGGATGGCGAAACCTTCTTCGCCGGCTTCTCGAAGATCGTCCACGATCTGGCACCGAAGAACCGCGAGCTGCTTGCCAAGCGTGACAGGCTGCAGGCCGAGATCGACGGCTGGTATCGCAAGAACGGCGCGCCTGCCGATCTCGACGCTTACCAGGCCTTTCTGAAGCAGATCGGCTACCTGCTGCCCGAGGGATCGGACTTCAAGGTCTCGACCAGCAATGTCGACGCCGAGATCGCCTCGATCGCCGGCCCGCAGCTCGTCGTTCCCGTCATGAACGCGCGTTATGCACTGAACGCCGCCAATGCGCGCTGGGGCTCGCTTTACGATGCGCTCTACGGCACGGATGCCATTCCGGAAACCGATGGCGCCGAAAAGGGCAGGGGCTATAATCCGAAGCGCGGCGAAAAGGTCATCGCCTGGGTTCGCGACTTCCTCGACGGCGCGGTTCCTCTTGAGGGCGGTTCCTGGAAGGATGTCGGAAGCCTGAAGATCGACGGCGCAAAGCTTACGATCGCCGATGTAGACGGCGAGGATCTGCCGCTGAAGGATGCCGCACATTTCGCCGGCTACCGTGGCAGCGCAGCCGCTCCGACGCATGTTCTTCTCAAGAACAACGGTATCCATATCGAAATCGTCGTCGATGCCGGAACGGCGATCGGCAAGGCCGATCCTGCGAATATTTCCGACGTCTGGCTGGAATCGGCGATCACGACGATCATGGACTGCGAGGATTCGGTCGCTGCTGTCGACGCCGAAGACAAGGTTGTCGTCTACAGGAACTGGCTCGGCCTGATGAAGGGCGACCTGCAAGAGGAAGTCACCAAGGGCGGCTCCTCCTTCATCCGCAAGCTCAATCCCGACACCGATATCACCGCACCGGATGGCTCGACCTTCGAGCTGCACCGCCGCTCGCTGATGCTGGTGCGCAATGTCGGTCACCTCATGACCAATCCGGCCATTCTCGATCGCGACGGCAACGAAGTGCCTGAGGGCATCATGGATGCCGTCATCACCGGCCTCATCGCTCTCTATGACGTCGGTCCCAAGGGGCGCCGGAAGAACTCGCGCGAAGGGTCGATGTATGTCGTCAAGCCGAAGATGCACGGACCGGAAGAGGTCGCCTTCGCCGTCGAGATCTTCGGCCGCGTCGAAGAGCTGCTCGGCATGCCCCGTAACACCATGAAAATGGGCATCATGGACGAAGAGCGCCGCACGACGGTCAATCTCAAGGAATGCATCCGCGCTGCCGCGGAGCGCGTCGTCTTCATCAATACCGGCTTCCTCGACCGCACCGGCGACGAAATCCATACCTCGATGGAAGCCGGCCCGATGATCCGCAAGGGCGACATGAAACAGGCGGCCTGGATCTCGGCCTACGAGAACTGGAATGTCGATATCGGTCTCGAATGCGGCCTCTCGGGCCACGCTCAGATCGGCAAGGGCATGTGGGCCATGCCGGACCTGATGGCTGCGATGCTGGAGCAGAAGATCGCCCATCCGAAGGCCGGCGCCAACACCGCCTGGGTGCCATCGCCGACGGCTGCGACCCTGCACGCGACGCATTATCACAAGATCAACGTCGCCGACGTTCAGCGCGGCCTGAAGGATCGCCCGCGCGCGAAGCTCTCCGACATCCTATCGGTGCCGGTCGCGCCGCGCCCCAACTGGACGCCGGAAGAAATCCAGCGCGAGCTCGACAACAATGCGCAGGGTATCCTTGGCTACGTCGTGCGTTGGGTCGATCAGGGCGTCGGTTGCTCCAAGGTTCCCGACATCAACAATGTCGGCCTGATGGAAGACCGCGCGACGCTGCGCATCTCCGCCCAGCACATGGCAAACTGGCTGCATCACAAGGTGGTCACCGAGCCTCAGATCATCGAAACGATGAAGCGCATGGCCGCCGTCGTCGATCAGCAGAATGCCGGCGATGCCGCCTACACGCCGATGGCCGGCAATTTCGACAATTCCATCGCTTTCCAGGCCGCCGTCGATCTCGTGCTCAAGGGCCGCGAGCAGCCGAACGGCTATACCGAGCCGGTCCTGCACCGCCGCCGTCTGGAGCTGAAGGCCGGTTAACCGGCCTCAGCTTTAACCGCCCAAAACAAAAAGGCCGCCGGAGGAGCTCTCCGGCGGCCTTTTTCGTGCCGTATAGGGCAAATAGCTTACTGGATAACGATGACCTTCGAGGTCGAACGGCCCGGACGGACGCGGCTGTAGAGGTCGATGACGTCCTGATTCATCAGGCGGATGCAGCCCGAAGAAGCGGCGGTACCGATCGAAGCCCATTCCGGCGTGCCGTGCAGGCGGAACAGCGTGTCCTGGCCCTTGTCGTTGAAGAGGTACATGGCGCGGGCGCCGAGCGGATTGGTCAGGCCCGGCTCCATGCCGTTCTCGACATACTTGGCGATTTCGGGACGGCGGACGGCCATTTCCTTCGGCGGGTGCCAGTTCGGCCATTCCTGCTTCCAGGCAACGTATGCGGTGCCGGCCCATGCGAAGCCGGCCTTGCCGACGCCGATGCCGTAGCGCATCGCCTTGCCGCCCGGCAGGATGTAGTAGAGGTGGCGCTCGCGCGTGTTGACGATGATCGTGCCGGGACGCTCATCCGTTTGGTAGCTGACGATCTGGCGGCGGAATTCCGGCTTCACGCGCTGGATCGGGATTGCGGGGAGCGAGTATCCGGCATCCGAGGTAACGCCGTAGGCGTCATCGAAAATCTGTGCCGTCTGAACAGTCGGGCCAGCAGCAGCCTTGTCTTCGACGGAAGCGCTTTCGGTGCTGGTAGAGCAACCGGCCAGGGCGAGTGTTGCCATCAGGCCGAATACAGGGAATGCATTGCGGATGCGCATGGATGTCTCTTAAGTTTTGGGCAATGTGGGAGGATGCTTCGAACCATCTTTGATTATGGTTTATTTTCGATTAACTTCGGCTTTGCAAGATGCTGCATCGCGACAAAAGTTACCCGCAGCGGCAAATTAAAAGCGCATGGCTTTTTTGCAACAACAAGCACCCTCTCCCCACGGTTATCCATGACGATTTTGAGTGTTTACAATAACAATCCGTTAATAGATGGCCGGCAATCGGACAGAGCTATGCTCGTGCGCCGCGGGACTCAGATTTTACTTCACGAGATGCGCCATGCCCTGCTTCCCGAGTTGCCCTTGGCAAGCGGCCGGCGCGCCGACCTGATCACGGTATCGGACAAGGGCGAGATCTGGATCATCGAGATCAAGACGTCGATCGAGGACTTTCGCGTCGATCGCAAGTGGCCGGAATATCGCGCCCATTGCGACCGGCTGTTCTTCGCCACACACAAGGATGTGCCACTCGATATCTTCCCTGAGGACTGCGGCCTGTTTCTTTCGGATGGTTACGGCGCGCACATGATCCGCGAAGCGCCCGAACACAAGCTCGCGTCCGCCACCCGCAAATCGGTCATGCTGAATTTCTCGCGCGCTGCCGCCCAGCGGCTGATGATGGCCGAATGGGCGAACGGCAAGCCGCTCGCCATCGACGACGTCTGAGCTTACTTCGGGGCGCGCTTGGCGAGGATGCGCTGTAGGGTGCGGCGATGCATGTTGAGCCGGCGAGCGGTCTCCGAAACATTACGCTCGCACATCTCGTAGACCCGCTGGATATGCTCCCAGCGAACGCGGTCCGCTGACATTGGATTGTCAGGCAGTTCGGCCTTTTCGCCCGGCCGCTGCGTCAGCGCTGCAAACACGTCGTCGGCGTCGGCAGGCTTAGCCAGGTAATCGACGGCACCGAGCTTCACGGCCGTTACCGCCGTCGCGATAT
Organism: Rhizobium sp. OAE497; assembly: GCF_040546565.1. Classification (NCBI taxonomy): domain Bacteria; kingdom Pseudomonadati; phylum Pseudomonadota; class Alphaproteobacteria; order Hyphomicrobiales; family Rhizobiaceae; genus Rhizobium; species Rhizobium sp. OAE497. The sequence continues at coordinate 3,919,744 of NZ_JBEPOA010000001.1, forward strand.
TGCCGTAGCCGGTCAGAACGATGATGCGGGTGTCGTCGCGGCGCTGGCGGATCGCCTCGATGACGTCCAGTCCGTTTCCATCGCCGAGCCGCAGGTCGACGACCGCATACTTCGGCGGATGGGCCTTGGACTTGGCCACGCCCTCGGCAACCGATTCCGCCGTCTCCACATGGAAGCCCCGCGTCTCCATCGCCCGCGCCAGACGGCGCAGGAACGGGCCGTCGTCATCAACGATAAGCAGGCTCGCATCCGGGCCGATGTCGTGTTCGCCGATGGCAAGGGTTTCGCTGTCTTGTTCCGTCATTGTCTCTGATCCCGGCGGTTCCCCGCCCTGAATATCGGTCGATTGCTCAAAACTTCATTAGGCCGATAAAGTCACTTTGTCGAATGCGCGTCAATCAGCATGCGCGGCCACTCGACGCGGATACGGGCGCCCGCGCCTTCCGGTTCGCGGTTCTCGAAGACCAGTGCGGCGCCGGAGCGCTCCAGCAGCGTCTTGGCGATGAAAAGCCCAAGTCCCAGGCCTCCCGCCGTATCTTCCTTCTGCCGCTTGGTCACGTAGGGTTCGCCGATCCGTGTCAAAATGTCCGGCGCATAGCCGTTGCCATCGTCTTCTATGACAATCAGGACACGACGATGGTCATGTTCGACGGTTATGGTCACTTTCTCGCGAGCATAGTCGACGGCGTTCTCGATCAGGTTTCCGAGGCCATAAAGGATGCCGGCATTGCGCTCGGTCACCGGCTCGCCCTTGCGCGGGCTTTTCTCGATCAGCTCCAGCGCGATCTGGGATTCGCGATAGGGCTCAAGGATCTCCTCGATCATCGACGACAGCGGCAGGCGGCGCATATGCGCGTCACCCTCGGTCGACATGCTGGTCAGCCGTTTCAGGATGTCGCGGCACCGTTCGCTCTGGCTGCGCAACAGCTGCACGTCCTCGCGGAACCGGTCGTCGTCCTTCAGCTCGCGCTCCATCTCCTTGGCAACGACGCTGATGGTCGCGAGCGGCGTGCCGAGCTCGTGCGCGGCGGCCGCAGCAAGACCGTCCAGCTGCGACAGATGCTTTTCGCGCTGCAGCACCAGCTCGGTGGCGGCGAGCGCATCGGCCAGCTGGCTCGCTTCCATCGATACGCGATAGGCGTAGAAGGCGGCAAAGGCCATGGTCGAGGCGATCGAGCACCAGACGCCGAACTGCATGACATTATGGACATTGATCTCCACGCCATCGAACCACGGAAGCGGGAAGGGCGAGAAGGCGAGGATAGTGATGCAGACCATCGCAAACAGGATCAGCGCCGTGCTGTAGCGGATCGGCTGCGAGGCAAAGGAAATGATGACCGGCACGCAGACCAGCGCCGCAAATGGGTTCGCCAGTCCGCCGGTAATGAAGAGCAGTGCCGATAGCTGCAGCAGATCGAGCCCCAGCAGCGCAAAGGCAGCCGGCGCCTCCAGCCGGTGCGTCGGCGGGTAGCGGATCGTCAGGTAGAAGTTGACCCAGGCAAGTGCTGCAATCAGCGAGCAGCTGGCAATCAGCGGCAGGGGAAATTTCAGCCAGAAGGCAACGATGAAAACAGTCACCGCCTGACCGGCGACCGCCAGCCAGCGCAGCCTCACGATCGTCTGCAGGCGAAGCCGCCGGCTGCTGTGTCTGTCTTCCTGCGTCTTGCTGTCGGCGTCGTCTACCATCGTCATGTCCTTATGTACCACGCGGCTTGGCGCGTGTCGTCGGCAGTGCCTCTTCCGGCCGCTCCGGCCAGGGATGTCGCGGATAGCGTCCGCGCATCTCGGCGCGCACGTCCTTCCAGGAGCCCGCCCAGAAGCCCGGCAGGTCGCGCGTCGTCTGGATCGGCCGGTGGGCGGGAGAGGTGAGTTCGAGCAGCAGCGGCAATCGCCCGCCGCCGATCGCCGGATGATCCTTCAGCCCGAACAGCTCCTGCACCCGGATCGTCAGCAACGGCTCTTCACCATCATATTGGATCGGATGGCGCTGCCCGGTCGGCGCCTCGAAATGCGTCGGCGCCAGTTTTGCCAGGTCGCGCTGCAGCGCATGGGGAACGAGGCTGATCAGCCCGTTCGACAGCGATCCGGCGCTGATATCGGCAATACCACGGACATCCGCCTGGAACGGCACGAACCAGTCGTCGAGCCGCTCGAGCAGCGCTTCGTCGCTCATGTCGGGCCAGGGCTCGCCGATCGTTCTATAGAGAAAGCCGATCCGCTCGCGAAGCTGAGCCGCTTCCTTGGAGAAGGGGAGGGTCGCAAGCCCGAGCTGCCGGATGCCGTCGGCGAGCGCCTTGGCTGTCGCCGCGCCGCTTGGCCGGGGAAGGGGCGTCTCTTCGAAGACGATGGCGCCGAGCCGCGTCGCCTTGCGTGCTCGTACCTGCCGGCTCGGCAGATCGAAATAGGTCTGCTCGCCCGTCTTGATCGCCCCCGGCAGTTCCGCCTCGACATCGCCGCGCGTAATCTCGGCCGCCGCAAGAATGCGAGCCTGCGCCGCCCGCCCCGTCAGGTCGGCGATCACAAGCATCTGGCTGCCCGCCAGCCGCTCTGTTTCCGCAAGCTCGCCGCCGCGGCCATTTGCCATCACATAGCGGCCCCGCGCGCCGCGCTGCAGGGCGATGCGATCGGGAAAGGCATGGATCAGCAGCTGTCCGGCCGTTGGCGAGGCCGTCGATTTCACCTTGTCGAGCCCGCTTACCAGCCGCTGCGCCAGCCGCCGGGCGGATTCCGCCCGCTCGCCCTTCTCCGTCTTGAACCGGCGCAGCCGCTCCTCGAGATCGATGCTGGCGCCGCCTAATCCCTGTTCGGTCATCAGCACCGCAAGCAGCGCTGCCTCGCGGGCATCGCCATGTTCTCCGGCCGAAACCACCATCGCCGCCAGCCGCGGTGGCAGCGCCATCTCGCGCATGGTCCGTCCGCGCTCGGTCAGGCTGCCGTCGGCGGCGAGCGCCCCGAGATCGATCAGCAGCGACCGTGCCTCGGCAAGTGTGGCCGCCGGCGGCTGATCGACGAAGGCAAGCGTCTTCGGATCCTGCACACCCCAATGCGCCAGATCGAGCACCAGCCCGGAAAGGTCGCTGGAGAGGATCTGCGGCGGGGTGAAAGCGGGAAGGGCGGCCGTCTGCCCCTGATGCCAGAGGCGCAGCGCAATGCCTGGTTCGGTTCGTCCGGCGCGTCCGGCCCGCTGATCGGCCGAAGCCCGTGATACCCGCACCGTCTCCAGCCGGGTGATCCCGGTCGACGGCTCGAAGACGGGGAGCCGCTGCAGCCCGCTGTCGATCACCATCCGCACACCGTCGATGGTAATCGAGGTCTCGGCGATCGAAGTCGCCAGCACCACCTTGCGCGTCCCTGCCGCCGCCGGCCTGATCGCGGCGTCCTGTTCCTTCTGGCTGAGATTGCCATAGAGCGGCGCAATCAGGGTCGAGGCGCCAAGCCGTCCCTCCAGCCGCTCGGTCGTCCGCAGGATTTCCGCCTGCCCCGGCAGGAATGCGAGGATCGAGCCGGTCTCAGTGGCATGATAATCGAGGATCGCCCTGGTCACTGTATCCTCGATCCGCTCGCCGCCCGGCCGGTCCTGATAGCGGATATCGATCGGAAAACCCCGTCCCATGCTTTCGATAATGGGGGGATTATCGAGCAGCGTAGCGACCCTCTCGACATCGAGCGTCGCGGACATCACAAGAATCCGCAGATCGTCGCGCAATGCGCCCTGCACGTCGATCGACAGCGCCAGCCCGAAATCGGCATCCAGCGACCGCTCGTGGAACTCGTCGAAAATGACGGTCGAGACGCCCGAGAGTTCGGGATCGTCGAGAATCATCCGGGCAAACACCCCCTCGGTCACCACCTCGATCCGCGTCGCGGCCGAGACGCGGTTGTCGAGACGCATGCGGTAGCCGACGGTCTGGCCGACGCTTTCGCCGAGCAGCGAGGCCATTCGGCTCGCCGCAGCGCGGGCTGCAAGCCGGCGCGGTTCGAGCAGGATAATCTTGCCGTCGCCACGCCAGGACTGCGCGAGCAGGAAAAGCGGCACCAGCGTCGTCTTGCCCGCGCCCGGCGGAGCAGACAGTACTGCACGCCGCTGGCTTTCGAGCGCCGCCCCGATATCGGAAAGCACATGGGAAACCGGCAGTACCGGCAGGGAAGCGATATCCATTCTCTCCAGCGATCGTTTCAGGCGCGGCGCAAGGCTGCGGCGCGCAGGACTATTGGCGCGAAATTAGCGATCGGATGCCATTCCGCAAGCCGCTGTGGCAAGTCCCGGATGCGCTTCCTATATATAGGGCAGGCGGAAAGCCCGCCCGATAATGCCTGAAACTGCTTCGCTCCCGGGATTCTCCAGCGATCCCTGGAGGCATAAGTTCGTGGCAGGACCAAAGTCCGCAAATCCCTTTGCAAAATCAACCTGTTACAAAAATGTCAAAAAACTTGGATTT